>NZ_DAHVYG010000049.1 GCF_027327745.1 Geobacter sp.
CGATTTCATGTCGGGGGCGGATCGGGCCGAGACCATCGCCCGTCTCACGGGGGCTTCCCTCATGATCCAGAGCCGGGACAAGCTCGACCGTCTTGCCGGGCGGCCATCGGTCCTCTTCGAGGAGCTTCCCCACCTGCTGGCGGAAACGGAGCCCCGGAGCGAGGTTCATGCCCCCGAGCCGGACGAGATGGCCGAGCTCATCTACACCTCGGGCACCACGGGCAATCCCAAGGGGGTGATCCTCACCCACCGCAACCTGATCGCCAACCTGCTCCAGGTGGACCGTCATATCCCCGTCGTGACGCCGGAGTTCACTTTTCTCTCCCTCCTGCCCCTTTCCCACATGTTCGAGCAGATGGGGGGATTCCTCACCCCCCTGTTCAACGGCGCTTCCATCGTCTGCATCCGGACCCTGAAACCATCGGCAATCCTGGAAGCCCTGGGGGAAGAGGATGTCTCCGCCGTGATTGCGGTGCCGCGGCTGCTCCAGCTCCTCCGAAGCTCCATCGAGCGGGAGCTGGCGGCAAAGGGACTTTCCCGGCTCTTCGAGCGGCTTCTGGCCGTCGGGAGCCGTCTGGCGCCGGCGTGGCGCCGGCTCCTCTTCTTTCCCGTCCGGCGGAAGTTTGGCCGCTCCTTCAGGCTCTTCGTCTCGGGGGGGGCTTCCCTTGACCCCGACCTCTTCCGTTTCTGGGACGCCATGGGGTTCACCGTCGTGGAGGGATACGGCCTCACCGAGTGCGCGCCGGTCCTGACGGCCAACACCATGGAGCGCCAGGTGGCCGGTTCCGTAGGTGCGACGCTGCCGGGGGTCGAACTGCGCCTTGAGGGGGAGGAGATCCTGGTCCGGGGGGACAACGTCTTTCCCGGCTACTACCGGAATGATGAGGCAACAAACGAGGCCTTTGTGGACGGGTGGTTCCGAACCGGCGATCTCGGGGAGCTCGATGAAGCCGGATGGCTCCGGGTCAAGGGGCGGAGCAAGGAGCTGATCGTCACCGGTGCGGGGGTAAACGTCTATCCGGACGAGATCGAGGCGATCCTGGAGCGGACGGCGGGGGTGCGGGAGGGATGCGTCATCGGCCTCGACCGAGGGGCGGGGGAGGAGGTCCACGCAGTCCTGATCCCGGACGGGAGCGGCCGCCCGCCCGAGGAGATCGTCGCCGAGGTGAACGGACGCCTGGATGAGCTGCACCGGATCACCTCGTTCACAGTCTGGCCCGAGGCCGAATTTCCCAAGACCACCACCATGAAGGTTCGGAAGTTCCAGGTCAAGGAGCGGGTGCTCCAGGGGAGCGCCGGCGGCGGGGGGACGGGGCAGGTAGATCGCCTGGCGGCCCTGATCGCCTCGGTGACCGGGATGCCGACGGAGCGGGTGACCGATGAGGCGGTCCTTGCCACCGACCTGGGGCTCACCTCCATCGGCCGGCTCGAACTGGTCAATGCCCTGGAGCTCGAATTCCGCCTCGACCTGGAGGACTCGGTCATCGGACCCGCAACCCGGGTCGGTGAGCTGCGGGAGATCATCGGGCGGCGGGAAAGGATCAAGGTGCGCGAGCACTTCCGCCCCTGGGCCGCCGGCAGGGGCGCCCGGGGGGTGCGGCGTTTTCTCGACGCCATCCTTCACTTTCCCCTCGTTCGCTGCTTCGTCTCCCTGGAGGTCGACGGGCTCCGGAACCTGGAAGGAATTGGTGAACCGGTCATGTTCATCTCCAACCACCAGAGCTACTTCGACCACCCGACGATCATGCTCGCCCTGCCGCCGGCACTCCGTTACAACACCGCCACGGCGGCCTGGGAGGAGTTCTTCTTCCGCAACTACCGAAACCTTGCCCAGAAGCTCTGGAAGCGTCTGACCTACGAGTACGCCTCCGTCGCCTTCACGGTCTTCCCGCTCCCCCAGACCCGGGGGTTCAGGGGGGCGCTCCGTCACATGGGGGAGCTGACGGATTGGGGGATGAACACCCTGGTTTTCCCTGAGGGTGAACGCTCCTTCGACGGGACGCTCCTCCCGTTCCAGCAGGGGCTCGGGATCATGGTCCGCGAGCTCGGCGTGCCGGTGGTGCCGGTCAGGATCCAGGGGCTCGAGCGCGTCTTTCCCCGCGGCGCGGCGTGGCCGCGGCGGGGACCGGTGCGGGTGCGGTTCGGCAAACCGCTTCGCTTCGGCACCGAGTCGCCGTCGGAGATCGTGGCGCGGGCGCAGCGGGCGGTGGAGGAGCTGTCGTGACCGCGTGGCACGCCCTTTCCGCGGAGGCTGCGCTCCAACGGCTCGACTCCGCCCGGCAGGGGATTTCCTCCGCCGAGGCGCGCCGCCGCCTGGAAGATTGCGGCCCCAACGAGCTGGCGGAGCGGGGAGGGCGCTCCCCCTTCGCCATGTTCGTCTCCCAGTTCACCGACTTCATGATCCTCGTCCTCCTGGCGGCCGCTCTGGTGGCAGGTGCCATCGGCGACCTGGGGGACGCGGCCCCCATCGTTACCATAGTGATCCTCAACGCCATCATCGGCTTTGTCCAGGAGTACCGGGCGGAGCGTGCCATGGCGGCCCTGCGGGAGATGGCGGGGAGTACGGCGACGCTGCTGCGCGACGGGGCGCCGGTCACGGTTCCCGCGCGGGAAATCGTGCCGGGAGACCTGGTGCTCCTGGAGGCGGGAAACGTGGTCCCCGCCGACCTGAGGCTCGTGGAGGCGCCCCGTCTGACCATCGTGGAGGCGGCCCTGACCGGCGAGTCGTTCCCGGTGGAGAAGACGACGGAGCCGGTGGCCGGAGACGATCTTCCCCTCGGCGACCGCCTCTCCATGGCCTACAAGGGGACCGTGGTCACCCATGGCCGTGGCGCCGGGGTGGCCGTAGCCACCGGCATGGCGACGGAGCTTGGCCGGATCGCCGCCCTGATCCGGGGGGAAGTGGAGACCAAGACCCCCCTCCAGCGCCGCCTCGCCGGCTTCGGCAGGCGCCTCGCCATAGCCATCATCTTCGTCTGCGCGGCGATCTTCACCCTTGGGCTCCTGCGGGGCGAGCCGCTTCTTCTCATGTTTCTCACCGCCATCTCCCTGGCCGTGGCGGCGATTCCCGAAGCCCTGCCGGCGGTGGTGACCATCACCCTCGCCCTGGGCGCCCGGAGGATGGTGCGCCAGAATGCCCTCATCCGGCGGCTGCCGGCGGTGGAAACCCTCGGCTCGGTCTCCTTCATCTGCTCGGACAAGACCGGCACCCTGACCATGAACCGGATGACGGTGGAGACCATTTACGTCGACGGCGCTCTCCGTGCCGTCGGGGAGCCCCCGGCGGATCCCCCGTCCGGAGGGAGCACTCCGTACCATCTCCTCATGACGGCCATGACCCTCTGCAACGATTCCCGCACCGAAGACGGCGGCAATCTCGCCGGCGACCCCACGGAGACGGCGCTTCTGGCGGCAGCACGCGACGCGGGGTATGACCGGCGGGTACTGGCGAAGGAGAGGCCCCGCATCGCGGAACTCCCCTTCGACTCCGAGCGCAAGTGCATGACTACCTTTCACCGGGAAGGGGGCTCCGTCGTCGCCTTCACCAAGGGGGCGGCAGAGATGATACTCGACCGGGCGGAAGCGGTGCTGACGACCCTCGGAGAGTTCCCCCTCGACCGGGACGAAATCGCCCGGGTCGTTGATCGGATGGCGGGGGAGGGGCTGCGGGTGCTGGCGGTGGCCATGCAAAGATGGGAGAGCGTTCCCGCCCCCCTTGAGAGTGAGACGGCAGAGACGGGGCTCGTTCTTCTCGGCCTGGCGGGGATGCTCGACCCGCCGCGGGAAGAGGCGAAGGAGGCAGTGGCCCAGTGCCGGACCGCGGGGATCACCCCCGTGATGATCACCGGCGACCATCCGCTGACGGCGCTCGTGATTGCCCGCAGGCTCGATATGGTGCGCGACGGCAGCGATACCGTCGTCACCGGCCGGGAACTGGCGGCAATGACGCCGGAAGAGCTGGCCCGGCGCGTGGAGTCGATCCGGGTTTACGCCCGGGTGGCCCCCGAGCAGAAGCTTGCCATCGTCAAGGCGCTCCAGGCCCACGGGCGTTTCGTCGCCATGACCGGCGACGGGGTGAACGACGCGCCGGCCCTCAAGCGTGCCGACATCGGGGTCGCCATGGGGATCACCGGCACCGACGTCGCCAAGGAGGCGTCGGCCATGGTCCTGCTGGACGACAACTTTGCGACCATCGTCAAGGCGGTGCGGGAGGGACGGCGGATCTACGCCAACATCCTCAGGTTCATCACCTACTCCATCACGAGCAACACCGGCACCCTGGTCGCCATCACCCTTGCCCCTTTTCTCGGCCTGCCGCTGCCGCTCCTGCCGCTCCAGATCCTCTGGCTCAATCTCCTCTGCGACAGCCTGCCGGGCCTCGCACTGGCGGGGGAGCCCGCCGGTCGCGACGTCATGAACCGTCCGCCGGTTAACCCCTCCGAAGGGATCTTTGCCGGCGGTCGGGGGCTTTACGTGGCCGGCCACGGCCTTCTCATCGGAGCCGTGGCCCTGGCGCTTCAGGTCTGGGCCCTTCGTCGCGGCCTTCCCTGGCAGACTATGGTCTTCACCTTCCTGGTTGTCAACCGGCTCGCCGTGGCCCAGGCGGTCCGCTCCGACCGCGATTCTCTCCTCCGGATCGGCATCTTCTCTAACCTCCCCCTTGCCGGCGCCATTCTCATCACCCTCCTCCTCCAGTTGGCGGTGGTCTACTTCCCCCCCCTCTCGGCGGTGTTCTCCACCACTGCTCTTCCGTTCGAACCCCTTCTCTTCACGCTGGGACTGGCCGGGGGCATGCTGGCGGTGTCGGAGATGCAGAAGCTGGTTCTGCGGCTCCGGCACAGGCAGGGGAGTGGGTAACCCCGTTCCGGGCACAGAAAAGGGGTGCCACACCTTGCGGATGTTGGCACCCCCCTCGTGAAAAGACCGGAATTGTCGGTCGCTGCTACTTGATGAAAACCGCCAGTTCCACCCGGTCGCCGTCGGCGAGGCAGACCGGGAAGCGGAGCGCCGACTGGCCGGCGGCGGCCTGAATTTCCCCTGCCGCCTCGACGAGTTCGGGGGGCGCGATCTCGATGGCTTTCCCCATCTGGGCCGCCTTGGCGGCCACGTTGCCGAGCACCACGTTCACGAACTCCATGACCGTGTCGTCGAGCACTTCCTTCGGCTCGCCGTCAACGTTGGCTTCCTTCAGGATCTCCCTGGCGATCTGTTTCTGGGTGACGGCGGAGACCCCCAGGAAGTAGCGTCCCGACACGTCGCCGGAGAACTCCATGGCGGCGTAGACCTCCATGGCCGGCAGGCTCTGTGCCGTGGAAATCGGCTCGGGACGGAAGGTGAGGAGCGCCACGCGGGTCAGCATTTTGTAGGTGAGGTCGGCCAGCATCTCCCAGAACGGGGCGTCGGCCACCCCCGCCGGGATCGCCACCTTGTCGGTGGCGTACTGGGCCTGGTCGGCCTTGAACTCGTCGAGAAGCGCCGGCAGCTGGTCGGCGGAGAGCGCCCCGACCTTGACGAGCGCCTCGCCGATGTAGAGGTGGGTATTCTTCTGGCGGCCCAGCACCTGCATCATCTGCTCGTTGGTCAGAAGCCCCAGCTTCACCGCCATGTCGCCGAAGCGGAGATCCTCGGTCCGCTGGGCATTGTGTACCTTCTCGATGTCCCCCTCGGCGAGAAGCCCCATGGTCAGGGCGGTGGCCCCGAAACTGAGATTCACCGATTCCTGCAACTCTATGGCCTGCAAGAGGATTTCCCTCGATACAACCCCTTTTTCCACCAGAAACTGTCCGAAAAACTTGACCGCCATATCCGGTCCTCCTTGGGAAGTTTAGTGCTGTCCGAACGTAATGAGTATCCGCGTGGGGCTACAGTTCGCGGAGGATCTTCAGGACGTTGTCCGCCTCGAACGGCTTGGAGATGACCGTACGGGCACCGAGGCGAAGGGCCTCGGTGAACTTGTCGCCGACCCCGCCCAGGGAGGTGACCATAACCACCTTCACGTTCTTGTCGAGGGCAACGAGGGTCCGAAGGGCCGTGAGGCCGTCCATACCCGGCATGTTCATGTCCATGCAGATGATGTCGGGATGCTCCGTCTGGTGCAGCCGGATCGCCTCCATGCCGTTCTTGCCGTGGCCGACCACCTGGAACTCGCCGCTGTCGGTGAGGATCTTTTCCAACTGCCGTGCCACCGAGATGCTGTCATCCACAACCAAAACCTTTTTCATGCGCTCCTCCTCCCTATCGGTACGCATTGCGCGTTCAGTCCAGAGTCAGCGAGGCTCTTGTAAAACGTCATGAGGCCGGGATGCCAGGCGCAAGCGAGCGAGGAAGCGAGGCGTACCCGTTGGTACGTTGAGCTTTCGAGCGAGCGGCAACACCGCAGACTGGCCCCGCGGTAGTTTTTCAAGAGCCTCCAGCTACAGTAATTTGTATCGGCAGATGGCTGAATATATTTAGAAAAAAATATCGGGACCGTCTCCGGTCCCGACGCGCTGAAGCAAGCTGCTGAAAAAGTGGCGGATTTGGCCGCTAGCTCTCCGCCAGCCGCCGCGCCAGAAGGGTCGCCGAGTGCTCCACGGCAATGCCGGTACCGGCGGCTTCGAGCCCCCCCTCGATCTGGAGCTTGCAGCCGGGGCAGTCCACCGCCACGGTCTTCGCCCCGGTGGCTGCGATGTTCTCCATCTTGTTCCGCAGTACCTCCCGGGAGATCTCCGGGTACTTGATGGAATAGGAGCCGCCGAACCCGCAGCACTTGTCGCAGTCGGCCATCTCCCTGATCTCGACCCCCACCAGCTCCGTGAGGACCCGCCGCGGCTCCTCGTAAACCCCGCACCCCCGCTTCAGGTGGCACGCGTCGTGGTAGGTTACGGAAATCCTCTCGCCTTTACCAGCCCCGAGCCCCGCGCCCCGAGCCCCGCTCTTCCTTGCCGCCAGTTCCGAGAAATTGAAGGTCTTGGCCGCCAGCCGCTCCGCCTTCTCGCGCCAGAGGGGATCGGCGGAGAGGAGTTTCGGGAAGTCGTGGCGAAGCGACATGGTGCAGGTGGGGCAGATGGTGACCACGTAGTCGGCCTCCGGCTCCAGCAGGACGTCGGTGTTGATCCGCGCCAGGTCCCGGGCCACCTCCATCTCGCCCGAATAGCGGGCCGGGATGCCGCAGCAGGTCTGCTTCTGGGGGAACGACACCTCGTACCCGAGGGCCTCCAGACTCGCCACCGTATCCATGCACATCTCCGGATAGACGAAATCCGCCAGACATCCCGAATAGAACAAAACCTTTTCTCGGGACTCGGGACTCGGGACTCGGGACTCGGATTTATCAAGGGCCAAGTCGCGAAACGGCCTCTCAGCTATCGGCGGGAGGGAGCGGTTGGCGGTCTCCCTGTTGAGGATGAGGGGGAGGTGGCGGATGCGCCCCCCTTCGCTCTGGAACGGCTTCTGGGCCAGGTAGGCGGCCCGCAGCGTGGCGTGGAAGAGTTTCCGGTTCTTCATGAGGGTGCCGAAGAGAAACTTCTGCCCCGCAGGTTTCCGGATCTTGTCCCGCAGGTCGACGATGAGCCCCTCAATGTCGATCCGCGAGGCGCAGACCTCGTTGCACTTCTTGCAGCCGATGCAGAGCTTGAGGATCTCCTCCGCCTTGTCGAAGCCGTGGAAGAAGGGGGTCAGCACGAGGCCGATGCCGCCAACGTAGATGTGGCCGAAGACATGGCCGCCGACGATTTCGTAGATGGGGCAGACGTTGGCGCAGGCGCCGCACTTGACGCACTTGAGCGCCTCGGAGAAGTCGGGATCTGCCGCCAGCCGCAGACGGCCGTTGTCCAGGAGGACGATGTGGAGCTCCCGCCCGTCGCCGCCGGTGGGGCCCTTGATGAAGGAGACGTAGGAGGTGATCTTCTGGCCGGTGGCGTTTTTCGGAAGGATGTTGATCACGTCCAGCGCTTCCTTGAGGGACGGGACGATCTTCTCCACCCCGATGAGGGCGATGTGGGTGCGGGGGAGGGTGGTGACGAGGCGACCGTTCCCCTCGTTGGTGACGATGCCGATGGCGCCGGAGTCGGCCATGGCGACATTGGCCCCCGACAGCCCCACCTGGCCGGCGAGGAAGCCGCTGCGAAGCGTCTCCCGGGCCACCTGGACGAGCTGCGGGATGTCGGGGGGACACTCCCTGCCGGTGGCGCGGCTGAAGAGCTCCGCCACATCCTCGCGATTCTTGTGGATGGCCGGCATCACCATGTGGGAGGGGCGCTCGCCGGCGAGCTGGATGATCCATTCGCCCAGGTCGGTTTCGAGGCACCTGACCCCCCGTTCCTCCAGGTAGTGGTTCAGCTCGATCTCCTCCGAGGTCATCGCCTTCGACTTCACGAGGAAGTCGGCTCCCCTGGAGGTGATGATCCCATGGATGGTCCGGTTCGCCTCCTCCGGGGTGGTGCAGAGGTGGACCGCGGCACCGGCCCTTTCCGCGCTGGTGGTAAAGCGTGCCACCAGCTCCGGCAGATTCCTCAGCCCCTCCTGCTTGAAGGTCGAGATCCGCCCCCGCAGCTCCTCGAAGTCGAGCCCTTCGAACGCCCTGGCCCTGGCCACCGGATAGGCCGCCGCGAAATTCTTGAGGGCGCGGCGGAGAAACGCGTCGTTGATCTTCTGTCTGATGACATCCTTCGCCATGGCTAGTTCTCCTCCACGATCAGGATATGGAGCTCCTTCGGCCCGTGGACGCCGATGGTGAGGACCCGCTCGATGTCGGCGGTGCGGCTCGGGCCGGTGATGAGGGAGAGGTAGGCCGAGCCGGGGGACGAGAGGAGGGCGCCCAGGGTGCCGCCGAGGGCGGAGAGGTCGGCCACGATGGTGGCGGCGTCGAGAATCACCAGGTGGACCGGGGGGAGGGCGGTGGCGCTCCGGCCGGCGGGATCGGAGAGCGCGAGCAGAAGCGATCCGGTCCGGGCGATGCCGGCCTGGGCGAAGCTGATGCCGATCTCCGCCGTGTGGAGCGCGCCGGCGGGGACGCAGTCGAGCCCGTCGAGGGCGCTCCGGACCGGCGGGGGGAGCGCCGACGTCGCCACCGCCCTGCCGCCGGCCCGGGAGCGAATCGCGGCAACGGCTTCGTTCAGGGTGGGAAAACGTTTTACCTCCGCCCCGACCGCCTCGGCGGCCGTTGTAAACTGCTCGACCATGGGATGCCTCGCAAAGATGTAATACCAACTGTTGTTTTAAGAATAGACGAAGCCAAAAGCAGGTGTCAAGGCAATTTGAACGAGGTAACAAAATCGGGTTGACACGATATGGGTAATTTGATAATTGGTAAGACAAACAAGCAAAACCCTTTTTTATTTCACATTTCAGCGTAGCGAAAGGAGTCTGTGTATGCCGTGGATCCAGACCTACACCCCGGTGGGAGGGAGTCTCGGACTTTCGGCCCTGGTGGCCGCCGTACCCCTCGTCGTCATCTTTATCTGTCTTGCCCTTCTCCGGATGAAGGCCCACAAGGCCGGTCTCCTTGCCGTCGGCTCGGCCGCTGCCCTGGCCGTCGGTGTCTGGGGGATGCCGGCGAAGCTGGCCGGGCTTGCCGTGCTCCAGGGGGCGGGCTTCGGTCTCTTTCCGGTCTTCTACATCGTCATCACGACCCTTTTCCTCTACAACATCACGGTCAAGGGGGGGCAGTTCGAGGTCATCCGCGCCTCCCTGGCGGGTGTCACCGGTGACCGCCGCCTCCAGGCGCTGCTGATCGCCTTCTGTTTCGGCGCCTTCATCGAGGGGGCGGCCGGCTTCGGGACCCCGGTGGCCATCGCCGGCGCCACCCTGGTGGGGCTCGGGTTTCGTCCCCTCTACGCCGCCGGCGTCTGCCTCGTGGCCAACACCGCCCCCGTCGCCTTCGGTGCCATCGGCATCCCGGTGGTGGCGCTGGCCGGGGTCATGGGGTACGGCGACGAAGGGATGATGAAACTCTCCACCATGGTCGGGCGCCAGCTCCCCTTCATCTCGGTCTTCATCCCGTTCTACGTCATCATGATCATGGTGGGATGGAAAAAGACCATTGAAGTCCTGCCGGCCATCATCGTCTGCGGGGTCACCTTCGCCGTCACCCAGTGGGCCACCGCCAGCTACCTCGGCCCCTATCTGCCCGACGTCACCGCGTCGCTCCTCTCCATCGTCGCCCTGGTGCTGCTGCTCCGCGTCTGGCACCCGAAGACGATCTGGACCTTCGATCACGAGCCGGAATTCGCCGGCAGGGAAGAGCACCACTACACCCCCGGGGAGGTGGCCCGCGCCTGGGCCCCCTACCTGGCCCTCACCGTCATGGTGCTTCTCTGGGGAATCCCCTCCATCAAGAGCGCCCTCGACAGGAGCGCCGTGGAGTTCCCGGTGGCCGGGCTCCACAACGCCATCGTCAAGAAGGTGTCCAAGCCCGAGGAAGGGGTGCGGAAGGTTGCCATCGTGACTGAAGAGATCAACCGGCAGCTCGCGCTTCTTTCGCCGGCGGACCCGAAGCAGGCCCCACTGGCCGCGAAACTGCAGGAGCTGAAGGGGGCCGAGGCGCAGCTTCTCGCAGTCGAGCGGTCACTGGCAGGTAATGGCGCGGTGCTGACCGCCGAGCGGATGGCGGCGTTCGATGCGGTGGCCAAAAAGAAGGGCGAGGTGCAGAAACTCGCCAGGGAGGCGTTGCAAGCAGGCAGCGCCGTGGCGGGCTCCTCGCCGGCCGCTTCCGGCACCGCCCTGGCCGCGGCCGCTGCTGCTCCGGCCCTTGCCAAGGACCGGTTCAAGCCCCTCGACAAGGCCCTGACCGACCAGCTCCCGGTCAAGGTCGCCGCCAAATACAAGTTCAACTTCATGTCCGCCGCCGGCACCGCCATCCTCATCGCCGCCATCCTCTCCGCCCTCCTCTGCGGCGTGGGGATGGGCGAGACCTTCCGGATCCTCGGCAAGACCCTCTACGACATGCGCTATCCGGCCCTCACCGTCGCGTCGGTCCTTGGTCTCGCCTACGTCATGAACGCCTCCGGGATGACCAACTGCCTCGGTCTCGCCTTCACCAAAACCGGACACATCTTCCCGTTCCTCGCCCCGGTCCTCGGCTGGCTGGGGGTCTTCCTCACCGGGTCCGACACCTCGTCCAACGTCCTCTTCGGCGGCCTCCAGAAGGCGACCGCCGAGCAGCTCGGCTTGAACCCGATCCTGACCGGCGCCGCCAACACCAGCGGCGGGGTCATGGGGAAAATGATCTCGCCCCAGTCCCTGGCCGTGGCCACCGCCGCCACCGGCATGGTGGGGGAGGAGGGGACCCTCTTCCGCTTCACCCTGAAGCACTCCCTCTTCCTGACGGTGGTGGTCGGGATCATCGTCTACCTCCAGGCCTACGTGCTGCAGTGGATGATTCCGTGACAAGGCAGGGGCGGCCCGCCGGTCGCCCTTCTTTGTGATCCGTCGGCTGTAGGGGCGATCCTTGTGATCGCCCGTTACGGGGGCGAATAAGAGATTCAGGGCGAATACAAGATTCGCCCCTACGGGAACACGACAATGAACGAGAACTTCGTCAAGGAACTGGCCGCCATCGTCGGCCCGGGGCAGACCCTTACCGACACCGAGAGCCTTGCCTGCTACGCTTACGACTCGACCCCCGAGCACGAAAGCCGCCCCGGCGCCGTGGTCCTCCCGGGGTCGGAGGAGGAGATCTGTCGGATCATGGCCCTCTGCCACGGCTCCGGCGTCCCGGTCACCCCCCGGGGGTCGGGAACGAATCTCTCCGGCGGCTCCCTGGGGCGCCCCGGGGGGGTCGTCATCCAGACGAGCCGCCTGAACCGGATCGTCGAGATCGACGAGGAGAACCTGACCGCCACCGTCCAGCCGGGGGTCATCACCAGCACCCTCCACAAGGCAGTGGAGGCCCGGGGGCTTTTCTACCCCCCCGACCCCGGAAGCATGAACATCTCCACCATCGGCGGCAACGTGGCCGAGAACGCCGGGGGGCTCCGGGGATTGAAGTACGGTGTCACCGCCGACTACGTCATGGGGCTGCGGACCGCGCTCTCCGACGGAAGCCTCCTCAGAAGCGGCGGCAAGGCGGTGAAGGACGTGGCGGGCTACAACCTGAACCAGCTCCTCGTCTCCTCCGAAGGGACCCTGGGGCTCTTCACCGAGGTCACCGTGAAGCTGATCCCGAGACCCCGGGCCAGGAAGACGATGCTCGTCCACTTCCCCCGGCTTGAGGACGCCGCCCTGGCGGTCTCCCGCATCGTCGCCGCCCGGGTCATTCCCGCCACCCTGGAGTTCATGGACCGGGTGACGATCCGCTGCATCGAGGAGTACGCCAAGGTCGGGCTCCCCCTCGACGTGGACGCGGTGCTCCTGATCGAGGTGGACGGCCACCCGGCCCAGGTTGAGGAGGAGGCGGCCGCCGTGCAGGGGGTCTGCGAAAAGCACCACTGCTCCTTCTTCCAGACCGCCGCCACCGCCGACGAGGCCCTGAAGCTCGCCACCGCCCGTCGCGTCGCCCTCTCGTCACTGGCACGGATGAAGCCGACCACGATCCTGGAGGACGCCACCGTCCCCCGCAGCTGCATCGCCCCCATGGTGAAGCTGATCCAGGAGACGGCGCGGAAGTACGACCTCACCATCGGCACCTTCGGCCACGCCGGCGACGGCAACCTCCACCCTACCTGCCTCACCGACGAGCGGGACGCCGACGAGATCGCCCGGGCCCACCGGGCCTTCGCCGAGATCTTCGAAGCCGCCATCGCCATGGGTGGGACCATCACCGGCGAGCACGGCGTAGGCCTCGCCAAGAAGAAGTACCTCCCGCGGCTCGTGGGGGAGCCGGGGCTGCGGGTGATGCGGGGGATCAAGGAGGCGTTCGATCCGGAGGGGATACTGAACCCGGGAAAGGTGTTCTGACGGACGGGCGCAAGGACAAGTGAGACGTGAGAAGTGAGAAGAAGAACCCTGTGAGACGTGAGAAGTGAGAAGTGAGAAGTAAAAGCAAAAAGCAACGTCTAACGTCTCACGTCTCACTTCTTACGTCTCACTTCAACTTTTGCGCAGAGGCAAACATGGAATACGTCAAGCTGATCAACTGCATGCGCTGCGGCATGTGTCTGCCGCACTGCCCGACCTACCGGGAGACCTTCCTTGAGACCGCCTCTCCCCGGGGGAGGGTGGCGCTGATGCGCAAGATCGCGGAGGGGGAGCTGGGGACGAGCGAGCGGCTCCTCGAATACCTCTCCCTCTGCCTCGACTGCCAGGCGTGCGCCACGGCCTGCCCCTGCGGGGTGAATGCCGGCGAGATGGTGGCGGAGTTCAAGTGCGAGCGGCGCGAAGGGGAGGGGCTCACCTTCATGGAGGAGCTGGTGCTGCGAAAGCTCCTGCCCCACCCCGACCGGCTGGAGGCGGCGGTGGCGCCCATGCGGGTCTACCAGCGAAGCGGCCTGCAGAAGATCGTCCGCAAGCTCGGCGTCCTGAAGATCTTTTCCCCGGCCCTCGGGAGGATGGAGGGACTGCTCCCCGAGCTGCCGCGGCAGCCGCTGCGCCGGACCATCGCCGAGGTCACCCTGGCGGTGGGAGAGGAGCGGGGGAGGGTCGGCTTCTTCCTCGGCTGCGTCATGAGTCTCGTCTTCTCCGGGGCGAGCCACGCCACGGTCCGGCTCCTCTCGCTCCTCGGCTACACGGTGGTGACGCCGAAGACGCAGAAATGCTGCGGCGCCCCCAACATGCTGGCCGGCGACCGGGACGGGCTTTTGGACGCGGCCCGCTTCAACGTCGACCTCTTCACGGGGCACGACCTCGACTTCATCGTCACCGACTGCGGGGGGTGCGGCGCCGAACTGAAGAAGTACGGCCACCACCTGGCGGGAGACGACCGGGCCGCCTCCTTCGGCGCCCGGGTCCGCGACATCTCCCAGATCCTCGCCCTCCATGCCGATGAGCTGCGGGACAGGCTCCATCCGCTCCACCTCACGGTCACCTACCACGACCCATGCCACATCGCCCACTGCCAGGGAATTCGCCAGGAACCGCGACGGCTTCTGAACCTTGTCCCCGGCCTCGACTATCGTGAGCTGGCCGAGGCCGACGCCTGCTGCGGCAGCGCGGGCACCTACAACATCGAAAAGCCCGAGATGTCCGACCGGGTCCTGCGCCGCAAGGTCGTCAACATCCGGGCGACCGGCGCCGAGGTCCTCGTCACCTCCAACCCGGGGTGCCTGCTCCAGCTCAAAAAAGCCCTGGCCGAGGAGACCCCGCCGGTCCGGGTCATGCACCTCACCGAACTGCTCCACCGCAGCCTGACAGCCGTCCCATAATCTCTGTTGCCTTCCCCGGGCTCATGGTGTATTCATAACCGTCGCGATGCATGACCATTTTCTCATCCCGGGAACGCAATGAATTTCAAGCCGATCAAGCCGAAGAAGATCTCGACCCAGATTGCCGAGCAGATCCGCTCCTCCATCCTTGCCGGCGAGTTCGCCCCCGGCCAGAAGCTCCCCCCCGAACGGGAGCTGGCGGAGATGTTCGGCGTCTCCCGCCCGTCGGTGCGCGAGGCGCTCAACCTCCTTTCCGCCGCCGGGTTCGTGGAGTCGTACCAGGGGGGAGGGACCGTCGTCAAATCGCTTGTGGAGGCGGCCTCGGGGCCGACCCTTTCGGAGCTGATCAAGGGGGAGAGCGAGCGGGCCCTGGACGTCATCGAGGTCCGCAAGTGCATGGAGGCCTGGACCGCCTACTACGCCGCCCAACGGGCGCTTCCCGAGGATCTCCGGAAATTGGAGGCGATCGTCGCGGGGATGGAGCAGAACCTCAGCGGCATGAGTTCCTCCGAGGACCTGGACGCCAATTTCCACATCCTCATCGCCCGGGCGACCCACAACATCGTCTGGCTCCACCTGATGCAGACCATCTTCGACGCCATGCAGGAGTTCCAGCAGGGGGTCTGGCGGGCGGTCTACCTCACCGAGGAAGATCACCGCACCCTCTATGAGCACCACAAGGCGATCTTCGAGGCGGTCCGCGACCGCTCCCCCGAACGGGCCCGGGATGCGATGCTCACCCACCTCACCTTCGCCGAGAAGCGAAGCAGCGCCTACGTAAGCCTCGCCCGACAGTCACGGTAGGAGTCCATCGGACTCAGGGAATCGTAGCGCGAAATCGAAAAAAGGGTCACGGCAGATGCCGCGGCCCTTTTTTGTTGGTTTCCTCGATACGTTCCCGGGAGATGTAACGGGGTTTTTACAGCTGTAATATCACTCCGTTAGATGCGGATAACTCGGCGGAATGTTTGTATTTTATCCCGGATGAGTCGTTCGTTTCCACAGAGCCGCGGAGACACCGTTTCATTATCTTTACATTATTCCGGATTCATCTGAACGAACTTTAGTCGGAAAAATGGGAAAACCGCAATGATAACGGTATCATATCCGGTTTGTCCGGCGGATGGCACGCCGATTGCCTTTATGTCGATATAGATTATGGCGCAGGCATGGTGCCTTGCCGAACCACAAGAATGGTCAAAGGAGGATGTTATGAAAGCGAATCACAAACGAGTAACCGTTTCATTGGCCTTTGCCCTTGCTCTGGGAGTATCCGGGCAAGCGATGGCCCAACCGACCGACAGTCTGAACAACAACGATGTTCAACTGGCAGACAACACTGGAACAAATGCGAATGACGGTTCCGCCGCCGTCGGATCCAATTCGCTGAATAACAACGCATTGGACAGCAACAATACCGAAACCGAAACCAACAATTCCAACCAGAACAACAAAACCCTCACCACCGGTAATATCGATGTTGACAAGTCTTCCGAGACTACTACCGACAATTCCAACCAGAACAACAAAACCCTCACCACCGGTAATATCGATGTTGACAAGTCTACCAATACCGCGACCGCTACCGACAATTCCAACCAGAACAACAAGACCCTCACCACCGGGAATATCGATGTTGATGTAGACAAGTCGACCACCACCAAGAGCGATTACAACAACGACAAGTCGACCAATACCGACATCGACAAGGCCAAAGCTGGCGACGGTTCCATGGCTGCGAACGACGACTCGAGCATCGAGAACGATACCAAAGCCAAGGATCACAGCGCAGCGGCCACCAACAATTCAACCGCTAACGTAGACAACACCAACAATTCGAACCAGAACAACAAGACAATTACTACCGGAGATATCTCGATAGACAAGTCGACCGAAAACAAGACAGAAAGCGACGTCAAAGTTGAGGCCGAGAACGACAGTGCCGCATCACAGACCGGGAACGCCAACAATAACACCAACAACGACAACAGCGAGACCTACACCAACTCCTTCAACAGTGACGAAAGCGACAAGGCCAAGGCGGAAAAGAATGCCCTCAACAACAGCGATCACAACATAGTCAGCAGTGACTCGCTCAACAACAATACCGTTAAAGTAAACAGCGAGAACAAGTCCCTCAATGTAACAGACAGCAACCTGACCAAGAACGAGAGTGGCAATGCGGTGGTCGACAGCGAAAAAGTCGCGATTGACTCCTTCAACGGGAACGTGAAAGAAGTTGATGGGAGAAACGCGGTTGCTACCGGTGGCGGGAACGCGTCCGTCGACAACAGCATCAACGCCATTGGCGAAAGAAGCATTGCCGCCGGCGGCGACGTGAATGCGACGTACGACTCGAACAACAACAACAACAACAGCAGGAGCGAGGCGAACGGTGAAGGGAGCGCGGCGGCCAACAACGGTTCAACCGCCACGGTGGACAACAGCAAGAGCAAGGCCGAGGATCACAGCGCCGCAGCCAACAACGGCGGAACCGCCACGGTTAACAACAGCGTCAACGATTCCAACAACACCGACAACAGCACCAACTTTACCGTCGGCGACGTGGGTGTGGCGGTTGCCAACAGCAGCCTGCAGGGCCAGGTTTCAGGCAACATGACCGCCCTTCCTCCGGGCTCCGAAATGCTCACCGGAGACAACAGAATCGACAACAACGCTGTGAACAACGCTGCCGGCATTACCGCATTGTCCCAGAACAGCGGCCCCAACTCCCTGATCCAGCAGTCAGTCAACGTGCAGTCCAACATGAACCTGCCGTAGAAGAGGGTGATGTTCAGCGGGTGGCGGCAATGATGCCGCCACCGCGTTTTTCGACCGGGTAACAAGGTTCCAGTCCCAGTTGGCCACGATCAAGAGGTACGGGATATGAGACAGATAACGAAACTCCTACTTGCAGCACTGGTTGTTTTCAGTAGCATGCTTCCGGTGCGGGAGTCTTTGGCGGAGCCGGTCGATCCTGCGATGGCTGGACAGAACGATGTTGTGGATGTCTCCCAATTTGGTTCGGCAGTGTCCGGGAATGATCTGATGGCGCAGAACGGGCGCCTGGATATGCAGATCGACCAGCTCAATTTTCAGGCAAGTACCAGTGATCAGAGTAACTCCTACGTGGGGGGGAATTACCTCCTCAACCCCGGTGCAACCGGCATCAACTCGGTGAGCGATTCCGCATTCACCAATGCCAGCGGGATTGCCACCGTGATCCAGAACTCGGGCAACCAGGTTCTTATTCAGAATTCCATGATTCTCAACCTGTTACTGCGGTAGCATCGGGGAAACATCATGATGCAGATGCAATAGACAAAATGTCTGGTAAGCTGTCTGCAGGGCACGCCGGGTTCCGCCCGGCGCTCCCTGCCTTTCAATTTCGGTCAACAACGGGGAAGAAATCGCCATGAAATCGCCCCTCACGATACGACAATTCCTTGGTACCTTCGCCATTCTCGCCGCGTCATCTTCGGCTGTTGCCGCAACCATGACGGTTCCCGGCGGGAATGGCGATTTCACTGTCAAGGTGATGAGCATGCAGGAACGACGCTTCCGCTCCACCATCCGGCAGCAGAACGATTTCAGTTGCGGTTCGGCGGCACTCGCCACCCTGCTCACTTATCATTACGAGGATAAGGTCAGCGAGCAGCAGGTGTTCGACGCCATGTTCGATGCCGGCGACCAGGAGAGGATCCGTCGGGAAGGTTTTTCGATGCTCGATATGAAAAAGTACCTGGAGGCCAACGGCTACGGGGCGAACGGCTATAAGATCGACCTGCCAAAGCTGGCGAAGATCGGGGTGCCGGCCATCGCCCTGATCAACCATAACGGCTACAAGCACTTTGTGGTGGTCAAGGGGGTAACGGCGAAGGAGGTCCTTCTGGGAGACCCCTCGCTGGGGACGAGGACCGTTCAGCGGCCCGAATTCGAGAAGATGTGGAACGGGCTCGTCTTTATCGTGCTGAACAAGAAGAACGTGGCGCAACATCACTTCAACAACGAAAAGGAATGGCGCGTGAGGGAGAAAGCTCCGCTCGGCATGGCGCTGAGCCCGAGCGAGCTGGCGAACATGACGCTGTTTCTGCCGGGGCGTAACGACTTTTAGCGGGGGTAGGCCATGCGCACACCTTGCATAAAAAGGATTCTGGCAGGTGCCACGGCTCTGGTGATGGGGATGGTGGTGACGTGTCCCGCCCTGGCGGATTCGCACGACGTCGACGAGGGGGCCGCGGCAGTCAGCAACCAGGAACTGGATACCATGCGCGGCGGCTATGACCTGGGAAGCGGGTTACTGATACCATTCGGCATCGACATAAGGAGAGACGTATTCATCGACGGCGTGCGCGTGGCGACGAGCACCCTGAACATCCCCATCGGAGGGGCACCGGGTCAGCAATTGTCAGGGCAGGGGAACACCACCGGCCCCATCGTGATCCAGTCGGGCACCGGCAACAGTGTGTCGCCGGACGTGCTCAGAAACCTTGGGCAAGGGCTTTTCACGTTTATTCAGAACAGCCTCGACAACAAAGTCATCCAGAACGTAACTCAGATCAACGCAACCCTCAACAGCCTGAGCATCTACAGGCAGATGAACCTCTCATTTTCGTTGAACCAGCAGCTTATCAATTCAATCCGGTAACATCAGTGCCAGTCGGCTCAGAAACTGACCGGGACGCGCAGCGTTAACTGGACATCCGGCGCCGCCTCCGTAACACCCACCCCCAGTGACAGGTTGATATTGGTATTTTCGAAGAGCTTATAGGAATAGCCGAACAACAGGGTCCCCACATAGGTATTCTGGATATCGGCAAAAAACTGGTTGTTTATCCTGGTCTTGCCGATAATGCTGTGGTCGTAGCCGATACTGAACGACGCCTTTTCGTTTATCGCCAACCCCATCCCGAAATTGAATTCAACCACATCCCCAGGATCGATGGTTCCGAAATCCCGTCCGTTAACCACGCCAACGTTGCGTTCAATATTCCACGTGTAACTGACGCCGCCGAAGAACACCGCCGGGTCTGAAGGGAAAAGGGCGGTCAACCCTCCCTGGACAGCCCAGAAGCCGGAACCGCGGGGCAGCTCCGTCTGCAGATTGGTGGCGGGATCTATCGGCACCTCGAAGCCGTTCTTGCCGGTGGGAGCCTTGGCCCGCAGGCTTGCAGTGAAGTATGGACCGGTGCTGGGTTGGTTCAACTGGTAGCGCAAACCGAACTCCACGTCACCGATGCCGTTGCCTTCCGCATCGAAGACATCTTCCCTGTCATTTTGTTGAGTGAAGGGACGGGTCGTTGATGTCTCTGACTGGTAGATGTAGGGGACTCGTGCTTCGACTTCTAACCGGTTCGTGAGCCCATAGCGGGCGGCCAGGGCGGTAACGTAGGTGTGGCGGGTGACGCTCCGAACGTCGATGAAACCGATGGTTATCGCCGGAATGTAGGTATAGCCTATGAGGGCGATCCGTCTGGTCGAAGAAAGCGAATACTGAAAGGACGGCTCCAGCACCAGAGTTCTCCGTGGTGTCAATATCCCGGGCTGTTCGAAGATGGGCGCAATTTCAGGGGGCTTTGCTTCGGGGGACTGTTCCGGCGGGCGTCCGACCGGCTGTGTTGCCGCCGATTTCTCTTTCGGTGTGACTTGCTCCTGTGTCGGCTGGCTTTCTTTCTGTCCGCTTTTCTTCGGGGTTGGTTTTCCGGTCGGTGGTTCCTTGGCCGGCGTGGTTTCGGAAGCGGGTGGGGCGGGCGTAGGATCGCCGTGGGCGGTTGCGGCTGTGAGCAGGCTGGTGGCCACACAGACGCAGGTCAAGACTCTGAAACTGTTTGCAGTCATAAGATTTGTCCCCCTAAGGTTTGATTGAATTGCACGGAAAATGATTAGCATCGATTAAAAGCTCGATGGCACCGAATAAACACCAGTCGGTACATTTTGTCAATCTTTAAAACGGCGTTTTTATTTCGAAGATTCCCGAATTACTTCAACTTTGTCATGTTAACTTACAAGTGACTTCTTGCCCCAACCTCCCCCCTCCCAACCTCCCCCCGCCGGGGAAATTCCCTCCCCCAGCGGGGGAGGGTAAGGGTGGGGGGGAAACAGAATGTGACGAAGTAGAATCAGGCATTTATCCCGAACTTGTTCATCAACCGGTAGAGGGTTACCCGCGATATGTCGAGTTGTCGGGCAGCTTCCGATACATTATTCATGGTGCGTTGCAGGCAGGCCTTGATCACCTCGCGTTCGGCTCTTTCGCGGGCACTGTCCAGCGACAGGTCACTTTCTGCTGTATCGGGATTGTCCAGACCGAGATCCGTTGCGGTGATCAGGCGGCTTTCGCTCATTACCGCGGCCCGCTTCACGCGGTTGATCAATTCGCGCACGTTACCCGGCCACGGGTGGTTGAGCATGGCGCGCAACGCCTTTTTGCTGAATCCCCTTACGGCAAGCTTTTCCTTGCGTGCAAACTCTCTCAGGTAAATATGGGCAAGCAATTCGATATCCCGTTCCCGTTCGCGCAAGGGGGGCATTCTGAGGCGCAGCACATTGAGCCGATAATAGAGGTCTTCGCGAAAACGCCCATCCCTCACGGCATGTTCAATGTCGACGTTGGTGGCGGCGATCACCCGTACATCTACGGGGATGACCCGGTTTGATCCGATCCGTTCCACCGTCTTTTCCTGCAGGAAGCGCAGCAGATTCACCTGAAGCTCCAGCGGCAGCTCGCCGATTTCGTCGAGGAAAACGGTCCCCCGTGCCGCCGCCTCTATCCGCCCGATCTTGCGCTGGAATGCGCCGGTAAAGGCCCCTTTCTCGTGACCGAACAACTCGCTCTGGATCAGCGGGGTCGGCAAGGCCCCGCAGTTGACCGCAACGAACGGCCACTGCCGGCGCGCGGAATGAAAATGTACGGCCTGCGCCGCCAGCTCCTTTCCGGTGCCGCTCTCGCCGGTAATCAGGATCGGAGAGTCCGAGCCCTGCATCTTGCGCATGTTCTGATAGAGCTCCTCCATGATGGCGCTTGCCCCCACCATCCGGTAACCGCCGGTATTCCTGGATGGTGCGTCAAGCCGGCTCTTCAGTGCGGCTTTGCCGTAGGCATGTCCGAGGGTGACCATCAGACGCATCGGATCCACCGGGAGGGTGTGGAAGTCGTGGAAATTATCCGCGACAAACCTGCCGGCTTCCGGTGTCTGCAGACCGGCGGCCGGTATGAGTGCTACCCACTCCATGGAATTTCTGGACAGGATTACGTCCTCGATTGTTTCCATGGCGCCTTCATGGAAATCGGCAAAGTGGATGAGCCCGACGTGCAGGTTACCTTTTCCGATCAAAGCCTTGGCGTCGGCACCGTTTGTCACCATCTGAAGGCCCCAGCCTTCCGACTCCAGTACCCCCGCAGGAAGATGGGGCCGTTCGGCCAGGCTCAGCATGAGTATTTCCCGCCTTGTCACTATCAACCTCAGAGAAATCGGGTTTTCTGCAGAGCTTCTACAGTCTGATCAATCCCACAGCTAATTTAAGAATTATCAACGCATCCCCGATGGTTATCCTCCCGTCCGGGAGGGGGGTGCCGCTTGTCATGGGGGAGACGTCTCCGTACAAGAGATCGTCAGCGGTCGGCACGTCGAGACCGGTGCAAATCCTGAGCGCCCTGAGGGCGTCCAACATGTCCACTTTGCCATCCTTCGTGATATCGCCGACTTTCCCCTGTGCGACATGAATGATGTTGCGCGGCACGCTTGCCGTGTTGCCCGCCTCGTCGGTCGCCGTGACGGTCACGTGGTAGAGCTTGTCCTCGGTGAAGCTCACATCCTGCTCGAAGACCTGCCCCGATGTGAGACCTTTGAACTCGTTGAGAACGACCCCATCCCGGGCCACGGTCACGGAGACTTTGGTCAGGGTGTCGGATACCGTACCGGTAATCTTTATGGTTGGCTGGGCACTCCTTATGTCCTGGAGGGGGTAGGTCAGCTCCAGGGACGGTGCCTGGTCGTCATAGGTGATGGTCCGTTTCTGGGAGGTACCGGAATTTCCGACCGAGTCCGTGGCGCGTATTTCGATGGTATTGATGCCGGAGACGAGGTTTGCGGTTACGCTGAAATTGTTGCCGCTCAGGGAAGAAAGCTGCGGCGCGCCGCCGTTTACCCTCATCTCCACCGTGGCGGTTTCGTCAACCGTCCCTGTGACTTGCACGAATGACTTGCTGGTCACGCTGTTGTCTGCCGGGGACGTGATGTCGAGCCCGGGGGGAGTCAGGTCGAGGGTGATGGTTCTCCGGTCGCTGCTCCAGTTTCCGGCACGGTCCGTTGCGACGGTCGTTATGGCATTTGCTCCCGCGCTCAGCGACAGTGGATAGCTGAACGTGCCATCGGTTTTGAATCCAACGCCGGCGCCGTTGATGGTGAGGGCCTTTATGCCGTTTTCGTCGCTTATCGATCCCGCGATGTTGAGGGTCGGGTTTCCGGTGACTGCACCGTTGGCGAGGGTGGACAGCAATAATGCCGGCGCCTTGGTGTCTACCGTCCATTGACTGGTGGAGGCGTCTGCATCGGCTTGCCAGCCGGAACTGTCCCTGCCGACCACGTAGATGGTGTGGGGTCCGTCGGGAAGATTTGCAAGGGATATCACCTCGTTCACCGGGGTAACGGCCGATTTGGTTCCTGGTTTCCAATAATCGAGCCAGTATTGGTAGGCGTCGATATCGTAGCCGCTTACCGTAAGGGTGGCGCTGGTCAGCCGGGTCGGACTCTGGGGAGCGCCGGTGATTTCGGCCACGGGCGCTCCATGGGCCTCCATTGCGCAAAAGAGGCAGAACCCGGTGACAGAGAGTGCGGTCCACATGTATCGCTTACCTCTTAGTCTTGACATTTTGCCCTCCATGGCAGAAATGCTGCGATCCGGGCCCGCGGGAACGCCCACGATTCCGGAAGTCCCTCTATTCCGTTACCGATGCACCTATGGTGCTCCCTGGGAAGGTTGATCCGCTGTTGTTCGGATCGTAGAGGACCGCATCGAACGAGACGACCTTGAAGTCGGAGATGGGGGGGGATGTCCCCGCCGGGACGTCGCACTTGATCGTCAACAGCTCGCCAACCCCGAAACCCCCGGCACTCGACGACAGCATCGCCACCGTCAGTTGTCCCCTGGCCGTACCTGATGGGGGGGTGTAATTCCCAATCGGGTAAATCCCCTGCGGAAGCGACGCGGAGGTTGTCACCACCCCGCTCAGGGTTTCGTACGCCGTTCCGGAAAAGTCTGCCTTCAGCGTTACCCCGTCCGGCAGTTCCACCGTCACCGTAAACCCGCCGAAAGACAAACCGGGGGGCGGTTCTCCGGTGGTAACCAGTTTGACGGTCCTGGTTGTTCCTCCCACGTTGACCAGGTTGGTCAACCTGATATCTTTCACAACGGTCGGATTCCTGTCCGACGCCAGAAAGTCCTTCAGGGCAGTCCGAAAGGCCGCGGCGTTCTCGACGGACATGGCGCCGTCGTCGGCCAGGTCGGTGGCCAGTGTGGTCAATACGTCGGATAACTTGCTGTTCTTCGCCATCTGGGAAATGGCCGCCAGCGCCAGGGTGTAATCTTTCTGCGTCTGGAAGGTGCTGTCTTTCAGGAACTCATCGTTAGTCAGCGCCACCGGTTGCGTCGCAATGATATCCACCTTGAAGAGGTCCGAAATCAGGGCATTTGCGCTGTTGACCTTATCCGCGGTAAGCGTGCCGCTTCCCTTGGTGGCAATTTGCGCCGCAAGTTCCGTCAGGGGAGTCACTGCCACCTTCACCTGATCACCGGTGGGATTGGCAATGAGTGCCCGTAGCGGTACCTCCGTGGGCTTGTCCATACCGGTAGCCTCATCGGTGTACGTGCCCGTGGCTTCTATCTCCACCACACCGCTGTAAGACACGCCGCCGGAAGAGCCGCTGACTGTCCTGGAGGAGCTGATGTGCGTCGAGTAGGTCCCGAAAGGGCTGATGGGAATCGGTTGCTTTTCGGGTATCGAAATTTCCTCCCTGTTTCTATCGGTGTTCACGGCATAGATCTTTACCGTCCCGTCTTTGAAGAGCCCCTTCGAGACAACGCCGCTTATTTTCGTATCGGTATCCGTCGGACTGGTCTGGCCGGTTGTCGACCCGCTGCCGCCGCCGCTGAATCCGCCGAATCCGCAGCCGCAGATGTGCGCTGTCACGAGAAAAAATATCAGACAGAAGAACGTTTTTGCTTTCATAGTGGGCCACCTCATGATGTCGACCCTCTCTCGGATCGCCGTTACTGCATCGGTTGCTGTGGAATGATTCCCAAGGCCATTTTCAGGATTATCAGTGCGTCACCAATGTCGATCCTGCCGTCGGGCACGGATCTGCCGTTGACGAACGGGGAGACGTCGCCGTTGATCAGGTAGCCGTCCGTCGGTTTCACGAGCCCCACGGCAATCCGCAAAGCTACGAGAACGTCCAGAACGGTGACGTTGAGATCACTGTTGAGATCGCCGTTGGGCGGGTTCGCCCAGGTGATGTTGCGTTGAACGCTGCTTTCGTTGCCTGCTTCATCCGTGGCCGTAACGGCAATACGATAGATGAGGTTTTTTGTCGGCAAAATCAGCTTCTGTTCGAAAGTCTGCCCGGAGCCGTCGCTGACCAGCGCGGGAGCGCCGAGTTGCTCGCCGTTCTGGGTGATGCGTACGGTGACATTGGTCAGGGCATCGGCCACTTTTCCCTTGATCGTCAGGTACCCGTTCGGGATCCTTATGTCGTTCGGCGGATCGGTGATCTCCAGAGACGGTTTCTGGTCGTCAAACGTGACGATCTGGCTGAACGAACTCCTGTTTCCGGCCAGATCGGTGACGGTGAGCACAATGTTGTTGCACCCCTCGGCCAGTTGGACGGAAGCGGTGAAACTCGTACCGTTCATGTCTGCAAACTGCGAGGAAAGGAGCACCGGCTCCGTCTTGCAGTTGTAAACCGTGACATCGAGCTGCCGGATATCGCTGGCAGGTTTACTCATGGTGCCGGTAACATCTACTGGTGACCGGGCGATCTTGCTGTCGGCCGCCGGAGAGATCCCGAAAAGCATGGTGCCGTTCGGATCGTAGGTGATGTTTCTGGTAAAGTGGGGGGTGCTCTCATTCCCCGCGCGATCGGTGGCTATAATGGTTATCCGGTTCGTCCCGACGTTCAGTTTCGGGATGCTGTGTCTGTAATCGCCGTTCGTATCGATCCCGTTCCCCGGCGTTAGTTCGGCTGAGTAGTAGGGACCGTTGCTGTCCGAGACCGAAATGACCAGAGTACGGATCCCGTTAAGGTCACCGACGTTCCCACTGAGGTTGAGATCCTCCTTGTTGGTGAACGAGTCGGGAGGGAGGGTGGATACGGTCAGGATCGGCGGCGTCGTGTCCACGATAACGGCAAGGGTGCCGCTTTCAGACCAGTTCCCCGCCGCGTCCCGCTCCTGGACGTAGAGCGTGTGGCTCCCTTCGCTCTGCTCGGCGGTCGGGGTGAAGGATGTTGCCGTGGTTTCGGTCGCGCCGGTCGTCAGGTCATTGTCGTCGAACTTGTAGCGGAAGGTCCCGTTGCCGCCGTTGCCACCCGAACCCCAGCTCCATGTGGGTGTTGTGTCGTTTGTCGGACTTGTTCCGGTGACTGTCGGGGCCGCCGGCGCCGTAGTGTCCACAACGATGCCGAAGCTGCCTCTGGCCGACCAGTTCCCCGCTGCGTCGCGTTCCTGCACGTAGAGGGTGTGAGTTGCCTCGTTCAGTGACACAGCCGGCGTAAAGGCCGTGGCGGCGGTCTGCGTCGCCCCGGTGGTGAGATCGGCGTCGTCCAGCTTGTAGCGGAACGTCCCGTTCCCTCCTCCGCCGGAGCTCCAGCTCCATGTCGGAGTGGTGTTGTTGGTTGGCGTCGTGCCGGAGACCGTCGGCGCGGCCGGGGCCATGGTATCCACGACGATGGCGAGGGTGCCGCTTGCGGACCAGTTCGCCGCCGCGTCCCGCTCCTGGACGTAGAGGGTGTGGCTTCCCTCGTTCAGTGCGGCAGCCGGGGTGAAGGTCGTGGCGGTGGTCTCCACTGCACCGGTCGAAAGATCGGCGTTGTCGAGCCTGTAGCGGAAGTACCCGTTCCCCCCGTTTCCTCCCGAGGTCCAGCTCCAGGCAGGGGTTGCCGTGTTGCTCGGCGTCGTCCCGCTGACTGCCGGCGCCGCCGGCGCAGTCCGGTCTATCGCCAGCGGACCGGCGCTGGAGGCATAGACCGCGGTCTTTCCGTCTTCTATCCTGGCATAGACGTAATAGGCCCCGTCCGGCAGGGTTGACGTATTCCAGGCGTAACTGGTCTTCCCTAGGCCGATGACGGAATTGGGATCTGAATTGGGAGCTATCTGCGTTATGTTCTTCTGGCTGCCGTCGTAGACAAATTTTTCAGTTCCGTAATAGAGGGTGATCTGGGCCGGACTGTCCGGGTCCGACGCGTTCCAGGCGATGGTGTAGATTTGGGCGTTGGTCACCGGTTCGGCTGCGCCCGGAGCGGTCAGCGTCATGCTCGGCGGCTGATTGGCCCCCTGGTTCTTGACCGTGAACGAGCTTGTCGCCATCCATGTGCTGTAATAGCCGTGCACGTCCTTCGCCTTGGCCCTCCAGTAGTAGCGGGTGTTGTCGGTAAGAGGAGTGTTGTCGGCAACCTTCCAGCTCGTTCCCGGGACTTCTGCACCGGCCACCAATGTCGCGAGGGAACTGTCGCTGTAAATCTCGAAATTGCAGGAGATGGCATCGTGGTCCACATCGGTGGCGCTGACGGTAAGGGTAGGCGTAGTGGAAGTCACCTCGCCGTTGTCGGGCGGGCTGACAAGGATCGGGACGTTGGGCGCCTCATTCTGCAGGTTGACGAAGAACTGGGCGGTCATCCACGGGCCGTCAGCCTGCCCGTCGTTTGCCTTCGCGCGCCAGTACCACATGGTGTTGTCGGTGAGGGGCCTGGCAACCGTCCAGCTCGTTGTCCCCGCCCCCTCGGCGACAGGGGGGGAAGTCTGCTTGTTGGGGCTGTCGAAGGTGTTGACGGTGTCGATCTCGAAAGTGTAGCTCAGAGTGTCCCTGTCCGCGTCGGTGGCGTTGTTGACCGTCAGGGTCGGGGTAAGCGTAGCGACTTCATTCGAGTTGTAATCCCCGTTTGGTGCCTTGACCGTCGGCGCGGTCGGGGCGTCGTTGGCGGTGTTCGTGAAGAAGGCGGCGCTCACCCAGTTGCCGGTTGCCCCGTGCTGGTCTACGGCCCTGCTTCTCCAGTAGTATTGGGTGTTGTCGGCAAGTTTTCCAGCGGGAACTGTCCATGGCGTACTTCCGTTATTCCCCTGCGCAATCCCGGAGGCATTCGCCGCGATGTTCGCGAAGCCGCTGTCTGTTGCCACGACAAATTCGTAGGTGATGGTGTCTCCATCCACGTCCGTTGCATTGGTGACGGTCAGGGGAGGGGTCAGCGTCGACACCACGGTATTGTCGCCGGGCGAGCTGATTGCCGGATCGGTGGGCTTGTCGTTCGCCGTGTTTGCGAAGAAGCTGGCCGTGGGCATGTCACCGCTGTTCCGGAAACCGTCGTTTGCCCTGCATCTCCAGAAATACAGGGTGTTGTCGGCAAGCTTTCCGGAGGGAATCGTCCAGGAGGCGACCCCGCCGCTGGCGGCAATTCCGCCCTGAGAGGCTGAGACAGTGCTGAAGTCGTTTGTCGTGCTGATTTCGAAGGTATAGGTGATCGGATCGTTGTCCGGATCGGTTGAGGCGTTTACCTTGAGGGTCGGAGTGAGCGACGTGACCTCGCTGACATTCGCTCCCCCGTCGGGGGGCGAATTGAGCGTCGGAACGCTGGGCGCGCCGTTGGAATCGGAAGGCCTGGTGAAGGACGCGCTCTTCGCACTGCTGCTCACGGCGTTGCCTGCCGGGTCGGTGATGCCAGATCTGGCGGTTATGGTGTATGGCGTCCCGATAGCCTGGGGGCTGGTGGTCAGGCGATACGCGGTGCCGTTCTGCGAGACCGCCGTCACGGCCAGGCCGTTGTCGGCCGTGTAGTTTGCAGCAACTGCTGCACCGAGGACCGTTTCGCTGAAGGTTACATCCACATGGGTCGAGTCCACATATGATGCGGTGGCGTTCATGGTGGGCGCGGTGGTGTCAACAATAATTGCCTTTTTGTCCGCAATATTTTGCCCGGTAGGAACGGTCGGGTCGGTTGTCCCATTTGTTGCGGCATCGGTCATGGTTCCGGTGATGCCGGTTATGTTCAGTTCAGCTGAATTCTGACCGGCAGCCACGGTATAAGTCCCGCTGTAACTGGTTACGTTACTTAATGTCCCAGTGGAAATGGTCGCACCGGAGTTTAAGGCTATGGTTAACCCGCTGGAAGAAACCGGCTCGCTGAAGTTTACCGTAACATTAATGGCGCCTCCTGCTTTGTAAGCACCGTCAGCCGTTGTCGAGGTGGCACCGCTTACCGATGGGACGGCGGTGTCGATAACGATGGCTTTAGCATCGGCAATATTTTTCCCGGAAGGTACAGTTGGATTGGCTGTTCCGTTTGTTGCGGTATCGGTAATAGTGCCGGTGATACCGGTGATGCTCAGGTCGAGTGAGGCCTCGCCAGCAGCCACGGGGTAGGTCCCGCTATAACTGGTTACGTTGTTCAATGTCCCGGTAGTAATGGAGGCGCCGGAGTTCAGGGCAATGGTCAACCCGCTGGAAAAAACCGGCTCACTGAAGTTTACAGTGATGTTGATGGCGCTTCCCGCCTTGTAGTTTCCGTTAGTTGTCGTTGAAGTTGCATTGCTGACCGTAGGGTCGGTCGTATCGATCACGATGGCCTTGCCATCGGCGATATTCTGTCCGGCAGGTACGGCAGGGTTGGTTGCACTGTTGCCGGCGGCATCGGTAATGGTCCCGGTGATGCCAGTTATCTTCAGATCGGCCGAGTTCTGGCCGGCGGCCACGGTGTAGGTGCCGCTGAAGCTGGCGGCGTTGCTCAGCGCCCCGGTGGTGATGGTGGCGCCG
>NZ_DAHVYG010000046.1 GCF_027327745.1 Geobacter sp.
GAGAACGGCCAACTCGGCAGGGATGTTCAGCGTGGCGGCAGGCTTGAGTCTCCCCTCCTCCTGCCGCAGATGGATCCCCCCGCCGGCCGCCCCGAAAACCCCCACCGTCTCCCGCAGGGTGACGTCGAGCACCGTTTTCAGCTCCCGCTCCCGGTTGGCATGGCTGATGATGCGGATCAGGGTGGAGAGCTCGCGGTTGCGCTGGCGGATCTCCCGCTCCGCCCGGTACTTGAAGGTGATATCCCGGACGGTGGCATGGACGAGCCGCTCGTCCCCCAGGTCGATGAGCCGGGCGTCCGCCTCGCCGAAGAAGCACTCGCCGCTCTTGCGGCGGAAGGTGATGCGGTCGAGCCGCCCCCGTCCCCTGCGGGCCACCCGCATGACGAGGGAGTTGAATCGCTCCTGCTCCTCCTCGGGGATCAGGTCCTTTCCCCGCAGGATTGCCATCTCCTCCGGGGAGTAGCCGAGGAGCTCGATCCCCCGCCGGTTCACCTCCACCAGGATGCCGGTGTCGGCGTTGAAGACGAAGATGGCGACGCCGGCCCCCTCCAGAAGGCTGCGGTAGCGGCGGGCCGTCTTGTCGAGCTGCCGCTCCACCTCCATCAGCTCGGCGAGGTGGGCCGCCTCCTCCTCGTTCTTCCCCCGGCGGTAGCTGAACACCATGAAGCCGAAGCAGGTGACGAGCAGGAGCGTCACGAGGCCGAGGAGATCGATGATGGGGGAGTCGTGGCGGTAGACGACGAAGACGGCGGCCAGCACCCCCACGAGGAGAAGGGCGCAGACCCAGACGACAGCGAGGGGGAGGCGCCGTGACGCGGCATTCCTGCCGCTATCGCCCCTCCCTCCCTCGGGGGAGGGGGGCGAAGGACGCGTGATGAATTCTCTCAGCATGACAGAAGCCACCTTCTGAGCCAATCCATGGCCGTGACCGCCGTGATTGTCCTGATTTTTCCCCGGTCACCCGAGAAGCGGTACTGTTTGACCGTGCAGCCGGCACGGTCGGCAAGGGCGAAGAAGACCGTCCCCACCGGCTTTTCGGGGCTCCCCCCGTCGGGGCCGGCGATGCCGGTGACCGCCAGCGCCACGTCGCTCCCGGCGAGCCGCCGTGCCCCCCGGGCCATGGCCCGGGCCACCTCGGCGCTCACCGCCCCCTTTTCCGCCAGGAGCTCCCCGGGGACCTCCAGAAGCCGCGTCTTCGCCCCGTTGGCGTAGGTGACCGCGCCGAGGAGGAAGTAGGCGGAGCTGCCGGCCAGATCCGTGATCCGCTTGGCGATGAGGCCGCCGGTGCACGACTCGGCGAGGGCCAGGGTCATCCCCTTCTCCCGGAAGAGCCGGGCCACCGCGGTGTCGATGGTCTCATCCCCTTCCGCCACGATGAAGCCGGCCAGACGCTCCCGGATCAAAGGCGCCGCGGCGGCGAGGAGCCCGTCCACCGCCGGGTCGCTCTCCCCCTCCCCCCGCAGCTTCACCTCCACCAGCGGGTAGTTCACGCAGTAGGCGACGGTGAGCCCGGGCCGCGAGCGGTCGATGCCGGTGAGCCGCGCGCCGATCTCCGCCTCGGAGAGGCCGAAGACCGACAGGACCAGGGTCCGGACGCTCCGCCGCTCCGTCCGCCGGGAGAGCAGAAGCGGCAGGACCGACTCCTCGAACATCCGCATCATCTCGGCGGGAACGCCGGGGAGAAAGACGAGGAGCGCGCCGCCGTGGACGAGGTGAAAGCCGCTGGCGGTGCCGACGGGGTTCGGGACGATCCCCGCCTTGGCCGGCAGAAGGCACTGCCGCTCGTTGGCCGGGTGCATCTCCCTGCCGCGCCGGACGAAGAACTCCCGCAGCCGCACCAGGGCCTCCTCGTTCAGGACGAGGCGCCGCTCCGTGGCCCGGGCCGCCCCGCGGGCGGTGACGTCATCGTCGGTGGGACCGAGCCCCCCGGTGGCGACGACCGCGTCGTGCTCCGCCGCCAGCCCCTCCAGGGCCACGGCGATCTCGTCCTCGTCGTCCCCCACCGTCAGGTGCCGCCGCACCGGCACACCCGCGCCGTAGAGGCGCCCCGCGATCCACGCGGCGTTGGTGTCGGTCACCTCGCCGAAGAGGAGCTCGTCGCCGATGGAGAGAGTCGCGATTCTCACATCAGCCTCAGGATCAGGTGGAGTGCCGCCCATGCATACACCCCGGCGGCCACGTCGTCAAGGACGACCCCCCAGCCATTCTTCACCTTCCGGTCGAAGTAGCGGGCCGGCGGGACCTTCACCACGTCGAAGAAACGGAAGAGAAAAAAACCGAGGAGAACGCTCTGCCAGCTGAACGGCGCCGCCGCCATGGTGACTAGGTACCCCGCCACCTCGTCGATGACGATCCGTCCGGGGTCCCTGGCGCCGTAGATCTCCTCCGCCCGCCCCGAAACCCAGGCGGCGAGGAAGATGAACGCCACGGTGGTAGCCAGGTAGAGCGGCAGGGGAAGGCGCGCCAGGGCGACATAGAGGGGGATCGCGCCCAGGGTCCCCACCGTCCCCGGGGCGACGGGGGAGAGGCCGGTGCCGAACCAGGTGGCCGCACAGGTGACAAACGCTCTCATCGCGGGGCGGTCTCCCGCTCGACGATCCGGTAGACCTCCACCAGCGGCATCCCCCGCTCCGCGGCGATCCGGCGACACTCCTCGTACTCGGGGGCGACCCGGACGAGGGCCTCGCCGTCGCGAAGGAGCTTCACCCGCACCGGGCCAAGGGAGGTCTGGCGCTCCTCGATCTCCCGCCGGAGCTTGAAGCGCCGGGCGGGGTAGGTGCGGACACCGATGGCCGTGGTCTCCCGCAGGATCAGCCCCGCGAGCCCTTCGAGCCGCTCCGGGGGGGCGACGACGGTGAGCCGGACGCCGGGACGGCTCTTCTTCATCTGCAGCGGCGAGAAGGCGGCATCGAGGGCCCCTTCATCAAGCAGGCGCTCCAGCACGTAGCCGAGCACCTCGGGGTTCATGTCGTCGATGTGGGTCTCGATCACCTGGACCTCGTCGCGGTCAAGCCCCGCCCCGCTCTCGCCGAGGAAGACCCGCAGGATGTTGGGGAGGTCGTCGAAGTCCCGGCTCCCGGCACCGCATCCCGTACCCGCGACGGTCATGGCCGGGGCCGGACCGAAACCGGTGGCAAGGGCCGCCACGATCGCCGCGCCGGTGGGGGTGACCCGCTCTCCCTCCCCCGTCGCGCCGTGGACCGGGATCCCCCGCAGAAGCTCCGCCGTGGCGGGGGCCGGCACCGGGAGGAGGCCGTGGGCGCTCTCCACGAAGCCGCTTCCGAGGGGAAGGGGGGAGGCATGGATGGCGTCGACCCCCAGGTAATCGATGGCGGCAGCGGCGGCGACGATGTCGGCGATGGAGTCCACCCCCCCCACCTCGTGGAAGTGGACCCGGCCGATCTCGACCCCGTGGACCTTCGCCTCCGCCTCGGCGAGGCGGAAGAAGACCCGCTGGGCCTTCTCCTTCACCCCGGGGGCCAGGGGGCTCTCCTCGATCATGGCGGCGATGCCGGCGTAATGCCGGTGGGGCTGGTGCTCCTCCACGCGGACCACGAAGCGGGTGGCGGCGATCCCCTTGCGGCTCGTCTTTTCCGCGGCCAGGGAGTAACTCGAATGGGGGAGCGGCAGGGCGGCGACGGCCTCCTGCACCACCTGGAAGGGGACCCCCAGATCCAGGAGGGCCGCCACGGTCATATCGCCGGCAACCCCGGCAAAGCAGTCGAAATAGAGTATCTTCATCGCAGAGCTATTCCCGGTTGATCATGCTCGCCGCCACGGCGGCGCCGAAGCCGTTGTCGATGTTCACCACCGTGACGCCGGCGGCGCAGGAATTGAGCATCCCGAGGAGCGCCGCAATCCCGCCGAAGGAGGCGCCGTAGCCGACGGAGGTCGGAACGGCGATCACCGGCCGGTCCACAAGCCCCCCCACCACCGACGGGAGCGCCCCCTCCATCCCCGCCACCACGATCACCACCCGCGCCGCAAAGAGGGTTTCGCGGCGGGCGAGGAGGCGGTGGATCCCCGCTACCCCCACGTCGTAGAGGTGCTCGGCGTCGTTGCCGAGCATCCGGAGGGTTACCAGGGCCTCCGACGCCACCGGGAGGTCGGAGGTGCCGGCGGAGACGACGAGGACCGTCCCCCGTCCCCGGGACTCGATCGGCTTCTGCTCCAGGGTGAGGCAGCGGGCCTCGGCGTGGTGGAGTGCCCGGGGGAATGCCTCCCGGACCGCCAGGGCCTTCGCCTCGTCGATGCGGGTGACGAGGATGTTGTTTCCCTTCGCCGCCAGGGAGGCCATGATCCGCTCGATCTGGCCGACGCTCTTGCTCTCGCCGAAGATCACCTCGGGGAACCCCTGGCGGAGCGAGCGGTGGTGGTCGACCATGGCGTCACCCACATCCTCGAAGGGGAGGTGGCGCAGGCGCTCCAGCGCCTCCTCCTCGTCGAGGAGGCCGTTTCGGAAATCGCGGAGAAGGGTTCTCAGTTCGTTGGGTTCCATGGGGCACCATCGGATTATCACATTATTTTAGCAGAAATATCATTATTTGCAGGAGTAAGAAAGGGGAGAATCGAAGGGAGGGGAAAGCGGGGGACGCGAACGGCCCCCCGCCGATGCGGGACGAAAGGGTCAGCTGTGCTCCCGGGTGGCGTGGAAGGTGAGCTCCTTCCAGTTCTCCATGGTGTTGTCGAGGCGCCACTGGGAGCCGGCCAGGTAGGCCAGGTTCCCCTCGCCGTCGATGTAGCAGCTCATGACTTCCTTCTTCTGGAACTCGTCGAGCTTTTTCTTCTCGCCGGTCACCCAGCGGGCCGTGGCGTAAGAAGCCGGCTCGTAGGTCGCCTTCACGTTGTACTCGTGCTCCAGCCGGTGCATGACCACGTCGAACTGGAGAAGTCCCACGGCGCCCACGATCCAGTCGGCCCCCATGAGCGGCCGGAAGACCTGGGTGGTCCCCTCCTCGGCCAGCTGGGTGAGCCCCTTCTCCAGGGCCTTGGACTTCAGGGGGTCCAGGAGGCGCACCTTCCGGAAGTGCTCAGGGGCAAAGTTCGGGATGCCGGTGAACTTCAGCTCCTCCCCCTGGGTGAAGGTGTCGCCGATCTTGATGGTGCCGTGGTTGTGGATGCCGATGATGTCGCCGGGAAACGCCTCGTCCACGTGGGTGCGGTCCTGGGCCATGAAGATGGTGGCGTTGGCGATGGCGACGTCGCGCCCGATCCGGACGTGGCGCACCTTCATCCCCCGGGTGAACCTGCCGGAGCAGATCCGGAAGAAGGCGATCCGGTCGCGGTGGGCCGGGTCCATGTTCGCCTGGATCTTGAAGGCGAAGGCGGAGAAGGGCTCCTCGTAGGGGGAGACGGTGCGGGAAAGGGCCTCCCGGGGGAGGGGGGCCGGGGCGTGGTCAACGAAGGTGTCGAGGAGCTGCTGGACGCCGAAGGTGTTGATGGCACTCCCGAAGAAGACCGGGGTCTGGAGGCCGGCCAGGTACGCCTCCTCCTCGAAGGGGTGGGCCGCCCCCTCCAGGAGCTCTATGTCGCCCCTCAGCTCGCCGGCCTGGGAGCCGAGGAGCTCGTCGAGGCGCGGGTCGTCGAGGCCGGAGAGGGAGACGACGGCGCCGGTCCCCCGGTCCGCCTCGGCGTCGAAGATGACCAGCTCCTTCGTGTAGAGGTGGTAGGTACCGCGGAAGCGCTTTCCCATCCCGATGGGCCAGGTCATGGGGGCGCACTGGATCCTCAAGACTTTCTCGATCTCGTCGATAAGTTCAAAGGGATCCCGCCCTTCGCGGTCGAGCTTGTTGACGAAGGTCATGATCGGGGTGTGCCGCAGGCGGCAGACGTCGAGGAGCTTGATGGTCTGGCTCTCCACCCCCTTCACCGAGTCGATCACCATGAGGGCCGAGTCGACGGCGGTCAGGACCCGGTAGGTATCCTCGGAGAAGTCGTTGTGGCCGGGGGTGTCCAGGAGGTTCACCTCGTACTCCCGGTAGGTGAACTTCATGACCGAGGAGGTGACAGAGATGCCGCGCTGCTTCTCCATCTCCATCCAGTCCGAGGTGGCGTGGCGCGCCGCCTTCCGTGCCCGGACCTCGCCGGCCTGCTGGATGGCGCCGCCGAAGAGCAGCAGCTTCTCGGTGATGGTGGTCTTCCCGGCGTCGGGGTGGCTGATGATGGCGAAGGTGCGCCGGCGGTCGATTTCCTGTTCGTAATGTTTCTTCAAGATCTGCTCCATACTTGTTTCAAGTATTCAAAAACGCTGGACAAACGAAAGGCGAAGAGGATATCTTCGCCACGATTGACTATACACGAAAGCGGCGGGCCAATACAACCAAAAGAACGCCCGGACAAACTCACCGCCCCTCAAGGACGATCCCATGAACGACTTCTACCACCTTGCCCCCATCGCCGGTCCCCAGGAGGACAGCCGGCAGATCCTCGAAATCCTCGCCGCCATCGGGAAGGGGACCCTTGCCAACGACCTGCGGCTCCTGAACTACTACCAGTCGATCCCGGTCAACTACGGCGCCAAGGTGGAAACCATCGAGCGGGACGCGGTGGAGCTCTCGGTCAACCAGCAGCAGGCGGTGGTCATGCACATCGAGAAGCAGACCTTCCTCAAGAGCAGCCACTTCCCGCAGGACGTGCTGGCGGCCGTCAGCTACGTCAACGTCGACAAGTGCGTGGCGATCGTCACCAAGTTCGCCTACGCCGTGGTGCGGGCCGAGCGGCGCCAGTTCGTGCGGGTGGAGGTGAAGGAGCGGGTCGAGGGGACCTTCTCCGCCCCGGAGGTGACGCTGGCCGGCACCCTCAACGACATCTCCATCGGCGGGGTCGCCATCGCCGGCGACATCCCCAATCCGCCGGAAAACGGCCTGGAGGGGTCGGTGCGGCTGGCGATCCCCGGCGGTCCCTTCGAGATCCCGGCCAGGCTTCTCCGCGTCATCCAGACCGGGGGCAGGTCCCTCGCCATCTGCGAGACTCGCCCCGATCCCCGGACCGAGAAGGCGATCTCCCAGTACATCTTCCAGCGGCAGGTAGAGATCATCAGGGAGCTGAAGGATTCCATTTTCTAGGCTCGCGTCCGCCCGCACGCCATCTTCGGCCGCTCCCCGGTCGCACGATCCTCGACGTAGCGCGGCTACGCCTGCGGTCATGCTCGGTCGTCACGACCAAATCTGGCGCACATCCGGACGCGATGGGACAGCGGTGGAATTAAATGCGAAAAGTCACCGCCTGAAGAGGTAACGGTCCACCGACCATGCGCCGCCGCCGGAGAACATCAGCGCCAGGGCCATTCCGAGGAGCGCCAGGGGGAACTCGATGCCGTGTCCCCGCCCCGGGACACAAGCAGCGTTGAGGAAGAAGCCATTCGCCCAGTGGACCCTGTAGATGGCGACCGTCATGACCGCGGCGATCCCGAACCCCGAGAGGCGGGTCAGGAAGCCGCAGAGGACCCCGACGCCCCCGCCGAACTCGGCGATGATGGCCAGCAGGGTGAAGATCGGCGGGATGCCGAGTTTTTCCTCGAACGTCCTGAACGTGGCGGTGAGCCCGTGGCCGCCGAAGGCGCCGAGGAGCTTCTGGGAACCGTGGGCGATGAAGATGGCGCCAAGCGGTATCCGCAGCGCGAGCAGCGCCAGGGAGTCGGCCGCGGCGCCCCAGTTGGTCCTGGCCATGGAAACCTCCGAAAATGTGCGTGCCGAAGCGGCATCTCCCCGCCCGGCCGCTGCTATTCTTGCCACAAGAGCCGGCCGTTCGCAACAGAAACGATGATCCCCCCGGTCGCCCCCTCTCCCCGTTGCAAAATGGTTTGAGCTTCCGCCGCCGATTGAGGTATCATGAATCGTTGCAGCGCAGCCCGCGGCTGCGCCCTCCATTCCACCCCAAGGAGCGTCACCGCCATGTTCTACCCCACCTTCAGGGCCCGCAGAATCCGGGGCAAAGAGGTCTTCCGCCGGATGGTCCGCGAGACCTCCCTCTCCGTCAACGACCTGATCTACCCCATGTTCTCCGCCGCAGGCCAAGGGATCAGGAAAGAGATATCCTCCATGCCGGGGATCTACCAGCAGTCCATCGAGCATATCGTCGAGGAGGCCCAGGAGGCCCACGAACTCGGCGTCCCGGCGGTGATCCTCTTCGGCATCCCCGAGACGAAGGACGCCGTGGGGAGCGACGCCTACGCCGAGCACGGCATCATCCAGGAGACCATCCGGGCCCTGAAGAAACAGGTGCCGGGGCTCGCCGTCATCACCGACGTCTGCATGTGCGAGTACACCGACCACGGCCACTGCGGCATCATCAAGGATGGTGACGTGGACAACGACGAGACCCTGGAGCTCCTGGCGAAGGAAGCCCTCTCCCACGCCCGGGCCGGGGCCGACATGGTGGCCCCCTCCGACATGATGGACGGCCGGGTCATGGCGATCCGCGAGGCCCTGGACAACAACGGCTTCAAGCATATCCCGGTCATGAGCTACGCCGCCAAGTACGCCTCGGGGTACTACGGCCCGTTCCGGGAGGCGGCCGAATCGACCCCCCAGTTCGGCGACCGCCGCTCCTACCAGATGGATCCGGGGAACCGCCGGGAGGCGATTCGCGAGACCCGCATGGACGTGGAGGAAGGGGCCGACATCATCATGGTGAAGCCGGGGCTCCCCTACCTGGACATCGTCCGGGACCTCCGGGAGGAGTTCGACCTCCCCGTGGCGGTCTACAACGTCTCCGGCGAGTACAGCATGGTCAAGGCCGCAGCCCGCAACGGCTGGATCGACGAAGAGCGGGTCATCATGGAGACCCTCCTCTCCTTCAAGCGGGCCGGGGCGGATCTGATCCTCACCTACCATGCCGTGGAGGCGGCACGGCTGCTCAAGCGGGGGTAGCCGCCGCTTTTGTGCTACACTTAAAAGGCCTGCCGGATGGCGGGCCTTTTTTCGTATCCGCTCTCCAAGCGTAGACGGGCTTCCCGGACTCACGAATTAATCCCGCGAGGCACCACCATGACACGACGCCTCCCCTTCCGTTACCTGGAACCGACCTTCTGCGCCGGGCTCCTGGACGACCCGATTCTTCTCGTGAACATCCGCCCCCTGGGGCGGGCGATCCTCGTCGACTGCGGCCAGATCCACCACCTGGCGAAGCGGGTCCTGAAGTCCCTCGACGCGCTCTTCGTTACCCACGCCCACATGGACCACTTCATGGGGTTCGACGCCCTGGTCCGCCACATCCACGTCTCTCCCCGGGCGGTGGAGCTCTTCGGCCCGCCGGGAATCGCCCGCAAGGTGGCGGCGAAGCTCGCCGGCTACGACTGGAACCTGACCGAATCGTACTGGTGCACCTTCCGGGTCCACGAGGTCCATCCCGATCGCATCCTGAGCTTTACCTTCCCCGGCTCCGAGGGGTTTCCGCGCCACCCGGCCGGGGAGCGGAAACGGCACGGGGCCGAGATCTGGCGCAACGATTTCCTCACGGTGGAGGCCGAGCTCTGCGATCACCACGCCATCCCCACCCTTGTCTTCCGGGTCTCCGAGCGTCCCAGCTTCTGGATCGACGGGGAAAAGGTGGCCGCGGCGGGACTGGTGGCGGGAGAATGGCTGCGGGAGCTGAAGCACCGGTTCTACCGGGGGGGATTGGACGGGAAGGAGATCGCTGCCCCGGTCCGCACGGCAGACGGGAGCGAAGCGTGGCGCGTCTTCGAGGGGCGCGGGCTCTTCGAGGCGATCCGGCGCGATCAGGAACCGGCCAGCATCGGCTACCTCACCGACATCGGCGCCAGCGGGGAAAATCTGGCGACGGTGCGCCGCCGCCTCGGCGGGGTGACGCTTCTCGCCTGCGAATGCTCGTTCCTGGCGGCCGACGTGGCCAAGGCCCGCAACTCCCACCACCTCTGCACGACGGACGTCTCCGCCCTGGCCCGGGAGCTGCGGCCGGCATACCTTCTGCCGATGCACCTCTCCAAGAGCTACAACACGAAGGGCCACCTCCTCTACGAGGAACTGGCCCTTCCGCCGGAAACCCGGCTCATCCGCCTTCCCGAACACCTTACCCCCCGGCCGCTCCTGCCGGCGGAATTTCCCCGGCTCGGGGGAGCATGACCCCTACTGATACTGGATGTAAAGCGGCTTCGGGTGCAGCCGGAGCACACCCTGGGGGGTCAGGAGCGGGTCCCCCTTCTTGGTGTCGTTGTGGTAGAAGAGCTTGAACCCGGTGTACTGCACCGGCTCGGCCACCACGTAATCCTTGTAGGAGTCGCGCTTCAGCCACGGGGCGCCCCAGCCGTCCATGTTCATGACGATCTGCACCTCGGGGCGCAGGACGATGCTCCGGGCGTTCGTCACCCCGTTCCTCGTGAAGCGGTGCACCGTCAGCACCTTGGGGGGAAGGTGGTACTTCCGCACCAGATCCCGCAGGTAGCCGGAGACGTAGTTCACGTCCGCCGCGTCGTAGGTGCCGATCTTGGTTCCCGGCACCTTTCCGCTCTTGATCAGGTTGAACTCGGGGTCGATCCCGAGATGCACGTCAGGGTTCTTCAGGAGCCACTCGAAGCGGGGGAGGATGGTCCGGATGTCGTCATGGCCGGTCTGGATGTCGATGAAGAGGAGGGCGTTCGCTTCCCGGGCCCAGCCGTAGACCTGGCTCACGATCTCGTCCGGCATGACCATCCGGTACTTCCCGGCCTTACCCGGCGTTCCCTGGGCCACCACCGCGATCAGGTGGAGGGCCGGCTGCACCGGATGGCCCGGGTCCGCCTTCTCCCACCGGGCCACCTCCCCCTTCAGCCGCCGCAGCATCTCGTCCTTCGGGAACTCTCCCAAAACCCCCATCCGCTTCGACTGCGGGTTGCCGTAGTAGGCCACGATCCGCTTCCGCGGCAGGATCGCCCCCGGCAGCGGCTCCGGGCACTTCACCGGCCACCCGCACCGCTCGGCGAAATCGGGGTCCTCCCCCGCCTTGTACTTCACCTTCGGCCGGGCGCTGGTCACCGGGGCAAAGGCCGCCGTCGCCGGGGTGGAAGCCTGGGGGAGGCGGGTCACCGTGGTGACCGGCGCCTGGACGGGAGTCGTGGTGGCGGGGCGGGGGGGCTTGTTGTCGGCGCATCCCGCCAAGGCGAGGGGGAACGCAAGAATAGCCAGCAGCGCGGCACCGCGGCGCCGCGGGAAGGTCGAAAGAGGTCGGTGCATATCGTGAAAAAACTCCGTGAAAAAGGAAATCGTCTGGTAAACAAGAAGCCGCAGGGAGGGACCCTGCGGCGCGCAGAACCATGTCTGATTAGTACCATTTTTTTGAGGCAAAAGGGAATGGGTAACTTTGGGTCGCCCGGCAATTATTCCTCCAGCCACCCCTCGATCCGGGTGAGTTCGCTCCCCCAGCCGCTGCCGAGGCGAAGCTCCAGGAAGGTGGCGAAGAGGGAGTCGAAGAGCTGCAAGCCCTCGTCCAGGACGAACATCCGCTCGTAGAACGCCGCTTCCCGTTCACTCCGCTCGTCCACCGTCTCCCCCTTTTCGACGGTCACCTTCGGCGCCTTGAGGGAGGCGAAATGGAAGAGCTCCCCCTTGAGGGTCATCTTCCAGAGGTGCTCATCCTTCTCCAGGTAGAGGGTCGCCTCGGTGATCCGCTTGCCGTTGGCAAGGGCGGTGCGGGCCTCGCGGAAGTGGTCCTGGGGACCGGCGACGGTGATCTTCTGGGTCCCCGCCTCGCCGGCGCTCATCAGGACCAGCCGGTCGTTGAGATAGGCGACGAAGCGGTCGTCGGCCAGGGCCGGCCCGGCCTGGTTCACCCGGTATTCGGACGACTCGGTCATGGTCCGGTGGAGGAGCCAGAGGAGGAAGTCCCAGCCGAGCCACTGGTTGCTCCGGATGAGATCGATGGCCGCCTCGGAGGTGGCGAGATTGGCCCGCTCCAGGGAGGGCTTCAGCTCAGCGCCGACCAGCGCCTCGGCCCGGGCGTAAGGGTGGATCGCCACCAGGCGCGCCCCCTCGAAGGTCTTCTTGAACTGGGTCTCGAAGAGCTCGATGATCGGGGCCGAGAGGGAGGTGAAGCTGACGATGCCGGTGCGGGTGTCCCAGACCGCGTCCCAGGCGGAGGGGACCGGCAGGGTCTTGGCGAGGAGGTTGGCCCGCACCGCCTCCTTCAGCTCCTCGCGCTTCTGCTTCGGCACCCGGTTGAGGCCGGGATTGGCGGAGAGGTACTCGTGCTCGGCCACCTGAAGGTAGGCCTTGAGGAGGGCAGCCGGGAGTTTGCGCTGGTCCCGGCGCAGGGTGAAGACGGCGTAGTGGTCGCGCCAGAAGGCGGCCGGGACGTCGAAGCTCATCTGCCGGTGGTCGTCCAGGTGGACCCACCCCGTCGACTGCTCGGCGGCACCGTGGTCGATCGGCTCGAACGCCTGCTTGGCGAGATTTTCTGCGATCCAGGGGTAGAGATCGCCGGCGGGGAGGTCCCCCGCGACCCGGAACTGGCAGAGAGCGGTGGTGTTGGAGAGGATACCCATGTGAAGACTCCTTGGCTGATTCGTTGAAAAGGGAACAGTAGATACACCGTTTCCGGTGTCGAGCGCAAGCACTTTATCCCGGAGCGCTTCTGCAACCGACGAATGAAAAAAACTGAAGTTTTGCCGCAGCTTGCCGATAATACTCTCTACAAGGCGAATGCTTCCTGGCAACGCTACAGATCGAGGGGAGCTGAAGCGGCACGGATCAAGGATTATCTCAATCCCTCCCACCCATACCCCGGAGGTAACGTTGACATGAAACCCTTTTCTGCTGGTGTCCTGTTCCTCCCGCTCCTGATTGCTGTTTCTGCCGCCCGGGCGGCGCCTCCCGATGCCGGCCAGCTCCTGCGCGAGCAGCAGCCCCAGCGGCAGATACCCCGGCAGCTCCCGACCCCCGAAGCAGAAAAAGAGCGCCCGCCCCTGGTCGACAGCGGCGTCCGCGTAGCGGTCAAAGGTTTCACCTTCAGCGGCACAGGGGGACTGGCGACAGAGAGCGAGCTGCAGGCCCTTGTGGCCGACGCCGCCGGCAAAAGCCTCAGCTTCGGCGAACTGCAGAACCTTGCAGCAAAAGTCACCGCATACCTCAAGGGGAAAGGATGGTTTCTGGCCAAAGCCTACCTTCCCAAACAGGACGTCACCAGCGGCATCATCGAGATCGCCGTCATCCAGGGCAAAAGCGACGGCCTCATCATCAGGCGCGACAAGAGCGCCCGCATCAGCGAAGAGAGCATCCGCGGCATCGCGCACCAGTCCGTCCGCCACGGCGAGCCCATCAACGAACAGTGCCTCGAACGCTCCGCGCTCCTCATCAACGACCTCCCCGGCGTCGCCGCCAGAGCATCCCTGACCCGGGGGAGCGCCCCCGGCACGACCTCCGTCCAGTTCGACATCAGCGAAGGACCGCTCCTCTCCGGCGCCATCTGGGGCGACAACCAGGGCAACCGCTACACCGGTGCCTGGCGCGGCAACGGCCTGCTCAATATCAATGACCCCTTAAGGTACGGAGACCAACTCTCCCTGCTGATGACCGGCGCCGAAGGGCTCACCCAGGGACGGGCCGGCTATCTCTTCCCGCTGGCCGCCAACGGTCTCAGGGGGAACCTCACCTACACCGGCATGCATTACGAGATTGTCGAAGGCGAAACGGCAGGGCTCAAGCAGGAAGGGGACAGCCATACCGTTGATGCCGGCCTCAGCTACCCCATCCTGCGCAGCCGCACGGCAAATGTCACCACCTCCATCGGCTACGAATTCAAAAAGCTGCTCGATAGCGTCAGTGATGTCGACACCCGGGACAAAACGCTTCACAGCGGCACCATCAGCTTCATCGGCGACAGCTACGACACCTTGCTCGGTGGCGGCTACACCACCTGGAACGCCGGCGTCACCACCGGCAGCATGAACGAGAAAATCGCCGACATAGCCATCACCAAAACCGAGGGACGCTACACCCGATTCAACTTCGGCCTGGCAAGACTGCAGCGGCTGGCCGAGCGGACCACCCTCAATCTCTCATACAGCGCCCAGCTCAGCCTCGACAACCTCGACACCAGCGAAAAATTCTACCTGGGGGGCCCCTACGGCATCCGCGCCTATCCGGTCGGCGAAGCGGCCGGCGACGAAGGGCACCTCTTCAACGTCGACCTGCGCTACGACCTCCCGCTCTCCGCCAGCATCGGACTGCTCCAGCTGAACGGCTTCTACGATGCCGGCTGGGTCAGGCTCCACAAAGAGACCTGGCCCAACTCCATCACCACCATCTCCAACAAGAACGATTACTGGCTGCAAGGTGCCGGCCTCGGCCTCACTTACGCCTACAGCGGCCGGACCAGCCTCAAAGCCACCTGGGCCCACACCATAGGCGACAACCAGGGGAAAAGCCCCAGCGGCCAGGACGCCGACGGCCGCAGCGACGACAACCGCTTCTGGCTGCAGGGGATGTTGTTTTTCTAGTCAAAACGAACACCATGGAGTGAGCGCCTAAAGGAGTACCCCATGAACAAGATCTACCGTCTGATCTGGTCCAGAGCCAAAGAGAAATGGGTCGTTGTTTCCGAGAAGGTCGCCGCCAAGGGGGCCGTTCCGTCGGCAACGGTCGGTGCGCTAACCCTGGCGGCCCTGCTGGCGGCAGGGGGGGGAGCCTTCGCCCTTGATCCCGGGGCACTCCCCGGCGGCGGCAGGATAACGGCTGGCAGCGGCGCCATCACCACCAGCGGCAGCCAGATGACCATCAACCAGTCCAGCCAGCAGCTGATCGCCAACTGGGACAGCTTCAACATCGGCCAGAACGCCGGGGTCAGATTCAACCAGCCGAACAGCAGTGCCACGGCACTGAACCGGATTCAGGACCAGAACCCGACCCAGATCCTGGGAAGCCTCAGCGCCAACGGCAGGGTCTTCCTCCTCAACCCGGCCGGCATCGTATTCGGCCAGGGCGCCAAAGTGGATGTCGGCGGGCTGGTGGCTTCCTCCCTCAACATGCTCGACAGCGACTTCCTTGCCGGCCGGTACACCTTCAGCAACGCCGGCAATGCCGGCTCGATCCTCAACCAAGGCAACATCAGCGCCAACGGCGGCATCGTCGCCCTGATCGCCCCCAAGGTAGCCAACGAAGGGACCATCACCGCCGATAACGGCAGTGCGGCCCTGATCGCCGGCAACCGGGTCAGTGTGGATTTCACGGGTGACGGCCTGATCACCTACACCGTCGACCAGGGGGCGGTGGATGCCCTGGCCGAGAACAAGGGGCTGATCAAGGCCGATGGCGGCCTGGTGGTCATGACCGCCAAGGCGGCGGACGCCCTGGCCGACGCCGTGGTCAACAACAGCGGCGCGATCGAGGCCCGGGCCCTGGCGAACAGGGAGGGAAGGATCCTCCTCCTCTCCGACATGCAAAGCGGCACAACCGCCGTCGGCGGCACCCTCGACGCCAGCGCCCCCGACGGCGGCGACGGCGGCTTCGTGGAAACCTCCGGCGGCCGGGTGGAGATCGGAGCTGGTGCCAGGATCACCACGAAAGCTGCCAACGGCAAGAACGGCACCTGGCTGCTCGACCCGGCCGATGTGACTATTGCCGACACCACTTCCGCGATAAGCTGCACGGCCGGCGTCTGTAGCCCCGGGTCGGGATGGTGGACGACATCCATCGCCGTGACGACATTGGAGACAGCCCTTGCAAGCGGCAACGTGGAGGTCACGACAACAAACTCCGGGATAGCCGGAGGTGCCGCCGGCAACATCACCGTTGCCTCTCCGATCACCTGGAACACCAACACACTGACCCTTACGGCCGGCAACGACATCAACATCAACGCCGTGATGACGGCAAATGATACCGCCAGTCTCGATCTTGAACCGGGCAGCGGCAAGGTCAATGTCGGCTTCAACCCGGACGGCACCTTCAAGGGGAGGGTGGATTTCTTCCAGGCTGATGGGGTGACCCCCCGCTCCGGAACGGGCTTCCTGACCATCAACAATACCCCTTATACGGTTATCACCGACCTCGGCAACGAAGGGGATGAGTCGACCGGCGCCGGTACGTTGCAGGGCATGGCTTATGGCGGCAATTCTTCCGGTTATTTTGCCTTGGGGAGCAACATTGATGCAGCGGCCACTTCCGGCTGGAACTACGGGGAAGGTTTCATGCCGATCGGCTCCAGTGGATACGCGTTCACCGGCACCTTCGACGGCCTCGGCCACACCATCAGCAACCTCACCATCAATCGTCCTTCCTCGGACAACCAGGGGCTGTTCGGCTACGCCGGCGGGGGATCTGTGTTGCGCAACGTCGGCCTGACCAGCGTCGACATAACCGGCTCTGGCAAAGTAGGAGGTCTGGTGGGCTACGGATACGGCACCACCATTGTGAATTCCTATGTCATGGCCGGCAGCGTCAACGGCGGAGATTATTCAACCGATGTCGGTGGACTGGTGGGCTACGACTATGGTGGCAGCAGCATTACCAACTCCCATGCAAGTGTCAATGTCGCCGCCGGCAATTATTCAAACGGCATTGGCGGCTTGATGGGGTATGGCTATGGCAGCACCATCCTGGACTCATACGCCCTCGGCGACGTCACGGGTGGAAACAGCGTCGGCGGCCTGGTGGGGTACATTAAGGGCTACGGGACCACCATTTCCAACAGCCATGCCAATGGCCAGGTCACAGGCAACAGCTACGTCGGGGGCTTGGTCGGCTCCATTATGGGCAGCGCAATCAATATCGCCGATTCACACGCCACTGGTGACGTATGGGCCGATGCAAACCCCAACAACCAGAATATCGGCGGGCTTGTGGGCTATCTGTACGCGTATGGCGGACCAGGCTCGGGGAGTACTCTCAACAACTCCTATGCCACCGGAGCGGTGCATGCAGGTGATTACAGCTCCGGTGTCGGCGGACTTGTGGGGTATAACTATGGCGTCTCCGTCATCGACTCCCATGCTGCCGGCATCGTGACAACAGCTGTCAACAGCGACAGTATCGGCGGATTGGTGGGGAACAATGCTTTTGGAGCAATCACCAATTCCTCCGCCACCGGAAACGTTACGGCCGGCGCCTCCAGTTCCAATGTCGGCGGGCTGGTCGGGAACAACGCCAACAGCGACATCAGTGGTTCGTACGCCTCCGGCGAGGTGGCGGCTGATGCCGGCACCGGCCAAAATGTCGGCGGCCTGGTGGGTTACAATAACAGCTCCAGTATTGACAACAGCTATGCTTCCGGGCCGGTAACCGGCAACAGCTATGTCGGCGGCCTGGTAGGCTACGATAACGGCATCGGCATTATCAACTCACTGTCCACGGGGCGGGTTACAGGGAGCATTTACGCCGGAGGCCTTGTGGGCGACGGCTCCGGCTCATCTGTCATCACCGCCTCTTTCTGGGACAGGACGGTCAATGCCGACCCCGTCCTGGATAACGGCTTGGGCGCCGGCAGGACGACGACCGAACTGAAAACCCTGACCACGTTCACAGACGCCAGCTGGGACATTGACGATGCCGGTGGCACCTTCGCGACCTGGCGCATTTACGACGGCAACACCTACCCGCTTCTGCGCGGCTTCCTCACCCCGCTCACCATCACCGCCACCCCCGTCACCAAGACCTACGACGGCACGGCGTATACGGGCGACCTCAACGCCACCTACTCGGATCCGACCGCCCCCGTGTCGGGACATCTCCGGGGTCACACCGCGCCTTACGCCAGCTTCATCAACGCCGGCACCTACTCCCCGTCGCCCTACTCCGATCAACAAGGCTACGACATCACGGTCAGCGGCGACAGCAGCCTGACGATCACCCCGGCGGCGCTCACCGTCACCGCAAGCGATGCGACGAAAACCTACGGCCAGACCCCGACCCTCTCGGCATTCACCTCCAGCGGCCTGCAGAACGGCGAAACCATCGGCAGCGTCACCCTGGCCAGCGCCGGCACCACCGCCACGGCCGGCGTCAGCGCCACCCCCTATGTTATTTCGGCCAGCGGCGCCAGCGACGGCACCTTCGACGCCAACAACTACACCATCACCTACAACAGCGGGGCGCTGACCGTTACCCCGGCCCCGCTCACCGTCACCGCCGCCGACGCCACCAAGAGCTACGGCCAGGCCGTGACATTCACCGGGACCGAATTTACCTCCAGCGGCCTGCAGAACGGCGAAACCATCGGCAGCGTCACCCTGGACAGTGCCGGCGCTGCGGCCTCCGCAAGCGCAGCGGGAAGCCCTTACGCAATAACGGCGTCCAATGCAACCGGCGGCACCTTCAACGCGGACAACTACACCATTACCTATAACGATGGAGCGCTTACCGTCTCCGCCGCGCCTGCCGTGTCCACGGTTACAGATGAGCCCATTCAGCAACCGGCACCAACCCCGCCGGCAGTTGCGGAGCAGGGCGCGCCTCCGTCAGTTCCGCAGCCCCCCGCGCCGCTGATAGAGCAGACGAACGGCACGACACCGACTGACAGCGATACATCCACCGGCATTTCCGGCGGCGTAGACGCCCTCAGCGTAACCGTTGTCAGCCCGTCCACATCGCAGAGTTCCGGCATGATAGCCGTAACGGTGCCGGACAGCATGGCACAACCAGGCTCGGCTTTCAGTTTCCAGCTGCCGGAACAGGCTCAGGAGCTGGCAGCTACGACCTCCGCTGCGGCAAATGCCTCCCTGGCCAACGGCGAGTCATTGCCGGGGTGGCTTCGCTACAATCCGGAATCGAATACCTTTTTTGCCAGCGATGTTCCTGCAGGTTCCCTGCCGTGCACGATTATCGTGACCGTTGGAGAGCAAAGCTGGACTGTGGCGATTACGAAGCAGGATAAGTAATCATAAAGACTATTGAAGTTGTCAGCTCCATGTTTCAAAATAGGGCGGCCACGGTCGCCCTTTAATTTTCTGCCTGGAGAGCCATATGACCACCCGTTTTGTCGGCATCGCCGGTTTGCCCCGCGCCGGATCCACCCTGTTGTGCCAGCTGCTGGCCGAGCATCCCGCCATACACTGTGAAGGGCACAGCTCGCCCCTCTGCAATGCCCTGCTGATGATGCGCCGTTTCATCAGCGACGACCAGTTCATGCTGTCGCAGCTCGACGTGCAGTTCGAGGCCACCTACGCCCATCTGAAATCGGCCATGCAGGGGTTTCTGCACGGCTGGTACGGCGAGTGCAGCCAAAAGGTGGTCGCGGACAAGAACCGCGCCTGGCTCCACTGCGTCGAGATGCTGCTCCATCTTGACCCCGAGGCGAGGCTGCTGGTGCCGATCCGCGAACTGGGACAGATTTACGGCTCCATCGAATCCCAGCATCAGAAAACCATCCTGCTGGACTTCATCGACCACCTTGCCGATTTCGACCGCTTCGGTCGGGCCGACAAGCTCTTTGCCCAGGACAAGTCCATCGGCGCGCCGCTGGCGTCGATCCGGGCCATCGAGGAGCTGCCGCAGGCGGTGAAAAGCCGTCTCTATTTCGTGAAATTCGAGGATATGATGGCCGACCCGGTCGGGACAATGACGGGGATTTACAGCTGGCTCGGACTGCCGCCCCACACGATCGATCCCCGGCGCATCACCACCCGCCCCCACGAGAGCGACAGCCACTACCGCTTCAAATACCTCCACCGGCAGCAGGGGAGCATCTCCGCCCCCGGGCGCCATGAAATCCCCCCCCGCATCCAGGCGCAGATCGAGCGCGCCTGCGCCTGGTACTACCAGTGGTTCTACCCGGATAACAGCCCTGCTTCCCAGCCGGGGACCAAGCGCTGATGCAACCCGGCCTGACCATTTCGGTGCTCGATCAGCTGGAAGCCGAGGCGATCCACATCCTTCGCGAGGTGGCATCCGAATTCGAGCGCCCGGTGATGCTGTACTCCATCGGCAAGGATTCGTCGGTGATGCTGCACCTTTGCGGGAAGGCCTTCTGGCCGGGCCGGATACCGTTTCCCCTGCTCCATGTGGATACCCGCTATAAGTTCCCGGAAATGGTGGCTTTCCGGGATGCCCGGGCTGCCGAGCCGGGATTCGAGCTGCGGGTGCACCACAGCCGCGAGGAGGACGATGCCGGCGTCAACCCGTGGGATCTGGGGACCGTGCGCTGCTGCGCCGCTCTCAAGACCAGGGGGCTTCTGGATGCGCTGCAGGAGGGGGGGTATGATGCGGTCATCGGCGGGGCCCGCCGCGAGGAGGAGCGCTCCCGCGCCAAGGAGCGAATCTTTTCCTTCCGTGACGCCCATGGCCAGTGGGAACCGCGCCGCCAGCGGCCCGAATTCTGGACCCTCTACAACAGCCGCCTCAACAGCGGCGAAAGCGTGCGGGTCTTTCCCCTTTCCAACTGGACCGAACTGGATGTCTGGCGCTATATCGAGCGGGAGTCAATCCCGGTGGTGCCGCTCTACTTCGCGGCAAAGCGGATGGTGGTGGAGCGCAACGGCCAGTTGATACCGGCAGAGGAGGGGGTACCGCTGCTGCCGGGTGAGACGCCTGTCCCGCGCCTCTGCCGCTACCGGACACTGGGGTGCCATCCCTGTACCGGCGCGATCGCTTCAACTGCCGCCACGGTGGCGGATATCATCGCCGAACTGGAGCAGACCCGCCTGTCGGAGCGCACTACCCGCATCATCGACCATGACCAGGACGGTTCCATGGAGCGCAAGAAGCGGGAGGGGTATTTCTGATGATCGACCTTCTGCGCATCATGACCGCCGGCAGCGTCGACGACGGGAAGTCCACCCTGATCGGGCGCATGCTTTACGACGCCGGCGCCCTCTATGACGACCACATCGCTGCGCTCTACAAAGGTGCCCCCAGCGGCGAGCGCCCCGATTTCGCCCTCCTGACCGACGGTCTGCGGGCCGAGCGGGAGCAGGGGATCACCATCGATGTCGCCTACCGCTATTTCGCCACCCCGCGCCGCCGTTTCATCATTGCCGATGCCCCGGGCCACGAGCAGTATACCCGCAACATGGCGACAGCCGCCTCCAGCGCCGATCTGGCGGTGCTGCTGATCGACGCCCGGCAGGGGGTTTTGACCCAGTCCCGGCGCCATGCCTTCATCTGCGCGCTGCTGGGGGTGCCGCGCCTCTTGGTGGCCGTCAACAAGATGGACCTGGTCGGTTACAGCGAGGAACGTTTCCGGGAGATCGAGGAGGAGTACCGGGCCTTTGCCGTCCGGCTGGGACTTAAGAACCTCTGCTTCATTCCGGTCTGCGCCGTCGACGGTGACAACCTGGTTCACAAAAGCGAGCGGATGCCCTGGTATGGCGGTCCATCTCTCCTGCCGTATCTGGAGGACGTGTACGTGGCCGGTGACCGCAACCTGGTCGATTTCCGCCTCCCGGTGCAGCGCGTGGTGCGCCCCGACGCAAGCTTCAGGGGATACAGCGGCACTCTCGCTTCCGGCGTGGTGCGGGTTGGCGACGAAGTGATCGCGCTCCCCTCCGGTTTCCGTTCTTCCATCAGGAGCATCCACCTGGGGAGCACCGCATTGCCCCGGGCCGTGGCAGGTCAGGCCGTAACCGTCTGCCTGGACGACGAACTGGATATCGCCCGGGGCGACCTGCTGGTGCATCCCGGCAATGTCCCGCGGGAGTTCAAGGAACTGGATCTGATGACGGTCTGGACCGGGGAGGAGCAGCTGACCGCGGGGACGGTGCTGCTGGTCAAGCTGGGCTGCCAGTGGGTCAAGGGACGCTGCGAGTCGATCCGCTACCGCGTTGACCCCGATACGCTGCGCCGGGAGCAGGTTGAGTTCCTCCGGATGAATGATCTCGCCCGGATCCGGCTTGTGCTCTACCGGCCGGTTTTTGCCGACCCCTATGCGCGCAACCGTCAACTGGGGGGATTGCTGCTTGTTTCGGCCTCCGGCAACGACACGGTCGGGGCCGCAACCATTGTGGAACGGACCGATTACGATGCCGAGCTGAAGACGGACCGGGCCGTGCCGGAGAGGCGGGAAGTGGTCTGGCACCATGGGCAGGTGACGCCGGCGGAGAGGACCGAGCTGTTGCGTCAGAGGCCGCTGACGATCTGGTTCACCGGCCTCTCCGGCGCCGGCAAGTCAACGCTCGCCTTTGCCCTGGAAAGAAAACTGGTTGACCTGGGGATGGCCTGCTACGTGCTGGATGGCGACAATGTGCGTCACGGTCTGAACCGCGACCTCGGTTTTTCCCCAAAGGACCGCGCCGAGAATATCCGCCGCATTGCCGAGGTTTCGCGGCTGATGAACGACGCCGGTTTGGTCCTGATTACCGCCTTCATCTCCCCCTTTCGGGAGGACCGGGAGATGGCCCGCGGCATCATCGGCAAGGAGCGTTTTCTGGAGGTGTACCTCGAAACCTCCCTTGAGGTTTGCGAGGCGAGGGACCCCAAGGGGATGTACCGAAAGGCCCGCAATGGCGAGCTGCCAAGTTTTACCGGGATATCGTCACCCTATGAACCGCCTGAACACCCCGAGCTGAAACTGGATACGGCAGCCCTTGCCATCGACGACTGCATGATCATGCTGCTGACGTCGGTCCGGGAGTGCTGCGCGGTGCGGGCGGCGTAACGCTTTTCTTTCGGCGCCGCGATGACAGGCGACGCTAACCGGGTGTTACCCGCGCTTCTCGAACGGCTTCCAGTAGTCGAGACGGGAGTTCACCATGCGCGCATACCCGATCATGGCGTCGATGATCCAGTCGATCACGGCAAAGACCGCCAACGGGATAGCGAAAAAGACCGCCGCGAGGATCACGATAACCGCATTCAGCACCATCTTGAAGAGCCCACCCATCGTCCTTCCCCCTTCTCCCGAAATATTTCCCGCCGGCCGGCAACATTAATCTATGTCAATAGAATTAAACCGCCGCCCGCCGCAAAGTCAAGGAAGGGACCCTCAGCGCTTCCGCACCCGGAAACCCGCCTGCTCCAGCTTCCCCAGGTCGAGGCCGCCAGAGCCCTTTTCCTCGCGTTGCGGGCGCTCCACCTTCGGCCGCGGCGCCCCCCCTTCCGCCGCCTCGCGGATGGAGAGGGAGATCCGCTTGCGGGCCGCGTCCACGGCCAGCACCTTCACCTTCACCACCTCCCCCACCCGCACCGCCTCGGCCGGGTCTTTCACGAAGCGGGTGGAGAGATGGCTCACGTGGACGAGGCCGTCCTGGTGGACGCCGATGTCGACGAAGGCGCCGAAGGCGGTGACGTTGGTCACCACCCCCTGGAGCACCATCCCCTCCTTGAGATCCGAGAGCTCCCGGATGTCGTCGCGGAAGGCGGCGGTTTTGAACTCCTCCCGGGGGTCACGCCCCGGCTTTTTCAGTTCCTCCACGATGTCCCGCAGGGTCGGAAGCCCCACCGCCTCGGTCACGTAACGTTTGAGGTCGATCCGCGCCACCAGCGCCGGGTCGGCGGCAAGCCCCCCCAGGGAGACCCCCAGGTCGGCGGCCATCGCCTCCACCACCGGGTAGCGCTCGGGGTGGACGGCGGTGTTGTCGAGGGGGTGGTCGCCGCCGCGGATCCGCAGGAACCCCGCCGCCTGCTCGAAGGCCTTCTCGCCGAAGCGGGGAACTTTCATGAGCCCCCGCCGCGAGGCGAAGGGGCCGTTGGTGTCCCGGTGGAGGACGATCGCCTTCGCCAGGGAGGAACCGACGCCGGAGACGGAGGAGAGAAGCGCCCAGGAGGCGGTGTTGAGATCGACCCCCACGTGGTTCACGCACGACTCCACCACGTCGTCCAGCGCCTTCTGGAGGGCCTTCTGGTCCACGTCGTGCTGGTACTGGCCGACGCCGATGCTCTTCGGGTCGATCTTCACCAGTTCCGCCAGGGGGTCCTGGAGGCGGCGGGCGATGGAGATGGCGCCGCGCACCGTGAGGTCCAGCTCCGGGAACTCCTCCCGGGCGATCTCCGAGGCGGAATAGACGCTGGCCCCGGCCTCGCTCACCATGACCACCGGCACCCTTTTCTCCGCCTCCGCCAGGGTCTCTTTCGCGAACTGCTCCACCTCCCGCCCCGCGGTGCCGTTTCCCACGGCGATCATCTCGATGGCGTGGGCCGCCACGAGCCGCAGAAGCTCCTTCCGCGCCCCCGCCACCCTTCCCTCGCCGGTGTGGGGGTAGATGGTCACGTGCTCCAGGAAGCGGCCGGTGCCGTCCACCGCGGCCAGCTTGGAGCCGGTCCTAAGCCCCGGGTCGATGCCGAGGACCCGCTTCCCCCCCGCCGGCGGGGCGAGCAGGAGGTTCCGCAGATTCTGGGCGAAGACCCGGATCGCCGCCTCGTCGGCCAGCTTCTTCGCCTCCAGCCGGAGCTCCACCTCGATGGAAGGGGCGATGAGCCGCTTGTAGGCATCCTCGGCCACCCGCTCCAGAAGGGAACGGAAGATGCTCTCGCGGGTGACGAGCCGCCCCTTCAGGCCGGAGAGAATCTCCTCCAGCGGCGCCTCGATGGCGAGCAGCAGCACCTCCTCCTTCTCCCCCCGGCGCATGGCGAGCATCCGGTGGGAGGGGACGCTTTTGAGCGGCTCCCGGTGGTCGTAGTACATCTCGAACTTGGTCACCGCCCCCTTTTTGTCGCTGGCGACGCGGGACGAGAAGATGCCGTCGTCCCAGGTGAGGCGGCGGACGAAGGCGCGGGCGTCGGCATCGTCGGCCAGCCGCTCCGCCAGGATGTGCCCCGCTCCCTCCAGGGCCGCCGCCGCATCGGGGACCTCCCGCGCCGGATCGACGAAGGGAAGGGCCGCCTCCTCGGGGGTGCCGCAGGTCGTCTCCTGCAGGACAACGAGATCCGCCAGGGGCTCCAGCCCCCGCTCCTTAGCGATGGTCGCCTTGGTGCGCCGCTTGGGTCTGTAGGGGAGGTAGAGGTCCTCCACCTCGGTCTTCTGCCGGGAGGCCTCGATGCGGGCCCGGAGCTCCGGGGTGAGCTTCCCCTGCTCCTCGATGGACTTGAGCACCGTTGCCTTGCGCCCCTCCAGCTCGGTGAAGTAGGCGAGGCGCTCCTCGATGGTGCGGATCTGCACCTCATCCAGCTCGCCGGTCCGCTCCTTGCGGTAGCGGGCGATGAACGGGACGGTGGCCCCCTCGCGCAAGAGTTCCATGGTGTTCGTCACCTGAAACGGCGCAAGGCCGGTCTCCTCGATGAGAAAGCCGGTGATTTTCCTGATGGTCTCGTCGGTCGCTGTCATGGGTCTTCCTTCCTCCGGGGATGATGCGGGGGAAGGATACTAGCACAGGGGAAGGGAGCTGAAAAGTCCCATCACACGCGCATCCTTTTGGTCTTCAGGCCGCACCGGGGACACCTCCGGTCGGCAACCGCCTCCCTGCAGACCTCGCACCAGTACCAGCGTTCCTCCCCCATGCAGAAGGGACATTTCTCGCCCGGCTTCCCTTCGGCACAGCGGCACTGCGGCTCTTTTCCTTCCATGGTTTCACCTCCCTGGTTATCCGGATCCCGAGTGGTACCACTCCATGGCTCACCGTTTCCGCTGGCCGATCCGGCAGCTCCCCCCCTCGCACGCCTCCCGGCGGGGGAGATACTTCCGGAAGCGGGCGAAGGTCCGGTAGGCGAGCCGGGCGACGAGGTTCACCCCCGAAAGGGTCACGAGGGTCCCGAGGAGCCCGTAGAGGGTCGAGGCCGGGAAGGCCTGCCAGATGGCCCAGAACGCCTCCACCCCCCGGTAGACCCTGCCGCTCCGGTCGATGGCGTGCATCTGGTACATGAAATCGTCGAGGGAGATCCCGTAGGGGGTCGGGTCGAAGGTGGGGGCGCCGATGTCGACGAACTCCAGGCGTCCCCCGTGCTCCTTCCCCATGTAGGCCTCCATCTCCGCCGCGCAGACGGAGCAGGAGCCGTCGTAGAAGACTCGAAGCGGGAATTCGGGGGGTGTCGGCATGGGGCGTAACCTCCTCTCCTTCCCAAACGTATAGCACGAAAAAGGGGAGCGGCAACCGCCGCCCCCCCGCACCATCCTCCCCGACCACAGCTTCCCCGTCAGGGATAGAGCCGCACCACCTGCTCGGCCACGCAGGCGGGCCTTGCGCCTCCCTCGATCTCCACGGTGATCCCGTAGGTGATCTGCACCGCCTCGCCGAGGGGCTCCACGGCCTTCAGCACCGTGCGGGCCCGGAGGCTGGAGCCGGCCGGCACCGGCGCCGGGAAGCGGACCCGGTTGAGGCCGTAGTTCACCCGCAGCCGCATGCCGGGGTAGTTCCGCTCGAAGTGGCCCGGGGCGTTCGCCTCGGTGAGGAACGGGAGGAGCGAGAGGGTGAGAAAACCATGGGCCACGGTGGTCCCGTAGGGGGACTCCCGCCGGGCCCGCTCCGGGTCGGTGTGGATCCACTGCAGGTCGCCGGTCACCCGGGCGAAAGCGTCGATCCGCTCCTGGTCCACGGCGAGCCAGGGGCCGACGTGGGTCTCGCTCCCGACCCGCGGGGCGAGGAGTGCGACGAGATCGTCCGCTGCGGACATAACGTACCTCCAATAAGCTGGTGTTGAATAACACGGAGCAACCGAGATCGAGCCAGTCGTCCAACCATGCATGATCTCAATGGGAGCTAAAGGATTTTGTCCTCAGATTCTACTCCGTTGCTCAGTTGCTCCGTGTTTCAAATCCCTTTTCGGTTTCAAGGTTCAGAATGCTATGCCAAGCTCGTGGAGCTGCCTGAGCGCCGTGCCGGCCCAGTCCCGGTTCGCCGCGGGACTGGCCGGGCTCGGGTGGATGATCCGGCCGACCCGGACGTCGAAACCGACGAGGGCCTCGCGGCAACGCTCCGCGGCGAAGCCGCCGACGCCGATCACCGCCCCGGGGCGGAGGTGCTCCACCGTCCGGCGCAGGGCCCGGTCGCAGACGGCGTGGAGCCGCTCCCGCTCCGCCGTCCGGAGCTTGTCGGGGGTGATGTTCCCCCCCTCGGCCGTCAGGAAGAGGAGCGGACAGTAGTTGGCGACGAAGAACCGGGCGAAGAACCGCTCCGGCTCCCCGAAGCGCTCCCGGATAAGCCCCCAGAGCCGCCGGCCGCTCACCTCGCTCCGCCGGCAGGAAAACCCCTCCACCCGCTTCTTCGGATGCTCCCCGGCGGGCTTGCCGACCGCCCCGTTGATCCCAAGCCAGCCCTTCACCGTCTCGATCTCGCCGAAGGGGACCCCGGTCTGGGCCATCCCCCACGGCCCCGGATTCATCCCGACGATGACCACCTCCTTGGGCGCCCCCCCGTAGCGCCGCAGGTACTCCCGGTGGGGCTCCCGGGCGTAGACGAGGGGGTTGTAGACGTGGGCCACCGGCGAAGCGAACGTGAGCGTCTCCAGCTCCGTGGCCAGCTCTTCGGTTATCTGCACGAGATCCATTCCCTTCACCCGGCTCGGCCTCCCTGTTTCCCGAATTTTTTCAAAGTGATATAATGATTTTGTAAGAAGATTACCCTTGTCTTCGCTCCCACGACTGGCTATGAAAACTGTACTGATTCGGTCGTGCGAAGGGCCGGCGCAAAGCGACGGCGGCACCATCGGAGGCAGGGGCTCCCGGGCCGGAGATGTTCCGGCAAGGAGGAGGAAGACCGGCGAAACGGAAACGCCGGTCTTTTTTTGTCTCCGCGGCGCCGTCCGCTCCCCGGGGCCGTCACCGGGCGCCCCCCATGAACCGCGCGATCCGCTCCCGGGTGACCGGATGGGTCGAGAAGTAGTCGGTGAGGGACGCTTTTTCCCCCTCCCTTCGGTCCCCCTCGCGCCGGTCGTGCTCCGCCTGGAGGCGGGAGAGGATGTCGGCAAACCGCCGCAGCGGGATGCCGCGGCTTTTCAGGTACGCCACCGCCGCGTCGTCGGCCTCGGTCTCGAAGTCGCGGGAGAACTTGGCGTCCACGAGCGCCGTCGGAAGCCCCGCCGAGAGGGAGGTGACCGAGGTGATGTCGCCGGTCAGGGCGGCCATGACGAGGCCGGTGGCGGAATTCTGGAGGATGTGGCGCAGGGCGTGGCGGTGGCGGACATGCCCCATCTCGTGGGCCAGCACCGCCGCCAGTTCGTCGTCGCTCCCGGCGATCTCCACGAGCCGGTCGGTGACGACGATGATTCCCGACGGCAGCGCCAGGGCGTTGGCGCCGAGCTGGGGGCTTGCCCGGAATTCGAGCCGGTACCCGCCGGCCCACGGCAGGTCGCGGGTCATCCGGCCGAAGAGCGCCGCCACCTCCCGCCGCCGCTCCGGCGGAAGCGCCGTCGGGGAAAAGACCAGCCTGTCGAGCATCCCGAGGCTCTCCCGCCCCAGGGAACGCTCGGTGGTTGCGGGAACGGCGAAGGCTACCCGTCGGGCGAGGGCCGGGATGGCAAAGGTGACGAAACACCAGACGAGCGCCACCGTCAGCGCCAGCGCCACCAGCGCCCGGGGGATGCTCCGCTCCCACCGGTGGAGCCCGGCGGCAAACCGCCCCCGCCCCTGCCGGCGCAGGAGCTCATCGAGGAACCGGTCGTCGGAGAGCTCGCAGAGGGCGCCGTCGGGGAAGCGGACCGAACGCCGGACCGTGCCGAGCCGGGGAGAGACGGTGAGCACGCCGAGGAGGTCTCCCCGCTCCACCCCGTCCCCCGTCACCAGAAGCCGCTCTCCACTGAGCGCGAGGGTCACCCGGCGCTGGGCCGAACTCTTCCCGTCGTAGTATGTCCCCCGCGCGCTCCTGCTCACAGGGCCACGTCGATCCCGAAGAGATCGCCGATCTCCTCGCCGGCGGCGCTCACCTCCACCGCCGAGGCGGCCACGAACCCTTCCAGTTCGTTGCGGGAGGAGACCGTCAGGTTCTCGAACCGGTAGCGCGTAAGCCGCACCGTCGCCCAGGGGACCAAGAGGCCGAAGGTGCAGAGGATGGCAAAGGCATTGGAGAAGTAGAGCCACGCCATCTCCCGGGCCCGGAGCGTACTCGCGAAGCGGTTCTCACCGAGCCGGACCCTGCTCCAGACGAGGTTGCGCTGGCGTGTCTGGACGTAGATCGCGATGAAGAAATAGATGAGGGGAAAGGAGAGGGAGAAGGCGATGCCGGCCAGTGCCGCCGCCTTTCGGGGCATTCCCCCCGTCATGCCGCTCAGGAAAGCCGGCATGACGAGCGCCATGAGGGCCACCGCCGCTGCGGCGATGGCGACGAACCACCCCGCCGCCTTGAGGTAGAGGAGGTAGAAATCCTTCGCCGTCGCCTCGAAGGAGAAGGGGGTCGTGCCGAAGTCGCTCTGCTCCGCCAGGAACTTCTGCTGCCGGTAGACCACGTAGGGAAAGAGAAACCCCAGGGTGAAGGGGAGGAGCAGGTACAGGCCGGCGAAGACGACGTACGCCTCCCGGTAGTCGGGGCGGAAATTGAAGCGGACGTTGCGGTAGGTGGAGTTGCGGGCGTTGAAGAGCCGGGAGCGGACCACGAGCCACGGCATCGCCAGGAAGAACAGAAGGCCGAGAAGCGAGGCGAGGGAGGGGCTGTAACGGCTCCCGACGGAGTAGAGGATGAGGGCGGCGGCGCCGATGAGCCACCCCCGGAAGAGCGCCAGCGGGTCGGCCAGGTAGTCGAAGGGCGCCCCGTGGAGCATGGTGTTGCCGTAGAACCAGCGTCGCTTGCGGACCTTGGCCCAGGCGGAGTAAACCCCGCAGGTGACCACCTTCAGGAGCGTGTTGACGATCCAGATGCCGAAGTACTCCCGCGCCGTCCCTTCGAAGCTGAACCGGAGGGTGCGGGGGGACGGCGGCCGGCGCGGCGCGGCCGCAGGCTCCGGAACTGACGGTGACGGGATAGTGCTTCCGGCCGGCGCGCCTTCGCCCGCCGGCACCGTCCCGGCATTCCGCGTGAAGGTAAAGGTTCCGCCGCAGCGGGGGCAGGTCACCCGGGCTCCCTCCGGAATGGTTCCCGCCGGCAGCTCCTTCGCGAATTGGCAGTGGGGGCAGCTCACTCGCTCCATCGGCGTCTCCTCCTCACTCGATGACAAAGGTCTCGCCGCCGACCTCCACCCGGTCGCCGGGACGCAGCTTCCGTCCCCGGCGGAGTTCGGTCTCGCCATTGACGCGGACCGCTCCGCCGGCGATGAGGACCTTCGCCTCGCCGCCGCTCCCCACGATGTTCTCCGCCTTCAGGAAACTGTCGAGCTTGATGTGGTCGGTGTCGATCTTCATGAAACAGAAGCTCCGTTCGCGTTATACGGTTCTCATCCGGTTGTCTTTGTAGCATTATTTTGATAAAAAAAGGAGATTTTTCAAAACACAAGGAGAACCACATCATGCTCACCACGTCCGACTTCAAGCGCGGCCTCGTCATCAAGCTCGACGGCGCGCCGTGCCTCATCCTCGACGTCCACTTCCAGTCCCCCTCCGCCCGGGGGGCCAACACCATGGTCAAGACCAAGTACCGCAACCTCCTCACCTCCCAGGTGCTGGAAAAGACCTTCCGCTCCGGCGACAAGGTGGAGGAGGCCGACTTCGAGCGCCACAAGGGGCAGTTCCTCTACGCCGACGGCGCCCAGGGAGTCTTCATGGACCTGGAGACCTACGAGCAGTTCGAGATGGACGCCGAGGCCTTCGAGGCAATCCGCTACTACCTCGTAGACGGCACCGAGGTCACCCTTGGCATCTTCCAGGAGCGGATGGTCAGCGTCGACCCCCCCCAGGTGGTGGAGCTCACCATCACCGACACCCCGCCGGTCATCAAGAACGCCACCGCCACCGCCCAGACCAAGGAGGCGACCCTCGAAACCGGCCTCACCCTCCAGGTCCCCCCCTATCTGGAGATCGGCGAGAAGATCAAGATCGACACCCGCGACTGCCGCTTCATTTCCCGGGCCTGAGCGCAGGAGCAGAGGGCTGAAAATCCCCGTGCCGGCACTGTTGCCGGCAAAAAAATATTGACACATTCCCGGCTACGGTTTATAAACTAAAGCTCTTTTCGCCCAGGTAGCTCAGTCGGTAGAGCAGAGGACTGAAAATCCTCGTGTCGGCGGTTCGATTCCGTCCCTGGGCACCAT
>NZ_DAHVYG010000060.1 GCF_027327745.1 Geobacter sp.
GGCGGCAGCGGAGAAGGCTGCCCGTGAGAAGGCCGAGGCGGAGCGCCTGGCCGCGGAGCAGGCGGCGAAGGAAAAGGCCGAGGCCGAGCGGGTGGCGGCGGAGAAGGCAGCGGCAGAGAAAGCGGAAGCGGAGCGGGTTGCGGCGGAGAAAGCGGAAGCGGAGCGGGTTGCGGCGGAGAAAGCCGCCGCCGGGGTGGCTGCAGCCCAAAAGGCGGCAGCGGAGCAGGCTGCCCGTGAGAAGGCCAAGGCGGAGCGCCTGGCCGCGGAGCAGGCGGCGAAGGAAAAGGCCGAGGCCGAGCGGGTGGCGGCGGAGAAAGCCGCCGCCGAGATGGCTGCGGCCCAGAAGGCTGCGAAGGAAAAGACCGAGGCGGAGCGCCTGGCCGCGGAGCGGGCGGCGAAGGAAAAGGCTGAGGCAAGCAAGGCCGAGGCCGCGGAGCGGGCGGCGCGAAGTGCGGCGCTCCGGGAAAAGGCCATTGCGGAATACAAGTCGCTTGTCGACCGCTTCCCCGGAACGAGGGCCGCGGCGACTGCCGCAGCCAAGCTGGTGGAGCTCGGCATCTCCTATACCCCTGCTGTCAGAGGGGTGGCGGCCGTCCTGACCCCGGTCGAGAAAAATGCCCAGGTCCTGACGCTTGAGGTCGGGCAGTTTGCCGATGTCGACCTGACAATCCCCCCGCTGGCGCAAAGCCTGGAGGTGGGAAGGCGTTATGAAGTCCCCTTCGAAGTGATCAACAACGGTAATGGAACGGACAGCTTCTACCTCGAGTCAGGGTTCCCGGCCGAGTTTGCCGCTCAGTTCGCGGATGCAGTCAAGAAGGAGCTCCCGATAAATCTCACGCCGTCCCTGGCGCCGGGAGAGCGGTTCAAGGGGGTGCTCTCCCTCGTTGTGCCGCGTGAGTTCATCGACGGACAGAAGATTGTCTATCCGATCAAGGTTGCCTCGCGGCTCGACCGCGATGCCTCCCAAGCCCGCGACATCTTCATGATCGCTTCGGCACCACTGCTGCGTGCGGTGGTCAAGACCGACAAGGTTCAGATCCTCCCCGGCGAAAAGGTTTCCTACCGGATCGCCCTCCTCAACATCGGTACGGCGACGGCCCAGGGGGTTTCGCTCCGGCTGAACTATCCGCCCCAGTATGAGCCGGTCGATTTCGCCGGCGCCGGATTCAGGCAGGAGATGAAGGCTGCTCTCGTGCTCGACGGGATGCGGCTCAATTCCGGAGAGAGCCGCGAGTTCGAGGTGGTCTTCCAGCTGAAGGATGAAGCGATTGCGCAGCAGGAACTCTTCCTCAGGGCCGATGTGGCCAATACGGAACTCCAGACCCGTGATTCGTTCCTCTCGGCCGCCGCCTTCGTGAAAGCGGTGAGCGGCGTGGCGATCAGGACCAACAGCGACAAGATCGTGGTGATCCCCGGCCAGCCGGTTTCCATCCCCCTCGTGGTTACCAATACCGGCAACGTCCGCGAGGATTTCCTGATCAAGCCGACTCTGCCGCCCAACGTCACCTATACGTTCTACCAGGACCTGAACCGCGACGGCATCCGCCAGGCGAACGAGCCCCTCATCAACCATGTGGGACCGTTGGCGCCGAAGGAAGAATCCTATGTGATCCTCGATCTCGCCACTCCCGCCACCGAGAATGACGGGTCGAGCACGACTATTACCATGGCATTCGAGCCGGAGAGCGACAAGGCGAAGGGGAAGGTCGCCGCGCTCCGTCTTGTCTACTCGCGGCCGGTGGTTGATCTCCTGATGACTGGCAAAGGAGGGAGGCTCAAGCCGGGCGAGGTCTCGTCCTTTGAGCTGAACTTCACCAACAGGGGTTCCAACATGGCGAAGGCGGTGGAGCTGCAAAGCTTCCTGCCCCGTGACCTGGAACTGGTAGCTTCGGATCCTTCCTTCACCAAAGGGACCAATGGAGATTATTTCTGGAGGTTCGACGAGCTGGGGGCCGGCGAGAAGCGGACCATCAAGGTTACCTTCCGCGTCAAGGCGGGGACCGCGGTCGGGAAGAGCATCCAGGTCCGGAACGTCCTGAAGTACCAAGATCTGCTGGGGAACAGGTATTGATATGAACAACGCCATCAGGGTTGTCGCGTCGTCTCTAGTTCTCTCACTGCTCGCTTCCCCGCTCCTTGGAGCGGAGAAGTATCTGCTCTACGCCCCCGAGCCTTCGGAGGGGAAGCGTCCCGCGGGCCCCGACGAGGGAGTGCTCGTCAAGAGCATTACCATCCGGAAGGGGGACACGCTCTACTCCCTTTCCCGAAAGTATGGCAGGAAGGGGGGGTACTATCCCCAAATCCTTCTCTTCAACCTGATCAAGAATCCCGATCTGATCTACGCGGGGAACAAGTTGCTCGTACCGTTGCCGTCCAAAGTGAAGGGCGGGGGGGCGGTTACGCGCGCGAAAAGAAAAAAGGCCGGGAAGGTGGCCACAGTATGCCGGGAAGAGAGGGGAGCAAAAGGGAAGACTCCGGCCCCGGCCCCTCCCCCCTCGGCAGGGCCGATTGGTGGCGAGGTCAAGGCTCCCGAGCCGACGTTGCGGAAGCGGGCCGTCGAGGCGCCACGTCCCGCGCCGGTTATTCCGAAGAGGGGGGAAGAGAACGAGCAGGCCCTCTTCGAAGCGGGCGTAAGCGCTTACAAAACTGGCGCCTACCAGCAGTCGATCGATGCGTTCGACCGTTTCCTCGCCCGCTATCCCTCCTCGCCGCTCGTGCCCGATGCGACCCTCTATCGGGCCGATGCGCTTCTGAAGCTGGCCGGCCAGTAAGAAATCAGGCCGAATATGGCATTTGAGAGTTTCCCGCGTTGGAGCGGGGGTGCTCTTTCGCAAATTAATGACTCACAACGTCACAGCCGATAGACCCTCTTTGTTCGGGCACTATCGGCTGTTTGCGTTTAGCGCGGAATTCCAAAGCAGGGATCCTGATGGCCTCATTCCGCGGAGTTCACTCGTCGTTATAGAGATTGACCGCCCCTGCTACTTACCCGTAGGGGCGCTTTGCAGAAGCTCCGCAAAAACGAGGTCCGACGGCTTGTTTACGAGCAGCAGCCTCGCCGTCGAGTCTCCCTTTCGGGTGATCCTGAAGCCGGTGACGCTGATCCGGTAGCGGCCGTAGTCGAAGTCGTACCGACCGAAAGAGAAGGGGTAGTTCAGCTCCTTCATCAGTTTTTCCGTGACGGTGGCGTAATCGTCCTTCGGCTGGGGTTGGACAATGCCGTACCCCTGCAGCTGCAGGAGCCGGTAGAGGGTGTAGTTGTAGGAATCGTTTTCCCCGCAGTCGAGAATAAAGCGTTTTCCCCCCGTCTCGAAAAGACCGTCGACGCGGATACTGAACCGGCTTTCGGCGTTCTGCCCCATGGACCCGGTCACGATCCTGTTTCGGTTCAGTTTCAGAGACAGGATCTCCAGAAGCGACAGGGCCATCTCGCAAGACGGCGCGGGAGGAAGGAAGCGTAAATCATACCCCGGCTCGTCGGAGTGAGGGGCCTCTTTCCGGCTCAGCTCGGCCACGCGGTATCCCTTGCGGTTGAGGTATTTCTTGAGCGGCGTCGGAAGGGACGGTCCGTTCTCGTCGACGAAGATGAGTATGCTCTCCGGACCGTGGCCTGCCGCGGTAAGCGCGGTGATCCGGAAATCGGCCCGAACGGCGAGCCGCGGATCGGTGCCGAGTTCGACCGTGGGGTTCTCCTCGATGTGGGCGAACTCGGCCGTGCGGAGCAGGTCGGTGAAAAACTCCTTGAACCCCTCGCTCCCCCGGGGGAGGATCCTGATGTCCGGGTATTTCTGGACGAGCTGGCTTTTGGCCGACGCGTTCAATGAGCCGCGAACATCGACCAGGATCTTGCTGCCGTCCGCCGCCAGGAGGAGCGGGTACTCCTCGGCAGGAAGGACCCGTCCGCCGAGGGTGATCGGTTCAACACGACCCTGATCGGGAACAAGCTGCTCCCAAAGCCGAAAAAGCATGGTGGCGAGGGAAGGAGGGGGCTGCGACGGCTCTCCGGCCCGTTTTGCCGGCTCCACTGGTGCCGCGGCGGCGGGGCGTGACGCCTCCATCTCATGCTCCCGGGAGGGGGGCGGAGGTACTGCCTCAGCCGGCGGCGAAGGGGGAAGTGGTCTGGCCGCTGGAGCCAGCTCCGGGGGGACCTCTGTCGCGGGAGAAGCCGCGGGGGCGATGACGGGTCGAGTCGCCTTCCGGGCGGAAGGGTTGCGCTTCCCCCGAGGAATGAGGAGGGTCCGTCCGACTTCGAGCCGTGTGGCACTTGTGAGGTGGTTTATCCGCTGGACCTCGGGGATGAGCGCCTCAGCCTCGGCGTTGGAAAGCCCGAATTCCCGCATCAGGATCTTGAAGAGAAAGTCTCCCGGCTTCACGGTATAACGCGTGAGCCGTTCGTCACCCCCGGTGACCGCAGCCTGCCCCGCGGTCTCGTCCGATTTGGTCGCTTGTTTGCGATGGGAGCGCCCGGGCGGATGCCTTGGCGTCTTGACTGAGGGTGCGGCCGTTTCCAACTCCTTCGGATCGAGCTCGAACGACGGCGGTGCGGCGGCGGAACTGCCGCGGCAGAGAAGAAGGGCGCCCGTAAGCAGAAAAATCTGGGCAAGGGTAGGCAAGATACGGTTGTTCATAGTGTGTCCGATGGCTACTGGAAATAGACGACGAAGGCGCGGATGGAACCCTTGGGCCCAGTCCGGTAGATGACCAGGCGGGCGCCGGAGGCAACGGTGCCCTTTTCCACCTGGAATTTCCCCTGGATTTCCCTTTCCCCGATGGTGAAATCCCTCGTCCGGGTCATCTGCGCGATGGCGCCGCGAAGAAACGATTCCGGGATGCCGATTCCGCTCCGATCAATGGCCTGAACAGCCTTGATTCCGGTACTCTCACGGTAGATCTTGAATTCGGTGCGGGCCCCCTGATAGCGTTCCCAGCCGGGGTGGGAGGTGCCGAACTTTTTGTCGAGACCCTCGCGGGGAATGAATCCGGGCAGCGTGGCAAGCCCCCTGACCGCCCGCGAAGGGGCCGGTTCAGAGTGCTTCTGGAGCGCCGCCGGTGCTTTCTTTTCGACCATTGGGGCAGAAGTGGGCGGCGCGTTGATCTTGGCCGGGGGAGCGGAGCCCGGGGGGGCGGCTGTCACCGACGCCGTCGCAGCGGGAGGTTTGGTCGCTATCCCTGCGCCCTGGTTTGCGGGTGCCGATTTCGGGGAGAGCGCCGGTTTTGGTGCCGGCATCAAGATAATGAACAGAATGACCCCGGCGGCAAGGATTCCGGCTGACGCCAGGTAGAGGGGTAGCTGGCGCGTCCGTGCCCGCCCACGGCTCCGAAGTACCCCGTTGCTGGTCCCGGGCGGTTTTGCCGCCCCTTCTGACGGGAGGCCGAGCGTCGCTGGACCTTCCAGTTCAGCCAGGGAGACCGGCGCGGCAGTGTCGTCCAGGGCGCTCTGAAGGGTGCGGTCGAAGGGAGACGCCTCCGTTTTTTTTGGGGGCGGTTCCTCGGTCGCCGGCGCTTTGGGGCGCGCATCGGAGGGAGGCGGAGTCTCTCCGGCGCCGGCGGCGGGGGGCGCCACGGCATTGTTGACCGGTTCGGAAGGTGAGGAGCTTTCGACGGCCGAATCGGCGTTGTTCGAGATGAGCCCGATGATGGCGGCGACGAGTTCCTCGTCGGGACGTGATATGTCCAGGCATGCGTCGACTACGCCCGGAACCGGCACACAGCCGTTACCCTCGCCGAAGAGGGTGACCAGGGGGCGTCTTCCCGCGATCTCGGCCACCAGGTGGCGGGCTATGATTTCTCCCGAGAGTCCGGAAAGGTGGTTCTGGATGAAGAGAAATGCGGGAGGGGCTTCGGCGATGTCCAGAATTCCCTGACGGAGAGAGCGCGAGATTCTGAAGCCGATCCGGGGGGACTCCCCGGTGAAGTTGAAGAGCCGTTCGAGCCGATCCTGGTCGGCGATGAGAAGGATTGTGACCACGTATTGCCCCGTGTGCCGGAAAGTCAGACGTATTCTAAGAGACCAGCGGCCGAGAATCAACAGCAAATGCGATAGTTACATGCAAAAATGCTGCCTCTCTTTCGCTGCTGCGGACAGCGGGAGAAAAAGTGGTGGACACGGCAAAACCTTCACCCTCGTCGCCCGGCTGGCGGCGCTGCTCCAGCGCCCTGATAGGTGCCGGAGCGGGTCTGGACCATCTTCTGAGGGCGGACTACCCTCGGCTTCCGAGCACCTCGGTCCGGAAGCGCTCGAATCCGGCTTGCTTGATGGCCTTTCCGAGCCGCAGCTCGCTCCCTGAGTTCCGGTACCAGGCGATGATCCGGTCGATGAGGGAGAGGACCTCTTCGTCGGTCGTCAGGCCGTCGACCAGAAGCTCGGCCAGCTGGGGCCGCGCCCCGGCGTTTCCTCCCACGTAGACCCGCCATCCCTTCGGGGTCCCCATGACGCCGATGTCCTTCACTGCCACCTCGGCACAGGAGAGCATGCACCCCGAAACCCCCATCTTCATCTTGTTGGGAAGCTCCATGGCGTGATAGAGGGCGTCGATCTTCAGGCCGAGGGCGACCGAGTCCTGCACTGCCCGCTTGCACCAGGTGGTGCCGGGGCAGATCTTGACACTCCGGACGCAGAGGCCGATGGCCGCTCCCGGCTTCTCCTGCAGGTCGCGCCAGATGGCGTCCAGGTCTTCTTCCCTCACCCCCATGAGGGCGATCCGCTGGGCCGAGGTGAGCTTCAGTTCCTTTACGCCGTAACGGTCCGCCACGTCGCAGATCTTGCGCAGCGTGGCGGTGTCGGTGATCCCTCCCGGGATGTGGGGGGCGATGGCGTAGCTCTCCCGGTCCCGCTGGAGGATCGCCCCCTTTTCGAGGATGTCTTTCTTCATCGGTGTCTCCTTCGTCGGGTGGTTGCAGAGTTATCTATCACATTTTCCCGGACGAGATAAAGCGAGGTCACTCCCCGGCACGGTCCATGTCGCGGGCGATGCTTGCACCGCCGAGGAAGGAGAAGAGGGCGGCGGCGAGAATGGCGAGGGGGGTGGCGAGGAGGGCGGTGCGAAGCCCCAGGTGGTCCGACAGCCCGCCGATGACGGCGGGGGAGATGGCGTCGCCCAGCGCGTGGATGAAGAAGATGTTGACGGCAAACGCCATGGAACGGACTGCCGGCCGCGTTACGTTGACGATGACGGTGTTGAGGGGGCCGGTGTTGAGAAAGAGAAAAAACTCGGCCACGAACATGGCGCCGAGGCAGTGGGTGAGGGATGGGGCGAGGATGGCCCAGGCGGCCGCCGGGGTGCCGATGACGAACCCCCACGCCGAGACGACGAGGTACCCCCGGGGGGTGCGCCGCTGGAGGAGGTCGCCGAGCCACCCGCCGGCCAGGGTGCCGCAGATGCCGGTCACGACGGTGATGGCGCCGAAGAGGGTGTTCCCCCGGGCCACGTCGAGGCCGTGCATCCTGAAGAGAAAGGTCGGGATCCACTGGGCGAGGCCGCCGAGGGCGAAGGTCATGGCGGCCATGGCCAGGGTGTTGGTCACGAAGGTGCGGTTGCGAAGGAGGGAGCGGTAGCCGCCAGACGCCGGCGCGCTCCCGTTCCGGTCCTCTTCTCCCTTCCTCCGCGCCGGTTCCCTGATGAGCCAGAGCGGGACGGCGAGGGCGAGGCCGGGGAGGCCGACCACGAGGAATGCCGCGTGCCAGCCGAACCGGTGGCCGATGAGGCCGCCCAAGAGGTAGCCGAGGGCGCTGCCGACCGGAATGGCGAGGAAGAAGAGGGCGAGGATCCGGGCGCGCCGCTCCTTGGGGAAGAAGTCGGACAGAAGCCCCGGGGATACGGTCCCGAAGCTCGCTTCGCCGATCCCGACGGCGGCCCGGGCCGCCAGGAGGCTTCGGTAGCCGGGGGCGACGCCGGCCGCGGCGGTCGCCACGCTCCAGAGCGCCAGGCCGGCGGCGGCGAGACGCGGCCTGCTTCCCCGGTCGCCCCACCAGCCGAAGAAAGGGGCCGAGACCATGTAGCAGACCATGAAGGCGCTCCCGATCAGCCCCAGGGCGGTATCGGAGAGGGCGAGGTCCGCCTTGATGAGCGGAAAGACGGCGTAGAGGACCTGACGGTCGATGTAGTTGAGGAGGTTGACGCCGAGCAGGAGCGCCAGGGCGTACCGGCCGGCGGAAGGACGGCGGGGGAGGAGGGTCGGTTCACTCATGGCGGTGCTCCTTCAATCCCAGCTCCTGAGCCTCCAGCCGTCTGATCCGGTTCCTCAGTTCCGCGGCCCGTTCGAATTCGAGCTTCTTCGCCGCCTCGATCATCTCCTTGCGGAGTTTCTTTACAAGTTTCGGGATCTTATCGGCCGGGAGGTACTCCTCCCGGGGCTCGGCGGCAAGGGGGATCGTAAGGTAGTCCCGCTCCTCGATCGATTCCAGGATAGTGCGCAGCCCCTTCTTCACAGTCTGGGGGGTGATGCCGTGCTCGGCGTTGAACGCCTCCTGGAGTGCCCGGCGGCGGGCGGTCTCGTCGATGCAGCTCTGTATGGAGCCGGTCACCGTGTCGGCGTACATGATCACGCGGCCGTTGACGTTGCGCGCGGCCCTGCCGCAGGTCTGGATGAGGGAGCGGGCCGAGCGGAGGAATCCCTCCTTGTCGGCATCGAGGATCGCCACGAGGGAGACCTCCGGGATGTCGAGCCCCTCCCGCAGGAGGTTGATCCCGACGAGGACGTCGAACTCGCCGAGGCGGAGGTCCCGGATGATCTGCATCCGCTGGATGGTGTCGATGTCCGAGTGGAGGTACTTCACCCTGACCCCCAGGTCCCGGTAGTAGTCGGTGAGATCCTCCGCCATCCGCTTGGTGAGGGTCGTGGCAAGGACCCGCTCCCCCCGGGCCACCGTCTCGCGGATCTCGTGGAGGAGATCGTCCACCTGGCCGCTCGCCGGCCGCACCTGGATCACCGGGTCGAGGAGCCCGGTGGGGCGGATCACCTGCTCCACCACCACGCCGCCCGCTTGGACCAGTTCGTAGTCGGCGGGGGTGGCGGAGACGTAGACCGCCTGACTGAGCCGCTCGGTGAACTCCCGGAAGGTGAGGGGGCGGTTGTCGAGGGCCGCCGGGAGGCGGAACCCGTAGTTGACCAGGGTCTCCTTGCGGCTGCGGTCCCCTCGGTACATCCCCCCCACCTGGGGGATGGTGACGTGGGACTCGTCGGCGAAGAGGAGGTAGTCGCGGGGAAAGTAGTCCAGGAGGGTGTAGGGGGGCTCCCCCGCCTGCCGGCCGTCGAAGTAGCGGGAGTAGTTCTCGATCCCCTGACAGAACCCCATCTCCTCCATCATCTCCAGGTCGTACATGGTCCGCTGCTCGATGCGCTGGGCCTCCACCAGCATGTTCCGCTCCCGGAACCACTGGATCCGCTCCCGCAGATCGTTCCGGATCTCCTCGATGGCCCGCTCCAGGGTCTCCCGGGTCGCCACGTAGTGGGAGGCGGGGTAGATGGCGCACTTGGCGAGGCGCTGGAGCACGAGGCCCCGCAGGGGGTCGATCTCGGCGATCGCCTCCACCGTGTCGCCGAAGAACTCGATCCGAAGCGCCTTCTCGTCTTCGTGGGCCGGGAAGATCTCCACGATGTCGCCCCGCACGCGGAAGGTCCCCCGGTGGAAGTCGATGTCGTTGCGCTCGTACTGGATCTCCACCAGCTTTCTGAGGAGTGTTTCCCGGCCGTAGTCGTTCCCTTGGTGGAAGAAGATGTGCATCGCCTGGTATTCCGCGGGGGAGCCGATGCCGTAGATGCAGGAGACGGAGGCGACGATGATCACGTCCCGCCGCGTGAGGAGGCTGCGGGTGGCGGCGTGGCGCAGCTTGTCGATCTCGTCGTTGATTGAGGAGTCCTTCTCGATGAAGGTGTCGGTGGTGGGGAGGTACGCTTCAGGCTGATAGTAGTCGTAGTAGGAGACGAAATACTCCACGGCATTGTGGGGAAAGAGTTCCTTGAACTCGCCGTAAAGCTGAGCCGCCAGGGTCTTGTTGGGGGCAAGAATCAGGGCGGGGCGGTTCACGGTGGTGATGACGTTCGCCATGGTGAAGGTCTTGCCGCTGCCGGTGACCCCCAGCAGCACCTGGTCGCGGTCACCGCGGAGAATGCCGTCGCTCAGTTCGGTGATGGCCCTCGGCTGGTCGCCGCGGGGGGAATAGTCACTGACAAGGGTGAAACTGTCCATGGCGGGATAGTAACACGAACGGCGGCGCATTGCATGGGGTAATAGCGAAGAATACCCCGGTCATTTCGTCGAGTTGAAGAGCTTGGGGGTCAGGTTCAACTGGAGCCAGTAGGTGCTGATGAGGCGCAGCGCTTCGCTCAGCTGGTTGAAGTCGACCGGTTTGCGGATGTAGCTGTTGGCCCCGAGACGGTGGCATTCGAGAATATCCTGCTCTTCGTTGGAGGAGGTGAAGACCACCACCGGCAGGAGTCTGGTACGTTCGTCGGCCCGCAGTCGGCGCAGTACTTCGAGGCCGTCCACCTTGGGAAGCTTCAGGTCGAGCAGGATCAGGCGCGGCATGATGCTCAGGTCGCGCCCGCTGTACGGGCCGGTGCCGAACAGGTAGTCCAGGGCCTCCACCCCGTCCCGTGCCACGACCACGTCGGAGGACATCCCGTGTTTGGCTAGCGCCCGTAACGTCAGGATTTCGTCGTCAGGATTGTCTTCAACGAGAAGAATGTGCCTGGTGGTCATGGGGTCCTTGACGTCCTTTCTTCGGGCTAACGGCGAAGAGCGATCTTGCGTTTATGTTTTGTTACAATTTATCACAAAAAATGGAGGGTGGAGAGTGGCCGGCAAAATATGCGTTGTTTACGATGCGTGCGGCTGGAACGATACGGCGAGGTTGGTCTTGATTTTTGGCCATGCAGATGCAATACTTGATTTCAATACTTTTGGTGGAGGTTTCGCATGTTCGGTTTCGGCATGCCCGAACTCATCGTCATTCTCATCATCGTCCTGGTGGTTTTCGGGGCGGGACGGCTGCCGGAAATCGGCGCCGCCCTCGGCAAGAGCATCCGGAATTTCAAGAAGGCCTCGGAAGGAAAAGAGGAGATCGAGATCAAGGCCGAGAAGAAGGACGATCCCCGGAAAGAGGGATAGGGCGCCGCTCCCCCTTCCCGGCTCAGTGCTTCTTCTTTGACTTCTTATCCCCGCCCTTCTTCGCTGCACCGGATTTCTTCTTCGAGCCCGACTTCTTCCCTTTCCCCTTTTTCCCCTTTTCTTTTTTCCCTTTTTTCCCTTTCTTCCCTTTCTTGTAGTGCTTGTAGTGCTTGTAGTGCTTGGCCGGTTCGGGGGAGAGCTCTTCCTTGATGTTGCTCAGGAGGACGGCGGTCTCTTCCATGCTGGGATCGGCCTTCTTGGCCGCTTCCAGCGCCTCCTTCGCCTCGGCGAGTTTGCCGGTCTTGACGTAGATCCGGCCGAGGGCGTTGAGCGCCTTGGCGTGGTCCCCCTTGAGTTCCACTGCCTTCTTGTACTCCTGCTCGGCGGGTTCGTACTCCTTCCTGAACTCGTAGATGAGGCCGAGCTTGTAATGGCTTGCCGGGTCGTTGGGGGCAAGCTCCGCACCCTCCTTGAGGAGCGCGATGAGCTCGTCGTACTTCTTCCCTTTAACGTAGAGGGAAGTCAGTATATTACGGGCCTCCGTGTCGTTTCTCTTGATCCGGAGCACCTCCCGGTACTGCTTTTCGGCCTCCTCCGGCTGGTTCCCCCTTCGGTAGAGGGCGGCCAGTTCCTTATGGGCTTCGAGATTGTCGGGGGCGAGCTTGGTCGCCTCCTGGTAGGAGGCGATGGCGTCCCTGGTATTCTTGGCGGATACGAGGACCCGGGCGAGTTTCAGGTGTAGAAGGGGGTTGCTGTCGCCCCGTTTGAGAAGCTCCCGGTACTGCTCGATGGCCTGGGGATAGCTGCCGCGCAGCGAGTAGATGTCGGCCAGCCGGCGGCGGGCATCGCCGTTTTCGGGGGTGGCGCGCAGCGCCTGCTTGTACTCGACGACGGCCTCATCGATGAGCCCCTTGCGCTCATAAAGAACGCCGAGATTGTAATGGATGTCGCCGGTGCCTCCCTTGAGTCTCATGAATTCCTTGTAGGATGCGATGGCATCATCGTCGAGTCCCGCTGCAGCCTGGGCGTCGGCAAGCTTCAGGATCGCCTCGGGCCACTCCCCCCTTTCCTTGAGCGCCGCCCGGTATTCCTCGACGGCCTTGGCGTACTCCTTGGCCTTCACCAGATCGTCCCCCCGTCGGAGATGCTCTTCGGGAAGGATGCCGCGCTGTTTCCCCGCAAGGAGGTATTCATAGTCGGCTGCCTGGCGGTCCCCCTTTTTCTCGTAGGATTCGGCGAGGAGGAGGTGGATCTCTTTGTCCTGGGGGGCGGCGATCTGGGCCTGCTTGAGCTCCTCGATCGCCTTGTCGGTCTGTCCGTTGGCGGCATACAGCCCGGCAAGACCGAGCCGCGCCCGTTCATTGGCCGGGTCGAGGATGATGGCTCGGCGGTATTCCTGCTCGGCGGTGTCGGGATGCCCCATCGCCCGGTTGAGGGCCGCCAGATCGATATGGACGGTGGGGTCTTCGGGAAGAGCCTTGGCCGCTTCGCCATAATGGTAGAGGGCCAGGGAGTAGAGCTTGCGCTCGGCGAAAATCTTCCCCAGCCCGCGATGGTAAAGGGGATCGGGGGTGGTGGAAATGGCACGGGTCAGCTCCACCACCGCCTCGTCATACGCCCCCTTCCGGAGCAGGGCCAGCCCCAGCCTCCCCTGGACCCGCGGCAGGGTCGGGTCGAGCCGGAGCACTTCGCGGTAACCCTTGACGGCGTCATCGAGGCGTTTCTCCCGTTCGGCCCTGAGAGCCATGACGAAACGCCCCGGTGCGCCGTTGGGGCAGTATTCGAGGATGCGCTCTTCGGCCCCCTTCGCATCGCTTTCGTCACCCGCGGCGAGATCGGCGGCAATGCCCCGTGCTTCGCCGCAGCGCTGCTCGGCCGGCCATGCGGTGCCGGCAGTCAGCGCGACGAGGAGCGACAGGGTGATGGTGAGGTATGAGGTGGTTCTTTTCACGAGATTCCTCCCGGAATGTTCTTTGGATGAGTGCCCGTGGAGCGGGTCGGAACGCGATGGTGATGCACCCCGCGTTCGGCCTTGGGCTGCGATCGTGGTTGCGGTCAGCGGTGGTTGCGAGGAGTGGCTGCAAACCGGTGGCCGGAGGGTGGGCGCGGGATCTGCCCGGAAACAGGGGGCCGCGATTGGCGGCCGCTTTGTTTCCGGTCGCAGGCGCGGCCGGGGTGGATTATACACACTGGAGGGGCAAAATTCAATTTTTAACGCCACCCCACCGGCGTGGGGGGAGTGCGGTAGCGGGCGGATTACCTTGACTTCGAACACAAAGATGATTAAATCATCACAAACTTGGGTCCCGCCTTCCCGGTGGTTGGGGGAGCCGTGGGGACCGAAGAGCAGACGGGGGTGTTATGGCCGTAATTCCCAAGGAACCGCTCGACTGGATGACGCTGCTGCAGCTTCAGGTGGACGAGGTCTTCGAGCTGCTTGCCCGGGCCGAGAAGGGGGGGCGCCTCGGGGAATGCGACTTCGTTCCCCTCGTCGACATCTTCGAAACGCCGGAATTCTTCACCGTCGAAGTGGAACTTCCGGGCTTCGAGCGGGACGAGATATCCCTCAAACTCTGCTGCAACATGCTGATCGTCGAAGGGACGAAGCGGGATGACACCCGCGAGGGGGTTGGCTACATCTGCCTGGAGCGGCATTTCGGGCGCTTCTGCAGGGCCGTGGAGGTCCCGCCGACCGTCGACCTCACCGGCGCCAAGGCCCTCTACCGCCGGGGGGTCCTGACGGTGACCTTTCCCCGCCTCGCGGACAAGGGGCAGATCATCCGCGAGATACCGATCGAACAAGGAGATAGTAATGAAAGATAAAGAAGAATCGAAGCAGGAAACCGAAGAGCTCAAGATACCGGATGTCCTGCCGCTGCTGCCGGTGCGGGATGTGGTGGTCTATCCGTACATGATCCTTCCCCTCTTCGTGGGGCGGGAGCTATCCATTAGCGCGGTGGACCAGGCCCTGTCCCGCGACCGTCTCATCTTTCTCGCCACCCAGAAGGAGATAGGGGACGAGGAGCCGACCCCCGAGGGGATTTACTCTGTCGGCACCGTGGCGATGATCATGCGGATGCTCAAGCTCCCCGACGGGCGGGTGAAGATCCTCGTTCAGGGGCTCGCCAAGGGGCGGATCGTCGAGTTCGTCAACGACAGGCCGTATTTCTCGGTCCGGATCGAGCGGATCGTGGAGCCGGCGACCGAGGAATCGCTGGAGACCGAGGCCCTGATGCGGGCGGTCAAGGAGCAGCTCTCCAAGATCGTTTCCCTCGGCAAGGTGATCTCTCCCGAGGTCCTCGTCATCGTCGAGAATATGCAGGAGCCTGGAAGCCTGGCCGACCTCATCGCGAGCAACATCGGGCTTAAGGTGGACGACGCCCAGCGGCTCCTGGAGATCATCGATCCGCTGGAGCGGCTCCAGAAGGTGAACGAGCTTCTCAGCAAGGAACACGAGCTCCTCGACATGCAGGCGAAGATCCAGTCGGCCGCCAAGGAGGAGATGGGGAAGAGCCAGCGCGAGTACTTCCTCCGCGAGCAGCTTCGCGCCATCCAGCAGGAGCTCGGCGAGACCGACGCCCGCGCCGAGGAGATCAATGAGCTCCGCAAGGCGATCGATCAGGCCAAGATGCCGTCCCCGGTGGAGAAGGAGGCCCTCAAGCAGCTCGGCCGCCTGGAGCAGATGCACCCCGACGCCGCCGAGGCGGGGATGCTCCGGACGTATCTCGACTGGCTGGTGGAGCTTCCGTGGGGGAAATCGACCAAGGACGTCCTCGACATCGGGCGGGCGAGGGAGATCCTGGACGAGGACCATTTCTACCTGGAGAAGATCAAGGAGCGGATCCTGGAGTTTCTCGCCGTCCGCAAGCTCAAGAAGAAGATGAAGGGACCGATTCTCTGCTTCGTGGGCCCCCCAGGGGTCGGGAAGACCTCCCTCGGCAAGTCCATTGCCCGGGCCATGGGGCGGAAGTTCGTCCGGATCTCGCTGGGAGGGGTGCGCGACGAGGCGGAGATCCGCGGCCACCGCCGCACCTACGTCGGCGCGCTGCCGGGGCGGATCATCCAGGGACTCAAGCAGGCCGGCTCCAACAACCCGGTCTTCATGCTCGACGAGCTCGACAAGCTCGGCTCCGACTTCCGAGGCGATCCCTCCTCGGCGCTGCTGGAGGTCCTCGACCCGGAGCAGAACCACATGTTCTCGGATCACTACATCAACCTCCCCTTCAGCCTCTCCAACGTGATGTTCGTCGCCACGGCGAACCAGATGGACACGATCCCGGGGCCGCTCCTCGACCGGATGGAGGTGATCTCCCTGGCCGGCTACACCGAGGAGGAGAAGCTGGAGATCTCCAAGCGCTACCTGATTCCGCGCCAGACCAAGGAAAACGGCATCTCCGAGAAGCAGATCAGCTTCACCGACGAGGCGATCCGGACGATCATCGCCAAGTACACCCGGGAGGCGGGGCTGCGGAACCTGGAGCGGGAGATCGGCAGCGTCTGCCGCAAGGTCGCCCGCAAGGTGGCGGAAGGGGAGACGCGCCACTTCCGGATCACCCCGGCAGGGGTGGCGAAGTATCTCGGCCCGGCGAAGTTTATCCGCGAGGTGGAGATGGAGAAGAACGAGATCGGCACGGTGACCGGTCTCGCCTGGACCCCGGTGGGGGGCGAGGTCCTCTTCGTGGAGGCAACGACCATGAACGGCAAGGGGGGGCTCACCCTTACCGGCCACCTGGGGGATGTCATGAAGGAGTCGGTGCAGGCGGCCCTCTCCTATATCCGCTCCAAGGCCAGGGAGTTCCACCTCCCGGACGACTTCCTCTCGGGGGTCGACATCCACGTCCACGTTCCGGCCGGCGCCATTCCCAAGGACGGTCCATCGGCCGGCGTCACCAGGGCGACGGCCCTCGTCTCGGCCCTCACCCGCACGCCGGTCCGCAAGGACGTGGCGATGACCGGCGAGATCACGCTGCGGGGGAAGGTGCTTCCCATCGGCGGCCTCAAGGAGAAGATGCTCGCCGCCATCCGCGCCGGCATCAAGACCATCGTCATCCCGGAGCAGAACCGGAAGGACCTGGAAGAGGTGCCGAAGCACATCCTCAAGAAGGTGAACGTCGTGACCGCCAAGGTGATCGATGACGTCCTGAAGGTGGCCCTTGAGACGTTCCCGCCCCCTCCCGCCGGCGCCGAGAAGCCCGCGGTCAAGGCGAAGACCCCGCCGCGCCGGGTCGCCGCGCCGAGCAAGAGCGCCGTCGCAGGGGCCAAGGGGTGAAGCTTCGGGAGATAGGGGAATTCGGCCTCATCGACAGAATCGCCTCCCGGGCCGCCATGGGGCCGGCGGTGCGGATCGGCATCGGTGACGATGCCGCCGCCACCGAGCCGACCCCGGGGCGCCTCATCCTCACCACCTCCGACATGCTGGTGGAGGGGGTCCATTTCGACCTCTCCTTCACCGATCCGTACCGGCTGGGCCGGAAGTCCCTGGCGGTGAACCTTTCGGACATTGCCGCCATGGGGGGGGAGCCCCGGGACTTTCTCCTCTCGCTTGCCATTCCACCCCGTTTGCCCGTAGAGTTCCTGGACCGCTTCACCGAGGGGATGCTCTCCCTTGCCGACGAACACGGTGTGACCCTCATCGGGGGCGACACCTGCCGCTCGCCGGCGGGGCTCGTCATCTCCGTCACCCTCCACGGCGACCAGCGGCCGGAGCGGATCATCCGCCGCACGGGGGCGCGTCCCGGCGATCGGCTCTTTGTCACCGGGACGGTGGGCGATTCCGCGCTGGGGCTGGAGCTTCTGCGCCGGAGGGTGCGGGAGGGATGGGCCGTGGAGCGCCATCTCGACCCCTCGCCCCGGGTCGCGGCAGGCCTGGCGCTGGCCGCGGCGGGGCTCGCCACCGCCATGATCGATGTCAGCGACGGTCTCCTCGCCGACCTCGGGCACATCCTGGAGCAGTCCGGGTGCGGCGCCCGCGTGGAGGCCGCGCGTCTTCCCCTCTCCCCCTTCTTTCGCGAACGGGCGTCGGGGGAGACGTCGGACCCGCAACTCCTGGCCCTGGCCGGCGGGGAGGATTACGAGCTTCTCTTCGCCGTTTCCGCCGTGCGCGAGGGTGAGGTTGCCACTGTGCTCCGGGGGACAGGGACCACTGCCACGGCGATCGGCAGCATCACCGCCGGCAGCGGGGCGACGGTTGTGGCGGGCGACGGGAGGGAGCTGGCGCTTCCCCGTGGTGGCTACAACCACTTTTCCTCCGGAAGGTGAACGTCGTCAGGACGTGGGGCGCCGTTTTCGGAACGATTATTGCTGTTCTTGCAACATGCCTCGAATCCCCGCACTTGGACCTCGACTGTGATGGAACACCCAACGCTCAAACCTTACCTGGCGGAAGATTTCCCCTTCGATTTTTCCGAGGGGGCTTTTGAGCGGATTCGCCAACTCCTCAGGGAATGCCGGAACTTCGACATCGGCAGCTATAAAGACAAGTACATGAAGCGCCGCATCTCCATCCGGGTGCGGGCGACCCGCGCTCCGTCGGCGGAGGCCTACAGCGAGCTGCTGGCGGGGAACGAGCGGGAGATCGACGCGCTCCTCAAGGGGCTCACCATCCACGTGAGCCAGTTTTTCCGCAATCGTTCCACCTTCGACAAGATTCGGGACGAGGTCCTCCCCCCCCTCGTCGCCCGGCTGCAGTGCGAAGGGCGAGAGGAGATGACCCTGTGGAGCGCGGGGTGCTCCAGCGGAGAAGAGCCCTATTCCCTGGCGATCATCCTCAGGGACGCGTTTGCCGAGGAGTTGAAAAGCCTCAAGGTTTCGCTTCTGGCGACCGATATAAACGAAGGGATCCTCGACGTGGCCCGGGAAGGGGCGTATATGCCGGAGCGCCTCCAGGAGACTATTCCGGAGGTCGTGGCCCGCCACTTCAGGCCCCATGGCGGCAAGTTCCATCTTGCCCCCGACATCCGGACGATGGTGGAGTTTCGGCGCGGCGACCTCTTCGACCATGCCTCCTATTGCGAGAGTGACCTGATCCTCTGCCGCAACGTCCTCATCTATTTCGAGCGGAAGGAGCAGGAGCGGATCCTCAAGGGGCTCGCCGCCTCGCTGACGGCAGGCGGCATCCTGGTACTCGGCAGGGCGGAGACCCTTGTGGGGGAGATCCGGCGCCGCTTCACCACAGTCTGTCCCGTTGAACGGATCTACATGAAGAACAGAACGTAAGACTCCCGAAGGCGCGCTCCCCTCGCCCCATGCCGGCGAAGCGGTAGCGCGGGGTATCGAAATGCGTGTCCCGATAGGCTACAAGTTCACCCTTGGATTCGTGGTGGTGGTGGCGGCAGTCGCCTTCGTGCCGACGCTCGTCGCCCTCCTCGGCTATCAACCCGAGATCGCCAGCATCCTTTCCTACATGGTGGCGATGACCGTCGGCCTCATCCTCGGCTGGTTCTTTTCCCGGGGGGTCGCCCGCACCATCGGCGTCATGACCGACTCTGCCGAGGCGATCAGCCGGGGAGACCTGGTCCGCGACGTATGCCTTCCGGCCGGGTACTTTCCCGACGAGACCGCCGACCTGGGGGCCTCCATCAACCGGATGGTTGCGAGCCTGCGGGAACTCGCGGGGCATATCCGGGGGGCGGCGGTAAAGGTGGCCGGCTCCGCCAGGACGCTCTCGATTTCGGCGGTGGAGGTGAACTCCGCCACCGAGGAGGTGGCGCAGGCGGTGGAGCAGATCGCCCGCGGTGCCGGGAGCCAGGCGGAGATGGTGGAGAAGAGCTCCCGGATCATCCACGAAATGGCCATCTCGGTGGAGCTGGTGGCGCGGCGCGCCCGGGAGTCGGCCCGGGCGGCGCAGGAGACGAGCCAGACCGCCCGGCGGGGCCAGGAGCTTGCCCAGGACTCCCTCGACCGGATGAAGAGCCTTTTCGACAGGGTAGAGGAGGGGGGAAGACAGTTCACTTCGTTCAATGCGCGGCTCCAGCAGGTGGGGAAGATTGCCGACTTCATCGCGGAGATCGCCCGCCAGACCAATCTCCTCGCTCTCAATGCCTCCATCGAAGCGGCCCGGGCCGGCGAGTACGGCCGGGGATTCGCCGTGGTGGCGGAGGAGGTGCGCAAGCTTGCCGACGGGACCGGAAAGTCGGCCGCGTCGATCATCGAACTGATCGAGACCGTCCGTGATGAGAGCCGGCGGGTACAGCAACTCATCGAAGAGAGTTCCCGGGAGATCGTCGAAGGAAAGCGCACCGTCGACATCACCGCCGGGGCGTTTCGCGAGATTCTCACCACGGCCCTGGAGACGGAGCGGCGCGCCGGCAGCATTGCCGATCTTTCCCATATCCAGACGGCGGGGGCGGAAAAGATGGTCAAGGCGGTGGACGAGATCGCCCGGGTGGCCGCCGACAACGCGGCTGCCGGCGAGGAGGTCTCCGTCGCCACCGAGGAGCAGGCCACGGCCATGCAGGATATGACCGTCGCGGCCCGGGAGCTGGCGGAGCTTGCCGAGGGGCTGATGCAGGTGGTGGGTCAGTTTTCCCTGCCGAAGCCGGGCGCGCCGTTGCCATGAGCGGGGAGGGAGCCCGCCTCATCGTTTTTCCCGTGGCCGGCCGCTCTCATGCCCTGGCGCTACAGCAGGCCGCCGAAGTGCTGGAGGGGATGCCGGCGCACCCGGTGCCGGGAGTTCCCCCCTTCCTGGACGAAGCGGTCAACGTCCACGGGCGGATCGTGCCGGTCCTGGATCTCGCCCCCTTTCTGGGTCTCGGTCCGCGAACGGCGGGAGGGGCGATCATAGTGCTCGACCGGCAGGTGGCCGAACTGGCGCTGCGGGGCGGGGGAGGGGTCTCCATTCTCCCCGCAGACCGGGTGACCGGCGCGGCTGAGAGCGACCGGCCGGAGATCGAGCGGTATCTGCTGATGGCACGGGAGCGGGTGGCCCTTCTGGCGGTCGAACGGCTCGTGGGGCTAGTGGAAGAACAACTGAGCAACTCAATGTGGAGGATCAATGGCCAAGACAGTGATGATCGTGGATGATGCCCTTTTCATGCGCAACATGCTGCGGGGCATCCTTGAAGGGGAAGGGTTCCAGGTTGTCGCCGAGGCGGCCGATGGTGCGGAGGCGGTGCTCAAGTATCGCGACGTGCGTCCCGACATCGTCACCCTCGATATCATCATGCCGGTCAAAAACGGCATCGAAGCGCTGCGGGAGATAATGGTCATCAACCCCGAAGCCCGGGTAGTCATCTGCAGCGCCGTGGGGCAGGAGTCTCTCGTCCAGAAGGCCCAGAGCGTCGGGGCGCGGGATTTCATCCTCAAGCCGTTCAACCCCGACCGGGTCAAAGAGGTCATGAGGCGGGTCGCCGAGGGGTAAGCCATGGACATGTCCCGCTTCAGGGATATGTTCGTCACCGAGGCCCGGGAGCACCTCGGTACCATGGGCGACACCATCCTGGAGATGGAGAAGGCCCCGGCAACCCCCGGTCTTGTCGATGCGCTCCTGCGCAGCGCCCACTCCCTCAAGGGGATGGCCGCCTCCATGGAGTATCCGGAGATCGCCGCCCTTGCCCACCGGATGGAGGAACTGCTGGACCGGATTCGCAAGGGGGCTGTTCCCTTTGATGCCGGTGCGGCGGACCTCCTGTTGGCCGGCGTCGATCTCCTGGGACGGATGGTCGGGGCCGTGACCGCAGGAGATGGCGTTACGGACGATGCCGGCCCCCTCGTCGAACAGCTGATCGCTTGCGGTGCCGCGCCGGAAGGGGGTGGCACCGGTAATCCGCCGCCGGGGCGTGTTGCGGAGGGATCACCGCCGCCGGCGGATGTTTCGCCCCTTGCCGGCGGGCAGTGGACGGTCCGGGTCAGGGCGGAGGTGCTCGACCGGCTCATGGCGGTTGCCGGGGAGCTGATTACCAGCAAGAACCGCCTTGCGACCCTTGGCGAGGAGATGGGCGACGGGAGGTTTCGGGAGGCAGTGGGAGATCTTTCCCGGCTTGTGCGGGAGCTTCGCGACGAGGTGACGGATCTCCGGATGCTTCCTTTTTCGACCATCTGCGAGCGATTGCCGCGGATGGTGCGGAATCTGGCCCGCCGAAGCGGCAAGGAGGCGGTCCTGGAGGTGGCGGGGAAGGAGCTGGAACTCGACCGGGGCCTGCTCGAACTCCTTTCCGACCCCCTGGTGCATCTCGTCAGAAATGCCGTGGACCACGGCATAGAGCCGCCGGGGGAGCGGACGGCTGCCGGAAAAGGCTCCCGGGGGCGGATTCTCCTCGCGGTGTCGCGGGAAAGGGACCATGTGGTGGTGACGGTCTCGGATGACGGGCGGGGGATGGATCCGGAGCGGATTGTGGCCGCGGCGGAAGAGAAGGGGTTCATCCCCCCCGGAGAGGGGGAAAGGCTCTCCCGCGGTGAGGCGTTCATGCTCACCTGCCTCCCCGGCTTCTCGACCGCCGCCGCCGTCACCGATCTGTCCGGACGCGGAGTCGGCATGGATGCGGTCCTTGCCGCCATGCGCCAGGCGGGGGGGAGCCTCTCGATTCACTCGGAGCCTGGGGGCGGGAGTTCCATCACCCTCAGGCTCCCCCTCTCGGTCGCCATCATCCCGGTGCTCCTTGCCGCCTGCGGCTCCCGCGCCGTGGCGCTGCCTGTCACCGCCGTCATCCGGACGGTGGAGCTCGAACGGGATGCGATCATCCGGGAAGGGAAACGGCGTTTCTTCATGCTCGGGGAGGAGCGTGTTCCTCTCCTGGCGCTCGGCACCCTTCTGGGCATCCCTTCCTCCGGCCCGGCGGGTGAAATCGTCCCGGTCGTCACATCGAATGCAGGGGGGAGGATGGTGGGGCTCTCCGTCGATCGCCTCCTGGGACAGACCGAAGTCTTTGCCCGCCCCCTCGGCCGCCCTCTCGCCAGGGCCCGGGGGCTTTCCGGCAGTGCCGTTCTCGGCGACGGCCGGGTCATCTTCATTCTCGATCTTGTCAACCTGCTCGGTCCGCTGGAGGGGCCGCCCCGGTTCGCGTTTTCACATGCCGGCATCGCTCAAGGGGGTACTGGATGAAATTTGATTCGTTGACGGAGGAGCATCTCGACGCACTGCGGGAGGTGAGCAACATCGGTGTTGCCCATGCCGCCACGGCGCTCTCGCAGTTGATCGGCAGGAGCATCTCGCTCCAGGTTCCGAAGGTCCTCATGACCGACATCACAAAGGTTCCCGAGGTGTTCGGGGGGGCGGAAAAGATCGTGGTCGGGATCTACCTCCAGATGCTCGGCGATGCCCGGGGGAACATCCTCATAGTTCTCCCCCGCGAGAGCGCCCTGAGGCTCCTGTCGCGGCTCCTCCCCCGGGAGAAGAGCGAGGGGTCGTTCCTCACCGAGTTGGAGATCTCCGCCCTCAAGGAGGTGGGGAACATCCTGGCGTCGGCCTATCTCAACGCCCTCGGGTCGCTGATGCACAAGACGCTCATTCCTTCGGTCCCGGTCCTCTCCTTCGACATGGCCGGAGCGGTCATCGATTACGTCCTGATCGAACTGGGGGAGGTGGGCGACCTGGCACTCATGGTGGAAACCGAGTTTTTCGGCGAGGATGAAAAGATCAGCGGCCAGTTTTTTCTCCTCCCCGACCCGGAGTCGCTGAAAATCATTCTGAATGCCATCGGGATAAAGCTTTGAGCAGGATTATCAGCGTCGGCATATCCGAATTCAAGGTGGCGGCCGCCCCGTCCATCCTTATGACGTACGGCCTGGGCTCCTGCGTCGGCATTGCCCTCTACGATCCCGTCGCCCTGACCGGAGGGCTCGCCCACACCCTCCTTCCGGCACCGGTGCGTACCATGGAACAAGCCGAAAAGTCTGCCAAATTCACCTGCTGGGCGATCGGGCTCATGGTCGAGGAGCTCGTCAAATGCGGTTGCGCCAGTGACCGTCTTGTGGCAAAATTGGCCGGCGGTGCCACCATGTTCGAGCCTCAGCACCGGAGCACCCACGGCGGCATCGGCGAACGGAACGTGTCGGCGGCGCGGGAGGCGCTGGAGCGGTGCAGAATCCCCCTCGTTGCCGAGGACACCGGTGATGACTACGGGAGGAGCCTTGAGTTCAACACTGCCACCGGGATCATCATGGTGAGGGCGTTGCAGCGCCCCATCAAACAGCTGTGAAGGAGGAGAGATGAACGCTCTGAGACTCCTGCTTGCGGGGCTGGCGCTTATCGGGTCCGTGGTGCCGGCTCTGGCCGCACCGGTCGGGACGGTGAACGTCGGGCTCCAGGACGTGATCGACACGGTGGAGAAGTCGTTTCTCCCCAATCCCGCCGATCCCTACGGTGCGTCGCCGCTGAAGACGGTGACCGCGGACTTTTTCCAGCGTTCGACCCTCGCCGCGAAACAGCGCGAGATGCGGGCCGACGGCGAGATGTTCTTCCGCAGCGCCACGACCCGCGACCCGCTCATGTTCCGGTTCGACTACTTCCGCCCACTGCAGCAGGAGATCGTCTCCAACGGCCGGACCCTCTGGATGTACCTTCCCGAGAACCGGCAGGTGATCCTGAGCGACGTGACGCCGGTCTTCAACCCGTATACCTTCAACCCCGCGCGGGACCGGGCGTCGAATTTCCTCCAGGGGCTGCCGCGGATATCGAAGGATTTCCTCGTGGTGTTCGCCCCCGACCAGCGCGACATCGCGGGGAACTACGTGCTGGAGCTTACCCCCCGGCGCGCCACCGCCGCCATCGCGAAACTCTACGTCGTCGTCAACCGCGACACGGTGCTGAGTTACGTGCGCAGCGGCAGGAATATCGCAGCCACCTTCGCGTCCCTCGGTCGGCCGGAATGGGCCTTCCCGATCCTCTCCACCACCATGGTGGACCACGACGGGAACACGACGACCATCGAGTTCAGCAACGTGCGGGCGAATATCATGCTGAGCGATAGCCTCTTCAACTTCGCCATCCCGCCGGGGGTGCAGATCGTGAAGCCTCCCCGGGGACGCTGAAGCTCCCGCTATAGCTGATTTTTCGACGAGAGGGCGGTGTTGGTCATGCCGCCCTCGCTGTTTACTTCCCGTTTCAACATCCAGGAGGAGCCGATGTTTTTCCGCAAGATCGCACCCTTTCTTGTCGCTCTGCTGATGGTTTCGCAGGCGGCGTCCGCGGCATCGCTGGGAGACGTGGTCTCCACCCTCGAACAGGGGTACTCTTCGCTCAGGGACCTGCAGGCGGCGTTTTCCCAGCGTACCGAACTGGCGTCGGTGAAGCGGTCCCAGACGGGGTCGGGGGAGCTCTTCATCAAGAAGGGGAGCAGCAGCGGGGCGATGTTCCGCTTCAACTACGTCAGGCCGCCCCAGCAGATCGTCTCCAACGGCAAGACCGTCTGGTACTACCTGCCGGAGAACCGGCAGGTGATGACCATGGACGCCTCCGCCCTCTTTGCGGGGGGGGGAGGGGTGGCGCTCTCGTACCTCACCGGCATGGGAACGGTCTCCAGGGATTTCACGGTGCGGCTCCTCGGCGGGGGGCGCGACGCGAAGGGAAACTACCTCCTGGAGCTCGTGCCGAAAAAGCCGGGTCAGGCGTTCTCGAAGCTCCACCTGACGGTGTCGGGTCGGGCGGTCGATGAGTTCGAGCGGACGGGAAGGGCGTCGGTGCCGTTTCCGATACTCTCCTCGGTCGTCTTCGACCAGCTCGGCAACCGCACGGTCATCGAATTCAGCAAGATCAGGGTGAACCGGGGGGTGAGCGCCGCACTCTTCACCTTCAAGGTTCCCGCCGGCGTTGAGGTCATCGCCAACCCCATGGGGAAGAAATAATACAGAGAGCAGCAGAAGGAGGAATACGGATGCCTTCGTTTGACATTGTTTCCAGGGTGGATATGCAGGAGGTCGACAATGCGGTGAACCAGACCGTGAAGGAGATCGGCCAGCGCTACGATTTCAAGGGGGCCAAGTGCGAGGTGACCCTGGAGAAGGAGTCGATCAGGATCCTTGCCGATGACGATTTCCGGCTCAAGGCGGTGGTCGACATCCTCCAGTCCAAATTCATCAAGCGCGGCATCTCTCCCAAGGCACTCCAGTACGGCAAGGCGGAGGCGGCATCGGGCGGAATGGTGCGCCAGATCGTCACCATCCAGCAGGGGGTGTCGAAGGAGAAGGGGAAGGAGATCGTCGCCGTCATCAAGGACTCCAAGCTCAAGGTGCAGGGACAGATTCAGGACGACCAGGTGCGGGTGACGGGAAAGAGCCGGGACGACCTTCAGGAGGCGATTCGGCTCCTCAAGGGGAAGGACCTGGGGATCGAGCTGCAGTTCGTCAATTTCCGCGATTAGCACATGGGCCGGTCTCTGCCGGCCTTAACTGTCAATATACACGAGGTGAAAGTGAGCAACGCCGTTAAGGAAAAGATCAGCATGGTCAGCCTCGGCTGTCCGAAAAACCTGGTGGACGCCGAGGTGATGCTCGGCTGCCTCGCCAAGGACCGCTACGAGATCACCACCGACGAACGGGAGGCCGACATCATCATCGTCAATACCTGTTCGTTCATCAAGGAGGCGAAGCAGGAGAGCATCGACACGATCCTCGATCTGGCCGACCGCAAGCACGACGCCAACTGCAAGCTCCTCATCGTCACCGGCTGTCTGCCGCAGCGCTACCAGGAGGAACTGGCCAGGGAGCTCCCCGAGGTCGACATCTTCGTCGGCACCGGCGACTATCCCCGGATTGCCGAGATCATCGCGGAAAAGCAGGGGCGGGAGGAGCAGATCCGCTACGTGGGGGACCCGAACTTCATCTATGACGAGACCCTGCCGCGCCTCAAGTCGTCCCCCTCCTACACCGCCTACCTCAAGATCGCCGAGGGGTGCTCCAACTGCTGCTCATACTGCGTGATTCCGTCGCTGCGGGGGGCGTTACGCTCCCGTCCGCTGACGGACCTGGTGCGCGAGGCCCGGGAACTGGCAGCCGGCGGCGTGAAGGAGCTGAACCTCATCGCCCAGGACATCACCGCCTACGGCCGCGATCTCCCGGGGCGGCCGACCCTCGAATCGCTCATCGGCGAGCTGGCGGCCATCGAGGGGGTGCGGTGGATCCGTCTCCTCTATGCCTACCCGGACGGGATCACCAACAGCCTCATCGAGACCATCAGGAACGAGCCGAAGGTCTGCAAGTACCTCGACCTCCCGATCCAGCATATCAGCGACCCGGTCCTGAAACGGATGAACCGCCGTAGCGGCGAGGCGGAGATTCGGGCGCTCATGGCGAAGCTCAAGGAAGAGATTCCCGATATCGCCCTGCGGACCTCCCTCATCGTGGGCTTCCCCGGCGAGACCGACGATGACTTCCGCAAGCTCCTCCACTTCGTCGAGGAGGCCCAGTTCGACCGGCTCGGGGTCTTCTGCTACTCCCGCGAGGAGGGGACCCCGGCGGCGGAGATGGTCGACCAGGTCTCCGAGCGGGTCAAGCGCGAGCGCCACAAGAAGCTGATGCGGACCCAGGCCCGGCTTTCCTTCAAGCGTAACCGGCGCCTCATCGATACCGTCGAGGAGGTGGTGGTGGAGGGGTACAGCGAGGAGACGGAACTCCTCCTCAGAGGGCGTTCCTCCCGCCAGGCCCCCGACATCGACGGCCAGGTCTACATCACCGCCGGCACCGCCAACGTCGGCGATATCGTCCGTCTGCGGATCACCGACTCGTCGGACTATGACCTGATCGGGGAGATCGTCTCCTGAGGGAGCGGCTCCTCCGGGTAGGCCTGCTTTTCGCTTGACAACGGGGGCGTTTTGGGTAATATTTCGTGACCCTTAACCCCTCAAATCACTTTATGGAGTTGTGTAAATGGTTGAAAAACAGGAAGAAATGAAGGCTCTTCTCCTCAAGGCGAAGGAGGAGATCCTTGCGGGAATAAGCAAGGCGATGAAGTCGGGCTCCGAGACCACCACCGGCGAGCCGACCGGCGACATCTACGACCAGGCCTCCAGCGAGCGGGACCGCGAGCTGGGGCTGCTGCTAAACGACCGGGAGCGGGACAAGCTCCGCCAGATCGACGAGGCCCTGCTGCGGATCGAGGACGGCGAATACGGGATATGTGAAGAGTGCGAGGAGGAGATCCCCCTCGGCCGTCTCAAAGTGATGCCGTTCGCCCGTTTCTGCGTCCGGTGCCAGTCGGAAATGGAGAAGCTCCAAGCCCAGACCCGCCGGTTCGAGGAGGATCGGGCCTACCGCGAGATTTCCTTCAACGAGGAGGAGGAAGGGTAGGATCTCCCCCTGTCGCGGAGAAACGGAAGGGCAAATAAAAGGGCGCTGTCGGAAAATCGGCAGCGCCCTTTGTGTTGTCAGAAAGCCGGCGGCGGAAGTGTCAAAAATGCCGGCAACCGCGGGTTCAGGAGACGATGAGGCTCGTGCCGGTCATCTCCGCCGGCTTGGGGATGCCGAGGATGTCGAGCATGGTCGGCGCGATGTCGGCCAGGATGCCGGGGCGAAGCCGGGCGTTGCGGCGCGAGTCGTCCACGAGAACCAGCGGCACCAGATCGCTGGTGTGGGCAGTGTGGGGGCCGCCGTTCTCGTCCACCATCACCTCGGCGTTGCCATGGTCGGCGGTGATGATGGCCGCTCCCCCCTTCTCGCGCACCTTGGCCACAAGCCTGCCGACGCACTGATCCACCGCCTCGATGGCCCGGATGGCCGCGTCGAGGATGCCGGTGTGTCCCACCATGTCGGCGTTGGCGAGGTTGAGGATGATTACGTCGTAAACCCCTTCGTCGAGCCGCTTCAGGAGCTCGTCGGTGACGGGGAAGGCGCTCATCTCCGGTTTCAGGTCGTAGGTGGCGACCTCCTTCGGGGAGGGGATGAGGCAGCGGTCTTCGCCGGGGAAGGGGGTCTCGCTCCCCCCGTTGAAGAAGAAGGTGACGTGGGCGTATTTCTCGGTCTCGGCGATCCGGAGCTGGCGAAGCCCGGCGTGGCTCACGACCTCGCCGAAGATGTTGGTGAGCTCCTCCGGCGCGAAGGCGATGGGGAGGCCGAAGGTGGCATCGTACTCGGTCATGCAGACGTAGGAGGCGAGGGCCGGCGCGCTTCCCCGCGGGAAGCCGGTGAATGCGGGGGCGGTGAGGGCGCGGGTGATCTCCCGGGCCCGGTCGGAGCGGAAGTTGAAGAAGATGAAGCCGTCGCCGTCCTCAATTCTTCCCGCCGGTGCGTCACTCCCCGCGATGACCGTCGGTTCCACGAATTCGTCGGTGACCCCGGCGGCATAGCTGGCGGCGATCGCCTCGGCGGCGCCGGACTGACGGATCCCCTTCCCTCGGACCATGGCGTCGTAGGCCCGCTCCACCCTCTCCCACCGGTTGTCCCGGTCCATGGCGTAGTAGCGGCCGATGACCGTGGCGAGCGTGCCGATGCCGATCCTGCGCATCTCCGCTTCAAGCTGGGCCAGGTAGTCGGCGCCGCTTTGGGGCGGGGTGTCGCGGCCGTCGAGGAGCGCGTGGACGTACACCTCGGCGAGCCCCTCGCGCTTGGCCAGTTCCAGCAGGGCGTAGAGGTGGGTGAGGTGCGAGTGGACGCCGCCGTCGGAGAGGAGGGCGGCGAGGTGGAGCCTCCCCCCTGCCGCCTTCGCCCGGGCAATGCAGTCGCGTAGCACCGGATTGGCGAAGAAATCGCCGTCCCGGATCGACTTGGTGATCCGGGTCAGGTCCTGGTAGACGACGCGGCCGGCGCCGATGTTCAGGTGTCCCACTTCCGAGTTCCCCATCTGGCCGTCGGGGAGCCCCACGGCGAGCCCCGAGGTCTGCATCTCCACGCAGGGGTAGGAGGCGCAGAGGCTGGTCATGTTCGGCGTCTGCGCCAGGGCGATGGCGTTGTTCTCGCGGTGGGGGCTGATCCCCCAGCCGTCGAGGATCATGAGGAGCAGCGGCTTTCTCGGCATGGGCACTCCTTGTGTTCAGTGATGGTACGGTTCTCCGTTGATGATCGTGTGGGCGCGGTAGAGCTGCTCCAGGAGCACGACCCGCACCATCTGGTGGGTGAGGGTCATGCGGGAGAGGGCGATGGTCCTGTCCGCCCGGGCCCGGAAGCTGTCGGCGAAGCCGTAAGCGCCGCCAATGGCGAAGGCGAGCTCCGGCACGGCGCTGTCCCGCTGCCGGGCGATGAAGGCGGCGAACTGGGGGGAGGTCATCTCTTCGCCCCGTTCGTCCAGGAGGACGAGGCGAGTGTTCCGCGGGAGGAGCTTTTCGAGCCGGTCGCACTCCCGGGCCCGCATCGCTTCGGCGGCGGCTCCCTTTTCGTCCCGCGCCTCGGCGAGCTCCAGAGGGGCGTAGCGCCTGATCCGGCCGGCGTACTCGTCGATGCCGCGCCGCACCCACTCCTCCTGGGTCTTGCCGACCCAGAGGACGCGGAGCTTCACGTCCCCTGACCCTCTTTTCCTTCCCAAAGGTACTCGGCCGGGATCTCCAGCAGGGGGGCCTCGGACCAGAGTTCGTCCAGGTCGTAGTAGCCGCGGAGTTCTTCCCGGAAGACGTGAACGATCACGTCGCCGTAGTCGATGACGATCCAGTTTCCTTCGTTGAGCCCTTCCACGTCCAGGGCCTTGCCGTAGGGCTTGAGCCCCTTCTTCACCGAATCGGCGATGGCCTGGGCCTGCTTGTCGGAGCGGCCGGTGGCGAGCACCAGGTAGTCGGCGATGGAGGTGAGGCGCCTGATCTCCAGGACCTTCACGTCGAGGGCCTTCTTGTCGAGGGCGAAGCGGGCGCACTGCAGCGCGCGCTCCCGGGGGGTGAGCGTCGGTTTATCCGGCATCGGTATAGATCCTTTGTTCCTTGATGTACTGCTCGACCCGCTCCGGCACCAGATACCTGATCGACCGGCCGAGACGGGCGAGGGCGCGGATGGCGCTGGACGAAATGTCGAGGGGGACGCCGGCCAGGTAGTAGACCGAGTATCCCGAGTAATGGGCAAGCCGCTTTTCGGCGGGATGATAGCAGAACCGGGAGGCGATGGCAACCGGCAGGGTCGCCGCCAGATCGGGCACTTCCGCCCCCGGCCGCTCCACCACGACGATGTTGCACGCGTCGAAGATGGCGGCGTATTCCCGCCATGAGCTGATGTCGAGAAACGAGTCGCTCCCGATGATGAAGAAGAACTCGTCCCCCGGATGCTCCTGCCGCAGCTCCCGGAGCGTGTCGATGGAGTAGGACTTCCCCGCGCGCCGCCCCTCGATGCCCGAGACGGCGAAGGCGGGGTTGTCGGCGGTGGCGAGGCGCACCATCTCGCACCGGGTCTTGAACGGCAGCTCCCCCGCCATCGGCTTGTGGGGGGGCGCCGCGGCCGGGATGAAGATCACCCGGTCGAGGCCGAAGCGGTCCCGGACCTCCTCTGCGATGCGGAGGTGGGCGTGGTGGATCGGGTTGAAGGTGCCGCCGAGGATGCCGGTTTTCACTGTCTGATCTGCCCGTCGCCGTAGACTATGAATTTCGTGGTGGTGAGATCCTCCAGCCCCATGGGGCCGAAGGAGTGGAGCTTGGTGGTGGAGATCCCGATCTCGGCGCCAAGCCCCAGCTGGTTGCCATCCGCGAAGCGGGTGGAGGCGTTGACGAGCACCGTGCTGGAGTTCACCTCCCGAATGAAGCGTTGGGCGTTGCGGTAGTCCCCCGTGACGATCGCCTCGGTGTGGAGGGAGCCGTAGCGGTTGATGTGGGCCACCGCCTCGTCCAGGCCGTCGACCACGCGGGCGGCGAGGATCAACTCCAGGTACTCGGCGGCCCAGTCTTCCTCGGTGGCGGCCTTTGCCCCGGGGGCGAACTGGCGGAAGCAGTCATCCCCCCGCAGTTCCACGTCGAGGTTCGCGAGGGTCTCGGCGATGCGGGGAACGAAGGTCTCGGCGATGTCCTTGTGGATCAGGAGGGTCTCCAGGGAGTTGCAGACGCCGGGGCGCTGGACCTTGGCGTTGACGACGATCCGCTCAGCCATGTCGAAGTCGGCCGCAGCGTCGACGAAGATGTGGCAGACCCCCTTGTAGTGCTTGATGACCGGGATCTTGGAGTGCTCCACCACGAAACGGATCAGGCTCTCGCCGCCGCGCGGGATGATCAGGTCGATAAACTCATCCTGCTTGAGCATCTCCAGGACTCCCTCCCGCTCCACAAAGGGGATCACCGACAGGGCCGCCTCGGGGATCCCCGCCTTCTTCATCTCGTCGGTGAGGATGCGGGCGATGGCGACGTTGGAGTAGATCGCCTCGGAGCCGCCGCGGAGGATCACGCCGTTCCCCGCCTTGAGGCAGAGTGCCGCGGCGTCTGCGGTGACGTTGGGGCGCGCCTCGTAGATGATCCCGATGACGCCGAGGGGGATCCGCATCTTCCCGACCATCAGGTCGTTGGGGCGCTTCCACATCCGTGTCACCTCCCCCACCGGATCGGGGAGGGCCGCCACCTCCCGCAGGCCGTCGGCCATCGCCTTGATCCGCGCCTCGTTCAGCATGAGGCGGTCGAGCATGGCGGCCGCGAGCCCCTTCTTCTCCCCCGCCTCCAGGTCCTTCCGGTTCTCCTCGATCAGGTGAGGGGCATTGTTGATGAGGGACATGGCCATGGCCAGGAGGAGGTCGTTCTTGGCCCCGGTGGAAAGCTGCGCCATGGCGATGGCGGCCTGCCGGGCGTCGTCGGCGATTTTCCGGATCTTCTCTGCGATGGTCATATCCTGCCCTCCGTTAAAGAATGACTAGGTTGTCCCTGTGGATGATCTCATCCCCGTATTTATAGCCGAGGATCGTCTCGATCTCCCCGCTGCGGTGGCCGAGGATCCGTTCGATCTCGGCGTGGGAGTAATCGACGAGTCCCCGGGCGATCTCGATTTCATCGGGGCCGCAGACCCGGACGCAGGCTCCCCGGTCGAATTCCCCCTCCACCCGGATCACACCGGAGGGGAGGAGGCTCTTTCCCTGGCGGGCGAGGACCGCCCGGGCCCCTTCGTCCACGATGATCCGCCCCGACGGCTTAAGGGTGTGGGCGATCCAGTGCTTGCGCCGGTTCAGGCTCTCCCGCGCCGGCAGAAAGAGGGTGCCGACCTCGTGCCCCGCGAACGCCTCGGCCAGGATCCCCGGCACCTTGCCGTTCACCATGAGGGTCGGAACGCCGGACTGCCCCGCCTTTTTCGCCGCGGCGAGCTTGGTCACCATCCCGCCGGTCCCGACGGTGGAGGCGCTCCCGCCGGCGGCCCGCTCGGTCTCCCGCGTGATGCTGCGGACCAGGTGAATCAGCTTCGCGTCGGGGTTAGAGCGGGGGTCCGAGTCGTAGAAGCCGTCGATGTCGGTCAGGATGACGAGGAGGTTCGCCTCGGCCAGGTTGGTCACCAGGGCCGAGAGGTTGTCGTTGTCGCCGAACTTGATTTCCTCCACCACCACCGTGTCGTTCTCGTTGATGACCGGGATGACCCCGAAGGAGAGGAGGGTGTCCAGGGTGGCGCGGGCGTTGAGGAAACGGAGGCGGTTGGCGAGATCGTCCCGGGTGAGGAGGATCTGGGCCACCTTGTGGCCGAACCGCGCGAAGGCCTCCTCGTAGGTGCGCATGAGGCGGGACTGGCCGATGGCCGCCGCCGCCTGCTTCTGGGGAATGCTCCTGGGGCGCCCCCCGATCCCGAGCTCCTTGCGCCCGGCGGCCACGGCGCCGGAGGAGACGATGATCACCTCGTGCCCCTCTTTCCGAAGGGCGGCGACTTCGGCGGCCAGACCGTCGATGAGGGCGAGGTCGAGGCCGTTGTCCTCGCAGGTGAGGACCCGGCTGCCGATCTTGATGACGATGCGTTTGGCCTTCTTCAGGATCTCGGTTCGCATGGGACACTGTCATGGGGCCGGAGTTCCGGCCGGTCTCAGGAAAATACCATGTCTGCCGCCAACGGGCAAACGGCTCCTACCACTCTTCTTCGGCGATTCCCCAAAGGTTGCGGGCGATCTCGTCCAGCAGCGGCGCAATCCCTTCGCCGGTGGCGGCGGAGATGGGAAAGACGGCGAGCCCCCGCTCTTCGAACCAGGGGAGGACCTTCGGGAGGTTCTCGCGCACCGTCGGGAGGTCGAGCTTGTTGACCACGACGATCTGGCGCTTCTCCACCAGCTCCGGGCTGAAGAGGGCGAGTTCCCGGTTCAGGGTCTCGAACTCCCGGATCGGGTCCCGGTCGGGGATCCAGGAGAGGTCGAGGATGTGGAGCAGGACATTGGTCCGTTCCACGTGCTTCAAGAAGCGGTGCCCGAGCCCCGCCCCCTCGGCCGCCCCCTCGATGATGCCCGGGATGTCGGCCACCACGAAGGAGCGGTAGTTCTTGTACGGCACCACTCCCAGATTCGGCTTGAGGGTGGTGAAGGGATAGTCGGCGATCTTGGGGCGGGCGGCGGATATCCTGGTGATGAAGGACGATTTCCCCACGTTGGGAAAGCCGAGGAGCCCCACGTCGGCCATGAGCTTCAACTCCAGCCGCAGCCACCGCTCCTCCCCCGGCTCCCCCGGTTGGGCAAACTTGGGGGCCCGGTTGGTGGAGGTGGCGAAGCGGGCGTTTCCCTGGCCGCCCCGCCCCCCCTTGAGGAGGACCATGGTCTGGCCTTGCTCGGTCAGGTCGGCGAGGACCTCCCCGCTCTCGGCGTCCCTGATGAGGGTCCCGGCGGGGACCCGGATCTCCAGGTCGTCGCCGTTGGCGCCGTGGCGGTCGCTCCCCATGCCGTTTTTACCCTTCCCCGCCTTGAGGTGGGGACGGTAGCGCAGGTCGAGGAGGGTGGAGAGGTTTGGGTCGACCTCGATGACGACGTCTCCCCCCTTGCCGCCGTCGCCGCCATTGGGGCCGCCGTAGGGGATGAACTTCTCCCGCCGGAAGGAGACGCAACCGGCGCCGCCGTGGCCCGATTCCACGTGGATCTTTACTTCATCGATGAACTGCATGGTGTGTGACCGCTCCTCGATTCAACAAACAACAAAAGCCCGGAACTCGAAAGTCCCAGGCTTTTGGGTTCCTGTTGCGCGGCGGAAATCAGTTCGCCGGGTAGACGGAAACCTTTTTCTTGTCCCGCCCCATCCGCTCGAACTTCACGACCCCGTCGATCAGGGCGAAGAGGGTATAGTCCTTGCCGCAGCCGACGTTGGTGCCGGGGTGGATCTGGGTGCCGCGCTGGCGGTAGATGATGTTCCCCGCTTTCACGGCCTCGCCGCCGTACTTCTTGCAGCCGAGTCGTTTGGATTCCGAATCGCGTCCGTTTCGTGTGGAACCGACGCCTTTCTTGTGTGCCATGGTGTCAAACCTCCTGACGGCTTCCTCTATCTGATCGGTCAGGGTTGCGGGCCGTCGTTACTGATGTGTCCGATGCTGGTTAACCGTTGATCTTCTCGATCTTGAGGATCGTTCTCGGTTGACGGTGGCCGCGCAGTTTCCTGCTGTCCTTGCGCCGCTTCGACTTGAAGACGAGGATCTTCTTGTCTTTGCCCTGCTCGACAATCTTGCCGACCACAGAGGCGCTGGGCACTAACGGTGTTCCGATCTTGACCGTGTCGCCGCCAACCATCAGGACTTCGCTGAGCTCGATCGTGTCGCCAACGGCGCCGTCGAGCTTTTCGACTTTCAGAAAGTCGCCTTCGGAAACTTTATACTGCTTCCCTCCGGTTCTCACTACTGCGTACATGTACTTCACCACCTTTACGCAAATTTTTTGAAGAGCGTGAAAGCATATCGGGAAAAGCACCATGAGTCAAGGGGTTTTTTATCCGACCTCGACCATGACGTCGTCTCCTGCTATCTGCACCGGGAAGATCTTCAGGGTGTACTCGGGAAACTCCCGGCAGGCGCCGGTCTTCAGGCTAAAGCGATAGCCGTGGCGCTGGCAGGAGAGATGCTCCGCATCCTTGAGCAGGGCGCCGGAGAGGGGGGCTCCCTGGTGGGGGCAGTCGGTCTCGCAGGCGTAGACCGCTCCCTTTGCCCTGACGAGGAGGATCTCCCGGCCGTTGACGGTGACGACTTTTTTTCCCCAGTCGGGGATCTCGGAAACCTTGGCGGCGAATACCATGGCAAGCCTCCGTGGGAATGGCAATGTCAGGGGATGACAATCCGCACCGCATGGGCCGACTGCTCGGCCCGGGCTCGCGCTTCGTCCGTGTCGGCGCCGAAGGAGAGCGCCACTCCCATTCGCCGCCCCGGGCGGGTGTCGGGCTTGCCGAAGAGGCGGAGCTTGGTCTCCGGTACGGAGAGGGCTTCCCTCAGGCCGTCGAAGGCGACTTCATCGGCCGTCCCGGTGGCCAGTACGACGTGGGAGGCGGCCGGTGAGACGTTCACGACCTCGGGGACGGGGAGGCCGAGGATCGCCCGGACGTGAAGCTCGAACTCGGAGAGGTTCTGGGAGATCATCGTCACCATGCCGGTGTCGTGGGGGCGGGGTGACACCTCACTGAACCAGACCCGGTCTCCCTTGACGAAGAGCTCCACCCCGAAGATGCCGAAGCCGCCGAGGGCGTCGGTCACCGCCTTGGCTTGGCGTTGCGACTCCTGTAGGGCGGCCGCCGTCATGGCCATCGGTTGCCACGACTCGTGGTAGTCCCCCTTGATCTGGACGTGGCCGATAGGGGGGCAGAAGGTGGTGCCGCCGGCATGGCGCACGGTGAGGAGCGTGATCTCGTAGTCGAAGGGGATGAACTCCTCGACGATCACGGTGTCGGAGGCGCCCCGGGCCCCTTCCATGGCGTAGGTCCAGGCGCCGTCGATCTCCTCGGCGCTCTTCACGACGCTCTGCCCCTTGCCGGAGGAGCTCATGATCGGCTTCACCACGCAGGGGAGGCCGATCTGCGCCACCGCGGCGCGGAATGCCTCAAGGCTTGCGGCGAAGCGGTAGGCCGCCGTCGGCAGGCTCAGTTCCTCCGCCGCCAGGCGCCGGATCCCCTCGCGGTTCATGGTCAGGTTGGTGGCCCGCGCCGTGGGGATCACGGTGTACCCCTCCTGCTCCAGTTCCCGGAGGTAGGGGGTGTCGATCGCCTCGATCTCCGGGACGATCAGGTGCGGCCGCTCCTGGGCGACGACCCGGCCGAGCTCGGTCCGATCCTGCATGTTGACCACATGGGCGCGGTGGGCCACCTGCATGGCCGGGGCGTCGGCGTAGCGGTCGACGGCGATTACCTCCACGCCGAGCCGCTGGGCCTCGAGGACCACTTCCTTCCCGAGCTCGCCGGAGCCGAGGAGCATGAGGCGGGTGGCGCTTTTCTTGAGGGGGGTTCCGATCATGGGGGCGTTCCTTTGCATGTGTCAGCTGATGGCGATTTCGAACTGTTCCTGGTGGAAACCGGGTTTGGCCCGGACGGTGATCCGCTTCTTGAACTTCTTCTCCAGCTCCTCCAGCCCCCGGCGCTCCTCGTCGTAGAGGAGGTCGGCCACCTGGGGGTGGACCGTGAGCATCACCTTCGTGCCGCGGATGTCGAGCATCTCGCGCCGCAGCTCCCGGAAGATCTCGTGGCAGACGGTGGTCTTGGTCTTCACGTAGCCGCGCCCCTCGCAGTAGGGGCACTGCTCGCAGAGCATCCGCCCGATCGACTCCCGCACCCGCTTGCGGGTCATCTCCACCAGCCCCAGCTCCGATATCTTCAGGATGTTGGTCTTGGACTTGTCGGCCTTCATCGCCTCTTCCAGGGCGGTAAAGACCTTCTCGCGGTTCACCTCCTTCTCCATGTCGATGAAGTCGATGATGATGATCCCGCCGATGTTGCGCAGCCGCAACTGGTAGGCGATCTCCTTCACCGCCTCCAGGTTGGTCTTGAGGATGGTGTCCTCCAGGTTGTGCTTGCCGACGAAGCGGCCGGTGTTGACGTCGATGGCGGTCAGCGCCTCGGTCTGCTCGATGATGATGTAGCCCCCCGATTTCAGCCAGACCTTGCGCCCCAGGGCCCGGCTGATCTCCACCTCCAGCCCGAAGTGGTCGAAGATCGGCTCGTCCTCGTCGTAGAGCTCCATGGTGTACTTCATCTTCGGCATGAAGGTGGAGATGAACTGGACGATCTTGTCGTGCTCGTGCTTGGAGTCGACGACGATCCTGTTCACGTCCTCGGTGAGGATGTCGCGGATCACCTTCTGGGTCACGTCGAGGTCGGCGTGGATGAGGGAAGGGGCGTGCCCCCGCTCGTTGCGCCTGACGATCTCCTCCCAGAGCTTCGTGAGGTAGTGCATGTCCGCGACGAGGTCTTCCTCGCTCTTTCCTTCGGCGGCGGTCCGGACGATGAAGCCGCCGGCGGGGGGCTTCACCCGCTCGACGATCTCCCTGAGCCGCTCCCGCTCCTCCTCTTCCTCGATGCGGCGGGAGATCCCCACGTGGTCCACGGTCGGCATGTAGACCAGGTGCCGGCCGGGAAGGGAGATGTGGGAGGTGATCCGGGCCCCCTTGGTGCCGATCGGCTCCTTGGAGACCTGGACGAGGATCTCCTGCCCCTCCTGGAGCAGGTCCTCGATGGGGTGGAGCGGCTGGATCACCTGTTCACTCTCCCCCGACTCCCCCTTGCCGTTACCGTCCATAAAGGTCTCGAACTCCTCCATGGCGTCGAAGACGTCGGCCACATAGAGGAAGGCCGCCTTCTCCAGGCCGATGTCGACGAAGGCCGCCTGCATGCCGGGGAGGACCCGGACGACCTTTCCCTTGTAGATGTTGCCGACGATCCCCCGGACCCGGCTCCGCTCGATGTAGAGCTCGGCGATGGTGCCGTTCTCGATCAGGGCGATGCGGGTCTCGTGGGAGGAGGTGTTGATGACGAGTTCATTGGCCATTGGTCATATCCTGTATCTGTATGGGTAATGGTAAGGGCGTGTCTTTGAACAGGACGTCGAGCTTTTCGATCCGGGCGCCGGCCAGGTCCTCGGGAGGGAGGCCGGTGATGGCGGCGGCGTACTCCAGCGGTTTTCCCCGGCCGATGATGAGTTCCAGGGCATTGCCGGAGGCCGCGAGGTCGGCCAGCTCCCGGCGCAGGTCGTATTCGACGGGCTTTTTCCCCTTCTTTTCCTTGCGGAAGGGGAAGCTTTCGAGGGCGAGGAAGGCGGCCGCGCAGTCGGCGAGGCCGGCCTCGGCCCCCGCCGGGAGGATGACCCGGTAGCGGACCTTGTCCATGAGGACCGAGAGGGACGGGGTGCCGGGAGGAACAACCAGCGCTTCCATGATCCGCATCCCGTGGGGGAGGGTGGCGTTGAGCCGCTCCATCACCTCCTCAGGGGTGAAGCCGGGGGCGACCTCCAGGTCCAGGTATTCGGCCCACGATTCTACACCGACCGAAAGGGCGGTGGCAAACGAGAATTTGGGGTGGGGATGGAACCCCCGGGAGTACCGGATCGGGATCCGGCCGCGTCCCACGGCCCGGGTGAAGAGGCCGATCATTTCCAGGTGGCTCAGATAGCGGAGCGGGCCGGTCTTGGTGTAGCGGCAGCGGATCGTCACCTTCCCGTCGTCCTCCGGGCGTGCTGCGGTCCGGGAGGTGGGGGCCCCCTGCCAGCCGCCGTCGGCGAGCCGGATCCTGATCCGGTCGAAATCGCAGACCCCACAGCCGCTGCAGCGGCCGGAGCGGCAGTCGTCGGTGGGGGTGCCGAGGCCGGACTTGTCCAGCTCCCCCAAGAGGAACGCCCTGGTGACGCCGAAGTCGAGGTGATCCCAGGGGAGGACCTCGTCCCGCTCCCGCCGGCGGTGGTAGAAGCAGGGATCGATGTCGACCTCCTCGAAGGCGTCGCGCCATGCCGCGGCGTTGAACCGGTCCCCCCAACCGTCGAAGCGGCAGCCGAGCTCCCATGCCCGGATCAGGGCCGCGGCGAGGCGCCGGTCTCCCCGGGCGAAGACCCCCTCCATGAAGGATAGGGGGGCGTCGTGCCACTTGAAGACGAGCCGCTTCGCTCGCAGCTCCGTGCGCAGAAGCGCCTGCCGGGCGAGGATCTCGTCGTGGCCGATCTGGGGTTCCCACTGGAAGGGGGTATGGGCCTTGGGGACGAAGGTGGAGACCGAGACGTTCACCTCGCCGCCACTGCCGGCCCGCTTCCCTTCGAGCTTCACCTTGCGGGCCAGCTCCACGATGCCGTGGAGGTCCTCCTCGGTCTCGCCGGGGAGGCCGATCATGAAGTAGAGCTTGATGAGGCGCCAGCCGTTGGAGTAGGCCTCGAAGGCGTTGCGAAGCAGGTCCTCCTCGGTGATCCCCTTGTTGATGATCCCGCGCAGCCGTTCGCTCCCCGCCTCGGGGGCGAGGGTGAAACCGGTCTTGCGCACCTTGCGGATCTCCTCCACCAGCTCCTGGTTGAGGCTTCCCACTCGCAGCGACGGGAGCGACACCGCCACCTTCTCCTCGGCATAACGGACCATCAGCTCCTTGAGGAGGGGGGTGAGGCAGCCGTAGTCGCCGGTGGATAGGGAGAGGAGCGAGATCTCGTCGTAGCCGGTCCCCCGCAGCGTTTCCTCCACCAGTGCCAGGATCTTCTCCGGCGAGCGCTCCCGCACCGGCCGGTAGAGGTAGCCTGCCTGGCAGAAACGGCAGCCGCGGGTGCACCCCCGGCCGATCTCGACGCTGACCCGGTCGTGGACCGTCTTGAGGAAGGGGACCACCGGCGCGGTGGGGTAGACGGCGTCGTTCAGGTCGGCGATGAAACGGCGCCGGACCCGCCCGTACCCTTCCTGCAGCGGGGTGACGGCCCTGAGGCGACCGTCGCCGTGATACTCCACCGCGAAGAAGGAGGGAACGTAGACTCCGTCGATCCGGGCGAGCTGCTCCAGGAGCTCGTGCTTCGGGTCGCCGCTTCTTTTCCAGTCGCGGCAGGCGGCGGCGATTTCCACTACCGCCTCCTCGCCGTCGCCCAGGAGGAAGGCGTCGAAGATCTCAGCCAGCGGCTCCGGGTTGCAGGCGCAGGGGCCGCCGCCGATGACCAGCGGGAACTCCTTGTCCCTCTCGGCGGCGAGGAAGGGGATCCCCGCCAGGTCGAGCATGGTGAGGATGTTGGTGTAGGAGAGTTCGTACTGGAGGGTGAAGCCGAGGATGTCGGCCCGGGCCAGGGGGGTGCCGCTCTCCAGGGTGGCGAGGTGAGTGCGCTCCGCCCGCAGCTGCTCCTCCCTGTCGGGCCACGGGGTGTAGGCCCGCTCGGCCGCCACCCACGGCTGGTCGTTGAGGACCGCATAGAGGATCTGGAGCCCCAGGTGGCTCATCCCCACCTCGTAGACGTCGGGGAACGCGAGGACAAAGCGGACCTCGACCCCGTTCTTCGGGCGTGAACCGACTTCGCTCCCCATGTAACGGGCGGGTTTTTCTATGGCAAGCAGGCTGTTGTGGGGCAAGTAGTACGCTCCAGGTGCTGCGGCTCGCAGCCGCAGTGCACGAAAACGTTTTAAAATAGTACATTTTTCCTTTTTTGGCAAGAAACGGCGTGGGGGTGGGCGACGTTTCTGCAGACCCCGCCCCGAAGTGCCGCATATGCGGCAATCTGCAGATGATATGCGGTGCAATACGGTAAGGGGAAGGGGGGTGCGGGAGACGGGGAGCGCGGGATCCGGTGCAAAATCGGCATGTTGCGGTGCCGGTGAGAAAGTGGCACGGACCCTGCTGTACTGCCGGAACAAAATATCCTTTGGAGGTGTTGTAATGAAAAAAGTGCTGTCCTCGATCGTAGCCGCCCTGGTAGCCGTTTCTTTCGCCGGCGTCGTGTTCGCCGCCGAGCCGAAGAAAGAAGAAGCTCCGGCTGCCGCTCCGGCTGCTGCCGAGAAGAAGGAAGAGAAGAAGCCGGCCAAGAAGGCCAAGAAGGTGAAGAAGGCCAAGAAGGCTGCCAAGAAAGTCGAGAAAAAGAAGGAAGAAGCTGCTCCGGCTGCTCCGGCTGCCGAGAAGAAGTAAATCTTCTTTCATTGCAGTACAAGAAAAGCCGCATCTTTGGATGCGGCTTTTTTATGGTCATTCCTCTCTGCCGGACTCTACCGGCACCGGGCACCTTCTATTCCTTCTCCCAGACGTAGGGAGGATCGAGATAGGGGTCGTAAAAGCCGGGCCAGGCGACGAAGAAGGTCGCCAGCTCCCCGACGCCGCTCAGCGTCCTCACTACGGTCATCCCCACCCCTTTCAGCGGCCCGAGAAGGATTCCCTTCGTCGGGCCCGATTCCTGCCAGGTCACATAGATCTGTTTCGGCAGCTCCAGCCAGCCGGTGGCCGTGTTGGCAACCCCCCGCGAGAACTTGTTCGCCATCCCATCCACGACCTCCTGCGCCGAGGTGTTGTCGATGTTCCGCAACCCTGCGGCGGAAGCCGGCGAGAAGCAGGCTGCCGTCACCATGATGGCCAACCCTGCGATCAGAATGCGCTGGCAACGGGTCATTGCCCCTCTCCCTGGTGGCCGCCGCTCTGTTCGCCGGCGGCGACCTGTCCCGGTTCGCTCCGCGGTTCCTCCCACCCCTTCCAGACATAATCCGGCTCGATCATCGGGTCGTAGTAGCCGGGCTGCGGAACGAGGAAGAAGACCGTCTCGGCCGCGCCGATGAACGCCCGGTAAGCGGTCATGCCGATTCCCTTGAGGGGGCCGATGACGTAGCCGACCGTCCCCCGGTCCCGGACGCTCAGGTACGACTGCTTGGGGAGCTCGACGACGGCGGTGGCGAGATTGGTGACGCCGCGGGCGAATTTGAAGGCCATCTTCTCCGCGATGAATTCGGGTTTGGGGCCGTCCTGGGCGAAGGCGGGGGGGGTCAGGGCGAGCGTTGCGAGAAGGAGGAGGGCAAGCGTGACGGAACGCATAGAAGATTCTCCTTATGGTGGAAGGTGGATACCTGATACCCCTTGTAACACAAATGTTTTGGGGTAGCAAGCGACGAGGCTCTTCAGTCGAAGAGGGAGCGCTCCCGCGGCAGGAAGGGGGCGAACCGCTTCAGCATCTGGTGGAGCTTGTCCAGGTAGTATTCGGTGTTTTCGTCGGGGCGGACGGGATCGTACCGTGATGCCGGCTTGCAGCTTTCGTACACCGTCACCCCTTTCCCCCGGCCGGTGACGTAGTAGCTGATCTGGTCGCCGGCCCGGTAGTCGTGGTCCGAGCGGAGCGCAATCTCGAAGGCCGCCGACGGATTGCGCTTTCCCTGGCGAACCTTCTGGAGATAGGTGGCCGGCGCCTCGCCGAGGGTTTCGGTCCGGGCGAGCCGGTCGACCGGGATGAGGTGGTCCCGGAGACGCCGGGCGTATTCGTCGTGAAGCGACGGGATCGCCTCCCCCTGGCCGGTCAGCAGGAGCCGGATCACCTCCGCCATGAATTCCCGCAGGTAGCGCTCGATCCCCCGGGACTTGAGGGCGCTCCCCCTGACGGTCACCGCGCCGTCATGGCCCAGGAGGGCGTAGTTCTTCATCTTGTAGGAGAAGACGGCCCGGTAGCGGCCGTCCAGCTCCACCTCGATCCCCTCGGGAAGCGTCGCCGACAGCTCGCGGACCAGCGCCTGCTCCTGCTCTGGCGAGGTGATTCCCGGGGGAGGGATGAAGTAGATGCCGTCGGTATCCACCTCCACGGGGCGGGCCCCCCGGGACCGCAGCCACTGCAGCATGGTGCCGATGGTCTCCCGGCCGAGCCGGGTCACCTTGGCGGCTGCCCGCACGTCGGCGAAGGAGTGGAGGGTGGTGCCGAGGTAGCCGTAGAAGGAGTTGATCAGGACCTTGAAGGTCTGCTGGAGGGCCTCGTAGTACTCCCGTTCGTGCGGCTCCGTCGCCTGCCGGGCGAGGGCCTTGGCCCGCAGGCGGAACTCCCGCAGGCTTCGCAGCAGCGGCAGGAAGAGGCCGAGGCTCTCCCGGGCCGGCGCGATGCCGTAGGCGAGCATGAGGGAGGGGTAGAGGGAGGCGACGTCGCAGTGGACGATGGGGGAGAGGACCCCGGTCTCGAAGATGTCGGTGTACCCCCCCTCGAAAGTGGCCGCTTCCCCGGAGGGGAGCGGGATGGCCACCCCCCGGCGGAGATACTCCCTCAGAAAGAGGGCGTTGATCCGGGTCGCGTTGCCGCGGATGACGCAGCTCTGGTAGCTGTAAGGGAAGATCCGGGCCTGGAGAAACCAGGAGTGGGAGAGGAGCCGGGAAAGGGCGAGGGTTTCCCGCACGTCGTCCAGGTTGTAGCGCCGCAGAGCCTCGGGGTCGGTCCGGAAGATCTCGTCCATCGCCTGGCGGTCGAGGTAGACCCGGTCGGGGGAGGCGAGGCCGAAGTGGCGCGCCGCCTGTTTTAGTCCGTGGCTCTCCAGTGCGCGGCTCGCGACGTCGTAGATCAGGAGGATGAAGTAGGTGTCGATGACGGAGCGGCCGTAGATGTCCCAGCGGGGGTAGTCGACGACCCGCTCAGCCACGGTGAAGCGCGAGGGGTGGACCCGCGGCAGGCTCCCGTCGCGTCCCCAGGCGAGCCGCACCCCATGGCGGGCGGCCCGGGCGCGGATGTACTCCAGGTCGAAGCGGAAGAGGTTGTGCCCCTCGATCACGTCCGGGTCCCGCTCGCGGATGATGGCGGTGAGCCGCTCCAGCATCTCCCGCTCGTCGAGCTCGTGCCCCGAGAGGTACGCCTCGAATCCCCCTTCTTCCATGACGGCGATGGAGAGGATCCGGTCCTCCTCCCGGGCGGGGTTGGAGAACTCGAATCCGGGGGCGCAGGCGGTCTCGATGTCGAGGGCGAGGCGGCGGAGCTGCGGGAACTCCAACCCCTTGAAGAGGGTCGTGCCGGTGAGGAGGAGGTGCTGGTGGACCGGATCGGAGAGAAAGAGGTAGGGGGCGTCGGGGGACGACGGGGTGTGGCCGCTTCGTTTCGCCAGGAGCTCCTTCGCCGAGGTGCAGTCGCGCCAGTCGCGGAAGAGGGCGAGATGGCGGAGTTCGCCCGGGCCGGCCAGGGGGCGCAGTTCCACCTCCCCCTTGAAGCCGGCCAGGAGGTCGGGGTCCGCCAAGACGATGAAGGGGCGGAAGGGGACATCCTGGAAGACGACGCCGTGGGGGGTGCGGATGAAAAGGCGGATGAAGCGTCCCGCCAGTTCCGCCGCCACCACCCCTTCCGTCGGGTCGGCGCCGGAGAGGAGCGGGGTGTCGGTCAGGTGGAGGTCGTCCATGGCATCGGTCCGAGGGTGACTGTGGTGATTGAAGCAGAAACGGCACGGCCCGGGGGACCATGCCGTCTCTGTCTGGGCTGCCGTGTCTGCGCTATCCCACCGCGTGCTTGGCGAGGTAATCGGCAACTCCCGCCGCGGTCGGCTTCATCGCCTCTTCCCCCTCCTGCCAGTTGGCGGGGCAGACCTGGTCGCCGTGGGTCTCGACGAACTGGAGGGCGTCGACCATCCGCATCGCCTCGGTCACGCTGCGGCCGAGAGGGAGGTCGTTGATGATCGCGTGGCGGACGATCCCCCTGGTGTCGATCAGGAAGAGGCCGCGAAGCGCCACGGAGTTGTTGAAGAGGACCCCGTACTGCTTGGCGATCTCCTTGTTGAGGTCGGAAACGAGAGGATACTGGATGTTGCCGATGCCGCCGTCTTCTACCTTGGTGTTCTTCCAGGCGAGATGGGTGAACTTGGAGTCGACGGAGACACCGAGGACTTCGCAGTTCTTCGCCTTGAATTTGTCGATCGTCTTGTTGAAGGCGAGGATCTCCGACGGGCAGACGAAGGTGAAGTCGAGGGGGTAGAAGAAGAGGATCACGTACTTGCCGCGGAAGCTCGAAAGCTTGATGGTGCCGAAGGTGTTATCGGGCATGACCGCATCGGCGGTGAAATCGGGGGCTTCCTGGGTTACGAGGGTACAGAGGCACATGGGGTGGTATCTCCTTTCCGGCGTGAAATTGAATGGCACAGGGAAATAGATACCAGCCCCGGGACCCCTTGTCAATCGAAAAAAGATAAAAAGAGTCTTTTTAGTCTTTTGGACCGCGAGAAGAAAAAAGCCCCCGTCTTCTCCGGGTTTCCCCCGGGGGTGACCGGCGGGAAGACGGGGCAGGGGAAACGGCTACTTCACGGTGCCCTGGATGCCGATGGTGACCTCGCGGAAGGGGATTTCCTTTCCCGAGGCGGCCAGGGCCTGGCGGGCCGCCATGACGATGCCGCCGCAGCAGGGGACCTCCATCCGCAGGACCGTGATGCTCCTGATGGTGGAGACCCGGAAGAGCTCCGCCAGCTTCTCCTGGTAGAACCGGTTGTCGTCGAGCTTGGGGCAGCCGATGGCCAGCGCCCTCCCGTCGAGGAAGTCGCGGTGGAAGTCGGCGTAGGCGAAGGGGACGCAGTCGGCGGCGATGACGAGGTCCGCATCCTGGAAGTAGGGGGCGGCGGGGGGGACCAGGTGGAGCTGGACCGGCCACTGGCGAAGCCTGCTCGGCTGGGGGGGCGCCGGCGTGGTCCCGTCGGCTTTCGGGGGGGCGTCGAGGACCATGGCCCGGGAACCGGGGCAGCCGCCGCCGGCGTGGTGCTGGTGGGAAGAAACGGCGTGGTGCGGCGGATGGGATACAGGCGCGCGGCCGGTCTGTCTCAGGTGCTCGTCCACCGCCTCCTCGTCGAAGGCATCGGCCTCCCGCTCGATGATTCGGATGGCATCCCGCGGACAGTCCCCGAGGCAGGCGCCGAGGCCGTCGCAGAGGTTGTCGGCGGAGAGCACCGCCTTGCCGCCGACGATCCTGATGGCCCCTTCGGCGCAGGCCGGGACGCAGAGGCCGCAGCCGTTGCACGCTTCTTCGTCGATCTGGACGATTTTTCTGATCATGGTTTTTCTCCCCTCATTCAATCGGTAGCTTTATGTCGTAACGGCTCAGAAAAAGTAGTGCCAGAGGTAGTCGAACCGGCCGCGCATGATCATCCGTCTTCCCGAGAACCCCATTACCTCGCGGATCCGGGCCCGGTACTCCTTGCCGTAGCAGTGGATGCGGCAATGCTTGCACGACGGCTTCGGATCGAGGGGGCACTTGCGCCGCCTGGCGATGCCGTGGGCGAGGAGGCCGGCGCATTCGCCGCAGAGTTCCACCCCCCTGCGGTAGCGGTGGGCGACCTCGGGGGGGAGCTCGACCGGCGCGCGGCCTGCCCGGTCATGGCGGGCATGGCAGTAGACCCGGACGAAGTCGATCAGGACCCTGAGGTCGTGCTGCTGTTTTTTCGTGAACGGTTCCATGGGGCCAATCATAGGATAAACGGGGCGGCGTTGTCATGACCCAGATCAAGAAATGCCTCTTTCCGGGCGGGGGGCTGTTTTTGCTTTTCGGCCGGTTCTGTGTTATGTAACCCCCATGAGCACACGAGCCCCCGTCATTATCACCCGCGCCGACCACCCCATCTCCCGCTCCCTCGTCAGCCCCAACGCCCTCCGGGTCCTCTACCGCCTCAGGGACAACGGTCACCTCGCCTTCCTGGTGGGGGGGTGCGTCCGGGACCTCCTCCTCGGCCGCGAGCCGAAGGACTTCGACGTAGCGACCGACGCCACCCCGAATCAGGTGAAGCGGCTCTTCCGCAACTGCCGGCTCGTGGGGCGGCGGTTCCGGCTCGCCCATATCCACTTCCAGGACGAGATCATCGAGGTTGCCACCTTCCGGGCTCTCGCCGCGGGGGAGGAGGAGCCGGAACCGGCCCCGACGCCCGGCGGGGAGCCGGCGGAAGGGGAACGCCCCCGTCCGCCGCGGCATCTGGTGAGCGACGAGGGGGTGGTGCTGCGGGACAACGTCTTCGGCACCCCGGAGGAGGACGCGCTGCGGCGCGACTTCACCGTCAACGCCCTTTCGTACAATATCGCCGATTTTTCGATCATCGACTACGTGGGGGGAATGGAGGACCTGCGGCGGGGGGTGATCCGGACCATCGGCGCTCCCCTGGTCCGCTTCACTGAGGACCCGGTCCGGATGCTCCGGGCGGTCCGCTTTGCCGCGCTCCTCGGCTTCACCGTCGAGAAGGAGACCTGGAATGCGCTCCTGGAGCTCGCCCCGACCATCACCCGGGCCACGGCGCCGCGGCTCTACGAGGAGGTCCTCAAGCTCTTTCTCTCGGGGGAGGGGGAGCGGGTCTTTCAGCTCATGCGCCAGACGGGGCTCTTCGGGCACCTCTTTCCCCGCTTCAGCGCCTGGCTCGACCGGGAGAGCGCCGGCTTTCCCCACACCCAGCCCGGCAAGGCCCTCGAATGGGTCGACGGCCAGGTGGGGAGCGGAGAACCGGTGTCGCCGCCGCTCCTCCTGGCGCTCATGTTCGGGGAGTTCCTGGAGGAGCGGGCCGATGAGCTCGCGGCAGCGGGAGTCCCACCCCAGGAGTCGGTGAGCGCCGCCGTGGCCGAATTCCTGGGGGAACAGGCACCGCTGGTCGCCGTCCCCCACCGGATCGGGCTCGCGGTCCGGGAGATGCTGGCGCTGCAGCACCGCCTCCGCAAGATTCCCGGCAAGCGTCCCCAGGCGGTGCTTGCCCGCAACTGCTTTGCCGAGGCGATTGCCTACCTTCGATGCCGCTCCCTTCTCACCGGCGAGGGGATGAAGGTGCTCGACTGGTGGGAGCGCTACGCGCGGGAGAGCGTCATGCCGGCGGTGGAGGCGGGCGTCGGTGAAGGGGAGGGGGAGCCGCGCCGCCGGAGGCGCCGCCGGCGGCGCGGAAAGAAACCGCCGCCGCCCTGAGCTAAACACAATTGCGGAGCATCAGTTCCGTGGGGATGGGGGTGAGGTAGACCTGACCGAGGAGCTGCTCCTCCCCGCATTTCCTGGCGTAGTGCCGCAGGAGCGTCACCGGCACCACCAGGGGAACGAGCCGATCGTGGTACTCTTCGATCACCCAGGCGACTTCGACCCGTTCCTCCGGCGTGAGGCGCTTCCCGAGGCAGCCGGCGAGCTGCTGCAGCACACGGGTGTGCTTGCGGACGGTGGCGCGGCGGGTGAGGGCCTTCATGAAGAGCGCCTCGTAGCGCGCGAAGAGCCCTTCCGGCGGCACCCCGTTCGCGCCGGCCACCAGCCTCCCCAGCTCCCGGCACTGCTCCGGGCTGTGGGCCATGAGGAGGAGCCTGTGGGCGGTGTGGAACGCCGCCAGGCGTGCGGGGGTCGTTCCCCCCGCCACGAGCTCCTTCCACCGCCGGTACGCCAGGACCCGCACGATGAAGCTTTCCCGCAGCTGCGGGTCGCGGAGCCGCTCCTCCTCTTCCACCGGGAGGAGCGGGAAGCGCGCCGTCACCGCTTCGGCAAAGAGTCCCCGCCCCCTCTTCGCCTTCATCCCCGGGCGGTAGACCTTTACCCCGAAGAGGCCGGAACTGGGCGACCCCTTCTTGAAGATGAAGCCGCAGAGATCCTCGGCGGCGAGCTCCGCGACCTTCTCCGCGCACCATCGCCGCATCCGCTCCGTGTGGTCGATGCGGGTCCGGACGGTGACGAGCCGCACCCTCCCCCCCTCCTCCACGAGCCGCATCGGCTCCCGGGGGGTCGGCAGGCCGCACCCCGCTTCGGGACAGACCGGGAGAAAGCGGAAGAACTTCCCGAGGGTGCAGGTGAGGTAGCGGTCGTGCTTGTGGCCGCCGTCGTAGCGGACCCGCTCCCCGAGGAGGCAGGCGCTGACGCCGATGGTGATCGGTGTGGTCATTGGTCTCTCCGGAGTCTGAAAAAAATAATTAATGCAGGCCGCGCCACGTGCCGATGTAACAAGGGATGAGCGGAGACCGGGCCGCGACACCTTCGGGTTCCGGCCGGCGAGGCAAGGCATGTTTAATTAACAGCGGCGCGGATTGTGTCGCGGCAAACCTTGAAAACACGGGGCCGGCTGCTATAATTGTTGCCGTTTCCCCGCTGGAAATCAAGCCCGCCGGAGAGGTGTCAGTGGATTGGGAGTGTTGCTGGGACAGGGAGGTCATCGAACCGGGGGAGTGCCCCAACATCGGCGAGGGGGAAGAGGTCCTCTATACCTCTCTCCGGCGCCGGGTGCTGGAGAAGTGCGTCGACTGCCCCCGTTTCCGTGCCGACCTGCAGCAGATGCGGGAGTCGGGAGCGCCCATGGTGGAGATTTTGCCGCATATCCTGGCCGAGCTCCAGGAGCAGCGGGGGAAGCTCCAGGCGATGGGGAGTTTTCTCGACAGCCGGGACCGGGAGATCAAGTTTCTCCATGAGATCAGCCTCGTCCTCCAGACCTCCGTCGACCTCGACGAGGTGCTGTCGGTGGTGATGACCGCCATCACCGCGGGGAAGGGGTTCGGGATGAACCGGGCGTTCCTGCTGCTGGCCGACAAGGAACGGAAGGCCCTGAAGGGGTACCTGGGGGTCGGTCCCCGGAGCTATGGCGAGGCGTGGGAGACCTGGAGCGAAATCCAGCGCGACGACTTCACCCTCAAGGAGATGGCGAAGAACTTCTACAAGACGAAGCTCTCCTCGGAAAAGCAGAAGTTTCACGACATCCTGGAGCGGCTCGTCGTTCCCCTTGCCGAGCATGGCCATATCCTGAACCGGTCGCTGCGGGAAAAACGGCCGATCCTCGTCGAGAATGCGTTCCACAACCCCGATGTCGATTATGCCTTCGCCCAGATGCTGGGGGTCGACACCTTCCTGATCACGCCGCTCATCTCCCGCAACCGGCGGATCGGCGTCATCATCTCCGACAACTGCATCACCCACAAGCCGATTACCCCCCAGGATGTCCAGTCCCTGGAGACCTTCGCCTTTCCGGTTGCCTTCGCCATCGAGCGGGCTTCGCTCTACGAGCGGCTCCAGGAGGAGCTCCTGAAGGTGACCGCCGCCAACGTGAAGCTCAAGGAGCAGCAGGAACTGATCGTCAAGATGGAGCGGATGGCGCTCGTGGGGAAGATCACCTCGAACATCGCCCACTCCATTCGCAATCCGCTCATGATTATCGGCGGCTTTGCCCGGTCGCTCCTCAGGACGGCAAGCGAGGACGACCCCAAGCGGGAGTTTCTGGACTCTATCGTCAGGGAGACGCTGCAACTGGAAGAGGTGCTGGAAGAGGTCCTCAACTACTCCGACTCCCTCTACCCGGCGCTGGACACCTGGGATGTGAACCATCTGGCGAGCACGGTCTGCCGGGAGCTCCATCACCGGCTGAGCGAGCGGCGCATCGCCTGCCGCCTGCGGCTGGAAACGGGGCTCCCGCCGGCCCGCATCGACTACAGGCAGGTCTCGTACTGCCTGCGAACCATCATCGCCACCGCCATGGAACGGATGCCCGGGGGGGGAGAGATCGACATCGAGACCCGCCTTGGCGACGGCTGGATCATCCTGGCGGTAAAGGATACCGGCCAGCCGATCACCCGCGAAAGCCTGGAAGAGCTGACCTCTTTCCTCGACACCGGGCAGGAGCTCGGAAACGGGCTCGGTCTCGCCATCTGCAAGACCATCATGGAGACGCACGGCAACACATTCGACATCGAGACCCCCCCGACGGGGGGGACCCGCTACATTATCAAACTACCCGTGAACACGGAGGGTATTACCAATGGCTAGACTGCTCGTTGTGGACGATGAAAGCAGCATCCGGCTCCTCTATTCCCAGGAGCTGGCGGACGAGGGGTACGAGGTGGTCACCGCCGCCACTGCCGCCGAGGCGGTGGAAAGGATCCGGGAGAGCGAGTTCGACTTGATCGTCCTCGATATCAAGCTCAGGAACGAAAGCGGACTCGACCTGCTGCAGAAGGTGGTGAAGGAGCGGCACAACCTGCCGGTGATCCTTTGTACGGCGTTCTCCTGCTTCAAGGACGATTTCTCGGCCTGGCTCGCCGACGGCTACGTGGTGAAGTCGAGCGACCTCACGGAGCTGAAGGAGGAGATCGCCAAGGTCCTCGCCAAGAAGAAGCAGCTGAAGGCTTAGGGAGAGGGTGCCGCACCTCATTCCATCAATCGATTGCAGACGCACTGACCCAACCGAAAAGGAGCGTTACTGATGAAAGCTGTGATTATGGCCGGCGGGTTCGGCACCCGCATCCAACCGCTGACGAGCAACATCCCCAAACCGATGATCCCGCTGCTGAACCGCCCGATCATGCTCCACATCGTGGAACTGCTGAAAAAGTACGAGATCACCGATCTCGTGATGCTCCTCTATCACCAGCCGGCGGTGATCAGGAACTTCTTCCGCGACGGCACCGACTTCGGGGTGAAGATCACCTACGTCACGCCGCTGGAGGACATGGGGACCGCCGGCGCGGTGAAGTGCGCCGAGAAGTACCTGGACGAGCGGTTCCTGATCATCAGCGGCGACCTGCTGACCGACTTCAACCTCCAGAAGGTGATCGACTTCCACGAGGAGAACAAGGCCCTTGCCACCATCACCCTCACCTCGGTGAAGGACCCGCTCCAGTTCGGCGTGGTCGTCACCGACAAGGAAAAGCGGATCACCCAGTTCCTGGAGAAGCCGGGGTGGGGGGAGGTGATCTCCGACACCATCAACACCGGCATCTACGTCCTGGAGCCGGAGATCTTCAAGTACATCCCCGAGAACGAGAACTTCGACTTCTCCCAGGACCTCTTCCCGAAGCTGCTGGAGAAGAAGGAGCCGCTCTTCGGCTACACCGCCAAGGGGTACTGGCGCGACATCGGCAACACCGACTCCTACCGTGAGGCCCACCACGACATCTTCAAGGGGCGGGTGAACGTTAAGATCGACGAGCCGAAGCAGGACCTGGTGGGTAAGGACCTGCGGCTCGGCAGCGACGTGAACCTGGACGACCACGTCACCCTGGAGGGGACAGTGGTGGTGGGGGACAACTCCCAGGTCCTGGAGGGGGCCCAGATCAAGGACTCGGTCATCGGCCGCAACTGCACCATTGAGGCGGGGGTAAAGCTCAGCCGCTGCGTCATCTGGGACAACGTCTACGTGAAGAAGGGGGCGAAGCTCAACGACAGCGTGCTGTGCAGCAACGTCCGGGTCGGCCACGGCGTGGTGATGGAGGAGGGGGTCATCGTCGCCGACGACACCGCCATCGGCGAGGAGTCGTACATCAAGCGCGACGTGAAGATCTGGCCCCGCAAGGTAATCGAGGCGGGGGCCACGGTCACCGGCAACCTGATCTGGGGGGAGAAGTGGAAGAAGTCCCTTTTCGAGGGGGCCATGGTCAAGGGGCTCACCAACATCGAGCTCACTCCCGAGTTCGTGGCCAAGCTCGGCTGCGCCTATGGCACCGCCCTTCCCAAGGGGAGCTACATCCTCTCGGGCCGCGACGCCTACCGCTCCTCCCGGATGCTGAAGCGCAGCTTCATCGGCGGGCTCCTCTCCGCCGGGATCAACGTCCGGGACCTCACCATGGTCCCGATGCCGGTGCTGCGCTACAAGCTCCGGACCTTCGGCGAGGTGGGGGGGATCCAGTTCCGCCAGGCCATCGACGACCCCGCCTCCACCGAGATCGTCTTCCTCGACGGCGAGGGGCTGGACTTCTCCAGCTCCATGGGGAAGAACGTGGAGCGGATCTTCTTCAAGGAGAACTTCCGCCGTGCCCACCACACCGAGCCGGGCGGTCTCAGCGAGCTCCCGCAGGTGATGGATTTCTACCGCGAGGGGTTCCACCACGCCATCGACAGGGTGCCCCTGCAGAAGAAGAAGTTCAAGGTGGTGATCGACTTCAACCACTCGGCGGCGAGCCAGCTCCTCCCCGGCATCCTGAACGCCATCGGCTGCGAGGTTATCAGCCTCAACGCTTACGTGGACGAGGAGCGCGGGGTCCAGGCCCTGGCAGACCGCCAGCAGAGCCTCTCCCAGCTCTCGAAGATCGTCGCCACCCTGGAGGCCAACGCCGGGTTCTGGCTCGATCCCACCATCGAGGGGGTGATCGTTGTGGACGAGGGGGGGACGGTCTACGAGGGGGCGGAGCTCCTGCCGCTCATGGTAGGGCTCATGCTCAAGGCCGGGGAGAAGGGGCTCTTCGCCGTGCCGGTCTCGGCCCCTTCCGCCATCGAACGGATGGCCCAGGAGCGGGGGTGCGCCGTCACCCGGACCAAGAGCGCCGACCGCGCCATGATCGAGGCCGCCCAGTCGTCGGAGGTGATCCTCGCCGGCACCATGGACGGCCGTTTCGCCTTCCCGAAGTTCCAGGCCGCCTTTGACGGGATGTACGCTATCGCCAAGACCATCGAACTGGTGGCCAGGTGCGGGGCGCCGATCTCGAAGGTGATGGGGGAGATCCCCCAGCGGGCCTTCCTCCAGAGCCGCGTCCCGTGCGTCTGGGACATGAAGGGGGGGATCATGCGGAAGATGAGTGAGGACAGCCTGGAGAAGGAGGCGAGCTTCATCGACGGCATCAAGGTCCACTTCGGCGAAGACTGGGCGCTGGTGCTCCCCGACCAGTACCATCCCTACGTCCACATCGTGGCCGAGGCGCGGGATCCGAAGACGGCCCAGAGGCTCCTCGCCGAGTACCAGAAAAAAGTGGAGCAGTGGAAGAAGGAGCTCTCCTAGATGGCCGAACCGCTGCGCGTAGCCTTTCTCTGGCATATGCACCAGCCCTACTACAGGGACCCGGTGAAGGGGGAGTACGCCCTCCCCTGGACCTACCTCCACGCCGTGAAGGACTACTACGACATGGCGGCCATCGTCGACGCCACCCCCGGCGCCCGGGCGGTCTTCAACCTGGTGCCGTCGCTCCTGGACCAGCTCCTGGAGTACGCCTGCGGCGAGGCGGCGGACCCCTGGCTCGTCCGGGGGAAGATGTCCCCCGGGGACATGACCGAGGAGGACCGCCTCTTCGTCCTGGAGAACTTCTTCTCCGCCAACCGCCAGCGGCTCATCGACCCGTCGCCCCGCTACCGGGAGCTCCTCATGCTGGCGGGCGACGGGAGGAAGACGAAGGGGCGCGACCGGCTCCGGCATTTCGGCGATCAGGAGATCCGCGACCTCCAGGTCTGGTTCTTCCTTGCCTGGACCGGCGAGGCGGTCCGCCGGCGCTATCCCGAGCTGAAGGAACTCGTGCGCAAAGGGCGCGGCTTCACCGAGGAGGAGAAGGGGCTTCTCTTCGCCCGGCATGCCGAGATTCTCAACGCCATCATCCCGCTGTACAAAAGGCTCCACGAGGAGGGGAAGGCGGAGCTTGCCGTCTCCCCCTACTACCACCCGATCCTGCCGCTGCTCTGCGACATGAAGGTGGCCCATACCGCCATGCCCCGGGCAAATCTTCCCGCGGCCCGCTTCCGTCACCCGGAGGATGCCCGCAGCCAGGTCGCCCGCGGGATTGCCCGTTTCCGGGAGATCTTCGGCTTCGCCCCGGCGGGGATGTGGCCGTCGGAGGGGGCGGTGAGCGACGAGGCCCTCTCGATCGTTGCCGGCTGCGGCCTCAAGTGGGTCGCCACTGACGAGGATATCCTGGGGCGGACCCTTCCCGGCGGTCTCGGCCCTCACAAGGGGCGCCTTTACCACCCCTACACCTTCCGTTCCGGCGCCCGGGAGGTGAAGATCTTTTTCCGGGATCACCACCTCTCCGACCTCATCGGCTTCACCTACTCCTCGTGGGAGCCTGCCCGGGCCGTGGAGGATTTCGTGGGACGGCTCCGCACCATCCGCGAGCGGGTCCCCGATGCCCGGCTGGTGCCGGTCATCCTCGACGGGGAGAATGCCTGGGAGTACTATCCCGACAACGGCTACGGCTTTCTCCGCGCCCTCTACGCCGCCACCGCCGCTGCCGACGGCGTGGAGCTCGTCACACTTTCCGGGCACCTTGCCCGGGAGCCGGAACGCAGGGTGCTCGACCGCATCCACCCCGGCTCCTGGATCAGCGCCAATTACGGCATCTGGGTGGGGCACCCCGAAGAGAACCTGGCCTGGGACTACCTGGAACGGGCCCGGGAGGCGGCGGTAACCGCCAGCCCCCACGTGACGGAGCTTCTGGCGGTGGGAGGGGGGAGCGGGGAGGAGGCGGAAGAGATGCGGCTCGCACGGCTCGTCTGCGACTCTCTCTACGCCGCCGAGGGGAGCGACTGGTTCTGGTGGTACGGCGACGACCACTTCTCGGTCCACAGCGACCGCTTCGACCGCCTTTTCCGCCGTCACCTCATGAACGTCTACCGCCTCCTGGGGCTTGAGACCCCCCGGGAGCTCTTCGAGCCGATCAAGAAGATGACGCCGGCGGGGCTCGTGCGGGAGCCGGCGGCCCTCGTCACGCCGACCGTCAACGGTATCGTCGACGACTACTTCGAGTGGCTTGCCGCGGGGCTCTACGACCTGACCAAGCAGTCGTCCGCCATGCATGCGGCGGAGAGCCTCCTGCAGTCGTTCTTCTACGGCTTTGACCGGGAGAGCCTCTACATCCGGCTCGACAGCCCCGCCCCCTTCGCCGAGTCGCTCCTTGAGGGGGACGAACTCCACCTCCACCTCGCCACGACGGGCGAGCACCGGCTCGACCTTCGCCCCGGCACCACCGGCGGGAACCTGCTCGTCAAGGGGGCGAAGGGATGGAAGAGAGGGCGCGGCTGCTGCCGGTGGGCCATCGGCCGGGTCTGCGAGATCGCCGTCCCCCTGCTCCCCCTCGGCCTTGAACCCCACGGGAGGCTTGCCGTCTTCGTGACCCTGACCCGCGGGGAGGAGGAGTTCGGCCGCTGGCCCGCCGACGCCCCCCTCCTCCTCTCTTACGCGGGCCCCGATCTCGACGCTTACAACTGGATCGTATGATACTGGAGGAACGATGTCCGAACTGAGATGGGACCCCCTGAAGCAGCATTGGGTGATCATCGCCGCCGACCGCGGGCGGCGGCCGCGGGATTTTCTCGTCGAGCCCCAGCCGGCGGAGGTGACGAGCTGTCCCTTCTGCTACGGCAATGAGGACAAGACCTGCCGGGAGATCTACGCCACCCGGCCGGGGGGGGCACCCAACTCTCCCAACTGGAAGGTGCGGGTGATCCCGAACAAGTACCCCGTGCTCCGGATCGAAGGGGAGCTCAACAGCCGCGCCCACGGCCTCTACGACGTCATGAACGGGATCGGTGCCCATGAGATCATCATCGAGACCCCGGACCACAACCGGGGGCTCGCCGAGCTGGCGCCGGCGGAGATCGCCGAGATCCTCAAGGCGTGGCGCGTCCGGTTCCTCGACTTGCGCAACGACATCCGCTTCCGCTACATGGTCCTGTTCAAGAATCACGGGGCGAGGGCGGGGGCGACCCTCTCCCACTCCCACAGCCAGCTGATAGCCGTGCCGCTCATTCCCCCCGTGGCGGCCACCGAGCTGCGGATATGCCGGGAGCACTTCGAGAACAAGGAGCGCTGCATCTTCTGCGATCTGATCGACTTCGAGCTCCAGCACGGCGATCGGGTGGTGCGCGAGTTTCCCAATCACGTCGTGGTGACCCCCTACGCCTCCTGTTTCCCCTTCGAGCTCAGGCTCTATCCCAAGCGCCACGGCCACGATTTTGCGCTCCTTGCCGACGGGGAGCTGGCGGAGCTTGCCGTGGCGATGAAGGATATGCTGGGACGGTTGAAGAGCGTCCTCAAGGACCCGCCGTACAACTTTATCCTCCATACCGCCCCGCCGCGCCAGCCGCGGCTCGGCAAGCCGGACTACTGGAGCTCCATCGAGTACGACTATCACTGGCACATCGAGCTAGTCCCCCGGCTTACCCAGATCGCCGGTTTCGAATGGGGAACCGGTTTCTACATCAATCCCACCTCGCCGGAGGATGCCGCCGCCTTCCTCCGCGGTGCGGAGCTGTAAGATGAAAATCGGCGGCAGCGGGAGGTGGCGATGAAGATACTGGTGGTTGCTTCCGAAGTCACCCCCTTCGCCAAAACGGGGGGACTTGCCGACGTGGCCGCGGCACTGCCGAAGGAGTTGCGGCGCATGGGGCACGACGTGCGCGTGATCATGCCGTTCTACGGCTGCGTCGCCGCGACGGGGCAGCCGGTCCGCAAGGCCCGCAAGAGCGCCGAGATCGAGCTCGGCGGGGAGCGGTACAAGGGGTTTCTCCGCCAGGGGGCCCTTGGGGAGGTGCCGGTCTATCTCGTGGAGCAGCGGGAGCTGTTCGGCCGCGATCATCTCTACGGTACCTACGAGGGGGACGATCCCGACAATCCCCGCCGGTTTGCCTTCTTCTGCCGCAGCGTCCTGCAGTTTTTGAAGCGGATGGACTTCCGCCCCGACGTGATCCACTGCCACGACTGGCAGACGGCCCTGATCCCGATTCTCCTGCGGCACGAGCTGGGGGAAGATCCGTTCTTCGCCCGGACGGCCACGGTCTTTACCATCCACAACCTCGCCTACCAGGGGGTGTATCCTCCTTCTGCCCTGCCGGAGATGGGAGTCAGCCCTTCTCTCTTCACGATGGAACTCCTGGAGTACTTCGGCCGGGTAAACCTCATGAAGGGAGCGATCCTCTCCGCCGATATCATCACCACCGTCTCCCGGACCTACTGCCGCGAGATCCGGACACCGGAGCACGGTTGCGGCCTGGAAGGGGTGCTCGAAAAGCGAAGCGACAATCTCCACGGCATCCTCAACGGTCTCGATACCGATGAGTGGAATCCGGCCACGGACCGGCGGATCCTGCGCACCTACTCGTCCCGGGCCCTGGCCGGCAAGTGGGGGGACAAACTCGCGCTGCAGCGGGAGCTCGGCCTTACCGTCTCGGCAACGCTCCCCCTCATCGGGATGGTGGGGCGGATTGTGGAGCAGAAGGGGATCGAACTGGTGGCGGCGCTCCTTCCCCGCTTTGCCGCCGAGGAACTGCAGCTCGTCATCCTCGGCACCGGCGACGCGCGGTACATGGAGCTGCTGGAGCGGTTCCGGCGCCGGGGGATGGAAAACGTCTCCATCAACCTCGGGTTCAAGGACCCCCTGGCCCCGAAGATCTATGCCGGGAGCGACATGTTTCTCATGCCGTCGCGTTTCGAACCGTGCGGCCTTTCACAACTTATCGCGTTCCGCTATGGCGCGGTGCCGATTGTCCGGCACACCGGCGGACTCGCCGATACGGTGATCGACGCCACCGGCGATCCCCGGGAGGGGAACGGGTTCTGCTTTGCCGACTTTGTCCCCGATGCCTGCTGGGATGCGGTTCAGCGGGCCCTGGCCGTGTACCGCGACCCGGGGGGGTGGCGCAAAATCGTGCGGCGCGCCATGCAGAAGGACGTTTCCTGGCGTAGCGCCGCCGGACAGTACGAGGCGCTGTACAGATCGGGAATCGAGAGAAAGCGGGGGGGCAAAGGCGGATGAGCGAAGAGGGAAATGGGCTGGACGAGCTGAGCAGGGAGATCCGGAAGGTGATTGATGCCAACCGGAAGTTTCTGGATCGGGTTCTCGACGGCGATTTCGACGCCGACGAGACGGCCGAAGGGGAGGAAGATGAGGGTGCCGAAGAGCTCTAGCCGCTAAGGGCGCCATGGCGAAACGAAAGAACCCCGGGGGAATTCCCCCGGGGTTCTTTCGTTTTGTCGACTGCGGTGCGTCCGGAAGGTCAGAGCTTCCCGCCCCCCGGAATATCCTCGCCTCCCGCGGAGTGGCAGTCGCTGCAGTTGGTCTTGACGATTTCGTCACCGATGTCAACCGGGTGGACGAACTGATTCACCACCTTGCCGGCGGGGATGTTCTCCTGCTTCTGGCCGATGACGGTGTGGCACATGTTGCAATCCTTGGAGATCACTTCGCCGTTGGAGGCCTTGTGCTTGCCGTCGTGGCAGCGGAAGCACCCCGGGGTGTAGAAGTGGCCGATGTGGTTCGGGTAGGTGTTCCAGGATACCTTCATTTCGGGGAAGAAGTTGCGGCTGTAGACACCCTGCACGTACTGGACCGCCTGGTTGACGGCCGCAGCCTTCTGCCTGGCCACCTCGGGATAGTTCTTGGCGTAGTAGTCGGGGATGCCGGCGGCGATGGCTTCTTTCGCTTCTGCCTGTAACTTGTACGGTTTCTCAAGAATCTCCACGGCTACTTTCTTCAGATAGGGAAGAGCCGGATCGATCTTGCCGGAGGCAAACCCTTCGTCCATCTCCTGGCCGGGTGACTTGTAGATATGGGTCGGTCGGTTGTGGCAGTCGGTGCAGTCCATGAGCCGTTTCTTGGCCGTGGCGATCTGCTCCTTGGTCATGGGCTTCTCGGTGCTCATGAACTCCATGAAGGAACCGTCCTTCTGCTTGACGGCGATATAGGGTATCTCGAGGCGTTTCTTATCGCTGGCGATGTAGTAGACCTCGGTGCCGATGTGCCAGTGAATACCCTTGGCATGGGGAGATTTCGGGGCGCCGCCGATGTTGATCAGCATGTTGATCTCGCGCGGGGTGTTCTCCTTGTTCGGGGCGTAGTGATAGAAGACCTTCTGGCGGCCGGCGTAGAACTTCTCGGGCCAGTGGCAGTGCTCGCAGGTGTCACGGGCGGGGCGGAGGTTTTCAATGGGGGTCTCGATGGGGGTCGGATAGCTGTGGGTGGCAACCGCCCAGACCTGGCGCAGACCGGAGATCTTCGCCTTCACGTACCACTTGGCGCCGGGGCCCACATGGCATTCGACGCATTTGACCCGGGCGTGGGGGGAGTTCGACCACGCGGTGTGCTCCGGGGTCATGACCGTGTGGCAGAGCTCGCCGCAGAAGGTGGTCGATTCGGTGAACTCGAAGCCGAGGATGGAGGCGATGGAAACGATCAGGACGAAGATGACGCTGGCGAGCACGAAGAAGATGAAGAGGTGCCGCTTGTGGGGATCGTTGAAATCGAGCCGGGGGTAGGGTGGGATCTCCTCCGGGGTGGTGGTGCGCCGCTGCTGGCGGACCCTCCAGGCCCCCACCGGCACGAGAAGCAGACCGAAGATGAGCATCCCCGGGAAGGCGAAGTATACCAGAAGTCCGATGTAGGGGTGCTCGATACCGGTGATCATTTCCATGGCGAGGAATGCGACGATGAGCCCCGTTGCCACGAAGGCAAGGAGGAGCCCCACCATGCTGATCGGGTTCCAGAGATAGCCTGCTGTCTTGCGTAACGTCATACGTCCTCCTCAGATAAAACACCTTTTTGCTTTGCCGCCGGGGGAAATGTAAACACCGGCACATTTAAACCACGTATCATTACTACTTGCCCGGCTCTCGTGTCAATTCAAAAAGACTTTCGCCGAGAAAAAGCATTCCGTGGAAAGGGTAACCGCGGAGCGCTGTTTCATGAAGTGTCGTTAAAATACGGTTTGTCCGGGGCACCTCCCGACTTGACAAGCCGGTAGCTCTTCTGCTAGCCTCCAAAGGCCGCCGGAGCCGCTCTGCGGCTGGGTTGTCCGCTTGTTTCGGCTCCGGCCTGTTTTTGACTCTAATGAGCGAGGAGACGATACTCATGACAAAAAAACTCTTCATTCCGGGGCCAGTGGAGGTGCACCCCGAAATCCTCCAGGCTATGGCGACCCCGATGATCGGACACCGGATGCCCGAGTATGCCGCGCTTCACGGACGGGTGACCGCGGGGCTCAAGAAGCTCCTCGCCACCGATTCGCGGGTTTTTCTCGCCACTTCCAGCGCCTTCGGCGTCATGGAGGGGGCGGTGAGGAACCTGGTCGGCAGCCGGTGCGTCAACTTCTGCAACGGCGCTTTTTCCGACAAGTGGCACGATGTCACGAAGCGCTGCGGCAAGGAGGCCGACGCGGTGAAGGTGGAGTGGGGCGAGCCGATCACCGCCGAGGTGGTGGATCGTGCCCTTGCCACGGGGAAGTACGACAGCATGACCCTTATCCACAACGAGACCTCCACCGGAGTCATGTCTCCACTGCCGGAGATTGCCGCGGTGCTCCGGAAGTACCCCGAAGTGGTCTCCATCATCGACACCGTCTCCTCCATGAGTGCCCTGAATATCCCGGTGGACGAGCTCGGTATCGACTGCTGCATTTTCGGCGTCCAGAAGGCCTTTGCCCTGCCGCCGGGGCTCGCCGTCTTCACGGCCAGCGAAAAGGCCCTGGCCCGGGCGCGAACGGTGGAGGGGCGCGGCTACTACTTCGATTTTGTGGAGTTCGAGGCAAACGATGCCAAGAACAATACCCCGTCCACCCCCTGCATTTCGCAGATCTATGCCCTCGACCGGCAGCTCGAAAGGATGTTTGCCGAGGGGCTGGAGCAGCGCTGGGCCCGGCACCGGGAGATGGCCTCCTTCGTCCGGGGGTGGGTTGCCGAGCGGGGGTATGGTTTCTTCGCGGCCGAGCCGTACCGCTCCGTCACCCTGACCTGTGCTGTCAATTCACGTGGCACGGACCTTGCTGTCCTCAAGAAAATGCTCGCCGAGCGGGGATACGCCTTCGATGACGGCTATGGGAAGATCAAGGGTAAGACCTTCCGCATCCCTCACATGGGGGACATGCAGCGGCAGGATCTTGAGGAATTCCTGTCGGTTGTGGATGGGTGCCTCGGGATGCTTCCGGCCTGAGCGACGATCCCCGCGGGGCGAGGCCTGCTTTTTTCGCAATTGATGCTATACTTCTCCAATCAGTTCGATTCCGGGGCCGCCTGTCGCGGGCTCCATGAAGATGGCTCTCAGGGCGCGCCGTCTCCCGGTCGTGTCTGTAGTAACCGAGCATTGCCAATTATTATTTCAAACCCGACCGGGTCGCTCTTCGCGTCCGGTTCCGGCGAACAAGGGGAGGGTAAGGTATGAAGTGTCCGGAGTGCGGCAGCAGGACATCGGTGGAGATTGATATGCATTCGGAGGGGTTTACTGCCGAGGAGTCTCCGGTCAAGGAGTGTGGATCCTGCGGGCTCGTCTGGAGGGTGCGGATGGTGCAGGGGAAGCCGACGATCGACATCATCAAGGCTGCCGACAAAAAGGAATAGCAGGATGCAGGCTCTCCCGGGAGATGCCCGCATCCGTCGGGATGACGGTCTCAACGCCGGTCAGACCGGTTCGAAGAGTTCCTTTCCCGCCCCGCAGATCGGACATACCCATCCGTCGGGCAGTTCCTCGAACGGCGTGCCGGGGGGCACGCCGTTTTCCGGGTCCCCCTCCGTCGGGTCATACTCGTATTGGCAGATCGTGCAGCGCCAGCGTTGCATGGTTGATACCTCCTCCTGGGGGGGGGCGGTGCGGACCGGCTCACTCCTTCCAGCTTATGGCCTGGACCGGGCAGCCGTCGATGGCCTGCTGGATCTCCCGCTCGGTGGCGCCCGCCGCATCGTAGACCTCCGATTTGCCACTCTCGTTGAATTTGAATACTCCGGGGCAGGTCGATACGCAGAGTCCGCAGCTGATGCACGCCTCCTGGTCGACCTGGGGTGTTCTTGTCATTGTTAATCCCTCCTTCAGAACCAAATGCCCCCAATTGTAACAACCGGGAGTTCCCTGTCAATCCTGTGATTGCATAGAATCCGGTTCGTGCGGCCTAACATTTTATCATTCCTTATTATTTTTACTGGCACTTGATATTTTTTTGTGATAATAAATCCGTTTACAAAAACAGGGTTTTCAGGCGGACCTCCGGAAGTGTCATTGTCGGGCTCCGCAACGGCAGTAGTTGTGCAAAAACACATAATAAAGCTGGGAGGAGGGAGAAGGGGCATGAGTTACGAAGTTCCCAAGAATGAAAAACTGCTGAAGTGGGTCGAAGAAGTCACGATCCTGTGCGAGCCGGACCGGATCCACTGGTGCGACGGCTCCCAGGAAGAGTACGACGAGCTCTGCAATCTGCTGGTCAAAAGCGGCACCTTCTGCAAGCTCAATCCGGAGAAGCGCCCCAACAGCTATCTGGCCTGGTCCGATCCGATCGACGTGGCGCGGGTGGAAGACCGCACCTTCATCTGCAGCTTCTCCAAGCAGGATGCCGGCCCGACCAACAACTGGATGCCCCCGAAGGAGATGAAGGAGAAGCTCCACGGTCTGTTCAAGGGGTGCATGAAGGGGCGGACCATGTACATCATCCCCTTCAGCATGGGCCCCCTTGGCTCGCCCATCGCCAAGATCGGCGTGGAGATCTCCGACTCCCCCTACGTGGCCGTCAATATGAAGATCATGACCCGCATGGGAAAGCAGGTCCTTGACGTTCTCGGCGACGGCGAGTTCGTGCCGTGCCTCCACTCGGTGGGCGCTCCCCTGGAGCCGGGTCAGAAGGATGTCCCCTGGCCGTGCAACAAGGAGAAATACATCGTCCACTTCCCCGAGGAGCGCGCCATCTGGTCCTTTGGTTCGGGCTACGGCGGCAACGCCCTCCTCGGCAAGAAGTGCCTCGCCCTGCGCATCGCCTCCAAGCAGGGGAAGGACGAGGGGTGGCTGGCCGAGCATATGCTGATCCTCGGCGTCCAGTCCCCTGACGGCGAGAAGACCTATGTCGGCGCCGCCTTCCCGAGCGCCTGCGGCAAGACCAACTTCGCCATGCTGATCCCGCCCAAGCCGCTGCAGGACAAGGGATGGAAGGTCACCACCCTGGGTGACGACATTGCCTGGATCAAGCCCGGTCCCGACGGTCAGGTCTACGCCATCAACCCCGAGTACGGCTACTTCGGCGTCGCCCCCGGCACCAACGTCAAGACCAACCCCAACGCCATGGCGTCCTGCGCCGCCAACACCATCTTCACCAACGTGGCGCTGACCGAGGATTGCGATATCTGGTGGGAAGGGATGACCGACGAGCCGCCGGCCAGGCTCACCGACTGGCAGGGGAACGAGTGGACCCCGGGGTGTGGCCGCCCGGCCGCCCATCCCAATGCCCGCTTCACGTCGCCCGCCTCCCAGTGCCCCTCCATCGATCCCGACTGGGAAAACCCCAAAGGGGTGCCGATGAGCGCCTTCATCTTCGGCGGGCGCCGCAAGGACACCGTGCCGCTCGTCTACCAGGCCTTCAACTGGAACTTCGGCGTCTATCTCGCCTCCACCCTCGGCTCGGAGACCACCGCCGCGGCGGTCGGCGCCACCGGCAACGTCCGCCGCGACCCCTTTGCCATGCTCCCCTTCTGCGGCTACCACATGGCGGACTATTTCGGCCACTGGCTGCAGTTCGGCCGTTCCATCGCCAAGCCGCCGCGCATCTTCAGCGTCAACTGGTTCCGCAAGGACGCCAGCGGCAAGTTCATCTGGCCCGGCTACGGCGACAACATGCGGGTCCTCAAGTGGATCGTCGAAAGGGTCCACGGCAAGGCCGCGGCGGTCGAGTCGCCGCTGGGGTGGATGCCGCGCTACGAGGACATGGATTGGGACGGGCTGGAGATGACCCGCGAGAAGTTCAACGAGCTGACCTCCGTCGACCGCGATGTCTGGCAGAACGAGCTCATCTCCCACGAGGAGCTGTTCGTCAAGCTCTACGACCGCCTCCCCCAGGAGTTTCTCCATATGCGCCAGCTGATCACCTCCAGCCTCTGGCGCTCGCCGGAGCACTGGGAACAGATCGGGGAGCTTCATCCCGAAGGGTGGAACGAGTAAGCATTGCCTGACGCGCCCCGGGCTTCCGGCGGGAGCACGGGGCGGGTACCGCTCCAGCGTCGAAAAGGGTGGGGGGATGCCGTTTTCTTGGCATCCCCCCACCCTTTTTCGTGACCGGTGGCTCCCGGGCACCTCATGGTTGTAAAACGTTATTTTATCTGGTAAGGTATACTAAATCCGCGAAGCGCGGCGATCATCCCGAATAGCGAGGTTGCAATGGCCCAGGCGTTTGATTTTACCCGGTTGCGGAGACTCACGGTGATCCATGCGGTCGTTCAGCTCTTTCTCCTGATCCTGCTTGCCGGATCGGCCTACCTCTTTCTCATCAGGGTCCCTTCCGCCTCGGTGCTGGGGAGCATCGTCCGGGTGGTGGTGATCCAGCTCGCCCTCTTCTATCCCATCTACAGGTTCGCCACCTCGGATGCGGAGCGGGAGGTGGCATCAGCCGCATCGACCCTTACCGCCGACGAACAGAACGCCCTGCGCCGCAAGCGGGTCTTCAGCGACATCGTCAAGGGGGCGATCTTCATCTTCTTCGTGGTCTTCACCCTCCGTGCCCCGGGGGCGGCGCCGGTGCAGTTCATGATCCTCTCCCTCTTCCTTCTCTCCTACCTCTGCTATTTCCAGTGTTTCAACCACGCGGCGAAGCGGCTGATGAAAGAGAAGGGGTGAAAAACCGCTCCATCTCGTCGAAAACCTCGTCGCTCGGGCCGCTGACCAGCTTCACCGGCGGCAGCGAGCGGAGGAAGAACCTGCCGTAGTTCTTGGTGAGGACCCGGCTGTCGAGGATCAGGACCGCCCCCCGGTCCTCCCGGCTCCGAATCAGCCTCCCGAATCCCTGCTTGAACTTGATCACCGCCTGGGGGACCGTGTACTCCATGAACGGATCCCCCCCCCGCTCCGCGATGTGTTCGGCCCGCGCCTCCAGGATCGGCTCCGTCGGCACCCGGAAGGGAAGCCGCGTGATCGCCACGAGCTCCAGCGCCTTCCCCTGGACGTCGACCCCCTCCCAGAAGGAGTCGGTGCCGAAGAGGACGGCGTTTTTCTCCCTCCGGAAGCGGGAGAGGAGGTGGTGGCGGTTCACCTCCCCCTGGCGCAGGGGGGTGAGGCCGCGCCGCTTCATGGTCTCGGCCATCCGGCCGTAGAGACGCGTCAGGAGGTCGTAGGAGGTGAAGAGGACGAAGGCATGCCCCTCTGAGATGGCGAGCCCCCGGTGGAGAACCACTTCGAGGGCTTCGCCGAAGCCCCGCGCTACCGGTTCGGGGAGGTCGGACGGGATGCCGACGAAGGCCTGGTGTTCGTAGTCGAAGGGGGAGGCGAGGAGGAGCTCCGTCACCCGCTCCCGGTTCACCAGGCCGATGCCGGTCCGCCGCTTCAGGAAGTCGAACGATTCCCCCACCGCCAGGGTGGCCGAGGTGACCACCACCGTCCGGAAGGCGTCGATGACCGTCGCCTTGAGGGACTGCGCCACCTCCAGGGGGGAGGAGCAGAGCCGTACGGTTATTCCCTTTGCCCCCTTCTTCACCTCGAACCAGCGGCAGACCTCATCGTCGCGGGAGATGAAGGCGAGGAGGTCTGCCGCGCTCGCCTCCAGCCGCCCGGCGATCCCCTTCAGGTCGATGAGGTTCCCGGCGAGCTTCTCCTGGGTTCGCTCGGGAAGCCGGCCGCACCCCTTGAGGAATTCCTTCACTTCCTTCACGTAACCGTTGATCTCCGCCGCCAGCTCCCGGGCCTCGTCCTCCACCTCGCGCCAGAGCTTCGAGTTGTGGAGTGCCGGGGTGACCCGCAGCTTCCTTTCCCCACCCGGTTCCCCCTTCAGATGGGTGAGGAGGGCGAGCCCCACGGCGTCTAGGGCCCGGGTGGCGGCGTCGACCAGGGTCTGGCGGCGGGGGAGGAGCTTACCTTCCAGAAGTTCGGCCAGCTCCCGGTAGAGGTCGTCGAAGACCTCGGGAACCTCCCGGGCGAGCTGGGCCGAGAGCTGGGGGAGGAGTCCCCGCTGGGGCTTGCGCGGGTTCTGCAGCTTGCCGAGGAGCTTCTGCAGCCCCTGGCGGGAGATCTGGGAGGAGAGGTGCCCGGTGGCCACGTCCTCCAGGTGATGCCCCTCGTCGAAGATCAGCCGCTCGAAGGGGGGGAGGATGGCGGTGGAGCCGTAGCCGGTCTCCCGGCGCAGGGCCACGTCGGCCATGAGGAGGGAGTGGTTTACCACCAGGAGGTCGGCACTGGCCGCCTGCCGGCGGGCGGTGTAGAAGAAGCAGCGCGTGTAGAAGGGGCATTTCACCCGGCCGCACTGGTCGGCCTCGCACGCCACCTCGTCCCAGCTCTCTTCCTTCGGGATGAAGGAGAGGTCGCTCTTGCACCCCTCGCTGGTCCGGGCGCTCCAGGCGACGATGGCCGCCAGCTCCCCGGCGGCGGGGTCGCCGGCGAAGAGGGAGGGCTCGCTCTTCACCCCTTCGAGCTTGCGGAGGCAGAGATAGTTGCCCCGCCCCTTGACGAGCACCGCCCGGAAGTTGAGGCCGCCGTGCTCCCGGAGGAACGGGATGTCTTTCCGGGTGAGCTGTTCCTGGAGGTTGATGGTGTTGGTGGAGACCACCACCCGCTCCTTGTTGCGGATGGCCCAGAGGGCCGCGGGGACCAGGTAGGCGAGGGATTTCCCGGTGCCGGTCCCCGCCTCGATCACCGCCACCCGGTTGTCGTTGAACGCCTCGGTAACGGCGAAGGCCATCCGGAGCTGCTCGTCGCGGAACTCGTAGCCGGGGAGGTTCTCGGCAAAGACGCCGCCGCGGGCGAACATCCGCTCGATCTCCGGGAAGGAGAGCCGTTCCACCTCTTTCCGGGTGAAGGGGGCCACCGCCTGGTAGCACTGCTCTACGGCGTTGTCGACGATGTAGAAACCGACCCCCTGGTTGCCGAGGAGGGAGGCTATTTCGATGTCGGCCTGGGAAGGGGTGAGGGTACCGGAGGGGTGGTTGTGGATCACCACGTCGCCGAAGCTCGTGGCGATCATGATGGCGGCCACGGCATCCCGGTTCCCCCGGGCGAGGGGTTCCGTCTCCACCACGATCCGGTTCTCGTCGGTGCGGCCGAGGAAGAAGACCTCGTTTCCGCCGGCGTCGCGGATCGCCTCCCGCATGGCGAGGATTGCCTGCTCTGAGAAGTACTGTTTCATCCGGTCGAGGATACCGGAGAGGAGGGCGGGGTGGCAACGAAAAAGGGGCGGATCGCTCCGCCCCTCTCTCCTGCCGGTTGCCGCCGGCGGTTACTTCTTGTGGCACTCCCCGCACTTGGTGGGGCCGGCCTTCTTCTGCTCGTGACACCCCTTGCACGTCTTGTGCGCCCAATCCTTGCCGAACCCCTCGATCTTTCCGGGACCCTTCTCGTGACAGGTCTTGCAGTCGCCCACACGCTGCTGGTGCAGCTTGTGCTCGAAGGTCACGGTGCCGTTCTTTGCCGGGAAGGTCATGGTGTCGGCCGCCAGGGCCGTGCCGGCGGCGATGAGGGTGAGGGCCAGCGTCGCAATCAGCTTGTTCATGGTGCATCTCCTTTTTCCGTGGGTTGTGCGAAATCGCATGGTCCCATTGTAGCGGGGTGCATCCGGGGCGGGGTATCGACATCTATCGGGATTCGACCCGATGTCGGGTCCGGAAGCACCCGACATGGCCGTGATATCGGGAGGTTATTTTCGGTTGTGGCAGCCGTTGCAGCGGGTCGGCCCCATCTTCAGCTCCTCGTGGCACCCCTTGCACCCCTTGCCGTGGGCGAGCACCTTGTCGAACCCCTCGATCCTTCCCGGCCCCTTTTCGTGGCAGCCGCGGCACTGGCCGAGGGCCTCCTGGTGCTTCTTGTGGGGGAAGACCACGGTGCCGATCCGGGTGGGGAAGGTGATCTTCTCGATGGCGAGGGCGTGTCCCGCAACGAGGAGGAGCGCCGCTGCGGCGGCGAGAATTCTGATCTGCATGGGAGGCTCCTTTCGACAAACGGATGGAGGTGCGTGCGAACGACAAGGGTCGATTGCAAATTTCTTGCCTTCTTCCCCTGAGGTGCAAATCGCTTCCGTCCGGCGGCGAAAACCTGTTACAATTGGACGTTATGGAAACCACCACCCCCATCGTCGCCATCGACGGCTCGACCATAAAGAGGATCCGCGAAGCGAAAAAGCTGACCCAGCTCTACGTGGCAAGTGTGGTGGGGGTGACCACCGATACCATCTCCCGGTGGGAGAACAACCGCTACCCTACCATCAAGCGGGAGAACGCCGAGAAGCTGGCGACGGCCCTGGAGGTTGCCGTCGAGGAGATCCTGAGGCGGGAAGCCCCTGCCGAAGGGGTCCCCGCCGAGCCCCCGCCGGCGCCGACGGCGTTGCGAAAACGCCGGTGGTGGGTCGCCATCCTCCTGTTCCTGGTGGCCGCCGCTGCCGCCGCCGGCATTCTCCTCTCCCGCCGGGCGGCGCCGCACCCTTCCGCCCGCAGGTTTCTCACTCCCTTCGGCGCGCCGGCGCAAGTCGTGCCGGTGCAGGTGAAGATCGCCCGCGGAGAGGGGGATACCTCCGGCTTCATCGTCAAGGAGCGGTTTCCCGCCGGTTGGCGTTTACTGGGCGCCAAGCCGCCGATCACCGGGGAAGTGGGGGAGTACGGGGTGAAGTGGCTCATCCCCGGCGGCGCCGGGCCGGTTACCATCTCCTATACCCTCCAGGTCCCGCGGGATACCCCGCTGGGGGGGCGCGTCACCTTCGATGGGGAACTGGTCCTGCGCGACGGCGGCGTCACCCGCCGGGAGACGATCGGCGGCGGGAAGCTCCTGACCGTTGCCGGCATCCACTGGGCCGATACGAACGGCGATCACAGGATCGACGACAACGAGATCATGCCCGCCTACTACCTGACCGAGGAGATGAAGGGGCTCGGCCTCGGCTGGAAGACCATCGAGACCATCTGGAGCGGCAAGGGGTATACCTGGGACGACCGGCGAAAGCTCTTCGAGGTCGTGCGGTGACGGAGTGCCGGCGGCGCTACCGCGCCTTTTCCGAAGAGCTGCGCCGCGAATTCGGCTGCCGCGTGCAGCGGGTTTCCGTCGATGCCGGCTTCACCTGCCCCAACCGCGACGGCAGCCGCGGCACCGGAGGGTGCATCTTCTGCGGCGGCAAGGGGTCCGGCTCCTTCGGCATCCGGCCGGAGCTCTCCGTTTCCGACCAGCTCTGCCACGGCAGGGAGTTCCTCGCCCGCCGTTACGGCGCCGCGAAGTTTCTCGCCTATTTCCAGGCCTACTCCAACACCTACGCCCCCCCCGAACGGCTTCGGGCGCTTTACGACGAAGCCCTTGCCGTCCCCGGCATCGCAGGGCTCATCGTCGGCACCCGCCCCGACTGCCTTCCTCCCCCCGTCGTAGAGCTTCTGGCCGAATGCGCCCGCACGACCTATTTCTGGCTCGAACTCGGGCTCCAGTCCCCCCTCGACCGGACCCTGGCGCTCATCAACCGGGGGCACGACTTCGCTGCCTTTGAGGAGGCGGTGCGCCGCTGCACCGGGGCGGGAATCCGGGTCTGTGCCCATATCATCCTGGGATTGCCGGGGGAGAGCCGGGAGGAGATGCTGGCCACGGCCCCCATCCTGAACCGCCTCGGGGTTGCCGGGGTGAAGCTCCACCAGCTCCACGTGATGAAGGGGACACAGCTTGAGGAGATGTACCGGCGGGGGGAGGTGCGCTGCCTGGGGCGGGACGACTACGTGGGGCTCGTCTGCGACTTCCTGGAGCGCCTCGATCCGCGGATCGTCATCCACCGCCTCGTGGGGGATGCCCCCCCCGGCCAGCTCGTGGCACCCCGCTGGTCGCTACGCAAGGGGGAGGTGCTCGGCGCCATCGACGGGGAGCTGGCCCGGCGCGGGACGCGGCAGGGGAGCGCGCTGACGGCGGGGTCCCAGGCTGTTGAAAAACGTAGCGAGGAGGCCGGGATGCTCGGCGCAAGCGAGCGAAAAAGCGAGGCGTACCCGTAGGTACGTTGAGTTTTTGAGCGAGCGGCAACACCGCAGACCGGCCCCGCAGTAGTTTTTCAGCAGCCTCTAGAAGGGGTAACCGAGCCCGACGAAGACCGCCGGCCCATCCTTCCCGACGCCGAGGTCGACCCGGCCGACGATGTTGGGGCGCACGACCGCCCGGAAGCCGATGCCGGGGTTGAACTCGAAGCTCTTCGCCTTCGCCTTGTCCAGGGACTCCATGACGGCGCCGAGGTCGAGGAAGGGGGCGATCTCCCAGTCGGTGTTGACGTCGAAGACGCTCCAGCGGAAGAGCCGGATCCGCTCCTCCAGGTTGCAGAGCAGGTAGCTGGAGTCGATGAAGCGGTTGCGGCCGTACCCCCGGAGGGTGTTCTCGCCCCCGAGGATGCTCCGCTCCAGGAACGGGACGTCGCTTCCCAAGGTCTGGTTGTAGGCGAGCCGCACGACGGAGATGTAGCGGGCGTCGGCCAGGGGGAAGTACCCCTTGGTTTCCGCTTCGTAGTGGCGGTAGCCGGCATCGCTGCCGAGGAGCTTGGCGCTCCCCTCGATGGCGGCCCTGGCGTAAAGCCCCTTGGTCGGCATGTCGCGGGAGTCGAGGGTGCTGTAGACGAGGGCGATCTTCTGGGCGTGGGCGACGAAGCCGTCGATCCCCGGGATTTCCGCGGCGGTGAAGCGGTCGTGGATGAAGGGAAGATTCTTGACGGCGCCGGGCCTGATCCAGACCTTGCGGACCCGCTCGCCGACCACGAGCTGGAGGTTATCGGCGATGTCGTAGCCGACGCTGGCGGTGAACCCCACCTCCTGGTCGGCATAGTTGGTCTCATTGGTCTTGAGGCTGTCGGACTGGAACCCGAAGAACCGGGCCGAGCCGTCGCTGATCCGGAAGAGGTAGGCGTTGGTCTCCAGCTTCCCTTCCAGGAGGCTCTTGTCCCGGATCCGGAACTCGTACGCCTCGTTGACCTTGGTCGATTTCGAGAGGTTTAGCTCCCAGTTCCGGTCGGGGCGGGGGAAGAATGCGCCGTAGAGGGTGAAGGTGGTGCCGAAGTTCTGGTTGTAGTTGATCTGGGGGGCGAGGAGGGTGCTCACCTCGTCCCTGGCGTTGTGGAGGAGAAACGCCGAGAGCGCCCCGACGGTGGCCCCCTCGTTGGGGCTCGTGGCGATGACCGGCAGCGGGATGGTCACCACCTTCGTCGGATCGCCGAAGGTCTCGTTGGTGAGGGGGTAGGGGAGCTTCTCCCGGGGGACCATGGTCGTGCAGGCACCGAGGGCCAATGCCGCGATGCCGAGGATAATCGTCCGTATCAGGCTCATGGGTGTATTCTTCCTGCCCGTGTGGTGAATGGCCTGGAAGGATAGCCCGTTTTGCCCCGATCTTCAACCCCAAATGCCGGCCGTTACCCCTCTTCCTCCAGATGCTCCAGCCAGTGGAGCCAGGCGAGGAGTTCGGCCACCGCCCGGTAGAGTGCCGGCGGGATCTCCCCGTCGAGGTCCACCTGCATCAACTGGCTCACCAGCTCGGGGGAGTGGTGAACGTAGACCCCCGCCTCCCGGGCGCAGGCGATGATCGCCTCGGCGGTGACGCCGTACCCCTTCGCCACCACCCGCGGGGCGTACTGTCCCTCCTTGTAGGTGAGGGCGACCGCTTTCCGGTCCCGTTCACGATCCTGCATGCCGCACCGCCAGGCCGGAGAGGGTGATCCCGGCCCCTTCCATGTTCTCCCGCAGCCGCTCCGCTCCCCCCGACAGCAGGGTAACCGTCTGTTCCTCGGTGGCCACCAGGGTGACGGCGACCCCTTCCCCCGCCAGGGTGAGGGTTGCCCGGACCTCGCCGAGACGGGGAAAGGCGATCCGCACCTCGGTCTGCCAGTTCCGCCCCCCCGCTCCCCCTTCCGCCTCCCGCTCCTGCACCTTCCACTCCATATCCTGACCGGGCCAGACTTGGCCGAGCCAGCTGAAGACTCCGGTGGTGAGAACGGCAAGCTGCTCTCTGATGATCGGGATCGTCTGGGGCTCCACTCCTCCTGGAGGCGGCGAGGCCGGTGGCTGGGGTGCCGCCGTCTGCGGCAGGTGCGTGGCGAGGGGCGAGAGGCTCCCCTGGGGCTCCTTCAGGAGTTCCGTCAGCGGGAGGTTCCCCCGCATCCAGCCGGCAAGATGGGATTCGTAGAAGGTTCCGCTCCGGGAGAGGGCGTTCCTGAGCCCCTCGGCCAGGGTCGCCGGGTCGTCCGGGGGGGCCGGAAGGATGAGTGAGGGTCGCGGGAGGGGGGCGGCAGAGGGGGTGCTTCCCTCCCTGGCGAGGGTGTTGAGCCAGCGCCCCGTGTCGCTGATCTGGACCGGGACGCCGGAGTTGGCCGATTTCGACAGGGCGAAGACGACGCGGGGCTCGTCGGTGACGTAGGTGAGCTCCACCGTCTGCCCCGGCTGGAGGTTGAGGGGGAGCTCCATCTTGAGGAGCTCGTTGGCGACCCGGACGAGATAGCGGCTCTGGGGGAGGCTCGCCAGCACCTCCCCCTGGACAACCTGCCCCGGGGTCAGGTTGAGGGGGGTGAGGGAGTGCCGGGTGGCCTCCACGAGGGAGGTGGCGGAGTCCTTGAGGAGCGCCTGGGCGATCCGGGCTATTTCCTGCGTGACGATCATGTCATACGTATCGGCCGGATCGGGGAAAACTTGAAGAAACCGGGGCTCGGGGCCCCCTCTACCCCCAGGCGAGGAGCCCCTGCTCGTAGACCGGCCCGAGCTGCGGGTGCCGCGGCATGACCCGCACCATGAAGCCGTGCCTGCCGCAGAAGCGGGGCTCGATCTCCCCTGCGAAGCGGTGGAGCCCGTCGCCGGCCGCGCCGCCGTGGGAGAGGGGGAGGAGCTCGCCCCCCATGATGTTCCCCCGGGAGTCGAGGACGCCGCAATAGAGTTCGACGGCCACCTGATCGGGGGGGATGTCGCCGAGGGAGACTTCCGCCGTCACCGGGATGACGGCCCCCAGGGGGACCTCGGCGGTGGCCCCCGCATCCAGGCGGGTGACCCGGACCTGGCTCCACCCCTGGTGCATCTCCCCCTTCCACCTCGCCAGATCGACGGCGAGAGAGAGCCGGTCGCCGGAGAGCTTCTCCCACTGGCTGTAGGCCGGGAGATAGAAGAGCTGGGTATACTCCCGCACCATCCGCTCGGTGCTGAAGACGGGGCAGAGGGTCTGGAGGCTTGCCTTGATGCAGGAGAGCCAGCCGCGGGGGATGTCGTCGGTCCCCCGGTCGTAGAAGAGGGGGATGACCTCCTTCTCCAGGAGGTCGTAGATGGCGCGGCTCTCCACCTCGTTCTGGTAGTCGACGTCGTCGTAGACCTCCCCCTTGCCGATGGCCCAGCCGTTGTTTCCCCGGTACCCCTCGGGCCACCAGCCGTCCAGGACGCTCATGTTGAGCCCGCCGTTGAAGGCGACCTTCATGCCGCTCGTGCCGCTCGCCTCCAGGGGGCGCCGCGGGGTGTTGAGCCAGACGTCCACCCCCTGGACCAGGTGCCGCGCCACCGCCATGTCGTAATCCTCGATAAAGACGATCTTTCCCCGGAACCTCTCGCCGATGGAATGCTGGAAGATCTCGCGGATCAGCTCCTTCCCCTCCACGTCGTGGGGGTGGGCCTTGCCGGCGAAGATGATCTGCACCGGCCGCTCGCTGTTGCCGAGGAGCTTTTCGAGCCGCCCCAGATCCCGGAAGAGGAGGGTCCCCCGCTTGTAGGTGGCAAAGCGCCGGGCAAAACCGATGGTGAGGGCCTCCGGGTCCAGGACCTCCTCGGCCGCGGCGATCTCCTTGGCGGTGGCCCCCACCTGCCTCAGGTGATCTTTCAGGCGGCGGCGGGCGAAGAGGACGAGCCGCTCGCGGCACCGCTCGTGGGTGCGCCAGAGCTCCGAATCGGGTATGTTGGCGACCCGCTTCCAGAGGACCGGGTCGGTGGGGTCATCGCGCCACCGGAACCCCAGGTAGCGGGTGAGGAGGCCGACCATTTCCATGGAGAACCAGGTCTTGGTGTGGACGCCGTTGGTGACCGAGGTGATCGGGATATGCTCGTCGGGGAGCTCGGGCCAGAGGTTTTTCCACATCCGGCGCGAGACCTCCCCGTGGAGCTGGCTGACGCCGTTGGCGTGATTGGCGAGCTTCAGGGCGAGGACCGCCATGCAGAACATCTCGTGGGGATTGCGCGGGTTGATCCGTCCCAGCCCCAGGAACTCCTCCCGGGAGAGGCCGAGGGAGCGGTAGTGGCGCCCGAGGTACCGCTCCAGGAGATCGGGGGGGAAATGGTCGATGCCGGCATCCACCGGGGTGTGGGTGGTGAAGATGTTCCCCGCCCGCACCGCCTCCATCGCCTCGGTGAAGCGCAGGCCGTGCTCCTCCATCAGGAGCCGGGTCCGCTCCAGGGCGAGGAACGCCGCGTGTCCCTCGTTCATGTGGCAGACGTTGGGGGTAATGCCGAGCTGGTGGAGGGCCCGGATGCCGCCGACGCCGAGGAGGATCTCCTGGCGGATCCGCATCTCCTGGTCGCCGCCGTAGAGCTGGGCGGTGATTTCCCGGTCCTCCGGGGCATTCTCGTCCACGTTGGTGTCGAGGAGGTAGAGGGGAACCCGCCCCACCTGGACGCGCCAGACATGGGCCGTCACGGTCCGCCCCGCCATGTCGAGGACCACCGCCACCGGCTCCCCGGTCTCGTCCCGTTCCAGGCGCAGCGGCAGGTTGTAGAAGTCGTTCTCGGGGTAGAGCTCCTGCTGCCACCCCTCGATGTTGAGGTACTGGCGGAAGTACCCCTGGCGGTAGAGGAGGCCGACCCCCACCAGCGGGATGCCGAGATCGCTGGCCGATTTCAGGTGGTCGCCGGCCAGGATGCCGAGGCCGCCGGAGTAGGTGGGGAGCGACTCGTGGAGGCCGAACTCCATGGAGAAGTAGGCGGTGATCATCCGCTTACCGCCGTCGCAGGCCCGATCGAACCAGGTCCTGGCCCCCATGTAGTCACGGAACTTCTCGTCGACCCGGGCGAGCTGCGCCATGAACCCCTCGTCGGCCACCAGCTTCTCCAGCGTCGTCTGCTGGAGGATGCCGAGCATCTCCACCGGGTTGTGACGGGTCTGCTGCCAGAGGTCGATGTCGAGCCGTTTGAAAAGCTCGACCCCTTCGGGGTCCCAGGTCCACCAGAGATTGTAGGCGAGTTTCTGCAGGGGGGCCAGTTCGCCGCTCAGCGTCGGGAGAACGGTGAAGCGGTGAATGCTGCGGGTGAAGTCCATGGAAAACCTCCGCCTAAAGACTTAAGACTAAAAGCTAAAGATTAAAGGCTACCGTGAAAGAGGTACGCGTCAAGGACCTTGGAATGCGTTTCCCCTTTACCCCTTGGCATTTAGCCCGGTTTCTCGATGTTGAATTTCTCCAGGCGGTACTGGAGGGTCTTGTAACTCATGCCGAGCAGTGGCGCCGCCTTGGCGATGACCCAGTCGGCCCGTTCCATCGCCTTGATGATGAGGTTCCTCTCCAACTCCTCGAACTGGATCCCGTCGGCGGGAAGTTCGAAGGGGACCCACCCGGCCCGGGAAAGCCCCTCCGTCACCTCGATCGGGAGGTCCGACGGTTCGATCTGGTCGCTTTCGGCCATGAGGACTCCCCGCTCGATGACCGATTCCAGCTGCCGGACGTTTCCCGGCCAGCTGTAGTTCATAATCAGCTTCAAGGCCGGGCGGGAGATCCCCTTCACCTCGATGCCGGACTGGGCGCTGTACTTGCGGACGAAGAAATCGGCCAGGGTGGCGATGTCGCTTCCCCGTTCCCGCAGGGGAGGGAGGTTGATCCGGATGACGTTGAGCCGGTAGAAGAGGTCCTCCCGGAATGCTCCCTTCCTGATCTCCGCCTCCAGCTCCCGGTTCGTGGCGGAGATGATCCGGACATCCACCGGAACGTTCACCTTTCCACCCACCCGGCGGATCTCCTTGGTCTGGATGGCGCGCAGGAGCTTCGCCTGCATCGCCACGCTCATCTCGCCGATCTCGTCGAGAAAGACGGTGCCGCCGTCGGCCGCCTCGAAGATGCCGATCTCCCGGCTGCTGGCGCCGGTGAAGGCCCCCTTTTCGTGGCCGAAGAGCTCGCTCTCCATGAGGGTCTCGGGGATGGCGGCGCAGTTGATGGCGAAAAACGGCATTTCCTTGCGCGGGCTCCCGTCGTGGATGGCGCGGGCCACCAGCTCCTTGCCGGTGCCCGATTCGCCGTAGATGAGGACCGTGGAGCTGGTGGGGGCGATCTTGGTGATGACGCGGTAGACCTCCCGCATCTTCGGATGCACGCCGATGATGTTGGGGATCCCGTGCGTTTCTTCCAGCTTCCGGTGGAGGGCCCGGTTCTCCTTCACGAGACGGACCCGCTCCAGGGCCCGGCGCAGGGTGAGGAGGAGGTTGTCCCGCTCCAGCGGCTTCTCCAGATAGTCGAAGGCGCCGAGCTTCATCGCCTCCACCGCCGAGTCGACGGTGCCGTGGGCGGTCATCATGATGATGCACTGCTGGGGGTCGTCGGAAAGGACCTTCTCCAGGAGCTCCATTCCCGACATCCCCTGCATCTTCAGGTCGGTGAGGATAATGTCGAACGCCTGCCGTTCGAGCTTTTCCCGCGCCTCCCGGGCGCCGGGGACCGCCACGGTCCGGTGTCCCTCACCCTCCAGGATCGTCTGGAGGATCTCCCGCTGGCTCCGCTCGTCGTCAACTATGAGAATGGTCCCTGTCATTCGCTCTCCTTCGGCCGTGCCGGCAGCACCACCGTGAACGTCGTCCCGATGCCGTTTCCGCTTGTCACGCGGATCTCGCCGCCGTGCTCCCGGACGATCCGCTCGGTGATCGCCAGCCCGAGCCCGATTCCCGCTTCCTTGGTGGTGAACCACGGCTGGAAGATCTTGGCGATGTCCTCCTCGCGGATCCCGCTTCCCTGATCGGCGAAGGTAAGCAGGAAGGCGTCTTTGCGCGGGTCGAAGGTGGCGCCGAGGGTGACGGTCCCGCCGTTGGGCATCGCCTGGGCGGCGTTGGTGACGAAATTGAAGATGCAGTTGCGCAGCATCTCCCCGTCGGCCCGCATGGGGGGAAGGTCGGGCGCCAGCTCCGTGGTCACCGTCACCCGCTGCTCGGTCAGCTTGTCGTGGAGCACCGGCAGCGCCTTCTCGATCAGCTCCCGGTAAGAGAGCTCAGTGATCCTGAGCTTCAAGGGACGGCCGTAGTTCATGAAGTTGACCACCATGTAGTTGGCGCGTCTAACCTCCTCCTTGATCTTGTCGGCCAGGGGGATGAACTGGTCCTGCCTCCCGGGGCAGGCGGCGAGGAATTCGCTCTTCAGGTGATCGATGGCGAGGCTGATGTAGTTCAGGGGGTTGCGGATCTCGTGGGCGATGCCAGAGGCGAGCTGCCCCACCTTCGAGAGGTGCTCCGCTTCGTAGAGTCGCTTTTCCAGCGACTCCCGCTCCCGCAGCTTGGCCACCATCTCGTTGAAGTTGTGCCCCAGTTCGCCGATCTCATCCTTGCTCTGCACCGGGAAGGTGACGGAGAGGTCACCGTCGGCCACCCGCCTGACGCCGTCCGCCAGGTTGTTGATGGGCGACGTGTAGCGCTTGGCGAGGAAGATCGTCAGGGTGATGCCGAAGAAAAAGACGAGGGAGGTTGCCACCACCCGGTTGACGAGGTTCTCGTGCTGAATAGTCCGGATGTTGTCCAGCAGGAGGTTGATCTGCACGTACCCCAGGTGCTCGTCGCCGACGATGACCGGCACCACCAGGTTGTAAGGGCGGACCGACCCGCTCCCCCCCTTGGTGCCGGGGGAGGCCCGGAGTCCCGTCACCAGCTTCTTCAGCTCCTTCTTCTTGCCGATCTTCGCCGGGTCCGAGGAGTCGATGATTTCCCCCTCGTTGCTGATGATGTTGATCTCGTTGACCCCCTTGACCCTTGCCTCCTTCATGTAGTCGGTGAGGCGGGAGCTGTCGGACTCGTACTCGGAGGTAAGGTCCTGAATGCTCATCTGGATCGCCTTGGAGACCACCGTCGAGCTGTCCTGGATCTCGCGGACCAATTCGTTCTGGCTGTACTGGTTGAGAAAGAAGAGGGTGGTGACGGCGATGACGAGCAGCGACAGCATGATCGCCACCAGCTTGGAGTTGAGGGTCATGGGGGCCTCGTGCAAACGGTTCAAAATACCGCGGAATTATACACGACCCCCCCGGGGGAGACAAGGCGAATGTCCCCCGAAAGGGGACCGGCGGCTTCCCTTTGCCGGTGAAACTCTGCTATCATTCGTGAAAAAACAGCGGCTAGCCGCTCGACCGGAGGCCTTCGTGCACGAGATGTCCATAACCCAGAGCGTGGTCGAGATATGCGAGAAGAACGCGGAGGGGCGACGGGTCCTCGCCGTGACCCTGGAGATCGGGGAGCTCTCCGGCGTGGTCCCCGAGGCGGTGGAGTTCTGCTTCGAGGCGTGCATCCGGGATACCCTCCTGGAGGGTGCCCGCCTCGCCATCGAACGGGTGCCGGGGCGGGGAGAGTGCCCCGCCTGCCGCGCCACCTTTCCGCTCAAGACCTACTTCGACCCCTGCCCCTCCTGCGGCGCCTACGGGGTGCGGGTTACCGCCGGGGAAGAGCTGCGGGTGAAGGAGCTGGAGGTGGAGTGAAGACGCACTGTCGCCTGCAACCGGGGCAAAAAAACACCCGGAAAAGCTCGATTGACCTCATTTCCGGGTAGAAGCAACTGCAACTTGCTTACGTTCCGATCAGACTGGGTGTGCAGATCCTTCTATGGTTATGCGACTTGTCTTCACACGGAGCACACTCAAACTGACTCGGCAGATTAGCCCGCTCAATGGCGCATCCGTTCAGGGTCAGCGAGCACATGTGCTCGTAGTGGGTCATGCTGTTACAGCATCTTTCCAACATTGTCATTCACCTCCCGGCAAGTTCTTCGCCTATTACAATTATAATCCCATTCCCGATCCCGGGACAGGTTAATTCCGGCGCAAAGACTCATTAAGGAACTTGATTGGCATTAATCTTCTGCCCTCTCGCCAGTTCTTCCCCATTCAGTACCCCCCCGGGCCATCCGGGCGAACCGGCGGGCGTCGTCGTACATGAAGACGTTGTTGAACATGACGTAGGCGGGACGTCCCCACCCGGCCAAGCGGCGGAGCAGGGCGGCCAGTTCTTCGTCGGTGTACCGGTAGCGGTAGCCGTCTCTGCCGTGGAGCCGCAGGTAGAGGGGTGTTCCGGCGAGGGGATCGTTGCGGAACGGGTCGACGCAGTGGATGAGTTCCAACTCTCCGCAGAGCCCCCGCACCGTTTCCGCCGGCCAGTCGCCCCGCGGTTCCCAGGCCAGGAGGAGGCCGGCGCGGTCGATTGAAGAGAAGAAGCGGCGCATGTTGTTCAGGTGTTCGGCGGTGGGGGTGAAGCGGGGCGGGGACTGGAAGAGGACCAGGCAGGCGGCGAGGGCCCCGGCGATCCGCCGCGTTTCGTCCCAGGCGGCAAACACCTCGTCGGTGGGACGGAAGAGGCCGTAGCGCTCCCGCTCCGCCGGCGGGATCTCCCGTTTTAGCCGCCGGTAGGTGGGGCTTTCGGGGGAATGGGTGATCAGCTGCCACGCCTTGACGGTGAATTCGAAGCCGGGGGGGACGGTTGCCCGCCATTTCCGGGCGGTCTCGACGCGGGGAGGGTGGTAGAAGGTCTGCTGGATCTCCACGACGTCGAACTCTGAGACATAGCGCTCCCGGGCCACCGGGAAGCCGCAGCAGCCGATCCCGAGCTCCATGGCGGTCTTATCCTCGATACCGTGACCGGTCAGTCGACTTCGTCGGTCAGGGTGATATCGCCGAACACCACCCCGTTCACCTCCCGGGGTGAGACGAGGTGAGAGCTGAAGGCGACGCTCTCCCCGTCCGCTTCGGTGACGATACCGAGGGCCAGGGTCACGTCCCCCCGGTTGAGACCGATGACCGCTCCCCGGGAGGGCGGTCCCTGGGGGAGGTCGACCCGGCGGCCCAGGCGGAAGAATTCCGCGCCGCCAGCATGGATCAGGGCTTCGGTCAGGGGGGCCCGGGCAAAATAGGCGGCCAGGCGCATCCGGCGGCGCCGGGCCCGGGCCTCGGGGCTTCGCCTCGTGACGTGGGGGGAGGGAAGGAGCCGAAACACCCCGGTGCTCCCCAGGTGGGAGAGGATCGGCTCGCACTCCCCTTCATGCTGGATGGCGACCACCCGGTCGGGGCGGGTTTCCCTGATCTTGCCGACCTTGAGGGCTACCCCCGGGATGCCGTCGATCAGGCCGGTCGTGTCGATGATGAGCGCTGGCGCCTCGTGACGGGCCCGGGCCGCGAGCCGCCCGGTGGCTCCGGCAAGCGCCGGGATGATCCTGGCGGCGTTGGCGGAGCCGAGGAAGGAGAACTCCCCGCAGCGGTACTCCGCCACGTCGTGGGGAGTGCGGAAGAGCGCCATCCCCACGGTTCCCGGCAGGCAGAGGGCCGACTGCCCCACGTCGGCATCGACCAGGGCGACCGCCGTGCCGGCGGCGGCCAGGGAGCCGACAAGCCAGCGGACCAGGGTCGACTTGCCGGAGTCGGTCGCTCCCAGCAGCAGGGTGGTTCCCCCCTCGCGCAGGAGCGCGTCGCGTAGTTCTTCCCATTCGGGGGTCGGGGCGATCTCCATGACAGCGGCCTCGCGATTTTGAAATGCAACTATCCGGCAGACTCCATAACCCCTCCCAGCCTCCCCTTAAGTTAAGGGGAGGAGTAGTACTTTCCCCCTCTTGGCTTAAGAGGGGGGTAGGGGGGAGTTACTGTATAAGGCCGTCACGGAAGCGGCACGATCATATCTGCGGCTACCGCCGCCAGCAGCAGGAGGAGGTAGGCGACGGAGGCGGCGAAGGCCCGTCCGTAGCGCTCCCGCCGTACCATGTTCCACCAGAGGCTGGCGAGAAACCCGCCGCCGAGGAGAAGGGCCGCCTCGGCGAAGCGCCCCGAGCAGGGGCCGAAGAGCCAGAGGGCGAGGGAGGCGGGGAGAAGGGCGGTGGCGTATAGCAGGAGGAGCGCTTTCGTGTAGGGGATGCCGCGGGCCACCGGGAGCACCGGGATGCCGGCCCGGCGGTAGTCGTCGCGGTAGGCGAGGGCCAGGGCCCAGAAGTGGGGGGGCTGCCAGAGGAGCATGACGATGAAGAGGATCACGCCGTCCACTCCCCAGGCCGGAGCGGCGGCGCGGTAACCGACAAGCGCCGGAAGCGCCCCCGGGATTCCCCCCGGTATCGCCCCGTAGGGGGAGCGCCCCTTGAGCCAGAGGGTGTAGAGGAAGATGTAGGATGCCGCCGCCAGGGCGATGAGGAGCCCGGCGGCAAGCGGAAGCCGTGCCAGCGCCACCCCGAGCCCGCCGGCCATGAGGCCGAGGGCCGCGGCCCGTACCCGCCCCGTGCCGATTTGGCCGAGGAGCGCCGTCCGGCGGGCGAGGCGCTCCATCCGGGCGTCCCGCTCCGCCTCCAGGGAGGCGTTGAGCATCGCCGCCCCCCCCGCCGCCAGGGCGAGGGCCGTGAGGCAGCCGAGGAGGGGCCCGGCCGCCGGCATGCCGCGGCTGGCGAGCGCCATGCCGGCAAACCCTTCGAGGAGGACCGCCGCCACGATCCCCGGCTTGGCGACGGCGAGGATCGATCCTTTCCGCCGGGAGCTCCGGGGCGCCATCCCGCCGATTGAACCTGCCGCACCGTCTGCCATCAGCTTCCTCCCCGCGTAACTTCAGCCGCCCAGATCCGCCCGATGAGGAGCATGAGAACAAGCGCCACCGCCAGGTGGCATGCCGTCGCCACGTAGGAAAGCCCCGAGAGGACCACGACCCCGCCGAGGGCCACCTGGACCCCGCCCAGCAGCAGCAGCGCCAGCGCCGCCCGCCGGTGGGGGGCAAGCCGCGCGTCGAGGCGGGTCGCCACCCAGAAGAGGGCCAGGGTGACCAGGATCAGGCAGGCGAAGAGCCGGTGGGAGACCTGGATGGCGACCCCGGTCGAGACCAGGGGTGGAAGCCAGCCGCCGCCGCAGGTCGGAAAGTCGGGGCAGGCGAGCCCCGCCCCCGCATGGCGGACGTAGGCGCCAAGCGCCGCCTGGGAGGCCACGAGGAGGATGAGGGCGAGCGTGAGCCCGGCGGTCCCCCGGGCCGAGAACCCCGGCGTCCGTCCGCTCTCCTCGAACCGGGCCATGTAGGCGGCCAGAAGAAAGACCGCCGTCCCGGTGACGAAGTGGAGCGTCGTCAGGTTCGCCGGCAGCTCCAGCAGGACCACCATTCCCCCGATGACGATCTCGGCGGCGAGGATCGCCACCGCCGCCAGGGGAACTGCCCGGGCCAGCCCCCGGTAGCTTTTCAGCCGCCCGGCTGCCAGCAGCAGGAGCGAAACGGTGGCCACCGCCGCGATCACCCGGTGGGTGAACTCCATCCAGATGTCGAGCCGGAAGGGGGGGAGGACCCGCCCCTGGCACAGCGGCCAGTCGGGGCAGGCGAGCCCCGCCTTCATCCCCGCCACCAGGTTCCCCCAGACGAGAAGGAGAAAGAAGAGCGAAACGGTTATTCTGCCGAGCATGGTGCCTCCTGAAAGCTAGCCTCTGGCGGCTAGCGGCTAGCGACCGGTTCACCGAAACAGCGTATCCGAGAGCGTCCCGAAGATTATCAGCGCCAGAAACCCGAGGGGGAAGAGGGCGAAGGCCCAGACGAGCCGACCCTCGCTCCGCAGATGCATGAAGTAGAGCGCCACCAGGGACGCCTTCAGCGAGGCGATGGCGAGGGCCACCACCACGTTCCAGAGCCCCAGGTCGAGGTAGGAGACCCCCCAGGTGATCCCGGTCAGGACGAGGAGCGCGAGCCAGACGGCGATGTAGGTGCGCTGCGCGGTCATCGGTCACCCCACGAGATACAGCAGCGGGAAGAGGTAGATCCAGACCAGGTCCACGAAGTGCCAGTAAAGCCCGCCGATCTCCACCGGGGTGTGGCGGCTGCGCCCCAGTTTCCCCCGGCGGGCCATGACGAGGAGCGTGGTCAGGACCCCCATCCCGGCGATCACGTGGAGGGCGTGGAGCCCCGCCATGGTGAAGTAGAGGGAGAAGAAGAGGTTCGTCCCCGGGTAGAGGTGGCGGGCGAAATCGTCGCTCCACTCCAGGTACTTCACCCCGAGGAAGGAGGCGGCGAGGAGGATGGTGCAGAGGAGAAAGATCTGGAGCCGCTTCTTTCGCCCCTGCCGCGCCGCCGCCACCGCCAGGGCCATGGTGAGGCTGCTCGTGATGAGGATCACCGTGTTCGTCCCCCCGAGGAGCCGGTTCAGCTTCAGGTGCTCCGCGTGGAAGAGGTCGGGGTAGCGGAGCCGGAAGACCGTGTAGGCGGTGAAGAGCCCGCCGAAGAGGAGGACCTCCGTGGCGAGGAAGCACCAGATGCCGAGCTTGGCCGTCTCCAGGGCATAGGCCCGCTCCTCCCGGCTGTCTCCCGTTACGCCTCCCATGGTCACACCGCCTTCTTCCCGTAGCCGTAGGGCCAGTCGGTGACGGTCGGGATCTCGTCGAAGTTCTCCGTCGGCGGCGGCGACGGCGTCTGCCATTCCAGGGTCAGCCCCCGCCACGGGTTCGCACTGGCCTTTTCCCCCCAGAACATTCCCCAGACGAAATTGGCGAACATGATCACCACCCCGACCGCAAGGATCCAGGAACCGACGGTGGCGAAGACGTTGTCGGCGTGGTACTTGGGGAGGTATTCGGCGTAGCGGCGCGGCATGCCGTGGTACCCCAGGATGAACATCACGAAGAAGGTGGTGTTGAAGCCGACGAAGGTGATGGCCCAGGCGAGCTTCGCCACGGTTTCGTTCAGCATCCGGCCGGTCATCTTCGGAAACCAGTAGTGGAGCCCGGCGAAGAGCCCCATCACCGTCCCCCCCATCATGGTGTAGTGGAAGTGGGCCACCACGAAGTAGGTGTCGTGGAGGTGGACGTCGGTGGCCAGGGCGCCCAGGAACGGCCCGGTGAGCCCGCCGATGACGAAGAGGAAGATGAAGGTGAGGGCGTAGAGCATGGGGGACTCGAAGGTGATGGAACCGCGGTAGAGGGTGGCGATCCAGTTGAAAACCTTCACCCCCGTCGGCACCGCCACGAAGAAGGTGAGAAACGAGAAGATCACCCCTGCCACGTGCGACATGCCGCTCACGAACATGTGGTGCCCCCAGACCAGAAAGCCGATGAAGGCGATGGCCAGCGACGAGTAGGCGATGGCCCGGTAGCCGAAGATCGGCTTGCGGGAGAAGACCGGGATGATCTCGGTGATGACCCCCATGGCGGGGAGGATCATGACGTAGACCACCGGGTGGGAGTAGAACCAGAAGAAGTGCTGGAAGAGGAGGGGGTCCCCCCCCTTGGCCGGGTCGAAGAAGCCGATCCCGAAGATCCGCTCGGCGGCCAGGAGCAGGAAGGTGATTCCCACCACCGGCGTGGCGATCACCTGGATGATGCTCGTGGCGTACATGGCCCAGATGAAGAGGGGGAGCCGGTGCCAGGTGAGCCCCGGCGCCCGGAGGCGATGGGTGGTGACGATGAAGTTCAGCCCGGTGAGGATCGACGACATCCCGACGAGGAAGATGCCGAGGGAGAGGGTCGCCACCGCCGCCCCGGTCCGGGCGGAGTAGGGGGTGTAGAAGGTCCACCCGGTATCCATGGGGGAGACCAGGGAGGCGAGGATCACCACGATCCCGCCGATGAAGATCCAGTAGGAGAGGAGGTTCAGTCGGGGGAAGGCGACGTCGCGGGCGCCGATCAGAAGCGGGATGAAGAAGTTCCCCATCCCCGACGGGATGCCGGGGATGATGAAGAGAAAGATCATGATCGCCCCGTGGAGGGTGAAGAGGACGTTGTAGGTGTGGTCGCTCATGAGGGTGGGGCCGGGGGTCAGGAGCTCCAGCCGCATGAGGAGCGCGATCACCCCCCCGGCGAGGAAGAAGAAGAGGGTGGTGAAGAGGTAGAGGACCCCGATCCGCTTGTGGTCGAGGGTGCAGGCCCAGGAGCGGAAGCCGCGTTCGGTCAGGTAGCCCCGGTCTTCGTTGATGGCGTGGGCGTCGGTATGGGACATGTGGTCTCCGCGAATAACTCCCCCCGGCCCCCTCTTAAACCATGAGGGGGGAATTACTGCTCCTCCCCTTAAGTCTGCTGAACCGTCATTTCAGCGTCTTCAGATAGGCGATGACCGCCGTGATGTCGTCGTCCGAGAGGGTCCCCTTGAAGGTCGGCATCACCGGCGGGAACCCCTTGACGATCTTGGCGCCGGGGTCGATGATCGACTCCTTCAGGTAGTTCTCGTCGGCGACGACGCTAGAGCCGTCCGAGAGCTCCACCTGGTGGCCGAAGAGCCCCTTGAGGGTCGGCCCCACCTTGCGGCTCCCGTCGAGGGAGTGGCAGGCGAGGCACCCCGATTTCTCCACCAGCTCCTCCCCCCGGTGGGCGAGGGATTCTCCCCCCGCCGCCTCCGCCGGCCCCTTTTCCCACCGCGCGAACTCTTCCGGGGTGACCACCACCAGGTTCGCCAGCATGGCGGAGTGCCCCGTCCCGCAGTACTGGGAGCAGAAGATGACGAAGGTTCCGGTCTTCTCCGGCTGGAGCCAGAGATAGGTGTACCTGCCGGGAAGGACGTCCTGCTTCAGGCGGTAGTCGGGGACGTAGAAGCCGTGGATCACGTCCGTGGAGGTCATGGTCAGCTTCACCGGCCTTCCCACCGGGATCCGCAGTTCGTTGATCACCTTCCGGCCGTCGGGGTAGGTGAACTCCCAGAGCCACTGGCGGGCGGTGACGTTGATCTCCATGGCGCCGGGGAGCGGCCGCTCCAGGTCACGGAACCCCCACCAGCCGACCACGAAGATGGCCAGGATCAGGAGCGACGGGATCACCACCCAGATGAACTCCAGCATGCCGCTTCCGGTGATCTGGGGGGTCTCGGCCTCCGGTTCCCCCTTGCGCCGGCGGTACCTGACCGCGAAGTAGATCAGGAATCCCTGGGTCAGGAAAAAGAAGAAGAGCCCGATGGCGACGATGAAAAGGAAGACGGCGTCCACCTCTCCCGTGGTGCGGGCGGCCTCCCCCGAGAAAAGCGGGAAGGAACTCATCGCCCTCCTCCGCCGTGCCGCTCGCGGCGCCAGAAGATGGCCAGCGGGATCCCGACGGCGATGAGGGTGACGATACCGGCGCCGGTCATGACGCGGGAGGCGAGGAGGGCGTACTTCTTCCCGACCGGGTCGTAATGGTAGCAGGCGAGGATGATCCGGTTCATGAGGGGGGAGCCCCCGATCTTTCCGTCCGAGGCCTCGATGAGGGCGAGCTTCAGGTCCCGGGGGGACTGCTCGATCCCGTAGAGGTAGCGCGCCACTCGGCCATCGGGGGTGAGGACAATGATGACGGCGGGGTGGGCGTAGTTCACCGCGTCGGTCTTCACGTAGCGGTAGCCGACCGTTGCCGTGAGGCGGCGGATCTCGGGTTCCCGGCCGATGAGGAAGGTCCAGCGGCGCCCCGGCTCGGGAATCCCCCGGAGCATGGCGTGGGTCTCGGCCTCCTTGGCCCGGGCGCGGGCGAGGGGCTCCCGGGGGTCGAAGCTCACCGTCACGATCCGGAAATCGTTCGCCAGGGAGAGCCCCTTCATCCCCGCCATGGTCCCGACCAGGTTGCGGAAGATCGTCGGGCAGAGCATGGGGCACGAGTAGTAGTTGAGGGTGAGGATCACCGGCCCGTCGCCGAAGAAGTCGCCGAGGCGGACCGTCTTTCCGGCGGTATCGGTGAAGGCGAGCTCCGGCGGGATCCGGGCGCCCGGCTTCTCGTCGACCCCGATCTGCCGCAGGATCTCGTCGGCCGGGTCGCGGGGGAAGGGGGCTTCAGCCGGAAGAGCGGATGCGGGGATGAGTAGGGCGCAGAGTAGCGACAGCGCCGGCAGAAGAAGAGCCAACCGCCCGTTCCGCGTGGTGGATGTCGGAGTCTTCGGGTCCATGGAAATGGCAACTCCAGGCGAGCTGGGTAATAAACGACCGGATGCCCCGTCGCAGTGGGCTTATGCCTTCCATATTAGCCGAAGAACGCCTGATTTCAACTTGGCGGACTGGTGCGGTTTTGCCTCGTGGGTGTGCTATGGCTATTTGCCTGCGTAACCAAGAAGCAGGATGCGGAGCGCGTGCTTCTCTTCCGGGGTTGGGCCATTGAGTCTTGCCATTACGGCCTGGCGGCGGGCCGCATCGGCCTTGCGCAGTGCGAGGCGCTCAGGTGCGGTAAGGGGATGCCGGTTCAGCACGTATGCCTGCTCCTCGGCGTCCTGCCATTCTTTGACCGTGATCTGGTCGCAGAGGCTAAGATCGTAGCGCAGTTGGAAAATGTCGCGGTAGGGGGTGGCGAACAGGGAGAAGTCCGGCGGGGGGGGCAGGGGCACGCCAAGGAGAGCCAGTTTGTTCGGCAAGCTTGCATCGGGGTCGTAGGAAAGCGGGGTCGAGGGGGTGAGCCAGTCGTAGGCTGTGATGATGAGGAAGTTGGGGGGGACTGCACCGGATTCCCTGAGCAGGTTGGTCGTCATTCCGGACATGATGCCGCCCATCGAGGAGATCTTTGCGGCGAGCGGCGCCAGGTCGAGGCTGTTGCCAAGGAAGGATGATTCCAGACCTACCTTCAAGGCGAAGATGTCGTTTGCGGCGTCGACGTCAGACTGAATCATGATGAGGCCATTCAGATCCTCAAGGATGTCTGGATCCGAAAGGGTTTTTTCGAGCCCCACGAGTTCTCTTGCCAGAGCCGAACCGCTCCAGGAGAGCCTCTGGGTGTAGGCTGCCACCTGCGACGGTTCGGTTCCGAGGGTTTCCAGGGCATCGAGCGGTTCCGTCAGAAGGATGGCGCGTTTGTGGAGTTGAGAGACGCTGGTCAGCAGGCGAAGGGATATCAGCTCCCGGTCTTCAGGGGACAGGACGTTGACTGCTGGTGGCCTTTGCAGGGAATCCTGGATTGCCGCAGCTGCCTGGAGAAGGGCTATGTCCATTTCTTCGGGGTGGATCTTTGCCCCTTTGGCGACGTCAAGAATCCCGGACAGCAGCCGGTCCATGGCCGCACCGCGCGCTTCGGCCCCGGCCAGCCCTTCGGCTGCGCTCTCCATGTCGGCGTTGAGGGTGGTCAGCAACGGCTTCAAATCTTGTGTGAATCGCTGCAGGCGCTTGCCTGGGCGAAGTGCCTCGGTGAATGCGGCGGCCCCAGCGTGGATGGCAGGGAGCAGTCCCCTGCGGGGGGAGTCGACGGTTACGCCGGGCCGGGTAACGAAAACCGTGAGAAGTTGCTGCAGGGTCTTTTCGGCGCGAAGATGCCGGTACTCAGCGGTGTGGTGCTCCTCCCACAAGCGATCCCTCTCGGCAAAAGAAGGCGTTGCAGCAATAACAAATATGATGGTGATGATTGAGAATAGACGAATCACGAAGCCTCCTTGCAATATGAGTTCTTGATTGGTTGTTCAAGTCAGCTATAGCGTTTATTAGCGTATGTCAATGTTTATTTCAACAATTTTCGACCCCAGGGACGCAGGTCACCGAGGTCGGCTGCTGCCTCATTACCATCCTTCCGCCCCGATGAGGGGGACGAAGCGGACGCCGCAGAGCTCTTCGGTGCGGAACTCGTCCTCGCCCAGGCGTCGGACGCGCACGAGGGTCTGCAGGTAGGGGGTGGGTCCCACCGGGATTACGAGCCGCCCCCGGAGGGCAAGCTGCTCCAGGAGCGGTTTCGGCACCTGCGGCGCGCCGGCGGTGACGACGATGGCGTCGTAGGGGGCGTGGTCGGGCCAGCCGAGGGTGCCGTCCCCCTCATGGATGAGGATGTTGTCGTACCCGAGCAGCTC
>NZ_DAHVYG010000056.1 GCF_027327745.1 Geobacter sp.
TCATATCCACTCCCAAGGTCGTGACCCTCAATAACAAAGCGGCCAAGATTACTCAAGGGCAATCGATTCCATACCAGACTACTTCTGCCGAAGGGACCAAGACCGAGTTTGTCGAGGCGGCACTGACGCTGGAAGTGACTCCGCATATTTCTGCGGATGGCAGTGTCTCCATGAAAATCAAGGCTTCAAACAACTCCGCCGGATCTGCACCTGTGGGATCCCCTCCGCCGATCAACAAGAAGGAGGCGACCACGGAACTGCTTATAAAGAATGGGGAGACTACCGTGATCGGCGGAATCTACGTTGACAGTGATACGGAGGCTGATCAAGGGGTGCCCTTCCTTAAGGATATTCCGCTTCTCGGATATCTGTTCAAATCAAGCACGAAGGCGAAAAACAAGACGGAACTGCTCATTTTCATAACACCAAAGGTTGTCTCCTGACAGTTGAAGTTGGGGGAAAACTTCATCTTTGAAATGCCAGGGCGCTGCCCTGGCATTTCTTTACGTAAGAGGACAATATGCTGAGATATCTTACCGCGGGCGAATCCCACGGCCCGCAGCTTACGGCCATTGTCGAGGGAGTGCCGGCAGGGCTGAAGCTTTCCGAAGACATGATCAATAAGGACCTGTCGCGCCGGCAGGAGGGGTACGGCCGCGGCGGGAGGATGAAGATCGAGCGGGACGAGGTGCAGATCCTCTCCGGTGTCCGCTGGGGGGAGACGATCGGTTCGCCCGTGACACTCGTCGTGCGAAACCGGGACTGGCTGAACTGGGAAGAGAAGATGTCTCCCCATGAGAGGCATCGCGACGAAACGATCCGGGTAACCCGGTCGCGGCCGGGTCACGCCGATCTTCCCGGTGCCATGAAATACAACCAGCGGGATGTGCGGAACATCCTCGAGCGCTCCAGCGCCAGGGAAACGGCGGCAAGGGTGGCAGTCGGGGCGGTGGCGAAGGCCTTCCTCGCCTCCGTCGGCATCGAAGTAACCGGCTTCGTGTCGGAGGTCGGGGGGATCAAGGCCGACCGCCAGGGGCTTTCGCTGGAGAGGATGAGAGAGCGGGCGGCGGGATCGGAGCTTTTCACCTTCGACCCCGAGGCCGAGGAGTTGATGAAGCGCTATATCGACGGAGCAAAGGATGCGGGTGACACGGTCGGCGGGGTGGTGGAAGTCGTCGTGTCGGGGGTGCCGGTCGGCCTCGGCAGCCACGTGCAGTGGGACCGAAAGCTCGACGCCCGTCTCGCCATGGCGGTCATGAGCATCCAGGCAATCAAGGGGGTGGAGATCGGTATGGGCTTCGAGGCGGCCAGACGGCCGGGCTCCCAGGTCCATGACGAAATCTATTACGACTCGGCCAGGATAGCCCGCGGCGAGTCGTCGGGGTTCTTCCGCAAGACCAACAACGCCGGCGGGATCGAAGGGGGAATTTCCAACGGGGAAGAGATCGTCGTCCGTGCCGCCATGAAGCCGATCCCGACCCTCTACAAGCCGCTTCAGTCCGTGGATCTGCTGACCAAGGAGCCGTTCGAGGCAACCGTCGAGCGTTCGGATTGCTGCGCGGTGCCGGCGGCGGCCGTGGTGGCCGAGTCGGTGGTCGCCGTGGAGATCGCCAACGCGGTGCTGGAAAAATTCGGCGGCGATTCCATGGCGGAAGTGCGCCGCAACTACGAATCCTACCTTGAGTATCTTCGCGCGTTCTAGCATGAGGAACGTCATTCTCACCGGATTCATGGGGAGCGGCAAGAGCACGGTCGGGCAATGTCTTGCAAGGCGGCTCGGCAGCCGCTATGTCGATCTCGATGCGCTCATCGTTTCGCGGGCGGGAGCCTCGATCAACGACATCTTCGCCCGAAACGGCGAACCGCATTTCCGGCAGCTGGAGACCGAGGCGATCCGGAGCATTTCCGCCTGCGACGGACTCGTCGTTTCCACCGGGGGGGGAGCGGTGATCTCGCCGGTCAACCGGGAACTCCTCCACGCCGCCGGCGTCGTCGTCAACCTAACGGCGAGCATCGAGGAGATCGCCGCCCGCCTTGCGAGCGATACCGAGAGGCCGCTGCTCAGGGAGGGGCGGTCGCCCGAGCGGATCGCCGCTATGCTGGCGGAGCGGGAGCCGATGTACGCCGACGCGGACTTGAGGATTGACACCACCGGCAAAAGCGTGGAAGATGTGGTGGCCGAAATTGCTCGTTTTCTGGAAACAAAGGGGTAAGGGTGGAGACGCTACGGGTCAGTCTTGGGAAAAGGAGCTATGACATCCACGTCGCAGGAGGAATCCTCGATGGCGTGGGGAGGATCTGCCGTGATCTGGGGCTTGGCCGCCATGCTGCCGTCGTCACCAACACGACGGTCGGGCCGCTCTACTATGACCGCATTGCCACAGCCCTGGCCGCTGCCGGCTTTACCCACTACCGCATCGAGGTCCCCGACGGCGAGGAGTACAAGAACAGCGCGACCCTGAACGGCATTTACGATGAGCTCATTGCTGCAGGACTTACCCGCGACGCGTTCATTGTGGCGTTGGGCGGGGGGGTGGTGGGTGATATGGCCGGTTTTGCCGCTGCCACCTTTTTGCGCGGCGTTCCGTTCGTCCAGGTGCCGACCACGCTCCTGGCCCAGGTCGACAGCAGTGTCGGCGGGAAAACCGGGATCAATCACCCTCGCGGAAAGAATCTGATCGGCGCCTTTTACCAGCCGCGGGGGGTGGTCATCGACGTGGAAACCCTCGCCACCCTCCCGGAGCGGGAGTACCTCGGGGGGATGGCGGAGGTCGTGAAGTACGGGGCGGTTCTCGACCCCGAGTTCTTTTCCTTTCTCGAGAGCAATGCGACCCGCCTCCTGGCGCGCGAGCGGGACCCCCTTGTCAGGGTCATCGGAAGGTCGGTGGCGCTCAAGGCCATGGTGGTGGAGAAGGATGAGTGCGAAGCGGGGCTGCGCGCCGTTCTCAACTACGGCCATACCCTTGGGCACGCCGTCGAGACGCTGACCGGCTACACCCGTTTTCTCCACGGGGAGGCCGTGGCCATCGGCATGGTTCAGGCGGCAAGGGTGGCCGAGGCGCGCGGGTTGGCGACGACGGCGGACACCCGGCGCATCGTTTCGCTCATCCGGGCTCTGGGGCTGCCGACGGAACTTCCGGAATTCTCCGCCGCCGAGTACCGCGAGGCGTTGCTGCGGGACAAGAAATCGCGTGACGGGGGACTTGATTTCGTGCTCAACCGGGGAGTCGGCGATCATGCGATCGTAAGGCTTTCCGACCTTTCCGAGGTACTGGAAATATGCAGCATCGGGAGGTGACCGTGGGTAACGAGACAGAATCGTTCTGGAGCGACATCAAGCGGTATGAAGATATCCTCGGCAGGGATGCGGGATCGTATTGTTTCGCCCCCCTTTCGGAGCTCTATCGCAGGGTGGGACTCCTCGACGATGCCATCGGCACCGCCCGCAAGGGGATCGAACTCCACCCCGAGTATGTGGGGGGGTATATGGCCCTCGGAAGGGCCTGCTTCGAAAAGGGTGAGAAGGCCGAAAGCCGCCAGGCATTCGAGAAGGTTGTTCGCGTGACCCCCGACAATCTGATGGCCCAGAAGCTTCTGAGCCAGCTCTACCTGGATGCCGGCGAGACCGATAAGGCCCACGCAAGTCTAGAGGCGATCCTCGTTCTGAACCCTGAAGACCTGGAGAGCAAGGTCGCCCTCGAAGCCTTGACCCTCGCGGCAAATCAGGAATATCAGCCCGATGACGAACTTTTCCCCGGCGACGGTGAGGGGACGGGGGAAGAGGTCGTGGACGAGTCTCTCCTCGAAGAGGCCGAGATCGTCGAGGAGCTGACGGACGAGCTCTTTGACGGGGAGCTGCCGGTCACGGAGACAGCGGAGGATGCGCCGGCCGCGGGCGAGAAAGCGGCTGCGCCGGAAGAGGGTGGCGTTCCCCTGGCGTCGGCGACAATCGCCGAATTATACGTCTCCCAGGGGTTCCTGAAAAAGGCGCTGAAGATCTATCGGGATCTCTCTGATGTCGATCCTGACAATATTGAGCTGAGAAACAGGCTCGTGGAGCTTAAACTCCGGATTGACGAAGACGAGGCCCGGGCAAGGGAAAACGCGCTCTCCGAAACGTCGCTGTCCGATTTTTCGTTTGGTGCAGATGCCGGGTCTGTGGCCGAACCATTGCCGGAGGTTGCCGAAAGAGATGTGGTGACCACGCTGGAGGGGTGGCTTGAGAACGTCGGGAGGGTTCGCGCATGCCGTTCAGGGAAACGCTGAAGGAGCTCGTCGAAAGTGTCGACGGGGGGCTTGGGGCGGTCATCATGGGGTATGACGGCATCGCCATCGATCAGTTCCTGGTGGATGATGCCGGCATGGACCTGCACCTGATGGCCGTTGAGTACGCGACTGTCATAAGAGAAGTAAAACGGACGGTCGACGTGCTCGGCACCGGTGACATGGAAGAGGTGACGGTCAACACCGGCCAGACGCGGATAATCGTCCGGACCATCAACGACGACCTGTTCCTGCTCCTGACCCTCCACCACGATGGCAATTGCGGCAAAGGCCGCTATCTTCTGCGTCGCGCAGCGCCGCTTTTGCATGACAGCCTTTCCTGAGCAGTCTCTCCTCTATTTCGATTGTCGAGGATCCATCCCATGAAAATACTGGTTGTGCATGGCCCTAACCTGAATATGCTTGGCCGACGGGAGCCGGGCATTTACGGCACGGTAACCCTCGATGGCATCAACGAGGCCCTTTCGCGTCTGGCGCAGGAGTTGGAGTGCGAACTGGCGTTCTTTCAGTCGAATTCCGAAGGGGCACTGATAGATGCGATTCAGGAGGCGGCCGACAGCTGTGACGGCATCCTGATCAACCCCGCCGCTTACACCCATACGAGCGTTGCAATCCGTGATGCCCTTGCGGCCGCCGCCCTCCCGGCGGTGGAGGTGCATCTCTCCAATATCCATCGCCGCGAACCGTTCCGTCACGTGAGCCTCAGCGCACCGGTGGCGGTCGGTCAGATTGCCGGATTCGGCATGGTGAGTTACCTGCTGGGACTGCGCGCCCTTTTTAGTCACATTGAAAAAGAGATTGTCACAAAGGCGTGATCATGCTAAAAGACAGGTTCGTCAAGGCCCGAGGATTCGCGGAAAAACACGAGGTTGATGCCATCGTGTTTTTTAGCATGAGCAACGTGCGCTATCTCTCGGGCTTTACCGGCAGTGATGGGGCAATCCTCCTCGGCAGGGATGCCGCCTGGTTTCTGACCGACTCGCGCTACACCACCCAGGCATCCCTGGAGGTGGTCGGGATTGAGACGGTCGAGTACCGGACCAAGCTTGACGGTATCGCCTCCCTGGTTTCCGAACAGGGCTTTCGTCGGCTCGGTTTCGAGGCCGAGCATACAACGGTTGCGACGCTGAATGCCCTTGCGGAGAAGCTGCCGGCGGTCGAACTCGTGGCGGTTGGCGAAGAGCTTTCCCTCCTGAGACTCGTCAAGGATTCCCGGGAGCTGGAGATTCTCGGTGATGCCGCACGGATCGCCTCCGAGTCGCTGTTGGCCTCCCTTGCCTCGCTTCGGCCGGGGATAACGGAGCGTGAATATGCGTTGGAGCTCGAATTCGCCATGCGGCGCGCGGGGGCCGACGACAAGTCGTTCGATTTCATCGTCGCATCGGGAGAGCGGGGCGCTCTTCCCCACGGCAGGGCCAGCGGCAAGGTCATCGAGCGTGGAGAGCTGGTCACCATAGATTTCGGCGCCGTCTATGGCGGATATCATTCCGACGAAACCGTAACGGTGGCCGTCGGGGAGGCCGATCCCCGTCAACGGGAAGTTTACGAAATTGTCAAAGATGCCCATGACCGGGCGCTTGAGGCGGTGAGGCCGGGGGTCGAATTCCGGGAGCTCGACCGTCTTGCGCGCGATTACATAGCGGAAAAGGGATACGGTCCCTGTTTCGGACACGGCCTCGGTCACGGCGTGGGACTTGACGTCCACGAGAAACCGGTCGTGTCGCCCCGCGGCGAGGGGGTCGCGGAGGAAGGGATGGTCTTCACCATCGAGCCGGGAATCTATATTCCGGGGTGGGGTGGAGTGAGAATCGAGGATACGGTTGTCGTGACCGGCGACGGCTATCGGGTCCTGACAAGGGTCCCCAAGGAACTCATTACGGTGTAATGCCTGCTCCGCCTCCCCGGCTACCGGGCGAGACGGGCAGTACAATTACGGAAAAAGGAGAGAAAACGGAATGGACATCAAGGATCTCAAATCGCTTATAAAGATGGTCACCGAAACCGATATCACGGAATTCGAGCTGGAGGCGGCCGAGGAGAAGATCCGCATCGTGCGCGGCTCCCAGCAGATCGTGCAGTACCAGGCCCCGCAGCCGGTCATTGCCATGGCCCAGCCGGCTCCCCCGGCCGCGGCGGCACCGCTGGCCGCCGCCGCTCCCGCAGCGGCGCCGGCGGCAGCGGGCAAGGAGATTGTCTCCCCGATCGTCGGCACCTTCTACCGGGCGCCGGCCCCCGATGCGGCTCCCTACGTCGAGGTGGGGCAGGTGGTGGAGAAGGGACAGGTCCTCTGCATCGTCGAGGCGATGAAGCTGATGAACGAGATCGAGGCCGAGTTCCGCTGCAAGATCGTCCAGATCTGCAAGGAGAACGCCCAGCCGGTGGAGTTCGGCGATCCCCTTTTCATCGTCGAGCCGCTGTAATAACCAATTTTACGGAGGCTCTTGCAAAACGTCATGAGGAGGCCGGGATGCAAGGCGCAAGCGAGCGAGGAAGCGAGGCGTACCCGTCGGTACGTTGAGCTTTCGAGCGAGCGGCAACACAGCAGACTGGACCCGCAATAGTCTTGCAAGAGCCTTTTACGGAGAATTCCGATGTTTCATAAAATATTGATTGCCAACCGCGGGGAGATTGCCCTGCGGGTTATCCGGGCCTGCAAGGAACTCGGGATCAAGACGGTGGCCGTGTACTCCACCGCCGACAGGGAGTCCCTGCATGTGAAGCTGGCGGACGAAAGCGTCTGCATCGGTCCGGCGCCCAGCCTGCAAAGCTATCTCAATATCAACGCCATCATTGCGGCGGCGGAGCTGACCGATGCCGAGGCGATCCATCCCGGCTACGGCTTTCTTTCGGAAAATGCCGCATTCGCCGAGATCTGCGAGAACTGCGGCATCACGTTCATCGGTCCTTCCTCCCAGAGCATGCGGGTCATGGGAGACAAGATCAGCGCCCGGCAGGCGGTGATCAAGGAAGGGGTCCCCATCCTCCCCGGGACCAAGGAGGGGGTCAGCGACGTCAGCGAAGCGATCAAGATCGCCAAGAAGATCGGCTTCCCGGTGATCATCAAGGCGACTGCCGGCGGGGGAGGGCGCGGCATGAAGATCGTCCATTCGCCGGCCGCGCTCCCCAACGCCTTTGCCACCGCCCGCGCCGAGGCCCAGGCGGGGTTCGGCAACCCCGAGGTCTACATCGAGAAGTACTGTGAACAGCCCCGTCACGTCGAGATCCAGGTGATGGCCGACAAACACGGCAACGTGATCCATCTCGGCGAGCGCGACTGCTCCATTCAGCGCCGGCACCAGAAGATCATCGAGGAGGCGCCCTGCCCCGTGATGACCCCCGAGCTGCGCAAGGCGATGGGGGACGCCGCGGTCAAGGCCGCGAAGTCGGTGGGCTACGACAGCGTCGGCACGGTGGAGTTCCTCCTCGACAAGAACCGCGATTTCTACTTCATGGAGATGAACACCCGGGTCCAGGTCGAGCACCCGGTCACCGAGATGGTCACCGGCATCGATATCGTCCGCGAGCAGATCCGTTCGGCGGCGGGCCTGAAGCTTCGCTACAAGCAGAGCGACATCAAGATCCACGGCCACTCCATCGAGTGCCGGGTCAACGCAGAGGACCCGGTGAAGTTTACCCCCTCGCCGGGGAAGATCACCGGCTATCACACGCCGGGGGGGCTCGGGGTAAGGGTCGATTCCTTCATCTACGACCAGTACTCGGTCGTTCCGCACTACGATTCCCTCGTCTCCAAGCTGATCGTCCATGCGGACACCCGCGAGGATGCGATCCGCCGGATGGCCCGGGCCCTCGACGAGTACATCATCGAGGGGATCAAGACGACGATCCCGTTCCACAAGCGGATCATGGCCAACAAGGATTTCATGGAAGGAAACATCGATACCGGTTTCCTGGAGAGGATTGTGCTGGAGTAACGTATGGATTTCCCCGAGGAGTTGAAGTACAGCAAGGAGCATGTCTGGGTTCGCGTCGAGGGAGACCGGGCCGTCATCGGCATCAGCGATTACGCCCAGGAGACCCTCGGAACCATCAGCGCGGTGGAGCTCCCTTCTGTAGGGGACGAGCTGGAGCAGGACGATTCCTTCGGCTCGGTGGAGGCGCGCAAAACGGCTGCCGAACTCTACGCGCCTTTCAGCGGAGAGGTGCTTGAGGTCAATGACGAGCTTGAGTCCTCTCCGGAGACCATCAATGACGACCCCTACGACGCCGGGTGGATTGCCATAGTCTCCCTGAACGATCCGGAGGAGCTGAAGTCTCTCATGTCAGCAGAGGATTATGCCGAATACGTGTCGGTCGCCGAGGAGGAAGAGTAGCCGGCGGCCCGTACGAAGTCGCGGTTAGCAAAGGCGAGATCGGCATCTCGCCTTTGTTTTTTTCCGTCGGCATCCTGCGACGGGACTTATCACAGGGGCCGACGTTTCTCCATATCCTGGGGGGAGAGCACATGTCACTTACCATCGGTCAGATCGAATACGCCAACTGTACCCCCATTTTCTCGGCACTCCAGAATTCCTTCGACTGCTCCGGCTATCGTTTCGTCCGGGGGGTGCCGTCCCATCTGAACCGCCTTCTCGCCACGGGCGAGATCGACGTCTGTCCGTCTTCCTCCATCGAATACGGCAAGCATTCCGACCGCTACCTGATCCTTCCCGACCTCTCCATCAGTGCCGTCGGCGCCGTGAAGAGCGTTTTCCTCTTCTCCACGGTCCCCATCGAAGAGCTCGACGGCGCGACCATCGGCATGACTACGGAGTCCGACACCTCGGTGGCGCTGTTGCGGATTATCCTCGCCACCTTTTATCGCTTTGCCAACCGGTTCGAACGGACTCACCTGGAGATCGCCACGGCGCTGGAGCGTTTTCCGGGACTGCTGCTGATCGGGGACAACGCCCTGAAGGGGAGTCTGACCCATGGAGGCTGCAAGGTTTATGACCTGGGAGAGCTGTGGCATCGCTTCACGGGGCTTCCGTTCGTCTTCGCCCTGTGGCTCGTCCGGCGCGACACCGTCGCCAGATTTCCGTCAGAGGTCGCCACGCTCAGTGCCGATCTTATCCGTGCAAAGCGGTTAGCCTACGAATCGTACCCCCTCATCGCCGAAGGCGCAGCCGAGCGGGCGTGGATCGATCAGCCCCGCCTGGTGGATTACTGGCGGACCATTTCCTATGATCTGACGCCGCATCATGTCGAGGGGGCGCGTCTGTTCTTCTCCCACGCCGCCGATCTGGGGCTCTTGCCATCAATTCCGGAAATTGAGGTGTACGGTGGAACCGGTGGCACATGATTTGCTCTGAGTGTTTTCATGAACTCTAATGCAAAAGTGCCGGCACGCTGGTTTGACGCCCTGACGCAACGAATTGCCCTGGTCAGACAGGGTATGAAGGCGCGGGAATCCGAAAAACTCGAAGATCTCAAAGGCCGCATCCGGCTTGTGGTCAGGACCCGCTGGCTCCTGCTCTGTATCATCGGCATCTACTGTGTCGTCGCTGCGAGCTTCTTTTCGCTGAGCCGATTTGGACTATTTTTGTCACATTCCCAAGCGGTAACCCTCGCCGCTTCCCTTGTGGCGGTCATTACCTACAACCTGGCACTGCACCGCAATATCGTCACGCTCTCCCGTTATTTCCGCCTCCTTATCCCGCTCCAGGTGATCCTCGACCTGCTGCTCGTCACCGTACTCATCCATTCGAGCGGCGGTGCCGCAAGCTGGTTCTGGCCGGTCTATCTTATCGTGACGATAGAAGCATCGTTTCTGATCGATACGCAGCGTGATGTCTGGCTGATCGGCGCAATCGGGGGAATTCTCTACGGTCTGCTGCTGATCATGGAATTCTGGTCCCTCGTCCCGAATGTTCCGATGCCATTCGTAGCGGCCGAGATCCATCACGATCCCCTCTATCTCCTTCTGAGCTGGCTCTGGGTCGCGTTGCTGAATGCCGCGGTTGCGGTCATCGGCTCCTATTTCATGGCATTGGTCCGGCGCGAGTCGGATGCCGTCAGGGAGAGCGAGGAACGGCTCGCGTCGTTTCTCGACTCGGCCAACGACCTGATCATGAGCATTACCGCCGAAGGGCGCTTCCTTTACGTCAACGAGGCCTGGCAGAAGACCCTGGGCTACGGCCTCGAAGAGATCGAGGTCCTTTCGTTCTTCGACCTCGTGCACCCCGACAGCAAGGAGCAGTTCGCCATGGAACTGCGCCGTGCTGCGGCAGGGGATGCGCTCAGCCCCTTCGAGAGCGAAGTTGTCGCGCGGGGAGGACGGTCGATCGTCATCGAGGGGAATCTTACCTGCGGCAACGAAGAGGGGGACCAGTCGGTCATCTGGGGAATCTGTCGCGATATCACCGAGCGGAAGCAGGCCGAGGAGCAACTCTACCGCCTTGCCCATCACGATACCCTCACCGGGCTTCCGAACCGCATTCTGTTCCTCGACCGGCTCCAGCAGGCCAAGGCCCTCGCCACCCGGTACCACCACCATGTTGCGGTCCTCTTTCTCGACCTGGACCGGTTCAAGATCATCAACGATACCCTCGGTCACCCCGTGGGAGACAAGCTGCTTCAGAAGGTCGCCCAGAGGATCGCCGGCTGCGTCCGGGAGGTCGATACCGTGGCGCGGATCGGGGGGGATGAATTCACCATCGTGCTCGTCAACATCGACACGATCGAGGACGTAAAACGTGTCTCTCACAAGATACTGAAATCCCTCTCCGTTCCTTTTACGGTCGACACCTACGAACTCTTCATCACCACCAGCATCGGCATCACCCTCTTCCCTTCCGACGGGGACAACATCGATACCCTCGTCAAGAAGGCCGACATCGCCATGTATCATGCCAAGGGGGAGGGGAGGAACAACTTCCAGTTCTATACCCCGCAGATGGATGAAAATGCCGACAAGCGGCTCCTGCTGGAGACGAGTCTTCGCAAGGCGCTGGATCACGGGGAATTCCGCGTCTATTACCAGCCGAAGGTCGATGTGGCCACCAAGTCCATTACCGCCATGGAGGCGCTTCTTCGCTGGAAGCACCCGCAGCTGGGTCTGGTTTCGCCGGCAGAGTTCATCCCGCTGGCCGAGGAGACGGGGCTCATCATCCCGATCGGCGAGTGGGTGCTGCGGAGTGCATGCCTGCAGAATCGCGAGTGGCTCGAACAGGGGGTGCCGCGGATGCGGGTGGCGGTCAACCTCTCCGGATTCCAGTTCCAGCAGAAGAACCTCCTGGATATGATCACGTCGGTGCTTGCCGAGACCGGGCTGGAAGCCGAGCTTCTGGAGCTGGAGATAACGGAAAGCGTCATCATGCAGAACCCCGACTTTGCCGTCTCCGTGCTCAATTCCCTGAAGGAGATCGGGATCCATATTTCGATCGACGATTTCGGGACCGGCTACTCGTCCCTTGCCCACCTGAAACGCTTCTCGGTGAATACGCTGAAGATCGACAAGTCATTCGTGAGGGATGTGGAGGTGAATTCGGCGGATGCGGCCATCACCACGGCGATCATCGCTATGGGGAACAGTCTCAATCTCAAGGTCATTGCCGAGGGGGTGGAGACCGAGGGGCAGTTCAGCTTCCTCTCGGAGAACCGGTGCGACGAGGTCCAGGGCTTTCTGTTCAGCACACCCATGCCGGCCTCAGAGGTGGCCGGATTCCTCCGCGAGCACCAGAAACCCCGTCGGGAGGGAAACGGCCTAGCGGATGGGTAAAGGGGAGACGGCCTTCAGGTAGTCGTCGAGAATGCGGCGATGATCAAAGCAGAGCTGGTCGGGAAGGCCGGTGCGGGGGAAGACGACGGCGTTGGCGGCATCGTCCGCGGCGGTCGGCGTACCGGATGCCGTGGCGATGAATACCACGGAGATGTTGTGCTGCCGGGGATCGCGGGAGGGATCGGAATAACAGCCGAGAAGCCGAAGGTTGGAGACCTCCAGCGAGGTTTCCTCCCGGGCCTCGCGGATGGCCGCGGCTTCCACGGTTTCGCCGTAATCGACGAATCCCCCGGGGAGAGCCCATCCGCGCGGTTCGTTTTTCCGCTCGATGAGCACGACCCCCCCATCGGTTTCGATGATGACGTCGACCGTGGGGATCGGATTGCGGTAAGCTTTCACTTTCTCCCCGCAGCGGGGGCAGGCAAGGTAATCGAAGGGCATGGGCTCCTCCTGCACAAAAAGAAAGGGGAGGAACCGGTCCTCCCCTTTGCCAGACGCACTATGCGGACGGTTACTTCTTCTTGCCGCCGCCACCCGAGGCCTTCTTGGAAGCCTTGAGGGGGTTGATCTTGAGGTCTTCGGTCTTGATCTCGACCTTCACGTGGGTGGCGAAGTTGCAGATGCCGCCGGTCCACTTCCTGTCCGGTGCCGGGTAGGCGCTGCAGACCTTGCCGATGGAGCCGTCGACGATACGCTCGCACCCCTCGCAGTTTTCGATCACAACCTGGCAGGAACCGCCGGTGAATATGCAACCTTGTTTTCCCCAGAAGGTACAGTCGGTACCAGGAAGAACGGTTTGACACTGCATGATGAAACCTCCTAACGTCTGTGTTTTCCGTAAATCGCGTATTTTTAAATCTAGCAATTCCAAAAGAAGAAAGTCAACAGGAAAAATCCCCCCAAAAGCCCCTTGCGCTTGACTCGCCGGGGGGTCTGTATTACGCTTTTCACTGCCTTCAAATTCGGGCCTTCGCGCCTTGCCGGGGCCATTCATCAGGGGAGGAAACTTATGTATCGGATTGCCTTCGGAACCTCGGGGTGGCGGGGTATTCTCTGCGAGGATTTCACCTTCGAGAACGTGAAGGTTGTGACCCAGGCCATTGCCGACCACGTGACGGCTATCGGCGAACGGGAAAAGGGGATCATCGTCGCCTACGATACCCGCTTCATGGGTGAGCGCTTCGCGAAGGAGACCGCGCGGGTCCTCGCCGGTTCGGGGATCAAGGCCTATTTCTGCAAGCGGGACACCCCGACGCCGGTGGTTTCGTTCGAGATTTTGCGCCGTGGTGCCGCCGGGGCGATCAACTTCACGGCCAGCCACAATCCCCCCGAGTACAACGGGATCAAGTTCTCGCCCTCATGGGGCGGGCCGGCCCTCCCCGAGACGACGGGGGATATCGAGCGGCGTGCCAACGAGATGCTCGGGGAAGTCTGCTACCGGGAGGTTGCGCTGGACGAGGCGGCCCGCTCCGGCCTGCTGGAGGAGATCGACCCCCGGGGGGCGTATCTCGCCGAACTGGAGAAGAAGGTCGACTTCGCCGCCATCGCGGGCCTCGGAACCGTGGCTGTAAACGCCCTTTACGGCACCGGCCGCGGCTACCTCGACGAGCCGCTTGCGGCCCACAGCGTCTCCGTCCGGAGCCTGAACATGCATCGGGACCCGTATTTCGGCGGTTTTCCTCCCGAGCCTTCCGAAAAGTACATCCAGGACTTCATCAATCTGGTAAAGGGGGATCCGTCGATCAGGCTCGGCATCGCCACCGACGGTGACGCCGACCGCTTCGGCATCGTCGACGAGGACGGGACGTTCATCGAGCCCAACTACATCATCGCCCTTCTGCTCGATTACCTTGTGCGCGTCCGGAAGATGACCGGCGCGGTGGCGCGCAGCGTCGCCACCTCCCATCTGGTCGATGCGGTGGCGCGCAGGCACGGGATCGAGGTGATCGAGACGCCGGTTGGGTTCAAGTACATCGGCGAACTGATCAGCCAGGACCGCATCATTATCGGCGGCGAGGAGAGCGCCGGTCTCACCATCAAGGGGCATGTGCCGGAGAAGGATGGCATCCTCGCCTGCTTCCTGGTGGCGGAGATGGTGGCGCGGGAGGGGATGCCAGTAAAACGGCTGCTGGAGAGGCTTTACGGCGAGGTCGGCACGTTTGTCACCAGGCGTGAGAACATCACCCTCTCGCCGGAGTTGGAGGCGGGGTATGCCGGCAAGCAGTGCCAGGCGCCGGGGGAGTTCGCCGGCCTGAAGGTCAGGGAGACCGTCACCGTCGACGGAAGCAAGTTCATCCTGGAAGACGGCAGCTGGCTTCTCTTCCGCAAGTCGGGGACCGAGCCGGTGGTCCGCCTCTACGGCGAGGCGTCGTCCGCCGAGAGGCTCGCGGCTGTCATGGCGGCCGGCAAGGCGTTCATCCTCGGATAAACCTGAAAATGGCAGTTGCCGGAAGCCCTTCTCCGCTCAGACTGCCTATTTCTGCTGCTCTAAGGCTCGCTTGCTCCAGCCGATCAACTCGCCCTTCGGGCTCGGACAGGATCGGCTGGTTACGCTGGCGTTTCGCCAAGAGCAGCGACGAAATACGCCGAATTCGCTCCAAAGGGCTTCCGTCAACTGCCGAATATAAGATAAAACCCAAGGAGGCTTCTCATCTATGCTGAGCACTGAAATGGCCGCTGCCCTGAACAGGCATCTCAACACGGAACTCTATTCCGCCCAGCTCTATCTCTCCATGTCCTCCTATGCCAATTTCCTCGGCCTCAAGGGGGCCGCCAACTGGTTCATGGTGCAGTACCAGGAGGAGATGGTCCACTTTACGAAGTTCTACGATTATATCAACAGCCAGGGGGAGCACGTGAGGCTCGGCCCCCTGGATGCCCCGCCGAGCGAATTCGTGAGTCTTCTTGCCATGTTCCAGAAGACCCTCGAACACGAAACGTACATCACGAAGTGTATCAATGAGTTGACCGAGCTGGCGGTGAAGGGGAAGGACCACGCCACCCAGATTTTCCTCCAGTGGTTCATCACCGAGCAGATCGAGGAGGAGGAAAACGACCGGGAGATCATCGGGAAGCTGAAGCTCGTTGGGGACAACGGCTATGGACTCCTCATGATCGACAATGAACTCGGCACCCGCGTCTTCACACCGCCTCCCGCCGCCGGGCAGGCTCCATGACGGCAAGGAGCCTGTTGGACTCAGGAATGAATCTACTGCGAGAACGGCAAATCGGTCCATATTTTGGGAATTCTTGACGAATAGAACCACTATTCGCCTTCAAATTCCCGAAAATCTGTCCTCGATCTGCCATTCTCTCGCTACGATTCCCTAAGTCCGACAGGCTCCTGGAGCCGGCATCACCGGGAGGGTCGGCGAACCGCCGATCCTCCCGACAGTAACCCCATGAAACACCCCGCCTTCCCCCCCGAACTCCATTTCCCTTCCACCCGTCCGACATAACCCTTCCCTTCCGGCTGTTTCCTGTCTTCAGCATGTGGCACCAGTCATGAAAAATTATTATGTGGCGCGATGTTACGTGGTAACGGTAATTTATTCTCAGATCGTTTCGGTCGAACACTACCTGAAGCTGGTATCGAAACAGTCGATGCACTTTCATGCGATGCGCCGATAAGGTAATCCCTCCTTCCCCCTTGGGGAGAACCTTGCGGCGGTGGAGTTTCAATGCCCCGGAGAGTCCTCACCTTCCTTCTCAAACGCCGCCGGCTGATGGTCTGCACTGCAGCCATCCTGCTCGCCGGACTCTTCCTGTCAATAGTTCATTTCCGTTTTTACGGACATCTGGAGGGAATCTACGTCCTGCGGGGCAAGGCGGGCGGTTTCCAGGTTAAAGACGACCTTGTCTTCGGCGACGAGGACCGGCTCCTTCTCGCGCTCCCTGCCCAGCCGCTGTTCAAGTTCCTGCGTGGCGATGTGGGCCACGCGATGGGGATAACCCGTCTGGATGCGGAGTGGTTCCGGTTCGACGGCAGCGGCTACGTCCGATCGTACCTGGCCGACGGGACGTCGTTCCTGATGTGCTTCAGCCGGTTCATCGACAGCGCCGGCCTGGATACCAAGGGGCTGTTCGTCGGGGGTGGGCTCCCCTTCGATCTGGAGAACGATCGGCGTGCCTCGATGAATGAATCGGGGATGGCCTATTTCAACGGCAAGGAGTGGCAGCACGTCTGGTGCAACGTGAACGAGTCGATCGCATCGTGGCGCCATCCCGAAATTCCGATTGCCCCATCCACCTGGCGCTTTCTCGGCAGCTCGGTCAGGAAGAAGACGGGCGACGAGCTCGTTCTCACCAGCAGCCACGAAGTCGATATCGACGGCACTCCCTTCAGGATCGACCGCATTGCTTCGTTCAAGGCGGGAACCCGCCACACGACCATTGCCATCACCATCAGCAACATCGGACAGATCCCCGCCGGCTACTATTACGTCTATGGCGACGAGCCGTGGGTGGGTGAGTACGGCACTTCCGCCGGCAACGTCGGATGGGTTCAGGACCGACTTATCAAGCACGAGGCGACGATCAATCCCCTGCACTATGGGTGGGCAGGCTACTTCGACTACGGCAATGACGCCGCTGGCGAGCGGCATGACTATAGCGGCGTTGCGAATTTCATCGAGTGGCAGGCGGGACTGCGTCCCGATCTCGTCTATTTTTCCAACAAAATAGGTACCTTTGCCGAAGAGAGCGCCCGGGTCCCCCTGGCGAGCGACAACAACCGGGTCGTCTTTCTGCAGTGGGGACCGCGGATGCTCTCTCCCGGACAATCCGAAACCATAATCCTTTCCGTCGGCATGGCCGACAGCAATCCGGTGACCGGCTTCCCGGTCAAGCCGGACACCTCGGGGACGCTTCGTCTCCTCCTTCCCTATCTTTCGCCGGACGCTTGAGCTCCGGCCTCACGGATTCAGGTTCCCTCCAACGGTGAAACGGCTCTGGAACACCGGGTCGGCGAATAGGATCCGCACGCCGTGGTCGGGATTGGCTGCGGCGTGGAGCAGGATGTGGAAGACATCCTCCACGTCGGCACCACGCCCGATGGCGGCGGCGACCTCTTCGGCGGTGGCCGGCACTTCCGACGCGCGCAGGTGGGTGAGGACCTCGGCCTGAAGGTTCAGGACCGCTCCCGCCGCCTTCTTCCCCGCCTCGACCCCCGGCTGGTGGTAGGCGTTGATGCCGATCAGCGATGCGTAGAGGCCGACGGCGCGCTCGAAAAGGGCGATCAGGACGCCGATCGCAAGGGGGGAAACCTCGGGAATGGTAATGGTAAGGGATTCGCGCCCCTTTTCATGGAGCGCCGTTCGGCTCCCCAGGAAAAAGCCCGAAAGGTAATCCCCGCTCGTAATCCCCGGCTCCACCTCCGGCGATTTCCCCTCCCGGTCCCGCAGCACCTCGATGAACGTCACGAAGAAATTGTTGATCCCCTCCCGCAGCTGCTGGACGTAAGCATGCTGGTCGGTGGACCCCTTGTTCCCGTACACCGCGATCCCCTGGTTCACCACGGCGCCGGTGCGGTCCAGCTCCTTGCCCAGGGACTCCATGACGAGCTGCTGGAGGTAGCGGGAGAAGAGGAGCATCCGGTCCTTGTAGGGGAGGATGACCATGTCGCGGGTGCCGCGCCCCTCGGTGGCGTGGTGCCACATGAGGGTCAGGAGCGCCGCCGGGTTCTCCGCGGTGCTCTTGCGCCGGGTGAGCTCGTCGCACCGCCGGGCCCCTTCCAGCACCCCGTCGATGTCGATCCCCTGGAGCGCCGCCGGGAGAAGCCCCACGGCGGAGGTCACCGACGTCCGTCCCCCCACCCAGTCCCACATCGGGAACCGGGCGAGCCACCCTTCCCCGGTGGCGATCCGGTCGAGCTCGCTTCCTGCGCCGGTCACCGCCACGGCATGGCGGGGGAAGTCAAGGCCGGCGCGGCGGTAGGCGGCCTGCGCCTCTAGCATGCCGTTTCGCGTCTCCTTGGTCCCGCCGCTCTTCGAGATGACCACCGTCAACGTTTCGGCGAGCCCCGTCCCGAGCCTGGCGAGAACCCGGTCCATGCCGTCGGGGTCGGTGTTGTCGAAAAAGTGCGGTTCCATCCGGTCGTCGGTCGTGCCGAGGGCGTCGGCAACTAACTGGGGGCCGAGGGCCGAGCCGCCGATCCCGATCACCAGCAGCCGGCAAAACCGCTTTCCCCCAGGCGCCGCGATCGCTCCGGCATGCACGTTGGCGGCGAATTCCTTCACCTTCGCGATGGTTTCCGTAATCTCCGCCGCGATCTCTCCGTTGTGGGCGAGGGACGGATTGCGCAGCCAGTAGTGCCCCACCATCCGGTTTTCGTCGGGGTTGGCGACAGCCCCCCTCTCCAGCTCCGCCATCTCCCCATGGGCGCGTTGCATCGCCGGCTCCATGCGGGCAAGGAAGTCGTCCGGGAAGTTCATCCTGCTGACATCGAGCATGAGGCCGGTTTCGGGGTCGTGAAAGAGGTGCTTGCGGTAGCGTTGCCACAGGGCGGGTGAGTTCATGGGTCCTCCTGGAGTGGGATAGGGTCTCGGGCAAGGGCGCCGGTGCAGCTGGAGCCTTCGCCGGCAGTGCAACAGTAGCAGTGCTGCGACAGAAAGAGGTTCGCCCCGGTGCGGGCCGCCTCTTCGAGGTCGTCGATTTTCAGGATCTCGCCGGATTCTCCCGTGATCGGGAGCCCGGTCGCCTGGTTGAAATCGCAGTTGTACAGAAAGCCCTTCCAGTCGACGCTCACGAGGGTGCGGCACATGATGGCGCGGGCCGCCTCGGGGTTGAAGCGGGTGGCGAGGAGGGTGAGGTAGCGCTCGTAGGCCCCCCTGGATTCGAGGTAGTCGCGGAAGCGGCCGATGGGGGCGTTGGTGATGGTGAACAGGCTGTTGAAACGGACCCCGTACCGGGTTGCGAGCTCGGTCCGGTATGCCTGCTCCAGCTCGTTCTGGGAGCCGGGGAGGAAGTCACCCCCGGGGTTGTAGACCAGGTCGAGCTCCAGGGTGTCGCCGTAACCGAGGCCGTTCAGACGCCTGAGGACCTCGATGCTCCGGGCGAAGACCCCTCTGCCGCGCTGGGCGTCGACGTTCTCTTCGAGGTAGCAGGGGAGGGAGGCGACGATCACCAGCCCCTGATCCCGGCAGAAGGAGGGGAGCCACTCCCGGCCCGCTTCGGTCATGACGGCGAGGTTACTCCGGAGGATGCGTCGCGCCGCCAGACCGGCGGTCCGCTCCACCAGGTGGCGGAAGAGCGGGTGCATCTCCGGGCAGCCGCCGGTAATGTCGAGGGTGAGCCCCGGCCGGCGGGCAAGAAAAGCGATGATTTTCTCCATCACCTCGCGTCCCATGACCCGCTCGCCGGCGGGCGATGCATTCACGTGGCAGTGGGTGCAGCTCAGGTTGCAGATGTTGCCGAGATTCACCTGGAGGGTCCGGAGATTTTCGAAGGTGGCGTACCGCGGGTCGACGGCCCGGAGTGCATCTTTGAAGGCGGCTGCCATTCAGGCGCTCCTTTTCAGTTTCCTGTACAGGACGGGGATGAGGGAGAAAAGACCGAGCAGGGCGAAGGAACCGAGGACCCGGGGTGATGCCACATCCGCCGGTGTGTCGATGCTGGCGAGGCTCGCCCCGGCGTTCACGTAGACAAATCCACCGGGGATGATGCCGATCAGGGTGCCGATGAAAAACGTCCGCAGCGGCAGGCGCGTCAGTCCGGCCCCCAGATTGATGAGGAAAAACGGAAAGATCGGAACGAGCCGCAGGAAGAGGAGGTAATTGAGCCCCGCCGATTCCAGCTCGCGGTTGATGGCCGCAAGCCTCGGTCCCACTCTCCGCTGCACGGCGTCGTGGAAGAGATAGCGGGTCACGAGGAAGGCGAGGGTCGCCCCGGCGGTGGCACCAATCACCGCGTAGACCGTTCCCGCGAGCGTGCCGAAAACCGCCCCGGCCGCCAGGGAGAGGACCGCCGCGCCGGGGAGCGAGAGGGCGGTCTGCAGCACATACACGGCCAGGAACAGGGCGACGGCCCCGAGCCGGTGCTCCGTGGCGAACGCGACCAGCACCTCCCGGTGCTCCTTGAGGGAGGCGACGGTGAGCTGTTTCCCAAGCCCCGAGGCGAAGAAGAGGGCGACGAGGGCGGCAAGCGCGACCACGATGAGGAGTTTCCTGGCGGGCATAGGAAAGTTATAAACCAGGCGATGGGGGTTGGCAATGGGCAAAGGGAGGCCGGCGAGGAGAAGGCAGGAGGGGGGAGCCGCCGATGGGAGGTTTCCCGCCTAATGGCCGTGCTGCCGCGGTTCGGGGAGAGAAATGCTTTGACAACAGCGGCGATATTCCTTTAGTATTGCCGAAAATTTGCCTGAGGATATGTGATGCACGCTGCCCTTGCCCTTGTCGGGGAAGATCTGAAAAACGTCGAATTACAGTTCAGAAAGGATCTGGAGTCGGATGTCTATCTCATCCGCAAGGTGGGGGAGTACGTCCTTGCCAGCGGCGGGAAGCGTATTCGTCCGGCGCTGCTCCTCCTTTCGGCGAAGCTGTGCGGCTACCAGGGCGACCGGCATGTGCCGCTGGCGAGCGTCATTGAGTTCATCCACACGGCCACCCTCCTGCACGACGACGTGGTCGACAACGCCACGCTCCGGCGCGGCAACGCCTCGGCCAACGAGGTCTGGGGGAACGAGGCGTCGGTCCTCGTCGGCGACTTCCTCTTCTCCAAGTCGTTCTCCCTCATGGTCGACGCGGGGGATCTGCGGGTCCTCAAGGTGATGTCCAACGCCACCACCATCATCGCCGAGGGAGAGGTCCTGCAGCTCCTCTGCACCAGCGACCTCGACATGACCCAGGAGCGCTACATCGAGGTGGTGAAGAGCAAGACCGCCGTTCTCCTGTCGGCCGCCAGCGAGGCGGGCGCCATCCTCGGAGGCGTCTCCCCCGAGCAGGTGGCGGCCCTCCGGGATTACGGCATGGACCTGGGGATCGCCTTCCAGCTCATGGACGACACCCTCGATTACACCGCCGTCGAGGAGCAGTTCGGCAAGGAGATCGGCCACGATCTTGAAGAAGGCAAAATCACCCTGCCGCTCATCCATACCCTGCGCAAGTGCACCGACGAAGAGCGCGAAACCATTTCCGACATCGTGGAGAAGGAGGCGATGGAAGCGGGGGATTTCGAGTCGGTCTTCACCCTCGTCCACAAATACGGCGGCATCCAGTTCACCACCGAGGTCGCCACCGGGTACATCGCCCGTTGCAAGTCCCACCTGGAGGCCTTCCCCGATTCCCCGGAGAAGCAAGCCCTCGTCGAGCTCGCCGATTACGTGGTCAGCCGCAGGCTGTAGAGCCGGGCGGAATATCCGTTCCCCTGCGCCGGCCGGCGCGGCGTCCGTGGCCCCGTCGCTCTGTTTGTCCTTGCAATATCCCCCCTCATGAATTAATAGTTTACCCATGAAGCCTTCCGGAATGCCACGCATCCTGCTGCTTTCCTCCTTCATCGTCGGGATAAGCCTCTTCCACTACCTGACCCCCCTCCATCTCCCCGCGTTTCACGACATCCTGCAGCGTCTCTACTACATTCCGATCATCATGGCGGCGTTCTGGTTCGGGCTGCGGGGGGGACTGATCTCCTCCATCATCGTCAGCGTCCTCTACGCCCCCCACGTCCTGTTCCAGTGGGGGGTGCAGCCGTCGCTGGAACTGGAGAAATTTCTCGAAATCCTCCTCTACAACGTGGTCGGCGGCGTCACCGGTTTTCTCTGCCAGAAGGAGGAACTGCGCCGCGAGGAGCTGGAGCGGACGGCGCAGGGGCTGGAGGAGTCGTACCGCACGCTCCAGCGCCAGGCCGACCTGATCATCGAAATAGAGGAGCAGCTTCGCGGTGCCGAGCGCCTGTCGGCCGTGGGGGAGCTCTCCGCCATGCTTGCCCACGAGATCCGCAACCCCCTGGGCTCCATCAGAGGGACGGCGGAGATCCTCCGGGACGACTTCAGGCCGGGGGAGGCAAAATACGAGTTTCTCGAAATCCTCCTCAAGGAGACCGACCGGCTGAACCGGGTGGTGGAGGATTTTCTCCGGCTCGCCCGCCCCATCGACGTGGAGCGCAAGACCTGCGACCTCGTCGCCGAGCTTCGGGAAGTCGTCACGCTCCTCGGCGGGCAGGCGGCCGGGCGCCAGGTGCGGCTCGAACTGGAGGCGGCCGACATCCCCCCGGTGGCGGGTGACGGAGAGCGGCTCCGGCAGGTGTTTTTCAACCTCCTGCTGAACGGGATCCAGGCCACCGGCCCCGGGGGGCGTGTCGCGGTGCGGGTGACGCCCGTCGCGGCCAGCGGCGACACCCCCGCCGGGGTGGAGCTCGCATTCAGCGATACGGGAAAAGGGATTCCGGCCGCCGACCTGGAGCGGGTATTTGCCCCCTTCTTCACCACCAAGGAAGGGGGGACCGGTCTCGGGCTCGCCATCACGCAGCGGATCGTGGAGGCCCACGGCGGCACCATCGCGGTGGAAAGCGAAGCGGGGAAGGGTACGACATTCCGGGTGAGGCTCCCCCTGTGAAGGAGTTTACGTTGAGTGGAGATGAGAGAAACACGCAGCGGATCCTGGTCGTCGACGACGACGTCTCGTTGCGGCGGGTGCTGGAGTACAATCTGCAGGAGGCGGGGTACGAGGTGCTCACCGCCGGCAGCGGCGAGGAGGGGCTCCGGCTCTTCGAGGAGCGGGGACCGGCGCTCGTGATCACCGATCTCAAGATGCCGGGCATGGGCGGTTTCCAGCTCCTCAAGGAGGTGAAGGAGAAGGCGTCCGATGCGCTCGTCATCGTCATTACCGCCTTCGGTGCCGTGGAGACGGCGGTGGAGGCGATGAAGCTCGGCGCCTACGACTTCATCACCAAGCCGTTCAATCGCGATGCCCTGAGGCTGACGGTGCGCAAGGCCCTGGCGATGCAAGGGCTCTCCCGGGAGAACCGCCGGCTGAAGGAGGAGCTCTCGGAGCGGGAGGCGTTCCGGAACATCGTCGGCATCTCGCGGCGGATGGAGGAAGTTTTTCGGGTCATCGGCCGGGTGGCCGACACCGAGGCGACGGTCCTCATCACGGGAGAGTCGGGGACCGGCAAGGAGCTCGTGGCCCGGGCGATCCACGGCCGGAGCGGGCGCCACTCCGCCCCGTTCGTCGCCATCAACTGCGCCGCCATCCCCCGGGACCTGCTGGAGAGCGAGCTGTTCGGCCACGTGAAGGGGGCGTTTACCGGCGCCGTGAAGGACAAGGCCGGGAAGTTCCAGCAGGCCGACGGCGGGACGCTCTTCCTCGACGAGGTGGGAGAGCTGCCGGTGGAGCTACAGTCGAAGCTGCTGCGTGCCCTGCAGGAAAAGGAGGTGCAACCGGTGGGGGGGACCGCGGTGCAGAAGCTGGACGTGCGGGTGGTGGCCGCCACCAACGCCGACCTGGAGGAGGCGATCTCGGAGGGGAGGTTCCGCGAGGACCTCTTCTACCGCCTCTCGGTGATCCCGCTCCATCTTCCCCCCCTGCGGGAGCGCGCGGAGGATATCCCGCTGCTGGTGCGGCATTTCCTAGCCAAGCATGGCGGGGCAGGGGTGACCTTCGCCCCGCAGACCCTGGATGCCATGGCCGCCTACGGCTGGCCGGGAAACGTGCGGGAGCTGGAGAACACGGTGGAGCGGATGCTCATCATGCGCAACGGCGACACCATCACCCCCGGGGACCTGCCGGAGAAGGTGCGCCACGGCCGGAGCGCCCCCCGGGAGTGCCCGGTCATAAACCTTCCGGACGAGGGATACTCGCTGGAGCAACTCGAACGGGAGATCGTGCTCGAAGCCCTGGAGCGCAACAACTGGAACCAGAGCTCGGCGGCCCGGTTCCTCCGGATCCCCCGCCACACCCTGATCTATCGCATGGAGAAATACACCATTATCCCCCCGGAGAAAAGACGATGAAAAGAATGAAGATTTTCCGCATGATCCCGATAATTGTCCTGGCGCTGCTTCTTGGCTGCAGTCGTGAACAGAAACCGGCCATCGAGGGGAATCCCGCCCCCGACTTCACCCTGAACACCCTGAACGGCGAGTTGGTGAAGCTCTCCGACCTGAAGGGGCAGGTGGTCCTCGTCAACTTCTGGGCCACCTGGTGCCCCCCCTGCCGGGAGGAGATCCCCTCTCTGATGCGGCTTGACGCCGCCATGGCCGGCAAGCCGTTCCGGATGCTCTGCATCTCCATCGACGAGGGGGGTAAGGTCGCCATCGAAGAGTTCTTCCGCAAGAGCGGGTATGCGCTCCCCGCGCTTTCCGACGCCGACAAGCGGGTGGGGAAGACGTACGGCATCACCGGCGTCCCCGAAACTTTTGTCATCGACAAACGGGGTGTTATACTCAAGAAGGTCGTCGGCGGCATGGAGTGGGACCAGCCCGATGTCATTGCCTATCTAAACGATGTCATGAGTAAGCCTCAGTAGTCCGCTCCGACCGATTCGAGGTATCCATGCAACCAGCCAACATCACCATTTTCGGCGCGTTTCTCGCGGGGCTCCTCTCCTTCCTCTCCCCCTGCGTGCTGCCGCTGATCCCCTCTTACATCACCTACATCACCGGCCTCTCCTTTGCCGACCTCCAGGCGGAGCACCCGAGCCACAAGGTCCGGCAGCAGACCATGATCCATTCGCTCCTCTTCATCGCCGGGTTCACCGTGGTGTTCGTCCTGCTCGGCGCCTCGGCCACGTTTGTGGGGGGATTCCTCCAGGAGCACATGGAGAGCATCCGCAAGGTGGGGGGGGTGCTGATCGTCATCTTCGGGATCCATGTCTCGGGGCTCGTCCCGATCCATCTGCTCCTTGGCGAAAAGCGGTTCACCCTCCACCGCAAGCCGGCGGGGTACCTGGGGAGTTTCCTCGTCGGGCTTGCGTTCGCGGCCGGCTGGACCCCCTGCATCGGCCCGATCCTGGCGACGATCCTCATGGTCGCGGCCACCGAAGAGACGATCTTTCACGGGATCGTCCTCCTCTTCGTCTATTCCATGGGGCTTGCCATCCCCTTTTTCCTCTCGTCCCTGGCCATGCACCAGTTCCTCCTCTTTTTCAACCGTTTCAAGAAGCATATCCGGATCCTGGAGGTCGTGACCGGCCTTTTTCTGATCGTTGTCGGGGTCATGATCTTCACCAACTATCTGAGCATCCTTTCCCGCTACACCATGAAGTGGTTCGGAGGCATGTGACGGGTGAGCGCTCCCTCGTTCTCGATCCAGCTGGCGGTGGCCGACCTCGATGCCACGGAGGCCTTTTACGCCGGCATCCTTGAGCTTGCTGTGGAGCGGGCGCTGACGGCCCGGGGCGCTCCGGAGCATCTGACCCTGAAGCGGGACGGCGGGGAGATCATCTTCGTGGAAGAGGAGGCCGTAGCCCGGGCCCACCCGCTGCTCGGCGAGCGGTTCGAGGAGTTCCCCAAGGGGGTCGGCATGACCATTCACGTGTCGGTAGTCGACATCGTGGGGGCGTACGAGGCGGTGATGGAGGAGGAGCTGGAGATCTTCTATCCGCTGGAGATGAAACCCTACGGGATCAGGGAATTCTGGTGCTTCGACCCCGACGGGTTCCTGGTCGCCGTCGAGGAGCAGAAAAGCAAAGGGGCGTGATCACGCCCCTTTGTTGTGGTCCTTCTTCTCGTCCTTCCGACCGGAAGAACAGCCATCGGCCATTCAGGTCGACACCCCGAGCCGGGGGAGGATCACCCGGTTGAGGAGGACCCAGAAGGCGATAAAACCCACCATCAGCAGCAATTCTTTCATTGTCGCACCTCCTGCCGCAAGAGTATCAAATATCCGAATAGTTGAATAGTTTTTTCTCCCGGGCGGCCGATTTTTCCAAGCCGGATAACGCGTGCGGAGCTGAAAAATGATATTGACTTTTGACAGGCGATAAATTAATTTGAAAATCACTTTCACCCAAGGGGCGAGAATGAAGCGGGTCAAGAAAAAGATCTTCCATGACTACATCGCCAGGCAGGGTCTCAAGTCGACCCGCCAGCGGGATATCATTCTCGAGGCGTTCCTCTCCTCCGACCGGCATCTCAGCATCGAGGAGCTCTACCTGAAGCTCCGGGTTAAGCACCCCAACATCGGCTACGCCACGGTCTACCGGACCCTCAAGCTCTTCGCCGAGTCGGGGATCGCCCGGGAGATGCAGTTCGGCGACGGCCAGACCCGTTACGATCACGTGGGGGAGGGGGAGCATCACGACCACCTCGTCTGCACCGGCTGCGGCGCCATCATCGAGTTCGAGAACGAGACGATCGAAACGCTCCAGAACGAAGTGGCCGCCGCCCACGGTTTCCTGATCAAGACCCACAAGCTGGAACTCTACGGACTCTGTGCCCGCTGCCGGGGTTGACCGGACTTACGACGCGCCGCAAGCGTCGGGAAAGATACCACGGATTTGCGGCGCTTTTTTCGGTTGCGCATCATGAAAGTGATTTTCACTAACATAATGAGGTAGTGCTGATGTCCCTGTTCAAGAAGAAACCCTCCTGTCACGGCAACGGAACGGGCGATCCCGCCCGGGGGAAGAAGGTCGCCTTGGTCGGCAATCCCAACGTGGGGAAGAGCGTCCTCTTCAACGCGCTGACCGGCGCCTACGTGGCGGTCTCCAACTATCCCGGCACCTCGGTGGAGGTCTCCCGCGGCGGAGCGACCATCGACGGCAGCCCGTACGAGATCATCGACACCCCCGGCATGTACTCGATCCTGCCGATCACCGAGGAAGAGCGGGTGGCGCGGGAGATCCTCCTCTCCGAGAAGCCAGACGTGGTGCTCCATGTCCTGGACGCCCGCAACCTGGAGCGGATGCTCACCATGACGATCCAGCTCGTGGAGGCGGGGCTGCCGGTCATCCTCGTAGTGAACATCATGGACGAGGCGGAACGGATGGGGCTTGCCATCGACATCCCGCTCCTGGTCGAAAAGCTCGGCATCCCGGTGATCGGGGCCGCCACCGCCAAGAAGCGGGGACTCGCGGAGATCCGCCAGGCGATCGCATCCTATGACGCCGGGCGCCATGCGGTCTTCGGCTACAGCCGGCGGCTTGAGGGGGATATCGGTGAGATCACGGCTCTGCTCCACGGTGAGTACACCCTGACGGGGAAGGCCCTGGCGCTGCTGCTGCTCCAGCGCGACGAAGAGATTGCGGGGCTCGTGACGGCCCGGGAGGGGGAGCGGGCGCCCCTCATCCTGGAGCGGGTGAAGGAGAAGGTCTTCGATCGGCGCGAGTCGTTCCACCTTGACCTCTCCCTGGAGCGCAAATCGATCGTGAAGGGGCTTCTGGAAGATGTCGTGAGGATCCCCGCAAGGCGGCGGGCGACCTTCGGCGAGCGTCTCTCCTCCTGGGCGGTCAACCCGATCACCGGGGTGCCGCTTCTTCTGCTCGTCCTCTATTACGGTCTCTACGAGTTCGTCGGGGTCTTCGGGGCCGGGACCCTCGTCGACTTCCTGGAAGGGAAGCTCTTCGAGGAGCTCTTTAACCCCTGGGTCTCCCACCTCGTGAAGGGGGTCATCCCGTGGGAGATCATCCAGGAGCTCTTCGTCGGGGAGTACGGGGTGATTACCCTGGGGCTCCGCTATGCGGTGGGGATCATCCTCCCCATCGTCGCCACCTTCTTCCTCTTCTTCTCGATCCTGGAGGACAGCGGCTACTTCCCGCGGCTCGCCCTCCTCGTCGACCGGCTCTTCAAGAAGATCGGCCTCACCGGCCGCGCCGTGATTCCGATGGTCCTCGGCTTCGGCTGCGACACCATGGCCACCATGGTCACCCGGACCCTGGAGACGGTGCGGGAGCGGATCATCGCCACGGTGCTCCTGGCGCTCGCCATTCCCTGTTCCGCCCAGCTCGGCGTCATCATGGCGCTCCTCTCCAAGGCGCCGGGGGCGCTGGCGGTCTGGAGCATCTGCCTCGTGGTGATCTTTCTCGTGATCGGGCTGCTGGCGGCCCGGATCATGCCGGGGGAGACTCCCATGTTCTACATGGAACTCCCGCCGATGCGGCTCCCCCAGCTCTCCAACGTCATGACCAAGACCTACACCCGGATGCAGTGGTACTTCATGGAGATCCTCCCTCTCTTCATCTTCGCGTCGGTAATGCTCTGGCTCGGCAAGATCACGAACTTCTTCGACAAACTTGTCGCCTGGATGGAGCCGGCCATGACCTCCATCGGGCTTCCCAAGGAGTCGGCGGTGGCCTTCATCTTCGGCTTCTTCCGCCGCGACTACGGCGCCGCCGGCCTCTACGACCTGCAGACCAAGGGGCTCATGAACCCGCGGCAGCTGGTGGTGGCGGCGGTGACCCTCACCCTCTTCGTCCCGTGCGTCGCCCAGTTCCTGATGATGAAGAAGGAGCGGGGGCTCAAGACCGCCACCGTCATCGCCCTCTTCATCTCCTTCGCCGCCTTCGGGAGCGGCTGGCTCCTGAACCGCCTCATCCTCGTCACGGGGGTGCTATGATCCGGTGCGGATTCTGCGGACACGAGTTTCCCGAGGACGAGGGGATCAGATCCTGCGGCAAGTGCGGCAAGCCGGGGGGGTGTCGGATGGTGCGCTGTCCGAAGTGCTTCTACGAAAATCCGCCGGAGCCGAAGTCGCTCAAGACGGTGAAAAAACTGTTCGGAAAGTTAAAATAACGAAATAAAGGCAAGGAGAGAAACGATGAAACTGTCCCATACGGCAGAAGAGATCCTTGAAGCGCTCTGGATGGCGGTGGAAGAGGAAAAGCACGGCTTTCTGGGGGTGGAGAAGATCAAGGTTGCGGCCGACGACCCCGCCTACGCCGAGCTCGCCTCACTAGCCTTCGTCGAGGTCCGCGACGGCCGGGTCTACCTCCGTCCCGAGGGGAAGGAGGAGGGGAAGCGGACCGTCCGCCGCCACCGGCTGGCGGAGCGGCTCATGATGGACGTCCTCAACATCCGGGGGGAGAACGCCGAGGACAAGGCGTGCGAGTTCGAGCACCTGCTCCACGAGGAGGTGGACGCCAAGGTCTGCACCATGCTCAACCACCCCACCACCTGCCCCCACGGCAAGCCGATTCCGCCCGGGGAGTGCTGCGACGTGGCCAGGAAGAGCGGCGATCTCGGCGTGGTTCCCCTCACCGAGCTGAAGGCGGGTGAGGAGGGTGAAATCGCGTACATCCTGACCGAGGACGACATCAAGATGCGCAAGCTGATGGCGATGGGGGTCCTGCCGGGGAACCGGATCAACCTGATGCAGACCTTCCCCTCGTACATCTTCCGGGTCGGTTTCTCCGAGTTCGCCATCGACACCAACCTGGCGCGGGAGATCTTCATCCGGCGGTAGCGGGTCGGGGCACTGCGCTGTCACGTTTGGCGTCGACAGTGCTCTCCTTCTGCACCATTTTTTTCGGTCCGCAGTTGAAAATGAATATCGTTATTTATGGAGGTGCCTGTGTGCGTTGCCCTGATCGGAGGGATGGACCGGCTGGAGAGGCACTACGTGGGGGAAGCCGAGAGGCTCGGCATCGCCCTGCGGGTCTTCACCAGGTCTGAGGTGAATATCGGCTCAAAGCTGAAGCATGTGGACGCGGTGGTGATCTTTACCAACAAGGTGTCACATCGGGTGAAGGCGGAGGCGATGAAGGCGGCGAAGTCGAACGGCATCCCGGTATTCATGCACCATTCCTGCGGGGTGTGCACGCTGAGGGACTGTTTTAACTGCCTTTTGATCATAAACAACAACGGAGGGACGAAAGATGCTTAAGAAGATGTTGGTGTTGTTTTCTGTCTCGTTGATGGTGGCCGGGACAGCAGTGGCCCAGGCGGATGAGGGGAAAATGGATGACGTTTCACCTGCCGTTCAAAATCTTGAAGGGTCCAGCGATGCAAAGGACGAAAACAAGGAAATTCCGTCACAGGTAACGAGCGAACATTGGGCCTACAAGGAAGTGGCGGCCCTGGTGGAGAAGTTCGGAACGGAAAAAAAGCTCCCCGAAGGGAAGCCCTGCCCCAAGGACGAGATGATCGACTGCTTCGTCGCCGCATTGAACAAGATAGTGGAAAGGTATGACAAGGAGGGGTCCCAGGCGGTTTCGCGGGATGACCTGGAGAGCATCCGCGCCCTCATAGTGGCACTGGAGGCAGATCTGTTCAAAATAGACGGTTACCGCCAGATCAGGAGGACCATCGAACAGCTCCTCGTCCAGGTCGAGCCTCCCGGGGTCCCCTACTACAGGTACAAGGTTGGCGTGAACGGCTTTCTGCGGGGTGAAGGGCAGAGCAATTTCAGGATTCCCGATGCGAGCTACACGCCGGGCCAGAGCGAGGGGCGCTTCCTCTACCGGGTGAAGCCGTTCGTCTACTGGCACCCCAACCAGTACCTCGATATCCACCTGGAGGGACAGGGGTACGGCTATACGGGGGGGAACCAGTATCAGGGCAAATATTCCCTGTACCAGGGATTTGTCGAAGCAAAGCTCCCCAGGGAAGATGTGCCTGGTAAAAATTGGGTAGCCCTGAAGGCGGGCCGGCAGGAATTCAACTACGGCAGCGCCTTCATTCTCGGCGCGGATACGTTTTTCAACGGCCTTTCATTTGACGCTGTCAGGCTCAGGGTGCAGCCGCAGTTGCCGTGGCTCAATTTCCTGACGGTTGATTTTCTGGGCGGCAGATACGCCACCCCATTTTCCGACGGGATCAAGGGGAACCTGGCGGGAGCCTACGTGACCTATGAGCCTGCCGAGGACAACACATTACAGGCTTATGCTTTCCGGGACACCGGGTCGGAGGACCACAGATCGGGGGAGCGACTGGATACCCTTGGATTCCGCAGCACCAGCTCGGTCGGCATGTTTGGCCTGGAGTACGAATTGGCCTACCAGACCGGAAGGGTTTTCAATTCTACAACCGGCGTCAACGACAAGATAAGTGCATACGGCGGGCATGTTGATCTGACCGGTGAGTTCAAGGTCGGAAATTATGACAACTCGATCTTCATGAGCTACGCAATGGGTTCAGGCGACAAGAACGCAGCCAACGGCGTCAGCTCTGGAAGGGAGTTCCGCAATCCCAACAACGACTCATCCTTGGTGGGTGACATGAGCGTGGTTGGGGACCTCTCCGGCCTTGACGTTGGGGACCATCACGCCAGCGGCATCCAGGTCTACACTCTTGGGTGGGGGATAGATGTCCCGGTGGGAACCGCGACCCAGAGGAAACTCAATTTCAGCGCGACCGGCCGCAAGTTCATGGCAGGCAGCGTGGAAGACGGCTTCAGCCGGGATCTGGGGGTCGAGACTGACTTCACCCTGACCTACATTCACAATAAGGATCTCGCGCTCATAGTCGGCTATGACCGCTTCTTCACCGGGAAATTTTTCCGCGACGCCTCCGGCAGCGACAGGGACATCGATTACGGCTATGCCATGCTCGTGTTCAATTACGACTGGACAAGGCGGATTCCGTTGAAACGTTAATTGCCAACCATTCATGCCCCCTCCCAGGACGGGAGGGGGCATGAGTTTCAATCCTTGCGGATGACGCAGGGGGATTTCAGGTTCTTGGGAGAGGCGGATATGTTAAATGCTGTGGGACTGAAAAAAGCCGTGAACATTGTTCTTGTCGTGTTGGCAATTACATTGACCGGATCGCTCTCTGCCGTGCTGGCCAAAGAGAATTACAAGGGGATGGTGGACGAGATCGGCGGCTTTTTCAACGAAACGCTCGTCCAGTACAAGAAGGGGAATGTCCAGGAGGCGAAGCAGAAGGCCGAGGCCGCATATCTTCAGGTTTTCGAGAACCTGGAGGGGGCGATCCGCATAAATGTCTCAGCCAGGAAAAATTACGAACTCGAGCAGGAGTTCATCGCCATCCGCAAGATGATCGTGGCAAAGGAACCCGCCGATGCCATCGAAAAGAGGATGAACGCGTTCATGACCGAGCTGCGGAATGTGACCGCCAAGCTGGAAGGCGGGTTTGAGCTCGTGGCTGAGGCCTCGGATGGTACGAAACCGCAGGGTGTAGCCGAGGTCAAAGCGGAGACGAAAAATATCGAACCCGTCTGGCAGCAGGCGTTCGACAATATTCAGGCACGACTCGGCAAGTCCATTGAAGTGTACAAAAAGGGAGATGCCAAGGGGGCGGCGGATATCGTCATCCAGACCCAGTTCGACGAGTACAAGAACAGCCTTTTCGAAACCGCCGTCCGGCGCTACGTCTCCCAGAAAAAGGATTACGAGAACAATGCCGGCTTCACCGAGATCGCCGGCATGATCCAGAATGGCGGCGCACCGGAAAAGGTGGAGGCGCGGGTCGCCCTTCTGGTAAAGGGATTGGAGAAAGACCTCCCCGGCCTCCCTCTCGTGGATGGAGCTGTTTCGGAAAAAGAGGCGAAAAAGTTGGCTGACAGCAGCGCGCCGGACAAGGACTGGACCAAGGTGAACGCCGACCTGTTCGCCCAGATCGACAAGGCGATCGCACTTTATGAGCAGGGAGAGAAGAAGGAAGCCGCCATTGTCGTTCAGGAAGCCTATTTCGATGTTTTCGAGGCGAGCGGCATGGAGGCGAGGATCGGCGCGCGGGATGCGAACTTCAAGGCGAAGCTCGAAGGGCATTTCAGCATGATCGCGGGCCAGATGAAAAATGGTGCGACCGTTGAAAAAATCCAGGCCACTTTCGCCGCCCTGAAGGGGGACTTCGAAAAGGGGGCCGAGATGCTCAGCAAGGGGAAGGACTCCCCCATGACCCTGTTCATCTACTCCCTCATGATCATTCTCCGCGAGGGGATCGAGGCGATCCTGATCATTACCGCTATCATCGCCTATCTCCTGAAGACCGGTCACCGGGACAAGCTCAAGGTCATCTATAACGCCTGCATTTCGGCGCTTGTGCTGAGCCTCGTCACGGCGCTCCTCGTGAAGTGGGTCTTCAAGATATCCGCGGCGAGCCAGGAGATGATGGAAGGATGGACCATGCTGCTCGCCTCGGTGGTCCTCTTCAGCGTCAGCTACTGGCTGATCTCCAAGGCCGAGGCGCAGAAGTGGGTGTCGTACATCAAGGAGAAGGTGGGGGATTCCGTTTCCTCCAACTCGCTGAAAGCCCTCTGGTTCGCGGCGTTTCTGGCAATCTACCGCGAAGGTGCCGAGACGGTCCTCTTTTACCAGGCCCTTGCCGTTGACTCCGGAGCTTCGGGCATGACGGCGGTGGCGGGAGGGTTCGTGGTCGGCTCCATACTGCTCGTCGGCATTTTCCTGGCGATGCGTTATGGCGCGGTGCGTCTCCCTATCAGGCCGTTCTTCCTCTGCACCGGCGCGCTCCTCTATTACATGGCGTTCGTGTTTGCCGGCAAGGGGATGATGGAACTGATCGCAGGAAAGCTGTTTGAACCTTCGTTGGTTTCGTGGATGCCTACGATCCAGTTTATCGGCCTGTTCCCCTATGTGCAGACCCTGGTTCCGCAGCTATTCATCGTCTTTGCTGCTCTGGTCGGCTTGGCGATCATGGCGCGGCGGAGAGTCGCTCCCGCTGAAGGAAAGTAAGGCAGTTAACTACGGGCATAAGAGCCTGAGAAATGACAAAAGGAGGAAGTTAAATGAAGAAGCTGTTTGCAGTTAGCGCAATGGTGGGCATTCTGTCCGGTTTTGCATCGATGGCCTGCGCCGAGAAGATCAGGGAGTACCCGATAGATGCGGTTGGGAAGAATATTAACGGCATGAATGTCGCTGCCGTCTATCTCCTGCCTATCGACATGGAGCCGCGTGGCTCCGACCTCGCCGCATCCCAGGCGGACGTCCACCTTGAGGCGGACATCCATGCGATACCGGGGAACAGGAACGGTTTCGGCGCCGGGGAGTGGATCCCATACCTGACGGTGAGTTACAAACTGGAGAACCTGGACACCGGCGCGAAGAAGGAAGGGAAGTTCATGCCGATGGTGGCGAAGGACGGTCCTCACTACGGAAGCAACATCAAGATGATGGGGGCGGGGAACTACAAGGTTACCTTCACCGTCGAATCCCCGGCAAAGCAGGGTTTCGGCCGCCATACGGACGCGGCAACCGGCGTCGGCAAGTGGTTCCAGCCTTTTTCGGTTGCTTACAAGTTCAAGTTTGTGCCGATCAAGTAGCTTTCGACCGTAAACTCACCCGGCGCCCATACTGAAACACCGGATGGGCGCCGGATAAGGGGCGCTTTCATGAAAAAGCGATGGATTGTGATCGTTACACTTGCGGCAACTGCTCTTTTCGCCGCCTTCGCCTACGGCTATTGGACACCTGGGGATCTGGCGAAGTATCCCGAGTGCCTTACATGCGGCGCAAGTCGCAAGGCCTGCGCCCATACCAGGATGGTCGCCGAATACGTTGACGGGACGAAACGGGCAGAGTGCGGGCTTCACTGCCTCATGGTCGACTTTGTCGACCAGCCGGGACGACAGCCGAAACGGGTCCTTGCGGCAGATTACCATGACAAGAGACTCGCCGAGGCGGAAAAGAGCTGGTGGGTCCGGTATGACAACGGCGTCGAATGCATGGGGAGTAAGGCCATGCTTGCCTTTCGGACTGAGCGCGGAGCGGACGACTTCATCGCCTCATTTGGCGGCATGAAGCTCTCCTATGACGAGGCTCTCAGGCTGACCTACCGCGACATTGAAGCGGCGCGGCGAAAAGGCATGGCTGATTCAAAGTAGCAAATCTTGCAGGAAAAATTTATCGGCCACAGAGCTGAATTCTCCACCCCCCATGTCAAGGGAGTGGGATTTGCCCTATGGTTTCAGGCTTTATTGTCCCATTGCCGGATCGATGTAGCCCTGAATGGAGTCTGTGTATGCTCTCGTACCTGGTGAGCTTTATTCAAGCGTTCATCCCCCTCTCCCTGATAACCGGAATCCTTCTCTCCGTCTGGAGGCCGGTCCACGGACGAACTGCGGCGCGCCCTCTGCTTATCGCCCTGGTCGTGGGGTTGCTGGCCGGCCTGGTCGCCTATCCTGTTTCGTTCCGCCAGGAGACAGTTACCGCAACGCGCGCCTGCCTCTATGGAGCGGCCATTGTTGCCGCTCTCCTGAACAGCGCGACCCTCTTCCTTCCCGGCAGGGGTTCCCGCATCGGATGGTGGAGCGCCATGCTCCTCACCGCGACCCTCGCCGCTGCCGACATGTTCACATTCCTCGGCCGTGTCTATGAGCAGGCCCTTTCGGTGACCACCGTTCTCAACACGGAGCTGATCCTGAACATCGGCGGCATCCTGGCCGGTCTCTTCCTCATGGCGTTTCTCGTCCCGCTCACGGCCCACCTGGGTGTGAAATGCGGGCGGGGTGTGGTCCCCGGGATTCTCGTTTTCGCCTCCCTTCTGCTGGTGGTACAGTGGTCGGCGGAAGTCCTCCTGGCCTTGATGCGACTGGAGATGGTGGAGCTCACCAGCATCCGTCTTTCCTTCGTGGCCAAGGCGGGCAAGTATTCCAACCTCTTCCCTTACGTCCATGCGCTTCTGGTAACGGCCCTGGCCATTGTCTTCTTTGTCTGCAGGTCGACCGTGGCGCAAGAGGCGCTGGCGGAGATGGAGAAGGCGGAGCGGAGAAAGGCGCGATGCCGCATCATGTTCGAGATGCGCTGGTTCAAGTCCGCCCTGGCCTCGGTAGTTGTCATTCTGGCTGTTCTCCTCTACCACGATGTCTATGCGACGAGACCCCCGAAGATCTCGACGCCGGTGGAGCTGACTCCCGATGCCGCGGGTCTGGTTCGGATCAAGATCGCCGACGTGGCGGACGGTAAGCTCCACCGCTACTCGTATGTGACCGACGACGGCCATGTGGTCCGCTTCTTCCTGATCAACCGCTCCAGGGGACAAGCGAAGATCGGCGTGGTGTACGACGCCTGCATGCTGTGCGGCGACATGGGGTATGTCCAGGAAAAGAACGAGGTGATCTGCATTGCCTGCAACGTGCGGATATTCGTTCCGTCCATCGGCAAGGCGGGAGGGTGCAATCCGATCCCGCTCATTCACAAGGTGGAGGGGGAATATGTCGTTGTCAGCGTACAAGAGCTCGACAACGGGGCGCGTTATTTCTCCCAGGTGGTGTCGAAGAAGGTGAAGGACCCGGTCACCGGCAGGGAGTTGGAGAGCAGCAAGGCCCCCTTCCGGTACGAATACAAGGGGAGGACCTATTTCTTCGAGTCCGAGGAGTCGGGGGAAAAGTTCAAGCAGTCGCCGGAAAAGTACGTCGGGGAGCAGCAGACCAGGTACTACCGGGTGCAGGGTTATAAAGAGTCGTAAAAAGGGAGGGGTTGTCCGCGATGTTTTTCCTCATGCTAAGGCAGTCGTTTTTCCGGGGGCGAAAGAGAAAGGCCCTTGCCACCATAACCATCGTCCTGGCGGCGAGCCTCATTACCGCGCTGATGAACATCTCCATCGACGTGGGGGACAAGATGTCGAAGGAGATGAAGTCGTACGGCGCCAACATCAACATGGTGCCGAAGAGCGAAAACATCTCCCTGGAGATCGGAGGGGTCGACTACAACCCCCTAGAGGGACAGGTCCTGATCGACCAGAAGGAGTTGCCGAAGATCAAGGATATCTTCTGGCACAACAACATCGTCGGCTACGCCCCCTTCCTGAAGGTGACGGCGGAGCTGGCGGGGTCCGGGAAAAGGCGCGTCCCCCTGGTGGGGACCGAGTTCGACAGGGTGACCCCCGTGGCGGGCGACGAGGAGTTCCGCACCGGAGTGAAGGTGGTAAACCCCTACTGGCAGGTGCACGGGGAGTGGCCCGCCGACGATGACGGGGGAGCCATCCTTGCCGGCGCCGGCCTCGCCCGGGAGATGAACCTGAAGGCGGGGGACCGGATCAGGGTGAAGGTGGCAGGGGAGAAGGGGGGGGAGGAGATCTTCACGGTCAAGGGGATCCTCACCACCAGCGGGGCCGAGGAGTCCGGCCTGGTCGCCCCCCTGCAGGTGGTGCAGAGGCTCGCCGGGCTGGAGGGGAAGGTGCAGTCGGTAAGCGTCAGCGCCCTCACGGTCCCGGAGGACAAGCTGTCGCGCAAGGCGCGAAACAGCTCCGACAAGCTCGATTCGGCCGAGTACGACCGCTGGTACTGCACCGCCTACGTCAGCTCCATCACCCACCAGATCGAGGAGGCGATCCCCAACGTCACCGCCCGCCCCATCTGGCAGGTGGCGGCGAGCGAGGGGGCGGTGGTCAACAAGATCCAGCTCCTGATGATCGTGGTGACGGTCGCAGCCTTCATCGCCTCGGGGCTCGGCATCTCGTCCCTCATGGTCACCACCATCATGGAGCGCTCCCGTGAGATCGGTCTCATGAAGGCCCTCGGCGCCGCGGACTGGGAGGTGTATCTCCTCTTCCTGAGCGAGTCGGCGGTTGTGGGGGTCGTAGGGGGGCTCCTGGGGTGCGCGGCAGGGTATGGGCTCTCCCAGGTCATCGGCCTCTCCGTCTTCGGCTCCACGGTCGCCTTCAGTCCTATCGTCATACCGGTGAATGTGGCGATTTCGGTCATGATTGCCCTGGCCGGCTCCCTCATGCCGTCACGGCTCATCACCAAGCTCTATCCCGCGGAGGTGCTCCATGGCAGGCGATAAGGGCACGAGCATGCCGAAGTCCCGGATGTTCCTGCTGGTACTCTTCAAGTCCCTGAAGGTCCGCAGGAACCGGGTGGCCATAACCTTCTTCTCCATCATGATCGGGGCGGCGATCATCACCGCCCTCTCCAGTGTCTACTTCGACATATCTGCCAAGATGAGCCGGGAGCTCAGGGCCTACGGGGCGAACTTCTTCATCGGCCCCGCGGCCTCGTCGGGGAACCGGAACGTCGACCGGCAGACGATCGATGATGCGATTAAAATGGTCCCCAGGGAGAAGCTGGTGGGGGCATCCACCTACATCTACGGCTTGGTGCGGCTCGACCTGGGGAACGCCGTCATGGCCGGGGTGGACTTCCCGGGACTACGCAAGCTCTCCCCCTACTGGCAGGTGGAGGGAAAGTGGATCGCCGTCGACTTCGACGAGGACTCCTGCATGATCGGCAAGAACCTGGCGAGGAACATGGAGCTGAAGGTCGGGGACAGCGTCAACGTCATCAAGAACGAGACCGGCTTCCAGAAGAGCCTCACCGTCAAGGGGATCGTGGAGACCGGGCAGGCCGAGGACGAGCAAATCTTCGTCAACCTTTCCCTCGCCGGCCGGATACTGGGTCAGGCAGGGAAGGTGAACCACGCCATGTTGAGCATCGTCACAGAGGGGACCGACATCGACGGCCTGGCGGCCGGGATGCAGAAGAGCTTCCCCGGACTGGACGCAAAGCCGATCCGCAAGGTCTCTTACTCGGACGGGAAGATCCTGGACAAGATCAAGGGACTTATGGCCATCGTGGCCGTCATCATCCTCACCGTCACCACCCTCTGCGTCATGACCACCCTCATCGCCATCGTATCGGAGCGGACCCGCGAGATCGGCCTGATGAAGGCCATCGGCGCCGACGACCGGGACATCGCCCGGCAGTTCCTTGCGGAGACCCTGATCATGGGGGTGGCGGGGGTGGCGGCCGGGCTGGCGGCCGGGTTCATCCTCGCCCAGGTCCTCGGCCAGGCGGTCTTCGGCTCCTACATCTCATTCCGGTTGATCGTGGTACCGATGACCCTGGTGCCGTCGGTGGCCGCCTCGCTCCTTGCGGCGGCGATACCGGTCAGGATGGCGGTGCGGGTGGTTCCGGCGCAAGTGTTGAAAGAGGACTAACGGTATTCGTGATCTCTCATACAATTCCCCCTCCCTTGATGGGAGGGGGCGAGGGGGAGGGTGAAATGCCAAGGGAAACGGCGGATATCCCCCTCACCCCAGCCCTCTCCCACCAAGGGAGAGGGGGCTTTTATATCTTTGGATTTGAAGTGCAAGGAGAAGATAAATGGAACAGATAGTGCTCGAAACAAAGGGTCTGACAAAGAGGTTCGGGAACGTCACCTCGCTGGACCGTGTAGACATGCAGGTCCGCAAGGGGGAATGGGTCTCGATCATGGGGCCGTCCGGTTCCGGCAAGACCACCATGCTTAACCTCCTCTCCTGCCTCGACGCCCCCAGCGAGGGCGAATATATCCTGGACGGGGTCGCCACCGCCACCCTGACCGAGAAGCAGCGCGTGGCGGTGCGGCGCGAAAAGATTGGCCTGATCTTCCAGCAGTTCCACCTGGTCCCATATCTGACGGCGCTGGAAAACGTCATGCTCGCCCAGTACTATCACAGCATGATCGACAGCAAGGATGCGGAACAGGCCCTGGTCCATGTGGGCCTGGGTCACCGGATCGGGCATCTCCCCTCCCAGCTTTCAGGGGGAGAGCAGCAGCGGGTGTGCATCGCCAGGGCGCTGATCAACCAGCCAGCGATCATTCTGGCCGACGAGCCGACCGGCAATCTGGACGAAGCCAACGAGGAGGTGGTCCTGAATCTTTTTCAGGAACTGCACCGGGAGGGGCGCACCATCATCCTGGTCACCCACAATCCGGAGCTAGCCGAATATTCGGACCGGGTCATCAGGCTGCACCACGGGAGGGTTCAGAATGATGCTTCCGCGCATTAACCGGATCATATTACCCCTGCTGTACGTCGTGATATTGATATGCGCCACATTCATCGGCGGCTG
>NZ_DAHVYG010000057.1 GCF_027327745.1 Geobacter sp.
GCCGGCCCTCTTCGCCCTGAGCTTTCTCGCCTCGACCCTGGTGCCGCTGGGCTCCGAATGGCTCCTGGTGGCGATGCTCGCGGCCCGGCACGATCCGCTCCTCACCGTGGCAGTCGCCACGGCGGGGAATACGCTCGGGGCATGCAGCACCTACGCCATCGGGCTCTTCGGCGGGCCGTTCCTCGTCCGGCGGGTGCTCCGGATCGACGAGGAGACCGAGCGGAAGGCGCGGCTTCGCTACGACCGCTTCGGCTCCTGGTCGCTTCTCTTCTCGTGGCTCCCGGTGGTCGGCGACCCCTTGTGCCTCGTGGGCGGGGTCCTGGGGGTCGGCTTTGGCCGCTTCGCGTTCCTGGTGGCGGCGGGAAAGCTCGCCCGCTACGCGCTCGTGGCGTGGCTCACCCTGCAGGTCGCCAGACACTGAACGTCTGATCGACCAGCAACTATAACGGAGGACGAACATGCGCACAGTCATCAACGGCATCACCATGGCATACGACGACCACGGCAGCGGACCGGCGGTGGTCCTGATCCACGGCTTCCCGCTTTGCCGCCGGATGTGGCATCCCCAGATCCAGGCCTTAACCAACGCCGGTTTCCGGGTGATCGCACCGGATCTGCGGGGTTTCGGCGAGAGCGACGCCCCCGATGGCCCCTACTCCATGGAGCTCTTCGCCGACGACATCGTGGAACTCCTCGACCATCTCGGCATCGACGAGGCGGTGGTGGGGGGGATGTCGATGGGGGGATACGTCCTGCTGAACCTCCTGGAGCGCCACCGGCAAAGGCTTCGGGGCGCGGTCTTCATCACCACCCGCGCCACCGCCGACGACGAGGCGGGACGGGCGCGGCGGCTCCAGCTCGCCCAGGAGGTGCTACGGCTCGGGCCCCAGGTGGTGGCGGACGCCTTCCGCCCCCTCCTCTTCGCCGAGGCCTCCCTTACGGAGCGGCCGAAGCTCGTGGCGGAGGTCTCCCGCTGGATGGCGGCGACCGACTCCCGGGGGCTCGCCGGCGGGCTTCTCGCCATGCGGGAGCGGAAGGACTACACCCCGCTTCTCGGCGGCTTCGCCATTCCGGCGCTGGCCATCGGCGCCGCGGAAGACCGGGCCGCGCCGCCGGAGACCGCCAGGACCATCGCCGCCGCCGTCCCGGGATGCCGGCTCTGCATCGTCCCCGAGGCGGGGCACCTGGCGAACCTGGAGCACCCGGGGGCGTTCAACGACTGCCTCCGGGAATTCCTGCAAAGCCTCTGACCCTCCGAGACACTTCCCCAAAAACAAAAGCCCGCTTGCGCGGGCTTTTTGCGTGGGTCCGGACAGGTTGCACCTTCCGTCACGGCGGGCACTTGCCGCAGACGGAGCGGAAGAGGGAGGTGCTGAGGTAGCGATCCCCCCGGTCGGGGAGGAGGACCACGATGGTGCTCCCGGCCGGGGCCCCCTTCGCCACCTGGAGGGCGCCGGCCACCGCCGCCCCGCTCGACATCCCCACAAAGAGCCCCTCGCGTCCCGCAAGCTCCCGGGCGGTCTCGAAGGCCGGCTCGTCCTGCACCGTCAGCTTGAGGTCCAGGGCGGCGGGGTCGTAGATGGCGGGGACGATCGCCTCCTGCATGTTCTTTAGCCCCTGGACCCGGTGGCCGAGGCGCGGCTCCACCCCGACGATCCCCACCCCCGGCTTCTGCTCCCGGAAGTAGCGGCTCACCCCCATGAGGGTGCCGCCGGTCCCCATGCCGGCCACGAAGAAGTCGATGGTCCCGCCGGTATCGCGGTCGATCTCGGGGGCGGTGGTCTCGTAGTGGGCCAGGGGGTTGTGGGGGTTGGCGTACTGGTTCGGCATGTAGTAGCGCTCGGGCTCCTCCTGAAGGATGCGGTGGGCGAGGCGGATCGCTCCGTCAGTCGCCTCCTCCGCCGGGGAGAGGACCAGCTCGGCGCCGTAGGCCTCCAGGACCGCCCGCCGCTCCAGGCTGACGCAGGCCGGCATCACGAGCTTCACCCGGTATCCCCGGGCGGTGCCGAGCATGGCGAGGGCGATCCCGGTATTCCCCGAGGTCGGCTCCAGGATCGTCTTTTCCGGAACCAGCTCCCCCCCTTCCTCCGCCTTGGTGAGCATGTAGAGGGCGGGGCGGTCCTTCACCGAGCCGCCGACGTTGTTCCCCTCCAGCTTGGCGAGGATCCGGACCCGGGGGTTGGGGTTGAGATGGCGCAGCTCCACCAGGGGGGTGGCGCCGATGCTGCGGGCGAGGGAAAAGGGGGGATGGGTCATGGCCGCTCCTTCCAGCAGTTAAATCGACCTCATGATACCCGAAGAAGGGAAGAAATTACAACCTTCCAACCCCACCGGGGTTGCCCCCCGCGCCGATCTGCGGTAGGGTGGAGTGATGAAACCGGCACGGCAGCGAAGCGGATGGTGGGAGGAGGTGGCCGGGCGCCTGGCGGCACGGGAGCCGGAGCTCCTGGCGGGAGAGGGGCGCACCCGCGCCGCGGTGGCACTGGTGCTGGCCCCCGGCCGGGGAGGGGCCTCGGTCCTTTTCATCGAGCGGGCCTCCCATGACGGCGACCCCTGGTCGGGGGACCTCGGGTTCCCCGGGGGGAAGGTGGAGCCGGCCGACGCCACCCCCCGGGCCGCGGCCGAGCGGGAGACACGGGAAGAGCTCGGCCTCGACCTTGCCGGAGCCCGCTTCCTCGGCCGCCTCTCCGACATCGTCGGCGCCCACCTCCCGGTCCTCGTCTCCTGCTTCGTCTACGGCATCGACGCCCCCCCTCCCCTGCGGCCGGGGGCCGAGGTGCGGGACGCCTTCTGGGTCCCCCTCGCCGTCCTCGCGGACCGGCGACGCCACGCCAGCGCCACGGTCCGCTTCGGGGAGGAGAGCCTCGTTCGCCCGGCCATCCGCCTTCCCGTGGCGGACAAGCCGGTCCTCTGGGGAATCACCTACCGCCTCGTGATGCAGTTACTGGAGATGGTGGCGGACGCGGCGCCTGGCCGTCGCAAAGCCGGCGGGTCACCTTGACCTTCGGCATCCGAGGGGCTATGGTTTATTCGAGACGGGAGGGACGCGTCATGAACGACACGCAACGGCTTGAGAAGGCGACCTTTGCAGCGGGGTGCTTCTGGGGGGTGGAGGCGGCGTTTCGCCGGGTGAAGGGGGTCGTCTCGACCCGGGTGGGATACACGGGAGGGTGGAAGGAGCACCCGACCTACGAGGAGGTCTGCTCCGGGACCACCGGCCATGCCGAGGCGGTGGAGGTGACCTTCGACCCGGACCGGGTCTCCTATGACGGGCTCCTGCGGCTCTTCTGGGAGTGCCACGACCCGACCCAGCTGAACCGGCAGGGGCCCGACGTCGGCACCAACTACCGCTCGGCGATCTTCTGCCACACGGCCGGGCAGGAACTGGCCGCCACAGCGTCCCGGGAGCGGGAGCAGCAGTCGGGGCGCCACAGCCGCCCCATCGTCACCGAGATCACCGCGGCCGCCACCTTCTGGCAGGCCGAGGAGTACCACCAGCAGTACCTCGAAAAGCGCGGCGGCGGGAGCTGCCACTGGTAAGGAGAGCCGATTTCGATGAAGACCGTCGACCTGCGCAGCGACACCGTCACGAGACCGACCCCCGCCATGCGGGCCGCCATGGCCGCGGCCCCCGTGGGGGACGACGTCTACGGCGAGGACCCCACCGTCAACCGCCTGGAGGCGATGGGGGCGGAGACGCTCGGCACCGAGGCGGCCCTCTTCGCCGCCAGCGGCACCCAGACGAACCTCCTGGCGCTCCTCTCCCACTGCGGCCGGGGGGACGAATACATCGCCGGCCAGACGGCCCACTGCTACCGCTTCGAGGGGGGCGGGGCGGCGGTCCTGGGCGGCATCCAGCCCCAGCCCCTCGACTTGGAGCCCGACGGCACCCTCGACCTGGCGAAGGTCGCCCGGGCCATCAAGCCCGCCGATCCCCATTTCGCCCGCACCCGCCTCCTCTGTCTGGAGAACACCACCGCCGGCAAGGTCCTCCCCCCCGACTACCTCGTTCGCGCCTCCGCGCTTGCCCGGGAACGGGGCCTCGCCCTTCACCTGGACGGCGCCCGGATCTTCAACGCCGCCGTGAAGCTCGGGGTGGAGGTCCGGGAGATCTCACGGCACTTCGACACGGTCTCCGTCTGCCTCTCCAAGGGGCTCGGCGCGCCGGTGGGATCCCTTCTCTGCGGGAGCCGAGACATGATTACAGCCGCCCGGCGCTGGCGCAAGGTCCTGGGCGGCGGGATGCGCCAGGCGGGGGTCCTCGCCGCCGCAGGGATCGTCGCCCTCACCTCCCACGTGGCGCGCCTTGTCGAGGATCACGCACACGCCCGTCTCCTGGCGGATGGGCTTGCCTCGATTCCGGGGATCCCCCTCGACCCGGCGGAGGTCCAGACCAACATGGTCTTCGTCTCCCTGGCGCCCGAGGTGGCCGGCCGCCTCGTCCCGTTCCTCCGGGAGCGGGGGATTCTCGTCGCCGGGAGGGAGAGCATCCGCCTCGTCACCCATCTGGACGTGACCGCCGCCGACATCGAACGGACGGTGGCCGCCTTCCGGGAATTCTTCGCCCGCGCCTGATCCGGGGCATCCCCGTTGAAATTCCCCCGTGACAGGGTTTGCGCCCCGCAATCGGGGCGAAGGAGGAGAGAGGTTACCATGAGAGCATCGGCACTTCGGTGGCTGGCGGCGGGAGCGGCACTATTTCTCGCCTCCTGCGCCTTCATCACCGTCAATGTCTATTTCCCCGAGAAGGAGGTCAAGAAGGCCTTCAAGGCCCTGGACGAGAAGTACCTGAAGCCCGCCGAAGAGCCGAAGGAGGGCGAAACGCCGGCACCGGCCGACGCTCTCCCCCCTGCCTCGCCGGAGCCCCCGCCGCCGGCGAGCCCCGGAGTTCCCTGAAGAAGCGGCGGCAGCTGTCGGCCGCCACCACCCGGTCCCTCCCGAGCGATCGAAAACCGTCTTAGCATTTCTGAATTAACATTGCGTTTTATTATTGACTTTTAATGGCTATCCCTTTACTCTTGCGCCGCACGTAACGCAGGAGGCGCCCGTTATTCTGTCCCCCGCCCGGGAGACGGCCCACGTAGATTCCTCTCCGGAATCCTCATTCAAGCAATCCTGCACCAATCACCACACACAATGACGTGAAACCCGGCGCCCCCCGGCAGGCGATGCTCCGTCCCCAAGGTCCGGAAGCCTTGCATGCCTGCGGTTGCCGGCCCCATAACGCTTGCCCCTTCACGGGAGGAAACATGCACCTGACCGACTGTTTCACCGAGCTTGTGGCCTACGTTGGCCACTTTCTCCGGACCGCCGCCGTCCGCCACCCCGCCTACGGCGACATCCGCCGGGAGATCGACCTGCTTCTCGCCGCCGCCGAGTCCAACGCCCTCCGGGGGAGCATCCCGCGGGAAGAGTTCGAGCTGGCCCGGTTCGCCGTCTGCGCCTGGATCGACGAAGCGGTCCTTTCGTCCCCCTGGAGCGAGAAGGAGCACTGGCTGCGGGAACAGCTCCAGCGGGTCCACCACGACACCACGGAGGGGGGGGAGGAGTTCTTCCGCAGGCTCGAAGGGCTCGGCTTGCACCAGCGTGAGGTGCGGGAAGTCTACTACCTCTGCCTGGCGCTGGGATTCACCGGCAGGTACTGCAAGCCGGGGGACGAGTACCAGCTGGAGCAAATCAGGACCGCTCAGCTGAAGCTCCTCGTCGGGAGCTCCGTCGGGCTCCCCTCCCTGGAGCGGACCGAACTCTTTCCCGATGCCTGGCCGGCGGAAGCCCCGCCCGCGGCCCACCCCCGACGCCCGGCGCGCTTCTCCCCCCTGGCCGCCGCCTGCCTGGCGGCCCCGGCGCTCCTCTTCGCCATCCTCTTCCTGGTCTACCGCTTCACGCTCTCGGGCGTGGGTGAAAATTTCATAAGGACGGTGCCGTACTGAGATGAAAGAGCTTGCCCTGAAATCGCTGAAGTGGATTCTCATTGCCGGCGCGGTGCTCCTCGTCGGCCTCGTCGTGTTCGGGGTCGTCCTCGCCCTCGACTGGCCCTGGTGGGTCGCCCTCTGCCTCCTGCTCCTGCTGGCCGGCGCCGCCGCCGGCATCGCCCTCCTGCAGGCCCTCATGCTCCGGCGCCGGGAGCAGAACTTCGTCCAGGAGGTGATCGAGCAGGACAAAAGCATCCTGCGGGCCATGTCCGGCCGGGAGCGGGCGCACCTCGCCCAGCTCCAGGAGCGGTGGAAGGAGGGAATCGCCACCCTGAAGGGGTCCCACCTCAAACGGCAGGGAAACCCCCTCTACGTCCTGCCGTGGTATCTGGTCATCGGCGAGAGCGGCTCGGGAAAAACCACCTCCCTGAACAGCGCCCGCCTCGCCTCCCCCTTCGCCGACGCAAACCGCGAGTCGGGGCTCTCCGGCACCCGCAACTGCGACTGGTGGTTCTTCGAGGAGGCGATCGTCCTCGACACCGCCGGCCGGTACTCCGTCCCCATCGACGGCGAGAAGGACCGGGACGAGTGGCAGAAGCTCCTGTCGCTCCTGGTCAAGTACCGGCGCCGGGAGCCGCTGAACGGCCTGATCCTCACGGTGGCGGCCGACCGGCTGCTCACGGGCGGCCGGGAGGCCCTCGCCGAAGAGGGGCGGACCATGCGCCGCCGGGTGGACGAGCTGATGCGGGCCCTCGGGGTGCGGGTCCCGATCTACGTGCTGGTCACCAAATGCGACCTGATCGAGGGGATCGACCGCTTCGCCTCCCTCCTCCCCGAAGCGTCGCTGCGCCAGCCCATGGGGATGATCAACCGCGAGCTCTCCACCGACGTGGCGTCGTTCTCCGCCCGGGCGCTGGAGGGGGTGACCGAGCGGCTCAGAAGCCTGCGGCTCCAGCTCCTCCATCAGCCCGGTGCCCGGGAGGCCGGCCCCGCCCTCGCCCTCTTCCCCGAGGAGTTCGCCGTCCTGGGGGAAGGACTTGCCGCCTTCATGGAGGGGGCGTTCCGCGAGAACCCCTACCAGGAGACCCCGATCCTGCGGGGGCTCTACTTCGCCAGCGGCCGCCAGGAGGGGACCCCGCTTTCCCGCTTCGGCGAGACCATCGCCCCGGTAGCGGAGCGGACCCCCCTCCCCGGCACCAGCCGCGGCCTCTTCCTCCACGACTTCTTCGCCCGGGTCCTGCCGGCGGACCGACGGCTCCTCTTCCCCACCCGACGGGCGCTCCAGTGGCGCGCGGTCACCGGCAACCTGGGGCTCGTCTCGTGGCTCCTCTTCGGCGTGGCGCTCTGCGGCCTCCTCTCCTTCTCCTTCGTGAAGAACATGACGACCATCCGCGAGGTGGCCCACCAGTTCGAACGGACCCCGCGTCTCTCCGGCGACCCGGTGAACGACCTTCTGGTTCTCGATGCCTTCCGTCAGGGGATTCTCCGGGTGGAGGAACGCAACCGCGCCTGGTGGATCCCCCGCTTCGGCCTCACCGAGAGCGTGCAGGTGGAGCAGGCACTGAAGGCGAAGTTCTGCCGCCAGTTCCGCGACGGCTTCCTCGCCCCCTACGACCGGCAGCTCGCCGCCGGGATCGCCTCTCTCTCCCCCGCCACCCCGGACGAGCTCTACGCCCAGTACGCCATCCACCTCGCCCGGCGGGTCAACGTCCTGAAGGCGAGCATGGACGGCAAACCCCTTGCCGAGCTGCGGGCCATGCCCCCGGCGGCATCGGTCTCGTTCCTGGCCGCCGAGACCCAGTCGGGGCTCGACGCCCGCAAGCGCTTCGGCACCCTCTACCTCCACTACCTCGCCTGGCGGGCCGACTCCCCCGATCTGGCGAAGGAGACGGCCCAGCTCCAGGGGTGGCTCCGGCAGCTGATTCCCCTCAAGGGGGAGAGCCTCGCCTGGCTCGCCCCGTGGGTCGACCGGCACGCCGGGCTCCCCGCCGTAACGCTGGCGGAGTTCTGGGGGGGAAGCGTGCCGGTCCCCGGCGAACGGAGCGTCCCCCCCTCCTTCACCCGCAAGGGGAAAGAGCAGCTCGACGGCCTCGTGCGGGAGCTGGAGGCGGCCATGGGAGACCCGAACCTCCTCGGCGCCCGGAAACAGGGCCTCGCCGCCTGGCACCGCGATACCTGCCTGGAAGCGTGGCAGGGGTTCGCTGCGGCGTTCCCCCGCGGCGTCGAACGGCTCCGGGGTCCCCGTGAATGGCAGCAGGCGGCGGCGCGGATGGCCACCGACCAGGGGCCGTACCTTGCGTTTCTGAACCGGATGGCCCAGGAACTGGGCCCCATGATCGGCAGAGAGGGTGTCCCCCCCTTCGTGGCTCAGCTCTACGCCCTCCAGGTGGCCCGGGCCGGCGGCGCGGCCCCAGGCGCCGTCACCAGGGCCGCCGACAGCGGCAAGCGTCTCATCGGGACCCTGGGACAGAAGCTAGGCGCTGAGGCCATCGCCAAGAACATCGAACCCCCGCTGGCCGCCAGCCGGGCATGGCAGGAGTACCGGGCGGCCCTGGCCGCCATCGCCCCGGCCGCCTCCTCGCGCCAACAGGCGTTCCAGCTCGCCACCCAGACCTTCGGCGACGATCCGGCCACCGGCAAGAGCCCCTTCTACGCCGGCTGGAACGCCGCCGCGCGCCTGAAGAGCGAGGTGTCGGGAAGCGGCAACGACGAGGCCCTGTGGCGGCTCGTCACCGGCCCCCTCGACTACCTCTGGACCTACATCCGCCGCGAGTCGGCATGCCAGCTCCAGACCCTCTGGGAGGAACAGGTCCTGGCCGCCACCCTCGGCATGTCCCCCCAGCAGGCCGGACCGCTCCTCTTAGGACCCGACGGCCTCGCCTGGCGCTTCATCAAGGGCCCCGCCGCCCCCTTCGTCCGGGGGACCGCCGCGGGGTACGCCCCCCGGCAGGCCCTCGGCGGATCGCTTCCCCTGGAGGGTTCCCTCTTCTCCTTCCTGACCAGGGGTGCCCAGGTCCAGGCCGGCGCCGCCGGGCGCCAGCCCAACTACACCGTGGCGATCAGGGGGCTCCCCACCGACGCCAACGCCGAGGCCCGGATCAGGCCCCACGGGACAAGGCTGGAGCTCCAGTGCGCCGGCCAGACCCAGACCCTGGTGAACCACAACTTCCCCGTGGGAAAGACCTTCTACTGGTCACCCGACACCTGCGGCGACGTGATCTTCCAGATCGAGGCGGGGGAGCTGGTCCTCACCAAACGCTACGCCGGCCCCCAGGCGTTCCCCGACTTCCTGAAGGAGTTCGCCGGCGGCTCCCGCACCTTCCCGGCCAGGGAGTTCCCCGGCGAGAAGGACGCCCTGGCACGGATGGGGATCACCGCCATCAGGGTCAACTATCAGTTCATCGGGAGCGGCCAGGTGGTCAGGCAGGGGAGCGCCATGGCCGGAGCCACGGCACCGCGGCAGATCGCGCGGGGATGGTGATAAACCTTGCAGTCGTCACCCCCCTTTCGTAAAGGGGGGCAGGGGGGATTTAACAGGCAGGAATCGGCAAATCCCCCTCAATCCCCCTTTGCGAAAGGGGGACTTTACTAACTGGACAGGGACGTTCATATGCTCGGAACCACTGAATCAGGAAACACCTGGCGCTGGTCCGCCTTCGGCAAGCACCCGGCGGCGGCGGACTACTTCCGCCTCGGCGAGGGCTCCCCCTTCGTGGAGGGGCTGACCAGGTGGGTGGAAAGCGGCTACCGGCTCCTCACTGGCCGGGACGACGGGGCGGCGCCGTTCTGCTCCTGGCGCTTCTGGGCCCGGGGGTTCGGAAGGGAATCGCTGGTGCTCGGGGTGGTGCGGGTCTCCAGCGACAGCATGGGGCGCCCCTATCCCCTCCTCGTCATGGGGAGCGGCCCCCTGGAAGGGTGGGAGGAGCGGTGGGACCTTCTCCCCTTCGCCTGCGAGAAAACGTGGTGCCAGATCGAATACCTGGCAACCAACACCTTCGACGACCTGAAGAAACTGGAAGCGGGGCTGCAAACCCTGCGCCCCCCAACGGCCTCCTGGGAGGAGCTCGCGACGCGGCGCCGGGGGCTCAACCGCCTCGGTTCCCCCCTGGACCCCTACGCCTCCTTCCTCGACCTGTCGGAGCTGGAGCGGCTCGCCGCGGCCCACGGCGGCAAGGGGGAACTCCACGTCTCCCTCGACCGGGGGCCGGTGAACGACAAGATCATCCTCGTGAGCCTCTGGCACCTCCTGGCGCACACCGCCGCCAAAGGGGTCCCCAACGCCCTCTTCATGGGGGGGACCCTGGAACGCTCGTTTCTCGCCGCCTACCGGCGGGCCCTGGCGCCGGGGGACTTCCTCCACCTCTGGTCGGCCTCGGAGGCGGGGGGGTGGAAGAACAGCATCGGAACGGAGTACGCCATGGATATCGCAACCCTGGGGAAAGAGCCGATCCGCCCCGACCAGCCGGTCGGGCAGGACGTCCGCTACGACCCCCTCTTCGACACCCTCCAGGCGGAGGTGGACAAACTGACCTCCCCGGCCGTCGCCGGGACCATCGACTGGGAGAAGGTGGTGCGCCTTGCCGCCGACATCCTCGCCACCCGCTCCAAGGATCTCCTGGTGGCAAGCTACCTGGCGGTGGGGCTCGTCCAGACCCGAAAAGGGGACGGCCTTGCCCTGGGACTGCGGGTCTGGCGCGACCTCCTGGAGCGCTTCTGGAGCGACCTCTTCCCGACCCGGATGCGGGGACGGCAGCGGAGTGTGGAGTGGTGGCGGGAGCGGACCGACGTGGCCCTGAGGCAGCCGGGGGAGTTCACCCTCCCGCCGGAGCAGCACACCATCGTCAGGGAAGACCTCTCGGCCATCGACCGCTTCCTCGGCGAGCACCTGGAGGGCGCCCCCTCCCTCGCCCCCCTGCGGGAGCTGGTGGCCGCCGCGGCGCCGGAGGCCCCACCGGAGGCAGCTCCCGAGCCCCCCGCAGCACCGGCTCCCCGTGCTGAAGCGCCGGAGCACGGGCTGTTCGTCCCTCCCTCCCGGAGCGCCATCCCGTCGCCGGAGGCTCCCCGCGAGACGCTTCCTCCCGGTTCTCCCGCCCAGGCCCTGGAGGCGGGGCTGCGCCAGGTGGGGGAGGCGGCCGGAGCGCTCCTGCAGCAGGACCCGGCCAGTCCGCTCCCCTACCGGCTTTCCCGCCTCGCGGCGTGGGGACCGGTGACCAACCTGCCGCCGGCCGCCAACGGCCGCACCCGCATCCCGGCGCCCGAACGGCCGGTACTGACCTTCCTTCAGGAACTCTCCAGCCACGGCGACGGCGAGGCGTTACTCAAGGCGGCCGAAGGGAGGCTCCCCCAGTTCATCTTCTGGCTCGACCTGAACCGGCTCTCGGCCGAAGCCCTCGCCCGTCTCGGCGACCGCTTCGCCCCGGCCCGGGAGACGGTCTGCCAAGAAACCGTCGCCCTGCTCCAGCGGCTCCCCGGCCTCCCAGAACTCGCCTTCGCCGACGGCACCCCCTTTGCCGACCCGGCGACTCGCCAGTGGCTGGCGGGGCTTGCCGGCCGCGACTCTGCCGCCGGCCGAAGCGGGGCTGAGAGCGGCGAAACGCCCTCCAGCGCGGAGGAAATCGGCCGGGAGATGGACGAGGCCCAGACCCTCGTCCGCGGCGGGAAACTGATCGATGCGGTGGAGCGCCTTCAGAAGCGGATCGGCACCGGCTCCTCCCGCCAGGAGAAGCTCCTCTGGCGCCTCGCCCTCGCCGAGCTCCTGGTGAACGCCAACCGGACCAGGCTGGCTCTGCCGCACCTGGAGCAGGTGATCGCCGACATCGGGACCTTCGGGCTCGAAGAGTACGACCCGCTCCTGGCCCTCCAGGGGCTGAAGCTCGCCTGGCTCGGCTTCGATGCCCAGACCGAGCCGCACTTCAAGGAGAAGGCCGCCGAGACGCTCCACCGCATCGCCCGCCTCGACCCGGCGGAGATGGTGCGGCTGGCGAAGGGGTAGGTACCGATGGAACTGAACCGCGAATCGGCTTCCGGCGAGGAACTCCGCAGGGCCGCGACCGAAAAATCCAGAACCGGCGAGCGGGTCGCCGTAACCGGCTTTGGCCTTGTGACCCCCATGGGCTTTACGCCCTGGCGTTCCGTTTCGGCCGTGATCCGCAACCGCAGCCGCTTCGCCTGGCACGAGACGGTGCTGGTGGCCGACGCCCCCGACGGCACCGACCTGCGGGGTGCCACGGTCAGCCGGGTCTCGGGGGGCGCCGTGAGGTTCGGCCTCTCCGGGAGCGAGCGGAGCATGGCGCTCCTGGCGCCGGCGCTCCGGGAAGCCGTGGCCGGCCTTTCACCCTCCACCAGCGACGCGCCACGGGCATGGATCATCAACGGAATCCCCACGGGAGAGGTCGGGGCAATCCCCTGCCCGGAGGATATTCTACCCCTCCTCTCCCTCGTAGAGTATTTACCGGTTATCGGGGAAACGGGCTCCGGACGCTGCCTCTTTCTCGACCGCGTAGCCCGGGCGGCAGAGGCCCTCGGAGAGGGGAGATGCCAGCGGGCGCTCGTCGCCGCCGTCGACTCCCTCTGCTTCCTGCCGGTGCTGGAAGGACTCCTGGCGGCCGGCAGGCTTCTGAGTGGGCCAAACCCCGAGGGGATCATCCCCGGCGAGGCGGCCGGTGCCGTTCTCCTGGAGAGGGAGGAGTCGGCCCGAAAGCGGGGCGCCCCGGTCTACGCGTTCGTCTCATCCTGGGGCCTGGGCGTTGATCCCTCCCCCCGCGCCGGGGGTCGCCCCTCGCAGGCACGGGGGCTCACCGCAGCGCTTTACAAGGCCTTCGAAGGGCTTCCCGACCCCGGCGGAGAAATCGGGCTGGTCGTCGCCGACCTGAACGGCGAACGGCAACTGGCGCTGGAATGGGCCTTGACCGAAGGACGCGTTTTCGGCCCCTCGGACCGGGAGCGACAGCTGTGGCTTCCCGCCTTCGCCGTCGGCGAATGCGGCACGGCCCTCGGCGCGGTGCAGGCCGTCGTCGCCGTCGCCGCCCTCGCCAAGCACAAGGCCCACGGGCAGCAGGTCGCCCTCTATTCCTCCGATGACGGGGGAGAGACGCGGGTGCTCTGCCTCGACCAGGGGGACTTCACCGATCGCCACGCCCTCAACCGGTGGCGCCGGGAGCAGCGGAAAAATACGAACGACAGGGGAAGAACCTGATGGGAGCAACGCTTGTCGTCAACGGCCAGACTGTGGTCCACAAGGAGAGCGGCGGCGTAGTCGCTACGACCGACGTCTGCAAGACGCCGGTGGGAAACGCCGTGGTGCCGATTCCCTACACCAACGTCGCCCGCTCGGTCGACGTGGCCAACGGCAGCAACAGCGTCGCCGTGGACGGCCACCCGGTCATGCTGAAGGACTCCGTCTTCAGCCGGAGCAGCGGGGATGAGCCCGGCTCCCTCGGCGGGGTCGCCTCCGGGGTCACCGGCGGCAAGGCAAAATTCGTCAACTTCTCGAACAACGTCTTCTTCGAGGGGCGCCCGGTCTGCCGCCGTCTCGACCCCATGGTCAGCAACCTCTCCGGCACGGGGAACACCCCGCCGGCGCCGCTGATGCAGGAGAATCTCGCCGTGGCGACCACCGATCACCAGGGGTACCGGATACCGTTCACCTTCTCCTTCAGGCATCCGGACCTCAAGAGCGGCAGGGTCGAATTTCCCCCCTTCACCGCCCGGCACGGCATGGAGGGAACGACCGATCCGGGGGACGACCCCGACGGCTACTGTGACGACGTCCACCTTGCCAACACGCCGGGGGCTTACGACCTGAAGTTCGCCGACTTCGAGCGCGGACGGAAGAAACTACCCCACGAGGAGACCACCACATGACCATATCCACCACCCTGCGCCGGGCGGCCCTCTTTCTGCTCATCACGCCGCTCCTCACCCTCCTTGCCTGCACGAGCAGCGAGGGAACGCAGAAAAA
>NZ_DAHVYG010000063.1 GCF_027327745.1 Geobacter sp.
TTGGTGACGAAAAGAACCTTCTTCCTCTCCAATTCCTGGAACGCCTCCTCGGGGACGGCCAGCACCGGCGGCGCCGTGGCCGGCAGGGTAAGCTCGACGGTGGCGAACATCTCCGGCTTGAGCTTTCTGCCGGGATTCTGCACCTCCACCCGCGCCTTCACGGTGCGGGTCGCCTCGTCAACGATGTCGGCGATATGGGTGATCCGCCCCCGGAACTTCGTGTCCGGGAAGGCACCCACCGTAACGGTAGCGGCCTGCCCCTTTCTGACCTTCGCCAGGTCCTTCTCGTTGATGTCGACCATCACCCAGACCGTGGAGAGATCGGCGACAGTGTAGAGGCTCTTGGAGGGGTCGGCCAGTTCGCCGACGATGGCGTGCTTCTCGGTGATCACCCCGGCGATGGGAGAGCGGACCGGCAGGAGGATGCGCTTGCCATTGATTGAGGTGAGGTTGCTGCGGGAGAGCCCGTAGAGCAGCAGCCGCTCCTCGTCGGTGTGGAGCTCCGTCAGGGCCGTCTGGTAGTCGGTCTCCGCCTGGAGGATCTCCTTTCTGGCCGCGATCTTCTTCTCCACCAGGGTCTTCACCCGCTCCATGTTTTTCTCCGCCAGGGCGAGTTTCGTTTTTGACTGGTGATACCTGTTCAGTGCCTCTCCCAACTCGACACTGTCAAGCCTGGCCAGCACCTGTCCGGCGCCGATATTGTCGCCGAGACTGGCGCCAACCGCCACGATCTTCCCTGATATGCGAGGTGAGACATGGGCGATGCGGTCGGCGTTCACTTCCACCTTGCCGGTGACGGTGATGACGCCGCCGAGACTCTTCTTGCTGGCCGCAGCAACGACCACTCCGCTCTTTTTCTGGGTCTCCGGGTCCATCTTTACGCTTGCGGCTTCTTTATGCTCCTCTTCCTTTACTTTCTTGCCTTCCTCTTTAAGCTCGCCACCTTCCTTTTTCCCGGCCTGCTCTTCCCCCTTGCCGGTCGTCAGGTGGGTAAAACGGTAGACAAACGCGCCTCCCAGCACCAGGGCCAGGATGACACCTATGATGATCCCCTTCTTTTTCACTTTTCACCTCCGGAAGTTTCTATACTCAAATCGGCTCCCACCGCCGCCTCCAGCTTTGCCAGCGCCGTCTGCCGGTTGTAGAGGGCCGTAAGGTATCCGTCGTTCACTTCGAAGAACTTCTTCTGCTCCTCGATGACCGTGAGGATCCCCACCTCGCCGAGACGGTACGCCTCCCGCACCATCTTCAGGTTCTCCTCAAGCTGGGGAATGATGTCCTTTGCATAGATGGAGAGGGTTTTCTCCGCAGTTGTCAGCCGGGCATAGGCTGCTTCCACCTCCCGTTCGGCGGCCAGCCGGGCAAAGGCGTAGCGGTTTTCGGCGCTCCCTTTCCTGGCCTGCGCCTCCCGGATTCCTGCCTGATTCCTATCGAACATGGGGATGGGAATCGAGAGTTTCAGGCCGATGAGATTGTCCCGGTCCTTTACTTCACTTCCGGCTACGTCGATCGCGGTATTCTCGCGCTGGTAGCCGACCCCCGCCGTGATGTTGGGAATTCGTTCCGCCTGCGCAAGGGCTATTTCGGCGTCGCTTTTCGCCTTTTCCGCCTCCAGCGCCTTGAGGTCGGGCCGCTTCGTCAAGGCCAGCGCTTTCAGCTCCGCCAGTCCCCGCGCAAAGGGTTTCCCTTCCAGGGAACCGCTGAAGCGGGCCTCCTCATCCGGGGGAAGCCCTATGAGGAGAAGGAGCCGCGCCTTGGCCGGATAGAGCTCCCGCTCCGCCTCGACCTTCCTGCCTTCGCTTCTCGCCACCTCGACTTGGGCAAGATTCACCTCCAGCTCCGGGATGTCTCCCGCCTCAAGCCGCTGTTTGGTGATATCCAGCAACTGATTGTTGAGGGCTATGGAGCGCTCCGCCAGTTCCACCCTTTTCTCCGCTAGAAGGAGATCGTAGAAGGTGGTCTTTACTTCCTCGGAGAGGAGGCGACCGGAATTGTCGATCTGCCGCTCGAATCCTTCGATTTCTTTCTCCGCCACCTTGAGGCGCTTTCCCCTCTTCCCCATGGTCAGGAACTCCTGGGAAATGCCGATGGACAGGCGGTTTTCCGAGGGACTGCCGGAGAGTTCCCCGGTTGTTCCGTCCAGATCCAGGACCGGGTTGGGGTAGAGGCCGGCCCTGATCTTCCCGGCCTCCCTCACCCCCTTCTCCTGCCGGAGCGATTTCAGTTCGCCGTTGTTGGTCAATGCGTACTCAACCGCCTGCGGCAGCGTAAACGGCCGCACTTCACCTGAAGCCCCGCGCGGGGCAAGACACAGGAGCGCCAGGAACAGATAGACCGTTCCCGGCACGAAACGATATGCTCGTGTCAAGACAGACCTCCTTGCAGTATTTGTCTTTGAATTGTGGGGGACGAAATGGTGCTGAAGCGACGGGGATTCGGTCGCAAGACGCATGAATCCCCAAACAGCGGTGAGAGCCGTTACTTCAGCGTACTAGGCAAGATTCTGCGGGGGGACGAATATCGAAAGATAAACTTCGGGTATGCCTTTAGAGCTTTCGGATACCAGGCAGCTGACAACGACAGGAGAGTGGCGGAACTGAACGGCGCCTGGGGCCAACGGCGCATGACAAGGACAGAGATGGCAGGAACAACAATCACTGAGAATAGCTGCATTGCCGGGACAACACGGAGAGAAATCATGGGAAGAAATGGCATCGGCCTTGCCGTACGAAGCCTGGCCGCAGTCGTCCATCGCATGGGCACTTTCCGGCCCATCGAAAGCAAAAGCTGCGATTGCCACGAGGAGAACCAGTGCAATAATTTTTCGGAACAGTCCGTATCCCATACATTTGGCCACAATTTTCATTAGCAGAGAGGGATAATTTACTATGGCCCGCGTTCTTGTGTCAACAAAGATCAATCCCCGCAGGCTTCAAGCGCCTGCGGGGGGCCTACCGTTGCCACAGCCGCGCGTCACATCACCTCACTTGTTGGGGCTGGAGCCTGTCGGACTTAGGGAACCGTAACGAGAGAATGGATCTAACAAACCACCTCACACCTGTTAAAATTCGGCGCCATCGTGTATCCTGACCCGGATCGGCATCGTCAATGCCCCCATAACCGGGTCGAGGTGACATCCATGCACAAAGAAAAGGTCCATCGCTACCAGTTCGCCAGTGACAACTACGCCGGCATCTGCCCGGAGGCCCTCGAAGCCATGGCCGTCGCCAACACCGGCTTTGCCTGCTCCTACGGCGACGACCCCTGGACCGCCCGGGCCTGCACCCTCCTGCGGGACTTCTTCGAGACGGACTGTGAGGTCTTCTTCGTCTTCAACGGCACGGCGGCCAACTCCCTCGCCCTCGCCTCCCTCTGCCACTCCTACCACAGCATCGTCTGCCACGAGACCTCCCACGTGGAGACCGATGAATGCGGCGCGGTGGAGTTTTTCTCCAACGGGACCAAGGTCCTCCTGGTTCCCGGCGACAACGGCAAGGTGGACCTGGATGCCGTGGAGCACACGGTCAGGCGCCGCTCCGACATCCACTACCCCAAGCCCAAGGCCCTGAGCATCGCGCAGGCGACGGAGGTCGGCACCCTCTACTCGGTGGACGAGCTGAGGGAGGTGGGGGCCCGGGCGAGGCACCTCTCCCTCAAGCTCCATATGGACGGGGCGCGCTTCGCCAACGCCGTGGCCGCCCTGGGGGTCCCCCCCGGGGAGCTTACCTGGAAGGCGGGGGTCGACGTCCTCTGCTTCGGCGGGACCAAAAACGGGATGGCCATGGGGGAGGCGGTAATCTTCTTCAACCGCGAGCTCGCCGCCGAGTTCGACTACCGCTGCAAGCAGGCGGGGCAGCTCGCGTCCAAGATGCGCTTCCTTGCAGCACCCTGGATCGGCATGCTGGAAAGCGGCGCCTGGCTGACGCGGGCGGCCCACGCCAACGCCTGCGCCGCCCGCCTTGAGGCAGGACTCCGGCAGGTGGACGGGATCCGGATCATGTTCCAGCGCCAGGCCAACTCCGTCTTCGTCGAGCTCCCCCTTCCCATCCTCGCGGGACTCCGGGACCGGGGATGGCACTTCTACACCTTCATCGGCTCCGGCGGCGCCCGGTTCATGTGCTCGTGGGAGACGAGCGCGGAGGACGTGGAGGCCCTGCTCGCCGATTTCCGGGAGCTCGCCGCCACCAACACGCCGTAACCGGGGAGAGAACGGCAATGGGGGGTGGGCCGCTGGATAACCACGCTGAACCTTCACGGGGTGGCACGGCTTTTCAATTCAGGCGCCCCGGGATCCGGGGGAGCATGCCCAAACGGCTTTTCCTGGCGACGGGGATCGGGATCTCCCTCTTTCTCGCCTGGTTTGCCGTCAGTAACTATCGTGCTTCCCGCCATATCGCCGAGGAGAACCTCCGCGGTCTTGCCCATTCCCTCGCCGCCGCCGTGGAAAACCTGGCCGCCCGCGATCCGTCCCTGCGCTCACTCTCCGAATTCCATCCCCCGGATATTGCATTTTTTGCCCTGATCGATGGCAGGGGTATCTACCGTTTTCACACCAACACCGATCTGGTGGGGACTGCCGGCGAAGGGGGGAAGTTCGTCGAGGTGCTCCGGGACAGATCGAGCGTTGAGTCGTGGATAACCCTCGGCACCGGCGAAAGGGCCTACGAATTCTACGCTCCGTTCTACTTCCCGGGAGAAACCCTCGTCCTGCGCCTCACCCTCCACACCTACCGCGCCGATGCCGTGGTCAGGCGCGCCGAGTTCAACATGGCGGTCCTCTTCGCCCTCCTGGTCACGGGATGGGTCCTGCTGGCCGTTCTCTACCGATTTTCCGTGCGGGAAGAACGGCACCAGCGCGAGATGGAACGGCGCAAAAGGCTGGCCCAGCTGGGGGAGATGGGTGCCATGCTCGCCCACGAGATACGGAATCCCCTGGCGGGGATCAAGGGGTATGCGCAGGTCATCGAAAAAAGGCCCGGGGAAGCGCGCAATGCCGGCTTTGCCGAGGGGATCGTGCGGGAGGTCCTCCGCCTGGAGAGTCTCGTGAACGACCTCCTGGCCTATGCCGGCGGCGATGCCTCTCCCCCGGCCGCAGTCGATCTCCGCGAGGCGATCGGGTGGGCGGTCTCTCTTGTCCGTCACGAAGCCGGGGAGCAGCACGTCTCGGTCGTCTCCGACTGCCGTGAGGGGGTACGGGTCCCCGGCAACCGGGACAGGCTGGGACAGGTGCTGCTGAATCTCGTGAAGAACGCCCTCCACGCCATGCCCGATGGCGGAAGCCTCCGCATAGCCGCGGAGGCATCGGGGAAACAGGTCACAATCACCGTAAGCGACACCGGCCATGGCATCGCCCCCGGCGACATGGGGCGGATCTTCGAGCCGTTCTTTACGACAAAGGCCCGGGGGACGGGACTGGGGCTTCCCCTTTGCAGGAAGATCATCGAGGAGTGGGGAGGAACGATCCGGGTGGAGAGTACGCCGGCTCGGGGAACGACCGTTTCCATCGTTCTCCCCGGGATTACGAAACGGAGCAGCGGAGGGAGTTACCCATGAAGGGACGCATTCTCCTTGTGGAGGACGATGAGACGTTCAGAGCTTTTCTGCAGACGATCCTGGAAGACGACGGCCATGAGGTCCGCACCGCGGAGAACGGGACGAGGGGCCTGCGGCTCCTGCGGAGCGAAAGTTTCGACCTCGTCATATCGGACCTGAAAATGCCAGGCAAGAGCGGCCTGGAGCTCTTCCGGGAAACGAGGAACGATCCCGACCCGCCCCGCTTCATCTTCCTGACCGCCTTCGGGAGGGTGGAGGAAGCGGTGGCCGCCATGAAAGAAGGGGCGGTGGATTTCCTCACCAAGCCCCTTGCCGACCCCGACACCCTTCTCGTGCTGGTGAACAGGGTAATCGAAAGCCAGGGCAGGGCCCGGGAGTACCTCTCCCTCAAGGAGGCCGAGGCGGCCGGCCTTCCCCCGGAGCATCTGATCTTCGCCGGCAGGGCCATGGGAGAGGTGCGGAAACTGGTCCACGACGTGGCGGCCACCACCGCCACGGTCCTCATCTCCGGTGAGAGCGGCACCGGCAAGGAGCTTGTGGCGCGAACGGTACACCTGCTGAGCCCGAGGGGGAAGGCCGGCTTCATCCCCCTGAACTGCGCCGCCATCCCGGAACATCTCCTGGAGAGCGAGCTCTTCGGCCACGAGAAGGGGGCCTTTACGGGGGCGGTGCAGGCGCGCCAGGGGAAGTTCGAGCTGGCGCGGGGGGGGACGATCTTTCTCGACGAGATCGGCGAAATGCCCCTGGCGCTCCAGGCGAAGCTCCTCCGGGTCCTCCAGGAACGGGTCTTCGAACGGGTCGGCGGCGACAGGGAAATCAGGGCGGACGTGCGGGTGGTCGCCGCCACCAACCGCAACCTCCAGGATGAGGTGGCGCAGCGGCGCTTCCGGGAAGATCTCTACTATCGCCTGAACGTCTTCCCGATCCACATCCCCCCCTTACGCGAGCGGCGCGACGCCATTGCCCTGCTGGCGGATTACTTCCTCACCCGCTTCGGCCACCACCTCGGCAAGGAGTTGAAGGGGATCGACGAAGGAGCGCGAAAGGCGATGGAGGAGTATCCCTGGCCGGGGAACGTGCGGGAGCTGCAGAACGTGATGGAGCGGGCGGTCATCCTGGCGACCGGTTTGATCCGGCTCGACCACCTCCCGGCGGAACTGGTGCGCCAGGGAGGACGGGAGCAGCGGCAGAGCAGGGACGTTCTCAGGTCCACGGAGCGGGAGCTCATCATCAAGGCCCTGCAGAAGCACGGCGGAAACCGCCGACTGACGGCGGAGGAGCTGGGAATGTCCCGGCGCACGCTCCAGTACAAGCTCAAGGAGCACGGGTTGATCTAGGTGCAAAACCCTGCCCTCGAAGTGCAAAGGTTTGCACCTGTTTCCCGGCCCCGCCCGCCGCGGGGGAGTGTGAAGCGGCTGCAAGATCGGGATGTTACGAAGTTGTTGCCGTTGGCATGAACCGTGGAATACCTCCCTCCAGAAGGTCAATACTCCGAAGGAGGTATCCTCAGATGAAGAGACGTTCAGCAGTTTCCACGGCGGTGACCGTTGCCGCCCTCGCCCTCGCCGCCCAGTCGTTCGCTTTCGGCGGCGGCGCGGGGGGCGGCCGGATGGGGGGAAGCATGGCCGGAAGCGGTCCGATAGCTTCCGCTATGCATCAGGGGGGACAGGGGAGCACGATGCCGGCCTCCCCCGGCGGCTCCGGTACGGGACAAGGCACGATGAAGGGGGCCGGAGCGCGGCATCGGATGCAGGGGGGCGCCGCCGGCACGCAGCATGGGCAAGGGAACGGCAGCGGCCCGTCCGCCACGACCACCAATTAACAGGGTTCAGGAGTAGTGCAGCATGAGCAGAGACGGCTTTTCCCCCATCATAACGCTGGCAGTCGTCCTGAATTGCCTGCTGATCGGCACCGCCTTCGCCGGTTTCGGCTTCGGCGGCGATGATCCGGGGAAGAGCGGCCTCGACTTCAACAAGGGGTACGACGTCAACACGGTGACGACTGTGTCGGGTCGTGTGGCGTCGTCCCCCCGGATCGACGAAAATGAGCACGTTTTCGTCGAAGTAAAGACAGACGGGGAAATCGTCAGCCTCAGCCTGGGACCGAAATCGTTCTGGGAGAAACAGCAGATCCCCCTCCACCCCAACGACGACGTCACCGTCAAGGGTTCCAAGGCCCAGGGACGGGACGGAAAAATCTACCTGATGGTGCAGAACCTCACCAACCGGACCACCGGCGCCCATGCGGTGATCCGGAACGAGCGGGGGAGAACCGGCTGGTCGTGGGGAAGAGGCAGCGGCATGATGCCCCATGGCCCCGGTGGCGGCATGATGCGGGGGGGTGGCGGCGGGATGATGAGACACTGAGGGCAGCCGACCCCGTAGCCACGGAGTCGGCTGCTACCACCAAGGAGCAGACGGTGAAACAATTCAGCGGATCGGCGAGGCTGTTCACGGTTCTTGCCGCCATGACCATCTTTCTTTTTCCGGCCCGGGTCTTTGCGGAGGAGCCCGGCTATTCCGTCGGCCTCGGCTTCGAGTTCGCCTCGGGGAAATACGGCACCGGCATCAGGACCGACTCCCTTTACGTGCCGTTTACGGCGGCGGTCTACCCGACCGAGCGGCTCGATTTCTCCCTGGAGATCCCCTTCGTCTACCAGAGCACCAGCGCTGTCGTGGCAGGCCAGTTCATGGGGATGCAGGGGCAACCCGCCGGCACCGGCTCGGTCATGGCCGCCATGGTCGGGTCGGGCATGGGATCCGGCCCCATGACTTCCGCATCGGCGGCGAGTGTCGGCAATTCCCAGTACGGACTCGGCGACGTGAAGCTGAAGGCGGGGTATGTTCTCTACACCGAGGAGAGGTACATCCCGGCCATCCGTCCCAACGTCTACGTGAAATTCCCCACCGCGGACAAAAACAGATTCCTCGGGACCGGGGCGTTTGACGGGGGATTTGCCGTGGAGCTCACCAAATGGTTCGGCGACTGGTTTGCCGACGGGGAAGTGGGGTATACCCTCCAGGGGAAGTCGTCGGTGGTGGCGGTCAAGGATTACCTCTACTACTACGCCGGCGGCGGTTACCAGCTCACCGACCGGCTTCGTCCGATGCTGCTCGTCAAGGGGAGTTCTCCCACCGTTGAAGGGGCATCGTCCCTTCTGGAGGCACGCCTTCGGGTCAGATACCAGCTGACGGAGCATACCGGCATCGACGGCTATCTGGCCAAGGGGATCGCACAGGGGAGCCCCGACTACGGGACGGGGCTCGCCATCTATTACGAATTCTAGGGGTCTGTCGGACTTGGGGAATCGTAGCGAGAGAATGGCAGATCGAGGACAGATTTTCGGGAATTTGCAGGCGAATAGTGGTTCTATTCGTCAAGAATTCCCGGAAATATGGACCGATTTGCCGTTCTCGCAGCAGATTCATTCCTAAGTCCGACAGGCT
>NZ_DAHVYG010000067.1 GCF_027327745.1 Geobacter sp.
TCTCCGCTGCCGCCTTTTGGGCTGCAGCCATCTCGGCGGCGGCTTTCTCCGCCGCAGCCCGCTCCGCTTCCGCTTTCTCCGCCGCTGCCTTCTCCGCCGCCACCCGTTCGGCCTTGGCCCTTTCCTTCGCCGCCTGCTCCGCAGCCAGGCGCTCCGCCTCGGCCTTCTCACGGGCAGCTTGCTCCGCTGCCGCCTTTTGGGCTGCAGCCATCTCGGCGGCGGCTTTCTCCGCCGCAGCCCGCTCCGCGGCGAGCTTCTCCGCCGCCGCCTTCTCGGCGGCAGCCTTCTGGGCCGCAAGTTGCTCGGCCGCCACCTTTTCCCGGGCGGCAGCTTCGGCAGCCTTCCTGGCAGCGGCGGTCTTCTCGGCAAGCGCCTTCCTGGCGGCCGCAGCCTCGGCTTCCTTCTCCGGCGCCTCACGCCTGGCCATGACCGGCAACTGCTCGCCCTTGTCGTAGCGGGCGACCAGGGCCAGCAGCTCGTCCTCCACGGTCCCCTTGAGGGGGCTGTCGGGATATTCCTTGAAGAACTGCGACATGTAGCGGGCGGCATCCCGGTCGAAGCCCGCCTTGAAGCTGGCGCGGGCAAGCCAGAAGATTGCCATGTCCCTGAGGGGGGTATCGGGGTATTTTTCGAGGACGGTCTTCATCCGCTCGATGGCGGACTGGTAATCCTTTTTCTGATAGGCGTTGAAACCGGCGATGAAGATCTGGGAATCTTCCGAATTGACTGCGTGGGCGGGGGAGGGGGAAAGGAGCGAGGCGATTATGAGACATCCGGTCAGGCACTTGAAAACGGCAGTGCGGAAATATTTCATAAAAGTCACGTGGTTAACCTTTCCAACCTCAGGCGGGAGCGTAATCTTAATCAGTTTGAGTTAAATAACATCATAACACCAGCTTGTCAACGAAGAATGGCGGCCTGAGCCCTTGTAATTACGCGAAAAACCGTCGACCGAGGAGTCGTCTCCACCGGGCGAAAACGAAGGGGCCGCTCCCCGGTTCCCCCCTCTTCCCAATCGATCGCTCCGCCGGTATACTCTCCCCATGATCGACAAGGCGAGACTGAGCACCCTTCCCGACGCCCCCGGCGTCTATCTCATGAAGGGAGAGCGGGGTGAAATCCTGTACGTCGGAAAGGCGAAGAGCCTCCGGAAGCGGGTCCGCTCGTATTTCGGCAAGCACGTCGAATCACGGTGGCAGATCCAGTTTCTCGTGGCCCGGGTCCGGGATCTCGACGTCATCGTCACCGACACCGAGAAAGAGGCCCTCATCCTCGAAAATACGCTCATCAAACAGCATCGCCCCCGCTACAACATCGACCTGCGCGATGACAAGACCTATTTCTCGCTCCGGATGGACATGCGCGAGGAGTTTCCCCGCCTGACCATCATCCGCAAGGTGACGCGCGACGGGGCACAATATTTCGGACCCTACTCCTCCGCCTCCGCTGCCCGGGAGGCGCTAAAACAGCTCTACAAGCTTTTCCCCCTGCGTCACTATCCACTGGAAACCTGCCGTCGACGCAAGCGCCCCTGTCTGTTTTACCAGCTCCGACAGTGCTCGGCGCCATGCCACGGGCTTATTTCCGCCGAAGAATATCAGGCGCTGGTCGAAGGGGCAGCCCTGTTCCTGAGGGGTAAAAACCGTGATCTGGCGAAGGTCTTCCGCGAGCGGATGGCGTCGGCCGCCGCCCGGGAGCAGTACGAGGAAGCGGCTCGCTACCGGGACCTCCTCCGCGCCATCGAGGTGACGGTCGAGAAACAGAAGGTCGTGACCGAGGGAGGGGATACGGACGTCCTCGGTTTCTGCCGCGAGGGTAACGACCTCTCCCTGTCGCTTCTCTTCATGCGGGGGGGACGGCTCATCGGTAGCAAGAACTTCGTCGTGAACTGGGAACTGGACGATGCGGAAGGTGTCTCCTCATTCCTCAACGAATACTACGGCCGGGAGGTCGTGATTCCCGACGAGGTCCTGATCCCCGTGCCGATCGGCGACGAAGAGGTCCTGGGAGAACTGTTGTCCGAGAAAAGGGGAAAGCGGACGACCCTCTTCTCCCCCAGCCGGGGGACCAAAGCCGAACTGGTGAGGCTCGCCGTGAAGAACGCCGAAAACTCGCTCCGCGAGCGCCGGGACCGGGAGGCGGGGGCCGAGACGCTCCTCGGCGAACTGAAGGAGCGGCTCCACCTGCGCGCCATTCCCCGCCGGATCGAGTGCTACGACATCTCCACCATCCAGGGGCGCTTCGCCGTGGGGAGCAGGGTCTGTTTTCGCGACGCAAAGCCCGACAAGGCAAACTACCGGCGCTACCGCATCAGGACCGTTGCCGGCGCCGACGATTTCGCCATGATGCGCGAAGTTCTCTCCCGGCGCTTTGCGCAGGTTGCCGAGGAGGACCTCCCCGACCTGATCATCGTGGACGGCGGGCCGGGACAGCTCAACATCCTGACGGCAGTGCTCAGGGAACTCAAGGTGGAGGGGGTTGACGCGGTCTCCCTGGCCAAGAGCCGCGTCGAGCGGAATATGGCGGACGAGCATGTGGCGCGGAGCGACGAACGGGTCTTTCTGCCGGAAAGGAAGAACCCGGTAGTGCTGCGCCAGAACTCCCCCCCCCTGCTCCTCCTCGCCCAGATCCGCGACGAGGCCCACCGCTTCGCCATCACCTACCACCAGACACTCCGGGGGAAGGGAGCGGTAACGTCGGTTCTCGACGCCATCCCCGGCATCGGGGTAAAACGCCGCAGGGAGCTGCTGCGCCGCTTCGGAAGCGTCCGGAGACTTCGGGAGGCGAGCCGCGAGGAACTTGCAGCAACCCCCTCGATTTCCCCGGCCCTGGCAGAGGCGATCTGGACGGCGCTCCATGAAAACGACGAAGGCGGCGCTCCAAGCTAGGAACGCCGCCTTCGTCATGCCGCACCAAGCCGTCAGTTACGGCTCGGCCAACAGCTTCTTGATGAGAGCCTCAATGCTGCGCAGGGTCTCTTCCGATCCCCCCTGAAACTTCTCCGTCACCACACCCTTCCTGGAGATGACGTAGACCGTAGGTAGCGAACGGAGACCGTAGTCGGCCTGAATATCCTGGGACGCGAAGGCTACGGGATAATTGATCCGCTTGCTGGCAATGAATTCCTTCACCCCCTGCTCATCCCCTTCGTCGAGGGAGAGGCCGAGGATCTGCAGTCCCTGCTTGCCGTACTTCCGGTTGAGGGTCACCAGGTGGGGGATCGCCTCCCGGCATGGAGGGCACCAAGTGGCAAAGAAATCGATCACCAGGACATACCCCTTGTAGTTGTTCAGGGTGATCGGCTGGCCCGAGGTGCTCACCACCTTGATGGGGGGCGCGGCCTGTCCCTTCTGGACGACGGCGTGGGACGGCAGCGGGAACGCCAGCGCGGACACGATGGCTGCCGCCAGGGCAAGCCGGCGAAAATGGTAACTCTTCATACCCACCTGTTTCCTCCCGATCAGAGAGCCTTCTTGATGAGGGCTTCGAGCTGCGCCTTGGGAACGGCCCCGACGACCTGATCGACGACCTTGCCATCCTTGAAAAGGATAACCGTCGGGATGCCGCGAACCCCATATTTGCCGGGGGTGGCGGGGTTGTCGTCCACATTCACCTTGCCGACCTTGACCTTGCCGTCATACTCCTCGGCAATGGCATCGATGACCGGTGCGATCGCCTTGCAGGGGGCACACCACGTCGCCCAGAAATCTACGAGAACCGGAACGCTCGACTTGAGGACATCCGCATCGAAGCCGTCGTCGCTGAGCGTAAGAACCTTTTCACTGGCCATGAGAGCCTCCTTTGACATGTATAGTACTTTCAAAATATAGCCGAGCTCCCCGAAAACATCAAGGAGGAAATCTTTCCCCTCAACCATGAGGGAAGGCTCACCATGCGGCGCCGGACAAGGCTTCGCACCGTCGCCACCCCCTCCCCTTGGCAAGAAAGGGGAAATCTGCTACATAGGGAAAAGCGTCGTTTTTACACCCGAGAGCCCATGGATTTTTTCCCCGTCAATCTGAGCATCAGGGACCGTGCCGTCACCATTGTGGGGGGAGGTGCGGTCGCCCGCCGGAAATGCCGCTCCCTCCTTGAGGCCGGCGCCCGGATTACGGTTATCGCCCCGCGGCTCGATCCGAGACTCGGCGAACTCCGGGACCAGGGCCTGCTTGCCCATATCCAGCGCTCTTACGAGCCCGGGGACCTCACCGGCGCATTTCTCGTCTTCGCCGCCACCGACAACGCCGCCGTCAACCGGGCCGTAGCCGAGGAGGCAGCGTCCAGGGGAATTCTCGTTTCCCTCGCCGACACCCCGGCTCTCGGAAACTTCACCATGCCGTCGGCCGTCCGGCGGGGAGCACTCCTCATCGCCGTCTCGACGGGGGGAAAGAGCCCCGCCCTCGCCCGGCTCATCCGCGAGGGACTTGAGGAAGAGTTCGGCCCCGAATACGGGGAAGCGCTGGAAATCCTCGGTGCGGTCCGTGAAAAGCTGTTGACGGTCTCCAGAAACACCGCTTACAATAAGAAGATTTTTAGCGACCTTGCCGTTTCGCCCCTCGTCGAACTGGTCCGCTTGCGCCGGTACGATGAAATCGACCTTCTCCTGACACGGCTCGCCGGCCCCGGCTTCACCCGGGAGGGGCTGGGGCTCGAAAAAAAGGACTCCGCATGAACGCCCTGCTCTTCGCGATAACCCTGGCACTCTATCTGGCCGCCACCGTCGCCTACCTCGCCTACCTCGTCAAGCCGCGGGAAGCCCTTGGCCGGGTGGCTCGCCGGATTCTCACGGCGGGATTCGCGGCCCACTGTGTTTACACCATTGACCGCTATATCGAGGCGGGACACACCCCCATCACGAACCTCCACGAATCCCTCTCCTTCTTCGGGCTCGCCATCGTCGGCGTTTATCTCGCCTGCGAGCGGAAATACCGGACCGTCATCCTCGGCTCCTTCGTCACGCCGCTGGCGCTTCTGATCCTGAGCGCCTCCACCAGCTTCCCGGCGGCGATCGTCCCCCTCAACCCGGCCCTGAAGAGCAGATGGCTCGCCGTTCATACCGTCATGGCATTCCTGAGCTATGCCGCCTTCGCCGTCGCCTTCGGCGCGGCAATCATGTACCTGATCCAGGAGCGGTTCCTGAAACAGAAGAAACTCGGCGCCATGTACCAGAAGCTCCCCTCCCTCGACATCCTCGACGAAATCAACTACCGATGCCTCACCTTCGGCTTTCCCCTCCTCACCTTCGCCATCATCAGCGGGGCCATCTGGGCCGAAACGGCCTGGGGGACGTACTGGAGCTGGGACCCGAAGGAGACCTGGTCGCTCATCACCTGGTTCGTTTACGCCGCCCTCATCCATGGTCGCCTCACCACCGGCTGGCGGGGAAAGAAGGCGGCAATTCTGGCCATCGTCGGCTTCTTCGTGCTCCTCTTCACCTTCCTCGGCGTGAACCTGTTCCTGCCGGGACTGCACAGCTACAAGTAACGGGCGAGGCACGGAAACGATATGGAAATCATTGTAGTGGGACTTTCACACAAGACGGCCTCGGTCGACATCAGGGAAAAGGTCGCCTTCTCGCCGACCCAGATGGAGAAGCCGCTGCGGGCGGTGGTGGAACGGCCGGAGATCACCGAAGCGGTCATCGTCTCCACCTGCAACCGGGTGGAGATCTACGCCACCACCCGCGACATCGCCGGCGGGATGGCCCGGATCAAGCGTTTCCTGGCCGACTACCACGGCATCTCCACCGATGCCCTTGAGCCGCACCTCTACGCCCACCACGGCGAGACGGCCATCCGCCACGTCTTCCGGGTGGCGGCGAGCCTCGACTCCATGGTGGTAGGGGAGCCACAGATCCTGGGCCAGATCAAGACCGCCTACGGCTACGCGGCCGAGTTCAAGACCTCCGGCATCATCCTCAACCGCTTCCTCCACAAGGCCTTCTCGGTGGCGAAACGGGTCCGGACCGAAACGAAGATCGCCTCCTCCGCCGTCTCCGTCTCCTTTGCCGCCGTGGAGCTCGCCAAAAAGATCTTCGGAGAGCTGTCGGACAAGACGGTGATGCTGGTCGGCGCCGGCGAGATGTGCGAGCTGGCGGCCAAGCATTTCCTCAACAACGGGGTGCGCGGCGTAATGGTGACCAACCGGACCTTCGAACGGGCCGAGCGCCTCGCCGAGGAGTTCGAGGGAAAGGCGATCCGCTTCGAGGACCTCTTCGACCAGCTCCACAAGGCCGATATCGTCCTCTCCTCCACCGGCGCCACCCACTTCATCATCAAGCCGAAGGACGTGGAAGAGGTGATCCGGCGCCGCAAGCTCAAGCCGATGTTCTTCATCGACATCGCCGTGCCGCGGGATATCGACCCGAAGGTCAACGACGTGGAGAACGTCTACCTCTACGACATGGACGACCTCCAGGGGGTGGTCGCCTCCAACCTCCAGCAGCGGGCCGAGGAGGCGAAGAAGGCCGAGGCGATTATCGACGAGGAGATCGGGCAGTTTTACAAGTGGATCTCCAACCTGGAGGTCACCCCCACTATCGTGGCCCTTCGTTCGAAGTTCGACGAAATCCGGAGAAACGAACTGGAAAAGACCCTCTCCAGCTGGAAGGAGCTCCCCCCCGACGGGGAGAAGCGGCTGGAGGCCCTTACCAACGCCATCGTCAACAAGCTCCTCCACCCCCCCATCGCAGCCCTCAAGAGGACCGGCCAGGGGGGGAGGACCGACCTCTACGTCGACGCCGTGCGCACCCTCTTCGACCTGCAGACCGGTGAGCCGGAAGCTGGAGAGCTCGGAGAGCTGGAAGAATAGTAAAAAAGGAGACTGATATAATGGCACTGAAGCAACTGAGAATAGGAACCCGCGCGAGCCAGCTCGCCCTCTGGCAGGCCAACTGGGTGAAGTCCGAGCTCGAGAAGCGCTACCCCGGCATGGCGGTGGAACTGGTAAAGATCAAGACCACGGGGGACAAGATCCTCGACGTCCCCCTGGCCCAGGTGGGGGGTAAGGGGCTCTTCGTGAAGGAGATCGAGGAGGCAATGCTCCGGGGCGAGATCGACATCGCGGTCCACAGCATGAAGGACGTGCCGACCGAGTTTCCCGAAGGGCTCGGTCTGGTCTGCATCACCGAGCGGGAGGACCCCCGCGATGCCGTCATCTCCCGCGGCGTCACCTTCGCCGACCTCCCCCGGGGAGCGAAGATCGGCACCTCGGCCCTACGCCGCCAGGCCCAGCTCCTCAAGGTCCGCCCCGACCTTGAAATGGTGGTCATCCGCGGCAACGTGGAGACCCGGATCCGCAAGCTCACCGAGGAGAACCTGGACGCCGTGATCCTCGCCACCGCGGGACTAAAGCGCCTCGGCTTCACCGACGCCGTCACCGAGTACCTCCCGGTGGAGCTCTCGCTCCCCGCCATCGGCCAGGGGGCCCTCGGCCTCGAATGCCGCCTGGACGACACGGCGGTCCGGGGGACTATCGACTTCTTCAACCACCCCGACACCGCCCACGCCGTGAGGGCCGAGCGGGCGCTTCTGTGGCGCTGCGAGGGGGGATGCCAAGTCCCCATCGCCGCCCACGGCCAGGTATCGGGCGACACCCTCACCCTCGTCGGTTTCATCGCCTCGGTGGACGGAACGCGCTCCGTGAAGGAGAGCATCACCGGACCGGTGGCCGACTGCGAGAAGCTCGGCATCGCCCTGGCCGAGAAGCTCCTGGCCGACGGCGGTCACGAGATCCTCGCCGAGGTCTACCAGCGGGAAGTGGCGCGGGAGAAGGAAATCCCCGTCTGACTTCGTGAACCATGCCTCTGAAATCCCTTCAAAACGGTTTTGTCTACCTGATCGGCGCCGGCCCCGGCGCCCCCGGCCTCATCACGGTCCGGGGGAGGGAGTGCATGGGGGTCGCCGATGTCGTCGTCTACGACTATCTGGCGAACGACGATCTCCTGCAGTACGCCCGCCCCGGGGCCGAGCTGATCTACGCCGGCAAGGTGGGGGGCCACCACAACCGGGAGCAGTGGCAGATCAATGAGCTCCTGGTGGAAAAGGCACTGACGGGGAACGTCGTGGCCCGGCTCAAGGGAGGTGACCCCTTCGTCTTCGGGCGGGGAGGGGAGGAGTGCGAGGCGCTGGTGGCGGCCGGCATCCCCTTCGAGATCGTCCCGGGGGTCACGGCGGGGATCGGTGCGGCGGCCTACGCCGGCATCCCCCTCACCCACCGCGACTTCACCACCTCCGTCGCCTTCGTCACCGGCCACGAGAGCCCCGGCAAGGAGGCGTCGGAGATCGACTGGGAGGGGCTCTCCCTCGGCAGCGGCACCGTGGTCTTTTACATGGGAATGAAGAACCTCCCCCAGATCGCGGCAAACCTCGTGGCCCACGGCCGGCCGCCGGAAACCCCGGTGGCCCTGATCCGCTGGGGAACCCGGCCCGAACAGGAGGTGCTGACCGGGACCCTGGCCGACATCGCGGAAAAGGCCCGGCGAAGCGGCTTCAAGGCCCCCGCAGTGACGGTGGTCGGCGAGGTGGTCACCCTGCGAGAGAAGCTGCGGTGGTTCGACAGTCGTCCCCTCTTCGGCAGGGGGGTCCTCGTCACCCGCGCCGCCGACCAGGCGGGGGAGTTCAGCGCCCGCCTCCGGGGGCGGGGAGCCCGCGTCGTCGAATGCCCCACCATCGCCATTGCCCCCCCGGAGAGCTGGAACGAACTGGACGGCGCCATCGCCCGCCTCTACTCCTTCGACTGGGTCGTCTTCACCTCGTACAACGCCGTCCGCTTCTTCTTCGAGCGCCTCACTGCCCTCGGGAAAGACAGCCGGGCCCTCGGCCCCTGCCGGATCTGCACCGTGGGACCGAAGACGGCGGAGGCGCTTGTCTCCCACGGCCTGCGCCCCGACCTCATCCCCGGCGACTACAAGGGGGAGGGGGTCGTCGAGGCGCTGCGCGCCGCCTCCGTCCAGGGGACGCGGGTCCTCTTCCCAAAGGGGGACCGGGCGCGGGACGTGATCCCGGCGGGGCTTGCGGCGCTAGGCGCCGAAATCTGCGCACCGATCGCCTATCGCAACATCACCCCCGAAACCGTTCCCGAGGAGGTGGTCGCCGAGTTGGAGGCGAAGCGGATCCACTGCGTCACCTTCACCTCCTCCTCCACGGTGGAGAACCTGGCGGCGATCCTCGGCGAAAACCGGCTGCTGCGCCTCCTTGACGGCGTGGTCGTCGCCTCCATCGGCCCCATCACTTCCCGAACCTGCCGGGAACTGGGACTGAAGGTGGAGATCGAGCCGGCGCAGTACACCCTCGACGCCCTTACGGCGGAACTCGTCCGGTTCTTCTCGCCGCGGGGAGAGGGTCACCCCCATCCCGCGCCGTGACGCCACGCCCCAGGGGTGCAGCATGCTCATCGACACCCACTGCCATCTCACCTCCCCTCCCCTCGCGTCCCGCGTCGACGACGTCCTGGACGCCGCCCGCCGGGCCGGCGTAACGCAGTTTATCGTTCCCGGGGTCGACCCCGACGACTGGCCGGCGATCGCGGCGCTGGCCCGAAGACACGCGCCGTCGGTCCGGGGCGCCTTCGGCATCCACCCGATGGCGGCGGACCGGGCGAACCCGGAAACGCTGGCGCTGCTGGCCGACTACGGGCGGGAAGCGTGCGCCATCGGCGAGATCGGCCTCGACTACACCCTTCCGGACGTTCCGCGGGAGCTCCAGCAGGCGGCGTTTCGCGCCCAGATCCGGGTGGCGGTGGAAACAGGGCTTCCGGTCATCCTCCATTGCCGCAAGGCGTTCCGGGACCTGCTCGCCATCCTCGACGAGGAAGGGGTGGCACGGGTCAGAGGGGTGATGCACGCCTTCTCCGGCAGCCCCGAAGTTGCCACCGCCTGCCTGCGGCTCGGGCTTTTCATCTCCGTGGCGGGGAGCGTCACCTACCCCACGGCGGTCCGGCCGGTGGCGGTGGTCCGGCAGGTCCCCCTCGACCGGCTGCTCCTGGAGACCGACTCCCCCGACATGACCCCCGAGCCGCTCCGCGGCCGCCCCAACGAGCCAGCCTTCCTGAGGGAGACGGCCCGGAGGGTGGCGGAGATCAAGGGGATATCCGCCGACGCCGTGGCACGGGCGACAACCGACAATGCCCGGCGCCTCTTCAGGCTTTCCCCCTTCCCCGACAATACGAATAACTCCGAGGTACCCCATGTCCCTGCACCGCTTCTCCCGCACTGAAATCCTCATCGGCCCCGAAGGGCTCGACCGGCTCCGCCGCGCCACCGTGGCCATCTTCGGCCTCGGCGGCGTCGGGAGCTTCGCCGCCGAGGCGCTCTGCCGGGCCGGGGTCGGCCGGCTCGTCCTGGTCGATTTCGACGACATCTGCCTCACCAACGTGAACCGCCAGCTCCACGCCCTGGACGGCACCGTCGGCAGGGCGAAGGTCCAGGTGATGGCGGAGCGGCTCCGCCTCATCAACCCCGCCGCCGACATCGTCCCCCACAAGGATTTCTACGAAGGGGAGAACAGCGACTTCCTCCTCTCCGGCGGCTACGACTACGTGGTGGACGCCATCGACCACATCACGAGCAAGCTCCACCTGATCCGCAGCTGCAAGGAGCGGGAGCTGCCGATCATCGCCAGCATGGGAGCCGCCAACAAGCTCGACCCGACGAAAATAAGGGTGGCCGACATCGCCGACACGAACAAGTGTCACCTGGCCCGGGTGGTCCGCAAACTCCTCCGCAAGGAGGGGATCAGAAGCGGCGTGAAGGTGGTCTACTCCACCGAGGAGTACCGTGAGCAGCTGGTGGCCGATGCCGGCTGCCGCTCCAACTGCATCTGCCCCAACAAGGACGAGCAGCGCTTTTCCTGCGAGCACCGGCGGGTGATCCTGGGGAGCATCTCCTTCATCCCGAGCATCTTCGGCCTCACCATGGCGGGAGTGGTCGTAAACGACCTCCTGGCCCGCGAGTAAAAACACTTCGGTCCGGTTGAAGCCCTTCCGATTCCCGCTATACTGATCTGAAAGACATTTCAATGGGATGAGAGGAGGACCGTACCATGACCAGGGAATATTCGGTTCAGGAAGCACTGAAGCTGGCGATCAAGGGTGAAAAGGATAGCCTGGACTTCTACCGGAAGGCGGCGACCGCGACGAAGAACGACCGAGCGAGGAAGGTCTTCGACCTCCTGGCGAACGAGGAGGTGGGGCACCTCAAATCGTTCTTCGACCACTACAGGGGGGGAGAGTTCGGCGACATTGCCTCCTACATGGCCCAGCCCCCCGACACCAAGAACCCGACCTACATGGCGCTCATGAAGGCGATCGACGAGGAGACCCACGAGCAGCAGGCCCTGGAGATCGCACTGCGGGAAGAGAAGTCGTGCATCGACCAGTACACGGTCCTCGCAAAGGACATCGTCGACCCACTGGTGCGGGGGATCTTCCAGCAGGTGATCAAGGAGACCGAAAAGCACTACGCCATGATCGAGGAGGAGTACCGCCACGTCATGACCATGGTCCACGAGTCGGACCAGGACATCTATGTGAGGGAATGATGAAGGGAGTCACGAAGAGCATCGCCCTGCTATTGTTCTTCGTCCTCGCCGCAGAGGCGGCCACGGCCGCGGCAACGGAGGACGTGCGGGGGATCGCGCCACCCCGGCAGGGACTGAAGGTGATCGAGGAAAAGTGCCTTGCCTGCCACAACCGCCAGCGGATCGACGCCGCCGTCCGGGAACGGAAGGATATGGCGAAGATCCTCCAGTCGATGGAGGGCAAAGGGGTGAAGCTGACGGAGAAGGATCGGATGGTTATCGGCCACTTCTGGAAGCAGAGCCCCTTCAGGGAGAAGTGATCACACGGATTCCCGGCATACGGAAACAGAAACGGCAGCCCAAAGCAGGCTGCCGTTTCTGTTTCCGGTGAAAAAGAGTATCGTCCTAGAACTTGCCGAGAAGCGGCACGATCAGGAGCGACACGATGTTGATGATCTTGATCATCGGGTTAACCGCAGGGCCGGCGGTGTCCTTGTACGGGTCGCCGACGGTGTCGCCGGTAACGGCGGCCTTGTGGGCATCGCCCCCCTTGCCGCCGTGGTAGCCGTCCTCGATGTACTTCTTGGCGTTGTCCCAGGCGCCGCCGCCGGTGGTCATGGAGATGGCGACGAAGATGCCGGTGACGATGGTGCCGACGATGACCCCGCCGAGGGCCTTGGGACCGAGGGTGAAGCCGATGACGATCGGTGCGGCGATGGGGATGATGCCGGGGATGACCATCTCTCTCAGAGCGGTCCTGGTAACGATGTCGACGCAGGAAGCGTAGTCGGGCTTGCCGGTCCCTTCCATGATTCCCTTGATCTCACGGAACTGGCGACGGACTTCTTCAACAACCGATCCCCCCGCCTTGCCGACCGCTTCCATGCAGAGCGCAGCAAAGTAGTAGGGAAGCATCCCGCCCAGGAAGAGACCGACGATGATGTACGGGTCGGAGAGGGAGAACTCGATGTTCTGTCCGGCCAGGCGCAGTTCATCCACGTAGGAGGTGAAGAGGATGACCGCGGCCAGACCGGCGGAGCCGATGGCGTACCCCTTGGTGACCGCCTTGGTGGTGTTGCCGACCGCATCGAGCGGATCGGTGACGGCGCGGACCGAATCGTCCAGCTCGGCCATCTCGGCGATGCCGCCGGCGTTGTCGGTGATCGGCCCGTAGGAGTCGATGGAGACGACGATGCCGGTCATGGACAGCTGCGCCATGACGGCGACAGCGATGCCGTAGAGGCCCGCCTCATAGTTGGCCAGCAGGATGCCGCCGGCGATGACGAGTACGGGCAGGGCGGTCGATTTCATGCTGACCGCGAGGCCGGCGATGATGTTGGTCGCCGAGCCGGTCTGCGAGGCGGCCGCGATATGCTTGACCGGGCCGTACTTCGTCGCCGTGAAATACTCGGTGATGATGACGATGGCGCCGGTAACGACCAGGCCGATCAGGGTACAGACGTAGATGTTGCCCCAGCCGACGACCTTGCCGTCGGCCAGTTTCGGAAGAGCCCTCATGAGCCAGTAAGTCACGGGGATGAAAGCAGCTGCCGCCAGGATGCCACTGGCTATGAGGCCCTTGTAAAGAGCCGCCATGATGCCGCCGCCGGCGCCGATGCGCACGGCGAAGCTGCCGATGATCGAGGCGAGAATGGAGACGCCACCGATGACCAGCGGGAACATGAGCGCCTTGTCGTTGTTCGGGAAGAGCAGCGAGCCCAGCAGCATGACAGCAACGGCCGTCACGGCGTAGGTCTCGAAGAGGTCGGCCGCCATGCCG
>NZ_DAHVYG010000011.1 GCF_027327745.1 Geobacter sp.
TTTGATTTCCGGTGCCGCTCCAGTCGAGCTACGCTCTCCTTCCGCTGCACCGGAGACATTTACATCCTTTGCCATTGACGACCTCCTTGAACGCGTACATTTACCTCATTTTCGTGTCCAAGAAAACCGGGGCCGCCATAATGCGGACAATCACGCGTAATAGTCGTGTTGAATATTCAACAACTTGTTGTGGATTTTTCCATAACAAGTTGATTTTTGCATGCATGCTTTTTTGCAAAACTCAATCATATCAACTTGTTACAGAATGGCCCATCATTTGCTAAGGATCATTGCAAATATTCGAGTTGGGGGGTCTTCGATGCAGTACCGCTGGTTCAAGATCCCGTATGCGGCGGGCATGCCATAAACCAAAGGAGATAAAAATGAGACCTATTCTGATGATCGCCGTCGCAGCAACTGTTGCGCTTCTGTCCGGTTGCGCGGTTATAGATTTTCTCGACGGCAAGCATTACAACCACACACCCGGCTACGACAGGCCCCAGTACGACTCGGGAAGCTACGGCGGCGGACACGGCGGGCACTCACACTGATTCGGAAAGGAGATAATTACAATGAATGCAAAGCTCGAAGAAGTATCATCCAGTTTCCTGAATAGAATGATTTTTCTCAAATTCGCCATTTTGTCGGCGGTCGTTCTCTCGCTGACGCTGGGTCACCCGGCGGCGACGGTTGCCCACAAGGGGGCACAGAAGCTGTGTTCGTTTCTGATGAAGAACGATCCTGACTGCACGAGGTCCTGCTGACAGTGCGGCGAGCCTCAATATCAGGAGACTGCATGAAAACCGCCCTTCTTTTCTCAACCTTCATCTTCGGCATGCTTCTGACATCGGGATGCATGCTCATGCACGGAGAACACATGGGGCGCCATGCTTCACAGGAAAGGACAACCGAAAGGCGCACTGACGATAGCGGTCATGCGCACTGAAAAACAGATAGAGGAAATCACCAAGATCAAGCGGAGGAACACGACACATGATTAGAATTTTCGACAATCTCACCGATCTCATCGGGAAGACGCCCCTTTTGCGGCTCCACAAGGTGACCGCAGGGGTAGAAGCCAACATCGTGGCGAAGCTCGAATCGTTCAACCCCGGGGGAAGCGTCAAGGACCGGATCGGCTACTCCATGATCCGGGATGGCGAATCAAGGGGGTTCATCAACAAGGATACGGTCATCATCGAGCCGACGAGCGGCAACACCGGCATCGCCCTCGCCTTCGTCTGCGCGGCAAAGGGATACCGGCTGATCCTCACCATGCCCGAGACGATGAGCGTCGAGCGGAGAAGCCTGCTGAAGGCCTACGGCGCCGAACTGGTCCTGACCCCGGGGGCCGAAGGAATGAAAGGTGCCATCAGGAAGGCCGAGGAACTGGCCGGGGAGATCCCCAACTCGTTCATCCCCCAGCAGTTCCTCAACCCTGCCAACCCTCACATCCACCGTTTCACCACTGCCGAGGAGATCTGGACGGATACCGACGGCAAGGTCGACATCTTCGTGGCCGGAGTCGGCACCGGCGGAACCATAACCGGCGTCGGCGAAGTGCTCAAAAAGCGAAAGCCGGAGGTAAAAATCATCGCGGTGGAGCCGTTCGACTCTCCGGTCCTTTCCGGCGGACAGCCCGCCCCCCACAAGATCCAGGGGATTGGCGCCGGTTTCGTGCCGGAGGTCTTGAACCGGGAAGTCATCGACGAGATCTTCAAGGTGAGAAACGAGGAAGCGCTGGAAACAGCCCGTCGGCTGGCCCGTGAAGAGGGGGTACTCGTGGGGATATCCGCCGGCGCTGCGGCCTTCGCCGCGCTGGAGGTGGCAAAGCGTCCGGAGAACAAGGGAAAGATGATTGTCGTCGTCCTCCCCGATACGGGCGAGCGCTACCTCAGCACGGTGCTTTTCCAGGATCAATAAGCCTAAAACGTCGTGAATGAGAGGAGCCTGCAATAAAGAAGGACCCGAAAGGAGGTGAAGAGGTCCAAGGTCGCTATTTTCTGTGCCAGGAAGCAAACAACCGATTACTCAGGAGGGAAAAGATGAAAAGAATCGTCAGGATTGTTGTTTTAGTGGCTCTCGTAGCCGTGATGGCCGCCCCTTCTTTCGTTCAGGCCGCCGGGAAGAAAGTCAAAAGCGAAGTCGTGATGAAGGTCGGCAACAAGGTACACCTATTCCACAGCGGAACCGCAGATGTGAAAAAAGAAATCGCCTTGAACGACGTGATCCCGGTTTACCGGCAAACCGGCAAGGCTGCTCAGTTAAGGGAAGTCGGACAGGTCAAGGTCCTCTCATTTATCGATGAACATCACTTTGAAGCCGGGATCGTCAAAGGGGAGATCAAGGTGGGTGATATCGCCAAGAAGGAGAGCGCCGGCTTGCTGGTACAACCGGCCAAGTGATCCTTCCTTATCGAGTACAGGGCCGGGCCAACGGCGTCCCGGACCCTTTCCAACTCGCAACATCGTCCTTACCGCACCCTCCACTGGCCTTAAAGAACGGGGGCGTCTCCGTTCACGTCAGCAAACCGCTTCCGCACCTTCTCCCACTTTTCGGGGGGAATCGCCTCGAACGCATTAACGACCGCGGGATCGAAGTGGCTTCCCCCCTTCTCCCGGATGACGCACGCCGCCTGCTCGTACCCCATCGCCTTGTGGTAGGGGCGCTCCGAGGTGAGGGCGTCGAAGACGTCGGCCACCATGAAGAGGCGGGCGCCGAGTGGTATCTCCTCCCCTATGAGCCCCCGCGGATAGCCGGTGCCGTCGAAATGCTCGTGGTGGGCATAGACAATCTCAGCCGCCTCCCGGAGAAACCCTATCCGGCGCAAGAGCCGGTACCCTTCCCAGGGGTGCCGGCGCATCTCCCGCCACTCGTCCTCCGTAAGCCCCGCCGGCTTCAACAGGACACGGTCGGAAACCGCGATCTTCCCCACGTCGTGCAGGAGGGCGCCGAGAGCGATGGCCCGCCTCTCCCCTTCTGCAATACCGAAACGGTCGGCGAGCAGAAGGGTGTACTCCCTCACCCGCTGCGAATGGAGCCGGGTGTTTTTCTCCCGCATGTCGAGGGCGGAAACAAGCGCCAGGAGGGTCTCCTCGTTGGCCCGGGCAAGGCTCTCCATGAGGGCGCGCCGCCGGTCGAAGAGCCAGCCCGGGACCAACCCCACCACCCAGAAGCCCGCCAGTTCCCCCAGCTGGTTGGCCTGTTCCATGTAGTTTCCCGGCCAGTCGACAAGCGCATGGGCGATAAAGGCCATGCTGATAACGGCCGTCGTCAGGGCCGCCCCCCGCAGACCGAACCAGGCGGCCGCCATGACCGGCGGCAGAAAGTAGAGCTTACGTAAAACGATGTGGAGTTTGTGGTAGGTGTGCGGTGTCGTCGGGACCAGGAAGTGGAAGAGGGTAACGATCACCACCGTGAAGATAAGGAGGGCTATCCTGGTTTTCCTGCCGTTTACATATCGCTCTGCTTCCATGGTTTCCGGCCGCCTCGTCTATCTGCTTCCCTTCTTCCACTGAAACGCCAGCTTCCCCCCGTAGTGCCCGAGCAGAACCACCACCGGCGACGCGCCGAGGAGGCACCCCGCGTCATTTCATTGTTTCAAGACACCCACCGGCTTTCCTGACCATATCGCCTTCCTTCACATCACCCTCCAGCAGGAGGGCTTCCAGATAATGCTCTCCCTCATACCGAGTAATCTTCACCTTCCCGGTTTCCCGGTATTTCACATATCGGCCGCCGGCATACCACCGGTAAACCGGTACAATCTCGCCGAGACAGAAATCGGCCTGCGCCTCCCTGCCCCCTATGTGAAGCAGACGGACGGTGTCGTCGGTCTTGACCACCACCTCCGCCCTGTTCCGGGGTTGCACGCCGAGGGTGGCACACCCCTGAAGGGCCGCCACGGCCAATGAAATCGCAATGACCGCCCGTGATATCTTCAGCATCTCCATGTCCCCTCGTCTCCCCGGTCCGGCCGCCGAATTTGCTTTCTGCGAGACCGCCAAAGGTTGAATATTCTCCGAAAGTATAGACCACCCCTCATCCCATGCAAACGGCCGGAGGGAATTCGGGGCGGCTCCGTCAGGTGCATTCCTGCAATTACCGCACGTCATACAGAGGGGAGGATTGTGTCGGGACCTTGGCGACGTCGAAGCTTGCGGCGGCCCAGGCGAGCACCTCGGCTCCCGGCGCCCCCGCCGGGAAAGAAGGGGGTTCCTGCCCCAGGAACCGCAGCGCCGCCAGGAGGAGCTCCCCTCCCCGGGCGACGAGGTCGCGGCCGGCGGCAAGGGAGACCGCATTGTCCCGCTTGGAGAGCTTCCCTCCGGGACCGGTCACCAGCGGAAGGTGGGCGTAGGCGGGGGTGTCGCAGCCGAGGAGGCGCTGAAGAAGAATCTGCCTCGGGGTGGAGGAGAGGAGGTCGGCGCCGCGCACCACCTGGGTCACCCCCTGGTCGGCGTCGTCCACCACCACGGCCAGCTGGTAGGCGAAGAGACCGTCGGCCCGCCTCACCACGAAATCGCCGCAGATCCGGGCGAGATTATAGCTCTTCTCCCCCATGACGAGATCGTGAAAGGTGATCGGTTCCGCGGGGACCTTCACCCGGTACGAGCGGGGCTCCTTGCCGGGAGGGAGGCCGTCGCGGCAGATGTTCGGGTAGGCCAACTCCCCCTCCCCGTCGTGGGGGGCCGTGGCGGCCCGGGCGATCTCGACCCGGGAACAGCCGCAGGGGTAGACGTGGCCCGCCGCCAGAAGCCGCTCCAGGGCCGCTTCATAGGCCGCCGACCGCCGGCTCTGCCGGACGATCTCCCCGTCCCACGAAAACCCGAGGACCTCCAGGGTCCGAAGGATGTCGTCCGCCATCCCCGGCACCACCCGCGGAGTGTCGAGATCCTCCATCCGGAGGAGCCAGAGCCCGCCTGCACGCTTCGCCATGGCGTAGCTCCCCACGGCGGCCACCAGGGAACCGATGTGGAGCGGTCCGGTGGGGGACGGGGCGAAACGGCCGACTGGCGTGCCGGGACGGGGATGAGAGGAAGAGGTCATGGTCGAAAAACCTACACGGTCACGGTAAGGAAGTCAACGGCCGGGGCCTCCTCAGGGGAGAGGGTGGCCGAAGGCCGGGTGAGGGGAAACAGGCAGGCATAGGCACGTGGTGTCACCTTAAATGTAAAAAGGCCCGGGAGCTTTCCCCCCGGGCCATCCAGGACAGCGTCGCCGCTCCCCGCTTACGCGAGGAACGAGCAGCAGTAGTCGGTGAGGGAGAGGACCTTCATGGTGAACTTCGAGTCGCCCGCAATCTCGAACGACTCCCCTCCCACGATCCTCCGCCACCCCTCGCTCCCCGGGAGCTTCACGTCGAGCTCCCCCGAGAGGATCTCCATGATCTCGGGAGCGCCGGTGGAAAACTCGTACTCCCCCGGCTGCATGAAGCCGAGGGTCTTCTTGGTCCCGTCGGGGAAAACGACGGTGCGGCTTACGACACCGCCGTTGAAATAGATGTTCGCTTCGCGGATTACGGTTACGTTGGTGAATTCGGACATTGTTCCTCCCTTGTGAAATGGCTACCAGATGACCGGCAGACCTTTTACCTTGTGTAAATGTTGATCGCAGGTGACCAGTTTTCCCCTGCACTGGAGCGTCGTGGCCGCAATGAGACGGTCGGCGGGATCGAAATGGGAGAACCCATCGTGAGTGGCGGACAGGGCGGCGATTTCGGGTGTTATGGGAATTACCTGGATGGGGCGGGCGGCCAGGGCAAGGCGTATAAACGAAAGGGTATCCGTCCCGGGATCGAGACGCCCCTTGGCGATCAGCATTGCCACCTCCCAGAGCGAGATGTCGCTGCAGGCAAGCCTTCCCCCTTCCTCCTCGATAATCCGGGCAGCCTTCTTCGACAACCGCTCCGGCGTGAGGGCATCGTAGATAAGGGCGCAGGTGTCGAGGATGATCACCTCTGGACCTCCCAAGGCTCTTCCAGCGGCGAAACCACATCGCCCACCAGGCACCGGCTGCGAAGCTCAACCAGACGCTCCCGGGCAGCGGCCTGCTCGTCCCGGGCCGGAACGATGCGTGCGATGACCTTCCCCCTCGAGGTCACCAGGAGTTCCTCTCCAGATTGAACTTCCCCAAGGTAGGCCGGCAGATGGCTTCTCAAATCCGTCACGTTCACTTCCCGCATGATGCCTTACCTCCCACAATATGTACTCTTAGAATGTACATATGATCCGGGGCCAAGTCAACAGACAATCCTACGCTATTCCCGCCAGTTCCAGCCTTCCACCCCACCTCCGCGCCAGCTCGGTGCGGAGGTTCGCGTACTCCGGGAGCGCCAACTCCGGGTCCCGCTCGACGACGGTGAACGCCTCTCCCCGCGCCGCCTCCAGAATCCGCCCGTCGCGCAGGATGTTCGCCACCCGGAAGTCGGGAAGCCCCGCCTGGCGGGTGCCGAGGAAATCGCCCGGGCCGCGGATCTCCAGGTCCGCCTCGGCGATCCGGAAGCCGTCGGTGGTCGCCTCCATCACCCGGAGCCGCTTCTCCCCGTCCTCGGAAAGCTTCCCCGGCGTCATCAGGATGCAGCGGGAGCGCCCGCTCCCCCGCCCCACCCTCCCGCGGAGCTGGTGGAGCTGGGAGAGGCCGAAGCGCTCGGCGTGCTCGATCACCATCACCGTGGCGTTGGGGACGTCGATCCCCACCTCGATGACCGTGGTCGCCACGAGGATGTCGATCTCCCGCTCCTTGAAGGAGCGCATCACCGCCTCCTTCTCCTCCGGCTTCATCCGGCCGTGGAGGATGCCGAGCCGCAGCTCCGGGAAGATGTCGTTGGCCAGGTGCTCCGCCATCTGGGTCGCCGCCTTCAGGTCGCTCTTCTCCGTCTCCTCCACCAGCGGATAGATGACGTAGGTCTGGTGCCCCTTCGCCACCTCCTCCCGGATGATGCCGTAGACCTGGCCGCGGCGGCTCTCGAAGCAAACCCGCGTCTCCACCGGCGTCCGCCCCGGCGGGAGCTCGTCGATCACCGACAGCGACAGATCGCCGAAGACCGTCATGGCGAGGGTGCGGGGGATCGGGGTGGCGGTCATGACGAGGATGTCCGGGTTCTCCCCCTTCTTCCGCAGAAGCCCCCGCTGGATGACGCCGAAGCGGTGCTGCTCGTCCACGATGCCCAGTCCCAGCCGGTGGAACTCCACCTTCTCCTGGATCACCGCGTGGGTGCCGACCACGATCTGCGCCTCTCCCCGCGCCACCCGGTCCAGTGCCTCGCTCTTCGCCTTCCCCTTGAGCGAGGAGGTGAGAAGCGCCACCTGAACGCCGAGCTCGTCGCACCAGCGGTGGATGTTGAGGTAGTGCTGCTCCGCCAGGATCTCGGTGGGGGCCATGATCGCCACCTGGTAGCCGTTCTCCACCGCCACGAGCGCCGCCATGAGCGCCACCAGGGTCTTGCCGCACCCCACGTCCCCCTGCACCAGGCGGTGCATCGGGTGCGGTGCCATCATGTCCTCCTTGATCTCGGCGAGGACCCGGCGCTGGGCGTTCGTGAGCGAGAACGGGAGGAGTTTCAGGAGCGGCTTGGTGAAGGTATGGTTCACGGAGAAGGAGATCCCCGGCTCCACCACCACCCCCCGCTTCTTGAGGGCGAGCCCGAGCTCCAGGAAGAAGAACTCGTCGAAGACGAGGGTCCGGTGGGCCGGGTTCCTCCCCTCCTCCAGGAGCCGCTGGTCGCTATCCTCCCCCGGGAAGTGCACCGTCCGGAGCGCATCGGAGAGCGGCAAAAGCCCCTGACGCTGCGCCATCGTCGGCGGGAGAGCGCTCTCCACGCACGGGGCGAAGCGGTCAACCACCTCCTTCATCACCTTGCGGAGCGTCTTCTGGTGGAGCCCTTCGGTGAGGGGATAGACCGGCACGAGCCGGCCGAAGGTGACCGGGTCCCGGGCCATGACCGCCTCCACCGTCTCCCCCTCGGCCAGCCACTCCACGTCCGGGTGATGGACCTCCCGCTGCAGGCCGAACTGGGAGACCAGACCGGTGAAGATCCCCCGCCGCCCCCGCTTCCAGCTCTTTTTCAGGAAGGCCGGATTGAAGTTGAACCACTTGCAGGAGATGGTGCCGCTTGCGTCCCGCACCAGCGCCTCGAAGAAACGGCGCCCCCCCTTGGTCGACACCACGTCGGCGGAGACGATCTCGCCGGCAAAGACGCTCGTTGCCCCTGGGCGGAGTTTCGCCACCGGGAGCACCTGGCGGCGGTCCTCGTAGCGGTTCGGGAGGAGGTAGAGGGCATCCTCCACCGTGGCGATCCCCTTCCGCCCGAGGAGCTCCGCCAGCTTCGGCCCCACCCCCTTGATGAACTGCATGGAGGTTTCCAGGTTCTTGCGGTTGATGGAATCGCGGACCGGCGACTGGGCCCGTTCACCGGAAACCGGCGCTATTGGCGCCCGGGCGACCACCAGGCCGTCCTCCGTCGGAAGGACCGTCACCGGGTCCCCCGGCCCCAAACCCGCTTCCTTCAGCACCGCGGCGGGAATCGAGAGGGTTCCGTCATCATGAAGCACCAGACGTACCCCGGCACCCTTCCCTGCCGCTTTGTCGCGATTTTCGTTACTCACCAGGACAACTCCCCATGACGGATCGACTCCGCACCGGTTAAACAGCCACAGTTCGCAAGGCCCCAATGTAGCAGGCCCGTTGACCCGTTGCAACCCGGGAAGTTGCCCCTCAAGCCGCCCGCCGAAAGGATTTCTCTCTGACAAATAAATTTATTCCGTCATTAAAGCATGCTATAAAACAACCAGAATCACATCCGATGAGATCCGAATGCGCTGGAGCAGCAGCGGAGTGCGGCTGCAGAAAACAGGGGGTCAGTATGCTTCGGGACATGAAAGCCCATACTCATCTGAAGCCTGGGCAGAAGGGAACCAGGTGTCGAGAACCATGGTAATTGAGCAGTTACCGATGGTGCGATACCAACGGAATTGAGCACCGGAACCATCGGAATTGAGCAGTTTGAGCAGGGGCGGAACCAACGTAATTGAGCACCCCCTGCTGTTGTCTTTGGTGGGCCACAACCGTCATAGCGTATCCTGCCGGGATCTTGATTCCCAGGAGGTCCTATGGCAAGGAGACCCATTCCAATGGTTGAACTTGATGAGTTGCTGTTTCGCTGGCAGCAGGGAGAGAACATCTCCCAGCTTTCCCGCTCGCTCGGGCAGAGCCGCCAGACGGTACGCGAGTACCTGCGGCGGGCGCAACACGAGGGGCTGACCCGTGATGCCGATGATGCCCGACGGGCTGAGGTGGTTCGGACGCTTTTGCGCAAGGCTCCTACCGTAGCATCCCCGGCCAGGGATGAACTGGTCCCGTGGCTGGAGCAGATCCGCCAGTGGCTGGCGGAGCCGGACATGACGGCCAAGCAGGTCTGGCGCCTGTTGCGCCGCAAAGGGCTCAAGGCCAGCTACCAGAGCGTGAACCGCTTCGTCCAGGAGTATGTCACCCCGGCCACCCCCCGCACGACGATGCGCCTGGAGACTCCTGCCGGCCGGCAGGCCCAGGTCGATTTCGGCAAGGTCCGGGTACGCCTGGGCGATACGCTGGTGTGGCTCTGGGCATTCGTCATGACCCTTTCCTACAGCCGCCACCGCTTTGTCCGCTTCGTCCCCCGCCAGGATCTCCCTTCCTGGCTCGACTGCCATGTCCGCGCCTTTGAGTTCTTTGGCGGTGTGCCGGAGACGATCCTCCTGGACAACCTGAAGGCCGGGGTGGTGCGGCCTGATCTCTACGATCCTACGATCAACCGGGCCTATGCCGAACTGGAGCGCCATTACGGTTTTGTCGCCGATCCGGCCAAGGTCCGTACTCCCGAGCACAAGGGGAAGGTAGAGCGCTCCATGCCGGTGGTGCGACAGCAACTGGTGGCCGGTCGAGGCTACGCCGATCTGACCGAACTCAACGAGGCGGCCCTTTCCTGGTGCCAGGACGAGGTCGGCACGATCGATCACGGCACCACCCAGGAACCACCCCTGATCCGCTTCGAGCGGGACGAACGCAAGGCCCTCAAGCCCCTGCCGGCCGCGACCTTTGCCAACCCCACCTGGGCCGAGTGTAAGGTCCATCCGGACCATCACGTCGTCTTTGAGAGGAGCTACTACTCGGTGCCCACCCGGTACGTGGGCAAGACGGTCTGGGTGCGGGCGACGTTTCGTCTGGTGGAGATCTTCTGCAACGAAGAGCTGATCAAGACCCATCCCAGGGCACATCGTCGGGGCACCTGGCAGACCGACCAGAACGACTATCCGCCACCGACCAAGGCGTTTCTCTTCTTCCATCCGGCCCACTGCAAGGCGAAGGCGGGAGAGCTGGGGCCAGACGTCGCCCGGATGATGGCGGCGATCCTCGCCGACAATGCCCTGAGAAACCTGCGCAAGGGCCAGGCGCTGTTGCGGCTGGGGGAGAAGTACGGTCCCGAGCGGCTGAACGAAGCCTGCCGCCACCTGCTCAGCTTCGATTCAACCGAACTCAAGCGCCTGCAGCAGGTACTGGAGCGGGGAGTGCCCACCACTGCCGGTGAACCGCCAGACACTGCCCCCCTGTCGCAGCAAACACTGGAGTTTCTCCATCCGGGCGAGAGCTTTGCCGCTGGAGGTGCCCAATGAACATCGCCCCGACGGTAGTTGCCCAGTTCAAGGCCCTTAAACTGGGCCGGCTCCTGGATACCCTGGAGGCCCGGCTCGATCAGGCCCGCCAGGGACAGTTGGGCTACGTGGAGTTCCTCCAGCTCATCTTCCAGGACGAGATCGAGCGGCGCCGCTCCCAGAGCCTGAAGCTGCGCCTGCAACGGGCGACCTTCGAGGAGCCCAAGACCCTGGAGGAGTTCGACTTCGCTGCCCGGCCCCAGCTCAACCCCACCGCCATCCATGATCTGGCCTGCGGCGGTTTCATCGACAAGAAAGAGCATGTGCTGCTCTACGGTCCTGCCGGCACCGGCAAGACCCACCTCGCCCAGGCGTTGGGCCATCACGCCTGTCGGGCCGGGTGCTCCGTGTTCTTCATCAAGGCCGCGAAGCTCTTCCGCGACCTGCACGCAGCCAGGGCCGACAACAGCTGGGAGCAGGAACTACGGCGCTTCCTCTCGCCGGACCTGCTCATCATCGACGACTTCGGGCTCAAGCCGATGAACTTCACCCAGGCTGAAGACTTCTACGAGATCGTCGCCGAACGGCACCTGCGCGGTTCCATCATCGTCACCTCGAACCGCACGCCGGCCGACTGGCTGCCGCTCTTCCCCGATCCGGTCATGGCTAACTCGGCCCTCGACCGGCTCGCCCACAAGGCGCATCATATCGTCATGAAAGGAGATTCCTATCGGGCAAAGACACGCCCACAGTCACCAGTACCTTTTTCCACATTCACCGGACCCACCGAAGAGTGAACTGCTCAATTCCGTTGGTTCAAGGGGTGCTCAATTACGGTGGTTCTTGACA
>NZ_DAHVYG010000014.1 GCF_027327745.1 Geobacter sp.
GCCGAAGGCCGGGTGAGGGGCAACCTTCTTCTCCCCCGCCAGATACTGCCCGGTGAGCGACCGCTCCTCCTTCAGGATCTCCCCCGGCGTCCCGAAGAAGACCACCTCCCCTCCCCGTTCCCCGGGGCCGGGGCCGAGATCGAGCAGCCGGTCGGCGGCGAGCATCACCTGGGGGTCGTGCTCCACCACGAGGAGGGTGTTCCCGGCATCCCGCAGCTGCCGCAGCACGCCGATCACCCGCCCCATGTCCCGGGGGTGGAGGCCGATGGAGGGCTCGTCCAGCACGAAGAGGGTGTTCACGAGGGAGGTCCCCAGGGCCGTGGTCAGGTTGATCCGCTGGACCTCGCCGCCGGAGAGGGTGCGCGACTGGCGGTCCAGGGTGAGGTAGCCGAGCCCCACCGCCCCCAGGTAGCCGAGGCGGGCGCGGATCTCCCGCAACAGCAGCTCCGCCGCCTCGTCCAGGGGGGGCGGGAGCGCCAGGGTGCCGAAGAACGCGGCACAGCGCTCCAAGGGGAGGAGCATCACATCGTGGATCGTGAGCCCCGGGAGGCTCCGGAGCAGGTCATCGGAAAGCTCCACCCCCTCGGGGCGGAACCGCTCCTCCGGCGGAAGGACCCGGTCGGCCTCCGCCTTCGTCCCGAGCCGCCACAGAAGCGCATCGGGGGCCAGGCGCGCCCCCCGGCAGGCGGGGCAGAGGGTGTAGGCCCGGTACTTGGAGAGGAGGACCCGGATATGCATCTTGTAGCTCTTGGTTTCGAGCCAGTCGAAGAAGCGCCGCACCCCGTACCAGAGCCCGTCGTCCCAGGACCCCTCCCCCTCGGTCACCCAGTGGCGCTGCTCCGCCGCCAACTCCCGCCACGGGACGTTGGCGGGGATGCCGCGCTTGGCGGCAAAGGAGATCAAGTCATCCTGGCACTCCCGGTAGCTCTCGGTCTGCCACGGCCTCACCGCCCCCCCGGCCAGACTCTTCGACTCGTCGGGGATCACCAAGCCGTGGTCGATGCCGATCACCCGGCCGAACCCCCGGCAGGTGGCGCAGGCCCCCACCGGCGAGTTGAAGGAGAAGAGGTGGGGCGCCGGGTCGTGGTAGGAGAGGTCGCAGTCGGGGCAGTGGAGGTCCGAGGAGAACCGCCACGGCTCCCCCGGCGTGCCGTCGCCGCCGAGGGGATAGACCAGCACCCGCCCGTGGCCGACACGGAGCGCCGCCTCCACCCCCTCCACGAGGCGGGAACGGTTCTCCGGCGTAAGGCGCGTGCGGTCCTGGATCACCTCCAGGATGCCGTCCTCCTCCCGGTGGATGCGGGTATACCCCTGCCCGGCCAGGAAACCCTTCACCTCGTCGGCGGAGAAGTTGGCCGGCACCGGGACGGGGAAGGTGACGAGAACGGACATCGCTTTGTTCCCCCTCACCCCGGCCCTCTCCCCCGGGGAGAGGGAGCCATCGTTACCCTCGCCCTCCGGGAGAGGGTGGCCGGAGGCCGGGTGAGGGCTCCGCGCCAGCAGCTCATCGACAATGCTCTCCGGCGTGTCGCGCCGCACCGGCCGGCCGCAGCCGCGGCAGAAGAGCCGCGCCCCCCGGGCGAAGAGGAGCTTCAGGTGGTCGTTCAGCTCCGTCATCGTTCCCACGGTGGAGCGGGAGGTGCGGACCGGGTTGGTCTGGTCGATGGCGATGGCCGGCGGGATCCCGTCGATCCGGTCCACCGCCGGGCGGTCCATCCGCTCCAGGAACTGGCGGGCATAGGGAGAGAAGGTCTCCACGTAGCGGCGCTGCCCCTCGGCATAGACCGTGTCAAAGGCCAGGGACGACTTCCCCGAGCCGGAGACGCCGGTGACGACGATCAGCTCACCGAGGGGAAGGTCGAGATCGAGATTCTTGAGGTTGTTCTGGCGGGCGTTTCGAATGGAAATGGTATCGTGGATCATGGGGGAAGTATAGCAGGCATCGGGGTGAAGGGCGACGGCGAAGCACATTCGACCTCTCGGGCTTTCCCCCCCTTCTCAGAAATCGAGGGGGCTTCTGGCCTCCTTCACCGTCCTGACCGGCACGCAGTGGGTATAGATCATGGTAGTCTTCAGGCTGGAGTGGCCCAGTTTGGTCTGGATGGTCCTGATATCATAGTTTGCCTGGAGAAGATGGGTGGCATAGGAATGACGGAAGGTGTGGGCCGTAACCCGCTTCGGAATCTTCGCCTTGCGTACGGCCACGTACAGAGCCTCCTGCAAAAGGGACTCGTGGATATGGTAACGCCTCAACTCCCCCGTCTCAGCCACCCTCGTCAGTGACTGCTGCGGAAAGAACCACTGATGGATCAGCTCCTTCGGGGCATTGGGATACTTCTTCTCCACCGCGTCATCGAGAAACACCCCCGCGTATCCCACCGCAAGATCAGCATCGTGCAACTGTTTCACACGTTCCATCTGTGCCTTCAGTTCAGCAAGAATCGATTCCGGAAGCGGCACGGTGCGATCCTTCTTCCCCTTGCCATGCACCGTCAAAATGCCGGCGTCGAAGTTGAAATCCCGCACCCGCAACTGGAGGCACTCGAAAAGCCTCAAACCGCATCCGAAAAGCAGATTTATGACGAGATTGAACGGATGCCGCAACTGCTGCAGGATGGCATCAATCTCTTCCCGGGAGAGCAGGAACAGGTTGAGGCAGTAGGACTCGGCACCCGAGACCTTGTACTTATGGCAATAATCCAGAAAAAACCGGAGCCACTTCAGGCATTCCGCCAAATTACCGTCCTTAATCCCGCCCTTGGCGAGATGGGATTGATAGCGTGCGATGAGGTGGGCTGGAAGCGTTAACATTGTCAGCCATCCCTTTACGTGAGAATTTTAATTTACAGCCTAGCAAAGAATACGTATATTTTCGAGCAAAATGCCTTGAATCGCCACACTGCAATTGAATTACCGCAACCTTGACCGGATGGAGGTCCAATGCTGAAGGATATGAAAACACAATGCCACCTGAAACCGGGGCAGAAAGGAACCAGACGACTTGTTGAGCAATATGGCGAGGCGCTGCTTTGTGTCCGTTATCGGTATGATGAAAATCGTGGAGTTCGGCTGAAGACCGTAGAGATTGTAGTAGACGAAAAGCCGTGGCAACCGGCGTTCCGCTTCGGTGATGGCGACATTGCTCCGGTGAAGGTAGAGTTCGGAGAAACGGAGTTGCGTGAAAAGTTGCGCAAGGTTCGAGCGAAATGGGACTCTCAGGCAAAACTGTGGCTGGTACCGTATCGATTGATTCGTGGCACGGAACTGGAAGCGAGAATACCAGAGGAATTCATGAATGGAAGCAAGAGACTGTAGGTTACCTATATAGGATGCTGTTGCGGCTTCCTATATAAGAAGCAAGAATCCTATATAGGAAACAAGTTTCTAATATAGGAAAACCTATGATTAACGAGTTATACCCTCAAGAAAAGGAGGCAACATGAACAACACAAGTAAAATGGTATTAACGGTGCTGGCAATCCTCATTACCGGCTGTTCAACATTCCAACCAGACAAACAAACACTGAAAATCAACTGTAATCCGCAAGATGTCATCCTTAAAGTAGACGGTGATCAGTACAATTGCCCCGGCGAAATCAGTGTAAGACGAGACAAGAAAATCCAAATTGAAGCGTATAAAGTCGGATATGACAGGTATACAAAGCTGATCGACTACCACTTGAGCACTGCCGCCAAGTGGGATGCCGTTGGAACGATTGCTTGGTTCTTCCCTGTTTTTGGTTTCCTATCTTCCGGAGCATGGGACTTGGACGAAACGGAAATCAACGTCGTCCTTAACAAGTTGAACTGATTTACCCGCTACAAGGAGACAATTCATGCGAAACACTATCATTAATGCAATCCGACAAAAGAAGAAACTTTCTCTTCGCTATGATGGAGTAATGCGCATTGTCGAACCGCATGCTTACGGAATATCCAAGAAAGGCCATGAACTTCTAAGATGCTATCAAGTAAGAGGCGGCCACACTTCATATACTCCCCATGACTGGGACCTGCTCAAGGTTTCTGAAATAACTGCCTTAACCGATACCGGAGAGCATTTCGCGTGTGCAAGGCCAGATTACAGGCGAGATGATAAAGCCATGCAAACCATCTATGCTCAACTCTAGCCTGATAACCGCAATCGCAAGGCCCCGGTTCCACCGCCGGTGCATTGTATATCGCACAATCTGAGAAGTGAAAATCTCTCATAGTTCCTCCCGATCGACTCCCCGCTTGGAAAAGAGCAGAGAGGTATAACCAGGCCCTTGGACACCGACCGGGGCTGAGAAACGCCCCGATGCGGGTCACCGCCCAAGCCGTTATACGAAATTCGCGTTGATCTTCCCGTCCGTCTTGCCGTCGTCTATCCAGATGAAACGGGCTTTCCGAATGTTCGCCCCTTGTCCCCGTTTCAGTTTGGCAATTTCGGAGACAGCTATCTGCATTTCTGACAAACAGGTGTCGAGACGATCAGCCGGAACGTCGCAGAGGTCGGAAACCTTCTCAACCAAGTACCGCGGCGGGTCTTCTTTCCTCATCCGTTCTTTTACGTATTCCCGTAGCGAGTGCATCAGAGTTCCAAATAGCGGCATTGCAACATCTCCTTTCTAAGTGACTGAAAATTCGTATAACCGATGGTGGACAGGGGCCGATGAACCCGGCCCGTCACCACGTGCCCGTTCTACGACTTGACCCTATCGACATAAAACTCATCATTGCCGCACTTTGATGCCCTGATAGTCCCATTCCTGCCTCCCAGTAATCCAACCAAGCGTAGCAGACGGATTCCGTTCCGC
>NZ_DAHVYG010000018.1 GCF_027327745.1 Geobacter sp.
CGGCAGTTCAGGCCCCTGCGCCTGCCGAGCCGGCCGCCGAAGCCGTAGCTGCCCCGGCAGAGAACGAATAAGGGAGGTGACCAGTCATGAGTGAAGAGAGAACCGAAAGACCCGAAAGACCGGAAAGACCGGCTGGCCAGCGCCCGTCGGGCCCCCGGAAGAAAAGACCGTTCCAGCGGCGGAAGGTATGCCGTTTCTGCGCCGATAAGCAGGCAACCATCGATTACAAGGATCCCCGGACCCTCCGCTATTTCATCACCGAGCGGGGCAAGATCGTACCGCGCCGTATCTCCGGTAACTGCTCCGCCCACCAGCGGGAGATCACCGAGGCGATCAAGCGGGCGCGCAATATCGCCCTGATCCCGATCGCCTCCGCACACGTCATGGCATAGGTGACCGGCCGCCTGATGAGCAGCGACACGAAGGGCGCCCTCCTCGACGTCGTCAAGGGGGGCGTCGTCTCAGTCACACTATTCGCCGCCTTCCTGAACCTTCCGGTCATCGGTCTTCCCGCTGCAGCGCTAACCCCGTTTCCCGCGCTATACTTCGGACTCAAGCGCGGCAACCGGGCGGGAATCGGGCTCGTGCTCCTGGCGGCGGTGCTCGTGGCACTGGCGGGTGGCCCTGAAGCGTCCGTACTTTACCTGGGTCAGTCGGCCCTCCTGGCGTTGGCCCTGGGATGGGGCGTAGCCCGAGGATATTCGGCAAGCCGGTCGATAGCGACGGCGGTTCTGGTCACGCTCGGGCTTGCTGCTGCCGCTGCAGCGGTGTATAGCGTCGCAAGCGGGGTCGACCTGCACGAAAGAGTCGTGGCGGGGATCAGGGAGAGCATCTCCCAGGCCCTCTCTCTCTATGAAAAGAGGGGAATCAAAGGGGATGAGCTCAAGCCGTTCCGGGACGCACTGGAGCAGGGAGGGGAGGTGCTCTCTCGCCTCTACCCGGCGCTGCTTCTGATCGGGCAGTCGATAGTGGCCGGAATCAATGTCATGCTGCTGCGCCGCTTCGCGAACCGCCTGCCGGCGCCGATCCGGATCGCTCCCTTCAACAGCTTTCGCAATCCCGATTATCTGGTCTGGGTTGCCATTGCCGTCGGTTTTTCGCTGCTGATCGACAACAATGTCGTGAACGCCGCCGCCCTGAACGTGGCGACGGTTGCCGGATTCCTCTACTTCTTACAGGGATTGGCGATCGTCAGGCATTATTTCGAAACGTATTCCGTGCCGGCATTGCTCCGGTACCTTTTTTACGCCATGCTCGTGATGCAGGCGTACCTGGCCATCGCGGTTGCGCTTCTCGGGTTGTTTGACCTCTGGGCGGACTTCCGCAGGCCGAGAAAACCAAAAAACCTGTAACTAATCAGGCTGGGAGGAGAAAACGATGAAAGTGATTCTCAAGGAAAACCTCGACAACCTCGGTCACATTGGCGACATCGTGAAGGTAGCGCCGGGATATGCCCGAAATTATCTCATTCCGCGCGGTTTTGCCATTGAGGCGACCGAGAAGAACGCCAAGGCCCTCGAGCACGCCAAGCGGCAGCTCGAGTACAAGCGCAACAAGGTTCTGGAACAGGCGAAAGCTATTGTGGCAAAGATCGAAGCGCTTACCCTCACCGTCGCCCACCAGGCCGGCGAGGAAGGGAAGCTGTTCGGCGCCGTCACCAACATGGAGCTTGCGGATCTTCTGAAGGCCCAGGGGGTAGATATCGAGCGCAAAAAGATCGTGCTTGCCGAGCCGATCAAGCATGTCGGCGAGTTTACGGCAAGCGTCAAGGTTCACCCCGAGGTGGCGGCGACTCTCAAGGTTGTCGTAACCAAGGCTGAATAGAAAATACTGCCGGCAACAAGAAGTCCGAAAGGGCGGTTCCGTGAGGGACCGCCCTTTTTGGTTGTGCGCCAGGCGTGGCGCGTGGCGCGTAAGCGCCATCCAATCAGTTATGGTGGCTGGTTGGTGACTTCAAAGTGCAAGTCCTCTTCGGACCCTGATGGTGGGAACCGATAGCCGGACGGCAAGGGTGTCCGGGGCGACCCGGAATCTGAAGGAAGCCGCAGGCAAAGTCCCGGCCCGACGAACAGAAATCGCATATGAGGCAGTCGCATCCGGGCGAGAAGGCGATTATCTTCAAAGCAAAGAACCTGATGCGGCGAGGACTATCGGAGGAAAACGCCTGGAAGTCTGCCACAAACGGCCGCGGCCCCTGGTGGAATGCAGGGGCCGTGCACATGCATCTAGCAACTACTGAATTGAATCTTGCCGTATACTCTGGTATTTAATGATAGTATTGGAGTACGGGCAAAGGGAAATGCACCGGGAAACGATACGGCGGAGCAGTCACGTCTGTGGAAGTCCCGGACGAGGTCAGCCGGGCGGGGACCAGATGAAAGAAGTCGCCGAGTATATGGACAGGCAGTCGCGGCAGGGATTAGTGGCGCTGGGGTATGTGCTGATAGTTCTGCTCGGGCTTATTGATTATCTGACCAAACAGCTCACCATCGAACCTTTCTATCTTCTTCCTCTTGCGCTCATTACCTGGTCGGGATCTCGCCGCAACGGCTTTGTTGCGGCGTTTATTTCTTCCGGCATCTGGTACGTCGTCAACAGATACGATCCCCATGACCCGGGAGTGCTCGGCGTCCAGCTCTGGAATCTTGCCTGGCAAGCCGGGCTCTTCCTTGTTTTCGTCATGCTGTTTGCAGCGCTCAAATCTGCTCAAGACTACCGGAAGCAGATGACACGTCTCGATCCACTCACCGGAATGCTGAGCGGAACGTTCTTTCAGGAGTTGGCACTCGTGGAGGTACGGCGCTCGGAGCGCTATGATCATCCTTTTACCCTTGCGTTCATTGAATTTGACCTTGCGACGCTGAGGTCGGCGGGGGATTCAGGGCACATTTCGTCGTTGCTCCGCTCTGTTGCTGAGGTGGTACGTTCCGCGGTCCGGGGAACGGACATGGCGGCGCGGCTCGACTATGCCACCTTTGCGGTACTGCTTCCCGAGACCCCCAACGAGTCCGGGCGCGTGGTCGTGAAGAAGCTCCAGGAGCAACTCACCGCGCTCTTGAGGCAGAACGAGTGGCAGGTGCCGTTCGGCATCGGTGCGGCAACGTTCATGTCTCCTCCTGCCGGCGTCGACGAGATGTTTCGCAAGGTTGGGGGGCTCGCCCACTCGGCAAGCCGTCGCTCTTCGCACACAACCGTCAGGTACGAGGTGGTTGACAGGGCGATGGGGGTTGCCTGAGACGCTCTGTGCGTTTGGCTGCGGCGTAATTCAATTTCCTGTGAAGAGGGAGGATTCCATGCCTGACTTCGGATCACCGTTTGCCGTTCTTGCCAACGGCAGAAAGCTGACCCATGACGAACTGGTGCGGGCCATTCGCTTCATGGTTGCCGCCGAGTATGAGGCGATTCAGCTCTACATTCAGCTGGCCGAATCGACCGATAACGTCCTGGCCCAGGCGGTTCTGCGCGACATTGCTGACGAGGAGCGGGTTCATGCCGGGGAGTTTCTGAAGTTGCTCTATCACTTGGAACCCGAGGAGGAGGCATTCTATGCCAAAGGGTTCGAAGAGGTGGCAGGGATCGCCGAGAGGCTGGAAAAGACCACCAAAGCCGGGAGAGGCAGGGGCAGAAAGACATCCTGACCTTTGCTATACTGTACACCCGATGGGCGCTGCGGAGCAATCCGGAGCGCCCTTTTTCGTGTGTGAATTGTCTCCCTACCCGACCGTCTTCCTGAAACGGCCGACCGCAAAGACGAGGATCGTGCCGCCGAGCAGTGCCAGTGCTGCCACCTGCGGCCAGAGGATGTTCAGGCCGATTCCCTTGAGGAAGATTCCCCGGACGATGACCAGGTAGTAACGGAGCGGGTTCAGGTAGGTGGCGTACTGGATGCTCCGGGGCATGTTCTCGATGGGGAAGGCGAAGCCTGAGAGGAGCATGGCGGGGAAGGTGAACATGAAAGAGCTCATCATCGCCTGCTGCTGGGTGCGGCTCACCGTGGAGACGAAGAGGCCGAAGCCCAGGGTGCTCATCAGAAAAAGGGCGGTGGCGCCCACAAGCAGCGGGATGCTTCCCCGCAGCGGGATGTGAAACCAGAAAAGGGCAACGCATGCCACGATGGTGACATTGATGTAGCCGACGACGGCGAACGGCACGAGCTTTCCGACGATGAACTCCCAACGCCGGATCGGCGTGACGATGATCTGCTCCATGGTGCCGATCTCCTTTTCGCGCACCACCGCCATGCTGGAGAGCATCATGGTGGTTATGAGGACCATGGAGGCAATGACCCCGGGGACGTAGAAGTTGCGGCTCTCCAGGTTGTCGTTGAACCAGGCGCGGCTTTCGAGATCCACGGCCCCGAATTTCATGGTCCGACCTCCCTGCCGCACGAGGTGCTCCGTCGTGATCTGATCGCTGAACCGCTCCGCGATCTTCACCGAATAGCTGACGACGATCCGGGCGGTGCTCGGATCGGTGCCGTCGACGATTATCTGAAGCGGGGCGGTCCGCCCGGCGCGGATCGCCTCCTCGAATCCCCGGTTCATCTGGACCGCGGCCCGCACCGTTCCTCGGTCCAGGAGGTCACGAACCTCATCCTCCCGCCCCACCCGCCGCACGATGTCGAAGTAGCCGGAACGTTCCAGCCGGGCCACCAGGTCGCGGCTCGTGGCGCTGTTGTCCAGGTCGTACACCGCCGTGGCGATATGCTTGACGTCGGTGTTGACCGCATAGCCGAAGATGGTGATCTGGACCGCCGGAACTACGAGGATGATGAACCGCATCTTCGGATCCCGCAAGATCTGGATCGCCTCTTTTATGAGCATGGTCTTCAGGCGCTCGAACATGGCTACATCTTCTTCCGGAACTTTCGTACTGCCAGGGCGAAGACGAGCGACCCGAACACGGCGAGAAAGAGGATGTCTCCCGCCAGCACCTTTAGCCCCACCCCTTTGAGGTAGATCCCCCGCAGGATGGTGACGAAGTAGCGGGCCGGGATCGCGTGGGTGAACGCCCGGAGGGGAAGGGGCATGTTGGCGATGGGGAAGACGAACCCCGAGAGGAGGAAGGCGGGAAGGAGCGTTGCCACCATGGCGAACTGGCTGGCGGCGAACTGGCTCCGCCCCAGGATGCTGATGAGCATCCCCAGGCCGAGCGCCACCACGAGAAAGAGGATGGAAGTCCCCAGGAGCAGCGACCGCTCTCCCCGCATCGGCACCTGGAAGATGAAACGCCCGGCAAGGAGCGCCACGACGAGATCGAAGAGGCCGATGCAGAAGTAGGGGACGAGCTTGCCTGCGATCAGCTCCGCCCCGGTGAGGGGGGTGGAGATGAGCTGCTCCATGGTGCCGGTCTCCCACTCCCGCGCCACGGTGAGGGAGGTGAGGAGCGCCGCGATGACCATCATGATGACGGCGATGAGGCCGGGAACGATGGCGTTTCGGGAGACCAGGTCGGCGTTGAACCAGACCCGGGGCTCCGGGGCGAGGGGAGGACGGGGGAGGGTGTCGACCGCGCGGCGGGTCTGCTCCAGGGTGACGGCGCGGCTGTAACCGTCCACTATGAACTCTGCATAACCCAGCGCCGTCGTGGCGGTATTGGAGTCGCTTCCGTCGACGATGGCCTGGACCCGCACCGTACGGCCTGCCTGGAGGTCGGCGGCGAATCTGCGGGGGATCACGAGCGCCATGAGGGCGTCGCGGCGGTCGATGGCCCCTTCGATCTCCCGGTAGTCGGTGGCGTATCCCTTCAGCGAAAAGTAGCGCGAGCCGCTGAATCGGCTCACCAGGTCGCGGCTCGCCGGGGTGCCGCTCTGGTCCCAGACCATGAGGGGGACGTTGTCAACGTCGAGGGTAAGGGCGTAGCCGAAGAGAAAGAGGAGCATCATCGGGATGGCGATCCCCATGATGAGGCTCCGGATGTCCCGGAAGACGTGGATGAACTCCTTCCGGGCCACGGCCTTGATCCGCTGCAGCTTCATCGGGCGAACTCCCGCTGCGTCCCTTCCTCCCGGTCGCGGGCCTCGATGAGGGAGACGAAGACATCCTCCAGCGAAGGGACGATCTTCTCGATGTGCTCTGCAGTGACGCCACTGGCGGCGAGGATTCGGCCTATGGCCGGTACCGTAGCCCGGGCGTCGCCGGTCACCACGTGGAGCCCCCGGCCGAAGAGGGCGGCATGCTTCACCCCGGGGATGGTCTCAATCTCCTCCATCAGCTCCTGGGGGCGGTCGCAGGCCACCTCCACGATCTCTTCGGCCATCCGTTCGGTCTTCAGTTCCTCCGGCGTGCCGAGGGCGATGAGCTCCCCCCGGTAGATGAGGGCGAGGCGGTCGCAGTACTCGGCCTCGTCCATGTAGTGGGTGGTGACGAAGACCGTGACCCCGGCGCCGGCGAGGCGGTAGATCAGGTCCCAGAAGCTGCGGCGGCTGATGGGATCGACGCCGGAGGTCGGCTCGTCGAGAAAGACGATGGGGGGCTCGTGGAGGATGGCGCAGCCCAAGGAGAGGCGCTGCTTCCAGCCGCCGGAGAGAACGGCGGTGCGGCTTCTGCGGTGCTCGGCAAGCCCCGCCATCTCGATCACCCACTCCTTCCGCTCTCGGCGCCTCTCGGCCGGGACCTTGTAAATGCCCGCGTAGAAGTCGATGTTCTCCTCCACGGTCAGGTCCTCGTAGAGGGAGAACTTCTGGCTCATGTAGCCGATGTTCTTCTTGATCTCCTCCGCCTCGCGGACGATGTCGAAGCCGGCCACGGTGCCGCTGCCGGCGCTGGGGGAGAGGATGCCGCAGAGCATCCGGATGGTGGTCGATTTCCCCGCGCCGTTGGGGCCCAGGAAGCCGAAGATCTCCCCCCGGCGCACGTCGAGGCTGATCCGGTTCACGGCCACGAAATCGCCGAAGCGCCGCTCCAGGTCCCGGAGGGTGACGGCGTAATCGGTGCCGGTCATGACGCACCTTCCTGACCGGAGAGGACCGAGACGAAGACATCTTCCAGGCTCGGCTCCATGGGGCGCAGCCCCCGGAGGGCGACTCCTTCCCGTGCCATGAGCGCCTCGATGGCGGAGGCCGTCTCTTCCGGTTTTTCGGTCACCACGTGGACCCGGTCGCCGAAGAGCCCCACGGTGATGCCGGCGAGCCCCTTGCGCAGGATGCGGGCCGCCTGCCGGGCGGCATCGGTGCGGACTTCGAGAATCGTTCCCCGCATCAGCCCCTTGAGCCGGCCCGGGGCGTCGCAGGCCAGCAGCCGTCCCTTGTGGATCAGTCCCACCCGGCTGCAGCGCTCCGCCTCGTCCAGGTAGGCGGTGGTCACGAAGATGGTGACTCCCTCCCGCAGGAGCTGGTAGAGGATGCGCCAGAAGTCCCGACGGGAGACAGGGTCGACCCCGTTGGTCGGCTCGTCCAGGAAGAGGACCCGCGGGGTGTGGACCAGGGCGCAGGCAAGCCCCAGCTTCTGCTTCATGCCGCCGGAGAGGTTTCCCGCCTGGCGGCGCCGGAAGGGGGTGAGGTTGCTGAAGGTCAGCAGCCTGTCTATTTTTTCGTCACGCCCCCGGCGCGGGATGCCGTAGATGTCGGCATAGAAGTGGATGTTCTCTAGCACCGTGAGATCGGGGTAGAGGCCGAAGCGCTGGCTCATGTAGCCGATCTCCTCCTTGATCGCCTCCGCCTCCCGCACGCTGTGGCGGCCCAGAACCCGCGCCTCGCCGCCGGTGGGATCCATGATGCCGGCCAACATCCGCATGGTGGTGGTCTTTCCCGCCCCGTCGGAGCCGACGAGGCCGAAGAGCTCCCCCCGGGCCACGGTAAGGGTGAGGCCGTCCACAGCGGTCAGCTCGCCGAAGCGCTTGGTGAGGTTGTCGGTTGTGATGGCGTCCATATGTTGATAGTGAGTAGCGGGGTGCGAGAGGCTCTAGTTCCTGGTCCCCGGTCCCCGGTCCCGACGATTATCTCCGCATCCGCCGGCATCCCGGGCTTCAGCTCCATCTTCGGGTTCGGGACGGTGATCTTGATCCGGTAGACGAGCTTCACCCGCTCCTTTTCGGTCTGTACGTTCTTCGGCGTGAACTCGGCCTCGGGGGAGATGAAGGTGACGGTCCCCTCGTAGTGCCGGTCGGGCCACGTGTCGACCTTGATTCGGGCCTTCTGCCCAACCTTGACCCGGCCCAGGTCGGTCTCGGCGATGTAGGCCCGCAGCCAGGTGTCGGTGACGTCGCCGACGGTAATGATCGGCGTTCCTGCCGCAACCTGCTCCCCCGGCTCCACGTGCTTCGAGAGAACAAGACCGGTCAGGGGGGCCGTGAGAGTGGTGTAGGAGAGGCGGGTGCGGGCCAGCGCCAGCGCCTCCCAGGCCTGCCTGAACTGGGCCCTGGCGGCGTCGATCCGCTCGCGCCGCTGTCCCCGGTGCATCAACTCCTGCCTGGCCTGTGCTTCGCGAAGCTCGGCCTGTGACGCATCGCGGGCCGCCTTGGCGGCATCGAAGTCGCGCTTCGGTATGACCTCCCGCCGGTACAGGGCCTCCTGGCGAACGAAATCGGTCTCCAGCCGGTCGGCTTCGGCCTTGGCTCGCGTCATCGCGGCGACGGCCTGGACAATCTCCTCCCGCCGGAAACCGTTTTCCTGCTCCCGCAGGACTGCCGCCAGCGCCTCCATCTGCTGCTCCTGCTGGGCGACCTCCAGCCGTCGGTCTTCGTCATCCAGTCGCGCCACTACCTGTCCAGCCTTCACGGTCTCCCCTTCGTCGACAAGCCGTTCGCGCACTTTGCCCGGCACCTTGAAGCTCACCTCCACGGCGGTCACCTCGATATTTCCTGACACCTTGACAGTTCCGTCGCCCGGGGCGTTACGGCGGGTCCCGAACCAGAGCGCGAGAGCAGCGCCGAGCAGAACCAGCACGATAATGACCACTTTCTTCTTCATGAAACTCTCCCGGGGAATGGTATCCTTGGCAAAGTGCAGTATCTATTCTGTCACGCTGAGCGGCGTTGTAAAGAAGTTATGACGGCCCGGTTCCCCGCGGCTCATTGGAACGGTTTATGCTCATCTCATCACGATAGAGGGACAAAAGTGGTAAATATCAGCGTAAGGTGGTGATTTCATTGCGATGTGCCCTGGTGTGCGACGATGAACCGATTATCAGGATGAGCTTAAAAAATAAGCTCAAGGAGCTCGGATTCGATGAGATCGTTGAGTGCGGCGATGGTGAACAGGCAGTCCAGCTCGCCCTGAGCAGACTCCCCGATATTGCGATCCTCGACGTCTCCATGCCGAAGAAAGACGGTGTGACGGCAGCCCGTGACATCCGGCAGAAGCTGAAGATCCCCATCATTCTCCTGACCGCCTGCTACGATCCCGATACGATCAAGCGGGCCAAGGAGAGCGGCATCGGCGGCATCCTGACCAAGCCCTTCCGGGAGCAGGACCTCTGGCCCGCCATCGAACTCGCCTTCGCCCGTGCCGACGAGGTGGAGAGCCTCAAGGAGCAGGTGGAGGACCTGAAGGAGACCCTGGAGAGCCGCAAGGTCATCGAGAAGGCCAAGGGGATCCTGATGCAGAAGCAGGGGCTTTCGGAGCCCGAGGCGTTCCGCAAGATGCAGAAGCTGGCCATGGACAAGCGGAAAAGCATGCGTCAGATTGCCGAGGCGATCCTGCTGACCGAGGCGTGAACGGTGCAGGGATAGGGGGGAGGAGGCGTCGGTGGGTACCGGCGCCTTTTCTATTTTTTGGGCATAAATTACTCCTTGCTGCTGCCGGGGACTTTTGAGTGACTTTTGGCTGTCGAATTGATTAATTGTTGGGCATCTGCACCTGAAAGAGGCTTGAGCGGCGACGGCTATTTTGAAAAAGTTAGCAAAATAGCCATGTTGGAAGTTGGCATGCTCAATGCTAATTGAATGTCAAAAGCGAATCACGAGAATACGCTGTAGTGTTCTTGCAGAAATCAAAGGCAAAGGCGCCGCCATTATCAAGAATGGGGCGCCTTTTTTTGTTGCCCCGCACATTCCCAGACAGTCCACGGATTGGTGGACAAAAGGAGACAGAACATGAGACAGATCGCAATTTACGGCAAAGGTGGCATCGGCAAATCGACTACGACCCAGAACACGGTGGCGGGGCTCGCCTCCCTCGGCAAGAAGGTGATGATCGTCGGTTGTGACCCGAAGGCGGACTCGACCCGTCTGATCCTCCACGCCAAGGCCCAGGCAACGGTCATGGACCTGGTGCGTGACCGCGGGACAGTCGAGGACCTGGAGCTGGAAGACGTGTTGAAGGTCGGGTACGGCGATGTCAAGTGTGTCGAGTCCGGCGGCCCGGAGCCGGGGGTCGGCTGCGCCGGCCGCGGCGTCATCACCGCCATCAACTTCCTGGAAGAGAACGGCGCCTACACCCCCGACCTCGACTTCGTCTTCTACGACGTTCTCGGCGACGTCGTCTGCGGCGGGTTCGCCATGCCGATCCGCGAGAACAAGGCCGAAGAGATCTACATCGTCTGCTCCGGCGAGATGATGGCCATGTACGCCGCCAACAACATCGCCAAGGGTATCCTCAAGTACGCCTCCTCCGGCAAGGTCCGCCTCGGCGGCCTCATCTGCAACTCCCGCAAGACCGATCGTGAGGCTGACCTGATTGAGGCCCTCGCCGCCAAGCTCGGTACCCAGATGATCCACTTCGTTCCCCGCGACAACCAGGTGCAGCGCGCGGAGCTGCGCAGGATGACGGTCATCGAGTACTCACCCGAGCATCCCCAGGCCGACGAGTACCGGACTCTGGCGAAGAAGATCTCCGAGAACAAGATGCTGGTTGTTCCCACCCCGCTGGAGATGGACGATCTGGAAGCGCTGCTCATGGAGTTCGGCATCATGGAGGCGGAGGACGAGTCGATCGTGGGCGTGGCCGAGGCGGCGGCGAAGTAATCTAAAATATGAATTAACAGGGATGGACAGGATATTCAGGAAAAAGACAAATCATGAAGCCCATCTCCAAGTTCAATCCTGATTTTCCTGAATATCCCTGTTAGATAAGGAGCTTAATATGTCCCATGCAGTCAGGAAAGTGGAAGGGATCACGAAAGAAACGACCCAGGACATGATCGACAAGGTCCTGGAGGCATACCCCGAGAAGGGTAAGAAGAAGCGCGCCCCGCACCTGGCCCCCAATGACCAGGCTTCCGGTTCCGCCTGTGTCAAGTCCAACCGCAAGACCGTCCCCGGTGTCATGAGCGCCCGCGGCTGCGCCTATGCGGGGGCCAAAGGGGTTGTCTGGGGGCCGATCCGCGACATGGTCCACGTCTCCCACGGTCCGGTCGGCTGCGGCTGGTACTCCTGGGGGACCCGGCGCAACCTGATGAGCGGCATCACCGGCGTAACAAACTTCGCCATGCAGTTCACCTCCGACTTCCAGGAAAAGGACATCGTCTATGGCGGCGACAAGAAGCTGAAGACCCTCCTGCAGGAGGCGAAGGATCTCTTCCCGCTCGCCAAGGGGATCTCGGTCCTCTCCGAGTGCCCGGTGGGCCTCATCGGCGACGACATCAACGCCGTGGCGAAGCAGTCAAGCAAGGAGTTGGACATCCCGATCATCCCTTGCAACTGCGAGGGTTTCCGCGGCGTTTCCCAGTCGCTGGGGCACCACATCTCCAACGACACGATCCGTGACTACATCATCGAGACCCGCGAGTTTGCCGAGCCGATCGGGCCGTATGACATCGCCCTCATCGGCGAGTACAACATCGGCGGCGACGCCTGGTCGACCAAGCCCCTGCTGGAAGAGTGCGGCTTCAACGTCAAGGCCGTCTGGACCGGCGACGGCGAGATGGAAAAGATCGCCGCCACCCACCAGGTGAAGCTCAACGTCATCCACTGCTACCGCTCCATGAACTACATGTGCAAGGTGATGGAAGAGAAATACGGGATTCCCTGGATCGAGCTGAACTTCTTCGGCCCGACCAAGATCAGGGAATCACTTCGCAAGCTCGCCGAGCTGTTCGACGACACCATCAAGGCGAAGGTGGAGGCGGTGATCGCCAAGTACGACCCGATCATGCAGGCGGTTATCGACGAGTACCGGCCGCGCCTCGAAGGGAAGAAGGTGATGCTTTACGTCGGTGGGCTTCGTCCCCGCCACACCATCAACGCCTACGAGGACCTGGGGATGGTCTGCGTCGGCTCCGGCTACGAGTTCGCCCACGGCGACGACTATGATCGGACCGCACCGGAGATGCCCGACGCCACCGTGGTCTACGACGACGCCTCCGAGTTCGAGATGGAGCAGTTCGCCCACACGCTGAAGCCGGACCTGATCGGCAGCGGGATCAAGGAGAAGTACCTGTTCCAGAAGATGGGGATACCGTTCCGGCAGATGCACAGCTGGGATTACTCCGGTCCGTACCACGGCTACAAGGGTTTCCCGATCTTTGCCCGCGACATCGACATGGCGGTGAACAGCCCGACCTGGAACCTGGTGAAGAGCCCGTTCTAGGTAAGACGGCGCCCGCTTTTCCGCCGGCCTTCGGCTCGCTCTTGTGCGGCGTAGCGCTGCTACGCCTCCGCGGCTCCCCTCAGTCCGACGCCGACCTGACGAAAAATCGGACGCCGACAGGTAAATGCAAATCATTCTTGTGGTGTGACGGATGAGTCTCCCACTAAAGGAGAAATCTTATGGCTAACAACCTAGGAATAGCAGTAAAGCCGGTGACCGAGATCCCCGAGGAGGAGGTCAAGCGGGTTGCCGAATGGATCAACACCGAGGAGTACAAGGAAAAGAACTTCGCCCGTACCTCGCTGGTCATCAACCCGGCCCACGCCTGCCAGCCGCTGGGGGCCGAGCTTGCGGCCCACGCCTTCGAAGGGTCCCTTCCCTTCGTGCATGGCTCCCAGGGGTGCGCATCCTACTACCGCTCGACGCTGAACCGTCACTTCCGCGAGCCCGCCCCGGCCGTCTCCGACGCCATGACCGAGGACGGCGCCGTGTTCGGCGGCCAGAACAACCTCCACGAGGGGCTCGAGAACGCCATCGCCCTCTACAAGCCGAAGATGATCTCCGTCTTCACCTCCTGCATGCCGGAGATCATCGGCGACGACCTGACCGCGTTCCTGAAAAACGCCCGCAACAAGGGGATCATCCCGGCCGACATGCCGGTCCCCTTCGCCAACACCCCGAGCTTCAACGGCTCCCACATCCACGGCTACGACGCCATGCTCCTCTCCATCCTCCAGACCCTGACGGCGGGGAAGCAGGTGGAAGGGCGCTGCACGGGAAAACTGAACCTGATCCCCGGCTTCGACGCCAATACCGGCAACTTCCGGGAGTACAAGCGGATCCTCGAGGCCTTCGGCGTCCCCTACACCATCCTGGGGGACATCTCCGACGTCTTCGACTCGCCCAATGATGGCACCTACCGCCCCTACCCGGGCGGCACCAAGCTGGACGAGGCCGCCGACTCCATCAACGGCAAGGTTACCCTGAACCTCGGCCCCTACTCGGCGGCCAAGACCTATGCCTGGATCAAGGACAACTACTCCGGCAAGCACGTCTCCATGCCGCTGCCGTTCGGGATCGCCAAGACCGACGCCTTCATCCTGAAGATCTCCGAGCTGTTCGGCAAGCCGGTCCCCGAGTCCCTGAAGGCCGAGCGCGGCCGGGCCGTTGACCTCATGACCGACGCCCACCAGTACATCCACGGCAAGAAGTTCGCGGTGTACGGCGACCCCGACTACCTCCTCGGCTACGTATCGTTCCTCCTGGAGATGGGGGCGAGACCGCACCACATCCTCTGCTCCAAGGGGACCAAGAAACTTGAGAAGGATATCCAGGCGCTCCTCGACACCTCCCTCTACGGCAAAGACTGCAAGATCTACATCAACAAGGACCTCTGGCACCTGCGGAGCCTCCTTGTGACCGATCCGGTCGATGGCGTGATCGGCGACACTCACGGCAAGTTCGCGGCCCGCGACGCCAATGTCCCGCTCTTCCGCTTCGGCTTCCCGATCTTCGACCGTGTGAACCTCCACCGGGTGCCGCTCATCGGCTACCAGGGGGTGATGAACATGGTCTCCACCATCTGCAACAAGTTCATCGAGGTTGTGGATGAGACCTGCGATGATCGGCAGTTCGAGATGATGAGGTAATAAGGCCGGGACCGGTAACCCGGGAACCGGACAAAAAGAAAAGGGCGCTTCCCTGCAGGGGGCGCCCTTTTCTTTTTAGGAGCATCGTTAACTTCATGCCCGTCAATCAGGTTCCGATGGTTATAATACTATGGGAGGCAGAAGAAACTGTGCATGCAGGAGTACGACTTCGTGCCGGCCGTCGGCATGACGAAGAAGGCTTTCTGGAAAGAGGTCGGTGAACTCGCCAAGACGTGCAATGCCGACAGCATCCTGATGTACATGATGCACATGCTCGATAAGGCTCAATCTGCCCGTGTGCCTGTGCGCAAGGACGATTTCGTGAATTTCGGTCGGTCGGTGACACTGTTCGACGGAGTCATCGACTGGTTTGACCGAATCAAAAAAAGCAGAAGCTGGAGTTGGCGTTGGTGTAGTTGTTGAATGAGCTGATAGAATTGGGGGAGCGACCATGCCGATTGCCGTGTTTGATGCCATCAGGGGCAACATCGAATCCTTTCTCGGAGGGGCCGCGGTGGATCTCGTCCCCGGGGCGGAGGGGGAGAAGGGGGACAGGACCACCATCCAGGAGACCGTCACGATCGAGGAGCGTCCCTACCTCTTTACGGCGCGGCGTGTCTCCCTGCCGTTTACCCGGACCGAGGAGTCCTTCTGCCGGGAGCTCCTCACGGCGTTTTCGGCGCTCTATTCCGGTTTCCGGCAGGAAGGGTATGCCGCCCACTTCCGGACGGCCCTCCTTGCCTCCATCATGGACATCACCGTGGCCCGCTCGCTGCGGGGGGACCACCGGAAGGGGTTCTGGCCGATCCAGCAACTGATCCAGCTCCTGAAGAACCTCTCCTACCAGCGCTACGAAGGAAAGCCGGCCACAACCGGTTTCATCGTCCATCGGACCACCCCGGCGGAGCTTCGCCGCCTGCTCCGCTACCGCAAGCATACCCTGCTCCCCCTGCAGCCCGCCGAAACCATCTCCCCGACCTTCTTCGACAACCCCCTTACCTACCGCTTCATCGACGGCACCAACCTCTTTTTCATCGCCAACATCCAGATGCAGGTGACCGGCATCATGAGGACCGGCGGCGGCGTGATGGATAACGATGTGGAACGGCTGACCAACCGGGAGATCTTCTCCCTCGTCAGGCACGCCGGCTCCGGGGCCTTTGCCGTCACGGTCAACGGGGCCTCGGAGATCGAGGTGATGATCACGCCGGACAAGCTCCTGGTGCGACGCCGCGGGGTGTGGGCGATCTTCGACCCCGACATCATCCGCTCGTTTCTTGCCGGGAGCCTCGAAGGGGCTGCCGCCGACGATCTGCTCTGGACGCTCTACGCCCTCTCCAAGATGCGGCACGGCACGGTCGTCCTCGTCCATGAACGCGGGGTCAGGCAGCTGGCCCCCCTGAAGAAGGGGTCGGTGGGAGGGGACGACCCGATCGGCCGCCTCCTCATCGGCCGGGTCCGGGGTCGGTCGATCAGCGACCTGAAACAGGCGGGGACCCTCCTTCGCATCCTCTCGTCCGACGGCATGACAGTGTTCAGCCGCAGCGGCAAGCTCCTGGAAACCGGCTTCATCATCGACACTTCCCATGCCCGGGAGGTGGTCACCGGCGGGGGGAGGACCACCGCCGCCTGTGCCGCATCCTTCTTCGGGAAGGTGATCAAGGTCTCCCAGGACGGGCCCATCGAGTTGTACCAGGGAGGGCGGCTCGTCTATCGCTTCGGCTGATCGCTGAGTGTCGCGTGCACGGAGCTGCCTAATTTGTAGGCATATTGCCGGCGATGACGGGGGGCGGAGAGGGGGGTGGGGCGCAAAAAGCCCGATGGAGCCGCATCTTGTGAGCTTGGCACGTCACATGCTTTACCGAAGGCAACCTGGCACAGCTAACCGAAGTACCCGTGGCAAAGGCGCCACCATCCCGACGGATGAGTGGCGCTTTTCATTTGACCGGCGGGCGGTGCCGGGGGACGTGATCCAGAGCTGCTGAAACGGGGTGCCCCATGGCCAAACCTGATTACTACGACGTATCCGAATGCGAAACCCACGATGCCGGCGCTCCCAAGTTCTGCAAGAAGTCGGAACCGGGGGAGGGGACCGAGCGCTCCTGCGCCTATGACGGTGCCCGGGTGGTGCTGATGCCGCTCACCGACGTGATCCACCTGGTCCACGGTCCCATCGCCTGCGCCGGCAACTCCTGGGACAACCGGGGGGCGCGCTCTTCCGGCTCTCAGCTCTACCGCCGGGGCTTCACCACCGAGATGCTGGAGAACGACGTCATCTTCGGCGGCGAGAAGAAGCTCTACAAGGCGATCATCGAGCTGGCGGAGCGCTACCGCGACCAGGCGAAGGCGATCTTCGTCTACGCCACCTGCGTCACCGCCATGACCGGCGACGACATCGAGGCGGTCTGCAAGGCGGCCCAGGCGAAGGTCTCCATCCCGCTGGTACCGGTCAATACCCCCGGTTTCATCGGCGACAAGAACATCGGCAACCGCCTGGCGGGGGAGATCCTCTTCAAGCGGGTCATCGGCACCGCCGAGCCGAAGGTTTTGGGGGAATACCCCATCAACCTGATCGGCGAGTACAACATCGCCGGCGACCTCTGGGGGATGCTGCCCCTCTTTGACCGGCTCGGGATCCAGATCCTCTCCTGCTTCAGCGGCGACGCGAAATTCGAGGAGCTCCGCTACGCCCACCGGGCGAAGCTGAACGTCATCATCTGCTCGAAATCGCTCACCAACCTCGCCAAGAAGATGCAGAAGAGCTACGGCATGCCGTACCTGGAGGAGTCGTTCTACGGCATGACCGACACCGCCAAGGCCCTGCGGGATATTGCCCGGGAGCTGGACAACGCCGTGGGGGGGCTGGAGAAGCGGATCATGCAGGAGCGGGTGGAGCGGCTCATCGAGGAGGAGGAGCGCAAATGCCGGGAGCAGCTCGAACCGTACCGCTTCCGCCTGAGCGGCAAACGCTCGGTCCTCTTTACCGGCGGGGTGAAGACCTGGTCCATGGTGAACGCCCTGCGGGAGCTGGGGGTGGAGATCCTGGCCGCCGGCACCCAGAACTCGACCCTGGAAGATTTCTACCGGATGAAGGCCCTCATGCACCAGGATGCCCGGATCATCGAGGACACCAGCACCGCCGGGCTCCTCTCGGTCATGTACGAGAAGATGCCCGACCTGATCGTGGCCGGCGGCAAGACCAAGTTCCTGGCCCTGAAGACCAAGACGCCGTTCCTCGACATCAACCACGGCCGCTCCCACCCCTATGCCGGCTACGAGGGGATGGTGACCTTCGCGAAACAGCTGGACCTGACGGTGAACAACCCCATCTGGCCGGTTCTGAACGGCAAGGCGCCGTGGGAGAAGACGGAGGAAGAGGTGTCGGCTGACGTGGCCCGGGTTGCCGGCCATGCCGAGGCCCATCTGGCGGAGGAGCTGAGCGCCTCGCGGGTGAAGGTGCCGACCAAGTGCGCCACGGTGAACCCCCAGAAGAACTCCCCGGCCCTCGGCGCGACGCTCGCCTATCTCGGCATCGACCAGATGCTGGGGCTTCTCCACGGCGCCCAGGGGTGCTCCACCTTCATCCGGCTCCAGCTCTCCCGGCACTTCAAGGAGTCCATCGCCCTCAACTCCACCAGTATGAGCGAGGACACGGCCATCTTCGGCGGCTGGGAGAACCTGAAGAAGGGGATCAAGCGGGTCATCGAGAAGTTCAAACCGACGGTGGTAGGGGTCATGACCTCGGGCCTCACCGAGACCATGGGGGATGATGTGCGGAGCGCCATTGTCCACTTCCGGCAGGAGAACCCGGAACATGACGGCGTGCCCATCATCTGGGCATCCACCCCCGACTACTCCGGCTCCCTGCAGGAGGGGTACGCGGCGGCAGTGGAGGCGATCGTGAAGAGCGTCCCCGAGGGGGGCGAGACGATCCCCGGGCAGGTGACGGTCCTCCCCGGCGCCCACCTCACCCCGGCCGACGTGGAGGAGGTGAAGGAGATCTGCGAGGCGTTCGGTCTCGACCCGATCATGGTCCCCGACATCTCCTGTGCCCTGGACGGCCACATCGACGACACGGTCTCCCCCCTCTCCACCGGCGGCGTGTCGATGAAGCGGATCAGGCAGGCGGGACGAAGCTGCGCGACCATCTACATCGGCGATTCCCTGGCCAGGGCGGGGCTGGCCCTGAAGGAGAAGTTCGGCACCCCCTGTTACGGCTTCACCTCCATCACCGGCCTGGCCGAGGTGGACGGTTTCGTGGAGACCCTTGCGGCCATCGCCGGCCGGCCGGTCCCCGAGAAGTTTCGCCGCTGGCGGAGCCGGCTCATGGACGCCATGGTGGACAGCCACTACCAGTTCGGCCTCAAGAAGGTGACCATCGCCCTGGAGGCGGACAACCTGAAGGCGATGACCGGCTTCCTGGCCGGCATGGGGTGCGAGATCCAGGCGGCCATCGCGGCAACGCGGGTCAGGGGGCTCGATGGCCTCCCGGCGAAGGAGGTCTTCGTGGGGGATCTGGAGGACCTGGAGACGGCGGCGGCAGGAAGCGACCTGATCGTGGCCAACTCCAACGGCCGCCAGGCGGCGGCGAAGCTCGGCATCAAGGCCCATCTCCGGGCGGGGCTCCCGGTCTTCGACCGGCTCGGCGCCCACCAGAAGATGTGGATCGGGTACCGGGGGACCATGAATCTTTTGTTCGAGACGGCGAATATCTTCCAGGCCAACGCGAAAGAGGCGCAGAAGCTGGCGCATAACTAAGCCCTCACCCGGCCTTCGGCCACCCTCTCCCTGAGGGAGAGGGGCTGGGGGTGAGGGGACGAAAGGATGAAATCATGAAAGTCGCATTCACATCGACGACCGGCGAGATGATCGACGAGCACTTCGGCATGGCGAAAAATTTCCACATCTGGGAGATCGGCCCCGAGGCCTCATCCTTCGTGGAGACGGTTACCATCGGAGCGCACGGCGACGACGAGGAGGACAAGATCGCGGCCCGGGCCAGCGCCCTGAAGGATTGCGCCATCGTCTACACCATGGCCATCGGCGGGCCGGCGGCGGCCAAGCTCGTGGCGCTCAAGATCCATCCGATGAAGACCAACACCCCGGTGAGCCTGAGCGAGATGGTGGGGAAGCTCCAGGAGGTTCTCGGGGGGAACCCCCCTCCCTGGCTGCGCAAGGCGATGAACAAGGGGCGGGAAGTTTCGTTCGAGGACGATTGATTTCGTAGGGACGATCGTTGTGATCGCCCGAACCCTGGGCAAACACAAGGTTTGCCCCTACAAAACCCATAATGGAGGAAGAAAAAATGGCTTACATCACCGGACTCAGAAGGAACAAAACCGAGTATACCCCCGAGTTTGTCGTCTCCATCGACGACGAGACCTGTATCGGCTGCGCCCGCTGCTACAAGGTCTGCGCCCACGACGTGCTGACCTTCGAAGAGGTGGATGAGGACGATTCGGCCAAGATGTTCATGAAGGTCACCAATCCGGAAAATTGTATCGGCTGCCAGGCCTGCGGCCGGACCTGCTCGAAGAAGTGCTTCACCTTCGCGCCGGTGGAGATGTAAAGGAGCGAGCTCTTCCGGAACCTGGCCGCGTTTCGCATCTCTCCCCGTTGTGCGGCGTAGCGCTGCTACGCCTCCGCCGGGGAGAGACGCGAAGCCTTGCCAGAACCCGAAATATCTCGCTCCTCCGGGGGGTCTTTGAGAAGAGGAGGTGTCCCATGCTCATCGCCGTTGCTTCCAGGGATGGAAGGGAGATCAACCAGCACTTCGGCCATGCCGACCGCTTCCTCATCTTCGAGGTGGATGGGGGTGAGGCGCGGCTGGTGGATGAAAAGAAGGTGGAGCGTTACTGCACCGCCAATGCGGATCATGCCCAGCGTGCCCCGATCCTGCAGGGCATTGCCGATGCCCTTGCCGGCTGCCGCGCCGTGGTCTGCGCCCAGATCGGGCAGGGGCCCCAGACGGAGATAGAGCGGTTCGGCGTCGATGCCTTCGTGGCCGACGGCCCCATCAAGGCGACGCTGGTGGAAATCGCCAAGGTTTTGTAGGGGCGAACCTTGTGTTCGCCCGTCTTTTATGCCTTATCGGGCGATCACAAGGATCGCCCCTGCATTTCCTTCACAACGAGGGGATGACCCGATGCTGAATTCGGCATTCAATCACTGCAACCTCCCTCCCTGGGTCATCGCCTCCCGCCATTTCAACGACAACCCCCAGCTCCTGGAGGTCCAGGGGGTCCGCCAGGCCAACCGCTTCCTCTTCCGGAAACTGGACGGGATCGGCTCCCCCGAGGAGCGGGGCGAGGTCTTCAACGACTACATGTCGGTCAAGTTCCAGCTCCACCACTGGCAGGACCAGCGGACCGACACGGCCCGCAAGAGCCTCAAGAACAGCTATCTCCGCTATCTGCGGGGGTGGATGATGGATTCCAACTCCGTCGAGGGGGCGGTCCTGAAGGGGTGGGTGGAGAGCCGGATGGGGATCGTCCCCACCTATCACCGGGCCCGGATTGAAGGGATCCACACCGAGGCGTACTACCAGTATGCCGTCGACCGGACCAAGGGGAGCGCCCGCACCAACGCCATCAATTCCCAGCTCGACATCCTCTACGAGTTCTGCCAGTACGAGCTGGCGCGCCGCTTCCCCCATGAGCGGTGGGTGACTCTCTACCGGGGGACCTGCGATGCGGACGAGTACGATGCGCTGGAGGAGATAAGCAGGCGGGAGAAGATCGTCCGGTTCAACAACCTCGTCTCCTTCACCTCCGACGAGGAGCGGGCCTGGGAGTTCGGCTCCACCGTCTGGGAGATTCGGGCGCCGCTGGTGAAGGTCTTTTTCTTCAACGACCTCCTCCCCAACAGCATCATGAAGGGAGAGGGGGAGTACCTCATCATCGGGGGGGAGTACCGGGTGCGGCGGGTGATGTGCACGGTGTGAGGCGTCTCGGAAACCGAACGGAAAAGCCCCGGGGGAGAGTATCCTTCCGGGGCTTTTTCCGTCCGGGGGGCTATTTGCTCGTGGGGAACGACCCCTGCTTCACCGCCATGTCGACCACGGGGAGGGGGGGCACGCTCTTCAGGCCGTAGACCTGCTCCAGGTCGATGTCCTTCGGCACGGCGCCGAGAAGCGCCTCCGCCACCTTCTGGTCGGCCTGGCGGTAGCGGAGCCTGACCTCCAGGGTGACCTGCTTCACCCCTGCCGGGAAGTGGATGCCGTAGTACACGTCCTTGTACCCCCGCGGGGGGATGGTGTCGTGCTTGGCGAAGGCGGTGACCACCCACGGGTCGATGGCGAAGTGGAAGTCGTTCCCCATCCCGTCGGAGTTGAAGTTGCGGGCGGTGTCGGGGAGCGAGCCGTCGGGGTTAAGGGTGCCGCTGGTCATGACGACCTTGCCGGCTTCATCCCTGGCGGTGACCTCCAGCCACATCTGGCGGACGTTGGAGAGGGAGGTCGGCAGGTTGTGGCCGGCCCGGATGTTCTTCACCCGCACCTTCAGCTCGTCCAGGGTGCCGTCGTGGTAAATGGGGAAGATCTCCAGGTCGGCCGCGGACTTGAGCCGCTCCACCGCCATGTCGTACTGCTGCATGAGGCTCTGGGCCAGTTTCTCGTCTCCCGCCTTCTTGGCCGCCCCGGCGGCCAGGTAGGTGAGGAGGTAGTTGGCGCCGCTGAAGTAGTGGTGGTACTCCTCCCGCTGGGGCTTCACGAACTGGTCGGCGGAGCGCTTGAAGGTCTCGATGTCGACCATGTGGCAGTCCTGGCAGAGGATCGCCTTCTGGGCGTAGGGACCGTGCTTCCATTCCAGGTAGGTGGCCTCGATGGGGAAGTGGGCGTCATAGTGGTAGACCTGGTGGCAGGAGGCACAGAGATCGGCCTTCAGGTGGAGCGGTGACTCCTCGCACTGGTGGAAGCCACCGCCGCAGTTGTCGGAAGGCTTGAAGGGGCCACGTTTGATGAAGGTCTTGCCATCCTTGGTCTCCACCCCGGGCGTCAGGATGAAGGAGCCGTTCTCCGGCTCATGGGACGGGGTCTGCCAGTGGGTCGTGCCGCTGATGGAGTGGCAGACGTCGCAGGAGACGCCGGCCAGGGCCATCCCGGAGAGCCCTGCGGTCCCCGGCCCCTTGATCTCGCCGGTGATCATCCCGATGGGGGAGTGGCACCCCTCGCACTGGCGGGAGATCTCGTGCCCCACCGCCTTGACCCCCTTGTTCAGCTCCCCCTGGTAGACCGGGTCCTTGAAGGCCAGGCTGTGGACCGAGCCGTTCCACTCCCGGTACTGCTTGGAGTGGCAGCCGCCGCACGTCTTCGGCTCGTTGAAGGGGACGTCGGACTTGTTCCACTTGATGAGCGAGGGGTAGTAGGGATAGAACTCGCGGTCGACTTCGAAGACGGGGGGACCGGCGGCAAGGACCGCTGCGGCGGCGCCGAGGGCGAAAAAGACGGCGAGAGTTGTGGCGAGGCGCGACATTCGCTTCATGGATGGCCCTCCTTGCCGAACACGGCTAATGATTTCGGCACCTTTTATTAGGCAGCGTTAAAGGTTTAGCAGCAAAACCATGCCTCGTCAAGGAGAGGGGAACAAATTGCCGGTTTACTCGCGAAATGCCGGAGAAAGCACGATCAGGCGCTCCGAAAGCTCGGATATCTCATCCATCACCCGCCGGTCCATTTTCTTCAGCCACCGCTGCGGGATGCTCTCCATGCCGTAGAACGCGCCGGCCAGCATGCCGCAGATGGCGCCGGTGGTGTCGGCGTCCCCCCCCTGGTTGACGGTCCCCACGAGGCATTCCTCGAAGGTGCGTCCCCGGAAGAAGTGGTGGAAGACCGTCTGCATGGTGTCGACCACGTAGCCGGTGGCGAGCCCCCGGTAGGGGTCGAAGGCGAAGGTGGGGTGGGCGGCGATGAGCCGTTCCGCTTCGCGGCGCAGGCGCGGCTTGGAGGCGCCGAGGAGGGAAAGGTGGACGAGCCGCCCGAGGGCGATGCAGGCGGCGTCGGAGAGGGGATGATTGTGGGTGAGGCGGGCCTGCTCCACGGCGCACCGCTCCAGCAGCCCATCGTCGCCGAGGGTGAAGAGGGCGGTGGGGAGCATCCGCATGGCGGCGCCGTTGCCGCCGTCCCACTGGTTGAAGGGGGTCTCCAGCACCCCCTTCAGCATGAAGTTGCGGATGCCGCGCCGGCAGGTGTCCCCGACGTCGACCGGTTTCGAGCGGAGCCACGCGGCAAACTCCCCGGCGATCCCCTCCAGGGACCAGCCGCCGGCGGAGACGATGGCGCGGGCGGCGCAGAGCGACATCTCCGTATCGTCGGTCACTTGGCCCGGTTTCAGCCGCAGCCAGCCGCCGCCGGCGATCTCACTCAGGATGCCGTACTTCGCCGCGATCTCGCCGGCGGTCATGAACTCCACGGGGGCGCCGAGGGCGTCGCCCACCGCCAGACCGATGAAGGCCGCCGCGGCCCGGGAGCGGATATCGGGAAGATTGATCGGTAAGGTCACGACGGATGGGGATGCAATAAGTAAACCGGGGTCGTCTCGAAGCCGCGGACCCAGACCGTTGGGGCGCCTGCGGAAAAGGCCCGCCGGCGTTCCCTTCCAGGAACAGGCACTTTTGCCTATTATTTCATCAGCATGGCAAGACGTAGGCACGCAACGTATGTTTCGTGTCGCTGAAAAGCGCCGAAATACGGAGTGTTGCGACGACGCAGTGTGCGGGGAACATTCTGGCACGCTTAATGATAGGGGGAGGGGGAGAGGCCATACGACGATGTATGTCCGAAACAGGCATCGAAGCCCGGCGAGAGCAGTCCGCCGGGCTTTTTTCGGTCGGCGCCGGCCGAACCGACACGAGAACGCATAGGGAGGTAGATCATGGCCACGTCATGCGACCGGATGAAAAAGATCCAGGGACATCCCTGCTTCGGCGGCAATCATCACAAGAACGGCAGGATGCACCTGGCGGTGGCTCCCCGCTGCAACATCAAGTGCGGTTACTGTACCCGCAAGCACGACTGCGCCAACGAGTCGCGCCCCGGCGTGACGAGCCGGCTCCTCACCCCCGCCGAGGCGATTGCCAAGGTGCGGGAGGTGATGGCGAGCCCCGTGGTCGGACCGATCATCAAGGTGATCGGCATCGCCGGCCCCGGCGACCCCCTGGCCAACGAGGAGACCTTCGAGACGTTCCGGCTCGTGGGAGAGGAGTTCCCCCACCTCATGAAATGCATGAGCACCAACGGCCTCCTTCTCCCCGACTCCATCGACCGCCTCCACGACCTCGACCTCCACAGTCTCACCGTTACCCTCAACGCCCTCGACCCTGCCGTGGGGGCGAAGATCTACGGCCACATCTCCTACCACGGCAAGACCTACCGCGGCACCGAGGCGGCGGAGATCCTGGTGGCGAACCAGCTGGAAGGGATCCGCCGGGCCGTCGGGTACGGGATGACGGTGAAGGTGAACACGGTCTTCATCCCCGGGATCAACGAGGAACAGGTGCCGCTCATCGGCCGCAAGATCAAGGAGCTGGGCGCCTTCGTCATGAACATCATGCCCCTCATCCCCCAGGCGGATTTTGCCCATGTGGTCCCTCCCTCCCCGGAGACGCTCGACGCGGTCCGGGCGGCGAACGAGACGATCATCGGCCAGTTCAAGCATTGCCGTCAGTGCCGCGCCGACGCCGTAGGCCTCATCGGCCAGGATGTCACGGTCGGCCAGTCGGCCTGCGTGGTGCCGGGGTAGGCGATGGAGGTCAGGTGCTTCTCCGGGGAGGATTTCCCCGCGTTCCTCGCCCTTGCCGATGGGGAGGGGTGGCTCTGCGACCGCTGGGAATTCGACTTTCTCCTCGGGGCCTTCCCCGGCGGCTGCTTCACCCTGACGGAAGGGGATGACGCCGTTGCCTTCGTGACCTCGGTTCGCTACGGCGAGAGCGGCTGGATCGGCAATCTGATCGTCGACAACGCCCGCCGGGGGCGGGGGTACGGGACGCTTCTCATGCAGCGCGCCATCGATGCGCTCCTCGATGCGGGAGCAAAGACGATCTGGCTCACGGCCTCGGCGGCGGGGCGTCCCATCTACGAGCGGATGGGGTTTCGCGAAGTCGACCGGGTCTTGCGCTGGCGCGGTACGGGACGGTGCGGTCACCGTGGCGGCGGGGAGCCGACCCATCTTGAGGAAATGACGCTTCTCGACCGCGCCGGGTGGGGTGATGACCGGCGATTGCTCCTGGAGGCGGTTGCGGCCCGCGGAACGGTGCTCCTGAACGGGGATGGGTTCCTCGTTCTGCAGCCCTTCGGCGATGGCTTCCAGGTGGGACCATGGGGCTGTGAGGGGAGGGAACGGGCGGCGGAGCTGCTGGCAAAGGCCCGTGACCTTGCAGGGGAGGGGCGCGGGATGTTTCTCGATGCGCCGGCCGGCAACGGCCACGTCCCCACCCTCCTTGCCGGCAGCGGGTTCGCTCCGGCCGGCACCACCTCCCTCATGTATGCCGGGATTGAGCCGGCCTATGACCCGGAGCGGATCTTCGCCCTCGCCACCATGGGAAGCATGGGATAGGGTGAAATTGGGGTTGCGCCTTTCCGGGAAAAAACGTATGGTATGGACGTGTCATTCATTTACGTAAAGGTAAAATAGCCGGGCCGTCGTGGTGAGCGCCCCCGGCTTGTTCCGTTCCTTTACTATTGGTAAAAAATGGTGCCTATGTTTTAGGCATACTTTGCTTGATTAGCGTCAGTATGTACTTTATGATGATTGTTTGACCGTTCTTTGCGCCGCAGCATCTTGTTGCCAACCATCATCCAGACCCCCAGGAGAGTGACCATGCTTGCCATCGCCTGCATCAAACAGGTACCCGATACGACCCAGGTCCAGATCGACCCGGTGACCAATACCCTGGTGCGGGAAGGAATCCCCTTCATCGTCAATCCGTACGATACCCATGCCCTGGAGGAGAGCCTCCGGCTGAAGGATCGCCACGGTTTCCGGGCCGTGGCCCTTTCCATGGGTCCTCCCAACGCCGAGGCGGCGCTCCGCAAGGCCCTCTCCATGGGGGCCGACGATGCCATCCTCTGTTCCGACCGCTGTTTCGGCGGTGCCGACACCCTGGCCACCAGCAACGTCCTTGCCGCCGCCATCGCGCGGATTGCCGAGGAAGCGGGCGACGAGGTGGGGATCGTCCTCTGCGGCAAGCAGACCATCGACGGCGACACCGCCCAGGTGGGGCCGGGGATCGCCTCGCGGCTCGGTTTCAGGCAGCTGACCCTGGTCGACAAGATTCTGACGCTGGATATGGAGAAGCGGACCATCCGGGTCAGCCGCAAGCTGGAAGGGCGCCACGAGATCGTCGAGGCGCCGCTGCCGGTGATGATTACGGTGGTGCGGGAGCTGAACCGCCCCCGTTATCCCACCGTTCCGATGCGCCTTGCCGCCGTGAACGCCTCGGTGAAGGTCTGGAACAACGAGGTGCTGAAGCTGGACGTGAATTCCGTGGGGCTGAAGGGATCCCCCACCTGGGTCAGCCGCATCTTCTCCCCTGAGCGCGACAAGGGGGAGATCATCGGCTATGGCGTGAACGACCCGGAGGGGACGGCGGCCCTGCTGATCGACAGACTCCTGAGCAAGGATCTCCTTGCGGTGTGATTTTATTGTAGGGGACATTGACATGACCGAACCTAAGAAACTGAAAAAACCCCGGGGGAAGGCCCGCCTCATCGAGGGGAAATGCATTTCATGCGGGGCCCGGTGCCAGAGCGCCTGCCCGGTGGATGCCATCGAGATGAGCGAGGCGGGGGAACCGATCGTCCTCACCGAGAAGTGCATCGGCTGCCTGAAATGCGTCAAGGTCTGTCCCGCCTCGGCCCTGGAGATGTTCTTCACTCCCGAGGAGTTGAAGATTCTCGAAGAGCTGGCCAGACAGCAGGCCGCCGGCGAAGGGGGCGCTGCCGAGGAAGAAGACGCCGAGGAGGCCGCCCTGGCGAAGATGCTTGCCGCCTACCGGGGGGTCTGGGTCTTCGTGGAGCAGACCGAGGGAGAGCCGGCCAAGGTCTCCTGGGAGCTGATGGGGGTCGGCGCCCAACTGGCCCGGGATATCGGCACCGAGCTTTGTGCCATCGTCATCGGCCACGGCGTGGAGCCCCTCTGCCAAGAGGCCTTTGCCTACGGCGCCACGAAGGCGTACCTCATGGACCAGGAGGTCTTCCGCTTCTACCGCACCGAGCCGTACCTCGACGCCTGCTGCCACCTGATCGACAAGTACAAGCCCGAGATCATCCTCATGGGTGCCACCGGCATGGGGCGGGACCTCGCCGGCGCCGTCGCCACACGGGTCAAAACCGGTCTCACCGCCGACTGCACCGGCCTCGGTGTGGACGACAAGCGCAACCTGCGCCAGACCCGCCCGGCCTTCGGCGGCAACATTATGGCCACCATCATGTGCGACAAGTTCCGCCCGCAGATGTCGACGGTCCGCCCCCACGTGATGCCGATGCCCGAGCGCAAGGAAGGCGCCGCCGGCGTGATCGTCCGGGAGGAGATAGCCCTCAACGAGGCCGATATCCTCACCAAGGTCCTCGAAATCATCAAGGACAAGAAGGCGGGGATCGACAACGCCGGGGCCGAGTTCATCGTTTCCGGCGGTCGCGGCATGATGGGGCCGGAAAACTTCGCCATGCTCCAGGAGCTGGCGGACGAGCTGGGGGGGGTGGTCGGCGCGTCGCGCAGCGCCGTGGATGCCGGCTGGATGCCCCATGACCGGCAGGTCGGGCAGACCGGCAAGACCGTGCGCCCCAAGATCTACATCGCCTGCGGCATCTCCGGCGCCATCCAGCATCTCGTCGGGATGCAGGATTCCGATGTGGTCATCGCCATCAACCGCGACAAGGAGGCTCCCATCTTCCAGGTGGCCACCTACGGCATCGTGGGTGATCTGTTCAAAGTCGTTCCGGCCATTATCAGCCGGCTGCGGGAACTGAAAGCATCGAGAATAAAAGGCTGACGCACCCTCGCGCAACACGATCCAAACCAGCCCTTAGCCTGGCCCCGAAAGGTTCGCTATGACCATCTTCACTCCCTTGTTCCTCATCGCCCTCGGAATATTCATCTGGCAGTGCGGCAAGAAGCTGAGCCTCATCCGCCTCGGCAGACCGGAGAACCGCTTCGACAACCCGGCGTTACGGCTGCGGGAGATGCTGCTCTATGCCTTCGGCCAGAAGCGGGTGGTGGCCCGTCCCTTCGGCATCAACCACTTCGTCATCTTCTGGGCCTTCATCGTGCTCCTCGCCGCCAACGGCGCCTTCATCCTGGAGGGGCTCATCCCCGGCTTCCGGCTGGCGAACGTCCTCCCCCCAAGCCTCTACCACCCGCTGGTATTCGCCTTTGACATCGTCTCCTTCCTGGCCCTGGGGGCCATCGTCCTCTCCTTTGCCCGGCGGCTCCTGTTCAAGCCTCCCTACCTGGACAGCGCCTACGTAAACGCCAGGAGCTTCGAGGCGTTCCTGATCCTCTCGTTCATCGCCCTGCTGATGCTCGCCTCCTTCGGCCTGAACGGGGTCAAGATCTCCCTGGGGATCGAACCGGCCGACTTCATGCCGGTCTCCACCGTAGCCGCCGCTCTGCTCGAAAAAAGCGGGAGCGACCTGGAGACGTGGGGCGCCTTCTTCTGGTGGCTGCACGCCGGCGTGCTCCTGGCGTTCATCTGCTTCCTCCCCATGAGCAAGCACATGCACATCCTCACCGCCATCCCCAACTGCTTCTTCCAGAACCTGGGGAGCATCAGCACCCAGCCCCGGGAGGAGTTCGCCGTCGGCAACCGCTACGGCGTGGAGAAAGTCACCGACCTTACCTGGAAAGATCTGCTCGACTCCTTCACCTGCACCGAGTGCGGCCGCTGCCAGGACGCCTGCCCGGCCAACGCCACCGGCAAGTCCCTCAACCCCCGGCAGGTGGTGCACAGCCTGAAGGTCAATCTGCTGGCCAATGCGCCGGCCCTCAAGGCGGGGGAACCGCCGCGGGTCCCCCTGATCGGGGCCGAAGGGGAAGGGACCAACACCGAAGAGACCATCTGGGCCTGCACCACCTGCGGTGCCTGCCTCCAGGCCTGCCCGGTCATGATCGAGCACCTCCCCAAGCTCGTGGGGATGCGCCGGCACCTGGTGGAGATGGAGTCGAAATTCCCCGAAGAGCTCCTGAACCTTTTCGAGAACATGGAGCAGCGCTCGAACCCCTGGGGAATCGCCCCGGGCGAGCGGACCAAATGGACCGCCCAGATGGACGTGAAGCCGTTCGAGGCGGGGAAGACGGAGTATCTCCTTTACGTGGGATGCGCCGGCAGTTTCGACTCCCGGAGCAAGCAGGTGACCGTGAACCTGGCGGCGATTCTCGATGCGGCCGGGGTTTCCTGGGGGATCTTGGGTAAGGACGAGAAGTGCTGCGGCGACAGCCTGCGGCGACTCGGCAACGAGTACATCTTCGACCGGATGGCGAAGGAAAACGTCGCCCTGTTCCGAGAGCGGGGGGTGACCAAGGTCATCACCATGTGCCCCCACTGCTTCACCACCCTCAGGAACGACTACCGTCAGTACGGGATCGAGCTGGAGGTGATCCACCACAGCGAGCTGATCAAAGAGCTCCTCGCCACGGGCCGCCTGAAGCTGAACCGGCAGGTGGGCGAGCTCGGGAAGATCATCTTCCACGACTCTTGCTATCTGGGGCGGCATAACGATGTGTACGACGCACCCCGGCAGGTGGTGGCGACCGTCACCGGCGCAGCGCCGGCCGAATTCGACCGGGCACGGGAGGGATCGTTCTGCTGCGGCGCCGGCGGCGGCCGGATGTGGATGGAGGAGCTGACCGGCATCCGGATCAACCTGAACCGGGTTACCGAGGCCTTGGAGAAGAGACCCGACACCATCTGCGTCGCCTGTCCCTACTGCATGACCATGTTCGAGGACGGCCTCAAGGACAAGCAGGCCGGCCAGACCCGGGTGCGCGACATCGCCGAGGTGGTGGCGGAGGGGATGCGGCCGCAGGCGTAGCGGAAAATGCGGGCAGATGCAGCATGGGAGAGGGCGCTTCGAAAGGGGCGCCCTCTCCCCATTTCGGGGGAGGCTATTTCAGCTCCGAGGTGCACTGGGGGCAGCGGGTCGCCCTGGTCGGGATTGCCGAGAAGCAGAAGCCGCACTCCTTGGTGTTCGGCGGCGCGGGGAGGGGCTCCCTCTTCATCCGGTTGATCTGCCTGATGACGAGGAAGATGGCGAAGGCGACGATGATGAAGTCGAGCACCGTGTTGATGAAGACGCCGTAACTGATGACCGGTGCGCCGGCATCCCTGGCCGCCTTGAGGGAGGGGAATTCCTTTTCCGAGAGGTTGATGAAGAGGTTGGCGAAGTCCATCTTCCCCAGGAAGAGCCCCAGGGGGGGCATCAGGATGTCGTTGACGAACGACGTGACAATCTTCCCGAAGGCCCCCCCGATGACGATGCCGATGGCGAGGTCGATCACGTTCCCTTTCAGGGCGAATTCCTTGAACTCCTTCAGCATGGCAGACCTCCTTTGTGGCAGTTTCGGGCGACAGCGACAGCGCGATGATTAGTATGGGCCAATTATCCCACGCTTTGGGCGGATGAAAAGCCGACGCTGAAGATTATCGACGGCGCCCGTCGCCGGTTGTCAAGGAAGGCCGAACGGCTATACTTGAGTATCGGGTTTTGATGCCCATTATAGCCGGAGGGAGGAGAGACCATGGCCCTTGTGGAGACATCGCGGGTGAGGGAGGTCCTGGCCGCGCAGATCGGGATTATCCGGGAATTCGCCGGGAAGCTCGACGCGAGCGGTGATTTTCGGGTACTGGAAGCGGAGATCGCCGAGATTGAGGCGGCACTGGGAGAATTGAAAAAGGAATTGAAGGCGATTCCCCACAGGCAGGTGTGAAGCGGTATTTTCGTTGTTCCGTCCGGGGAGGCCGGCGACAGGCACGCCGGCCTCCTGTCGTCTTGGACCCATCAGCCGGAGAGCCCGAAGCGCCTGAGGAGGTCCGGGGGGGCCTGCTCGAAGCGGGCGAATTCCATGGTGAAGGTCCCGCGCCCCTTGGTGGCGCTTCGCAACTCCGTCATGTAGCCGAACATCTCGGCCAGGGGTACCTGGGCCCGGATCGTCTCCAGCGCCCCCTGCACCGAGATCCCCTCCACCCGCCCCCGCTTCTGCTGCACCGAGCCGAGGACCTTGCCGGCGTAGTCGGCCGGGGCGATGATCTCCAGGTCCATGAGCGGCTCCAGGAGCGTCACCCCCCCCTCCCGGGCCGCCAGCAGGACCCCCCTGCCGGCGGCGGCCCGCACGCCGGTCTCGGTGGTAATCCCCGGCTCGAAGGGGACGGCGGTGACCCTCACCTCCAGATCGGTCAGGGGGTAGCCGGTGCGGCAGCCGGCGGAGCAGGCCTGGCCGATGCTCGCCGCCACCGTATCCCGCAGCTCCCGCGTGATGCCCAGCTCCTCAGCCGGCGGGACGACGACCCGCACCCCCTCCCCCCGGGGAAGAGGGGAGAGCCGCAGCCATACCTCCCCTCCCTGGATCCTTCCCTCGAACTCGGTCCGGTAGACCTCCCGCCGCTCCACCGGGCGGGTGACCGTCTCCCGGTAGACCACCTGGGGCCTCCCGGTGGCGACGTTTACCCCGAACTCCCGCCCGAGCCGGTCGGTGACCACCTCCAGGTGCAGCTCCCCCATGCCGGTCAGGATCGTCTGGCCGGTCTCCTCGTCCTCGTGGACCCGGAAGGTCGGGTCCTCCCACTGGAGCTTCTCCAGCGCCGGGAGGAGCTTCTCCCGGTCGTCCACCCCCCGGGGCTCCACCGCCAGGGAGACCACCGGCTCCGGCACGGAGAGCCCAGCCAGGGCGAGACGATGTCCCGGATCGCAGAGGGTGTCGCCGGTCAGCACCTCCTTGAGCCCCGTGGCGGCGACGATATCCCCGGCGAGCGCCTCGTCGATCGGCTCCCGCTTGTGGGCATGCATCCGGAAGAGCCTCCCCGCCTTCTCGAAACATCCCCGCGTGCTGTTCCAGAGGGCCGCCCCGGCCCTGAGGGTCCCCGAGTAGATCCGCAGGTAGGTGAGCTTGCGCCCCTCGTCGGACTGGACCTTGAAGGCAAAGGCGCAGAGGGGGCCCTTCGGATCGCACGGGAGGGTGACGGATTCGCCGTCGGGTCGCCGAGCGGTTACGGGGGGAAGATCAAGGGGGGAGGGGAGATAGGCGTCGACGGCGTCCAGGAGGGGCTGGATCCCCTTGTTGCGCAGGGCCGAGCCGAAGTGCACCGGAAAGATCCGGCAGGCGATGGTCCCCGCCCGGAGCGCCCGGCGGAGCCGCTCGGGGGCGATCTCCCGCCCCTCCAGGAGGTCGGCCAGGATGGCGTCGTCGAAGTCGGCCGCGGCCTCCAGGAGCTCTTCCCGGGCCCCATCCGCCTCGGCGGCATGTTCGGCCGGGACCGGCCGGCGCTGGACGCTTCGCCCCAGATCGGCCTCGCCGAAGGTGACCAACTCCCGGGTGAGCAGGTCGATCACCCCGGCGAAGTGGCTCTCCGCCCCGACGGGGATCTGGAGCGGAACCGGCCGCGCCCCGAGCTTCTCTTCCATCTGCCGCAGCGTAGCCCGCCAGTCGGCGCCAACCCGGTCCATCTTGTTGACAAAGCAGATGCGGGGGACCCGGTAGCGGTCGGCCTGGCGCCAGACCGATTCGCTCTGGGGCTGGACCCCCTCCACGGCGCTGAAGATGGCGACTGCGCCGTCCAGGACCCGCAGGCTTCGCTCCACCTCGATGGTGAAGTCGATATGCCCCGGGGTGTCGATCAGGTTGATCCAGCAGCCCCCCCACCGGCAGACGGTGGCGGTGGAGGTGATGGTGATCCCCCGCTCCTGCTCCTGGGGCATCCAGTCCATGACGGTCTCGCCGTCGTGGACCTCCCCCATCTTGTGGGTCTCGCCGCTGTAGTAGAGGATCCGCTCGGAGACCGTGGTCTTGCCGGCGTCGATGTGGGAGATGATGCCGATGTTGCGGATGGAGTCGAGGGGGGGGCGGGTCATGGCGGCCTCCGGGCGGGTGCGGATAAGCTACCAGTATAGCCGAAGGAGGGTGGCTGGCAAGGCGGCGGTGCGCTCGAAGGGGCTCCCGCTGACTCAGAAGATTTGAGTCGAAGGGACGGACGCCGCGATCCGCCGATTGAATTTTCGCCCGATTGTGCGTAGGATGCCACTTTGTCTGCAGAAACATTTCCCGACAGAGAGGTATCCATGACCCTAGACCCCCAGACGATCCGGATAGACGGGATTTACGAGCAGCGTCAGCCCGGTAATTTCATGCTCCGGATCAAGGTGCCGGCCGGCACTGTTTCATCGGATCAGGCGGTGCAGATCGCCGAAATCGCCGACCGTTTTGCCGGCGGCTCGGTCCACCTTACCACCCGGGGGAGCATCGAGCTCCACTGGCTTAAAGAAGAGAACCTGGCCAAGGTATGGCGGATGCTGGCGGCGGTCGGGCTCACCACCCGCGGGGCGTGCGGCGGTGCGGTGCGCGGCGTCACCTGCGGCCCCGCCGGGGCCCCGGCGTTCCCCCTGGTCAGCGCCTTCGCCCAGCTGCTGCATCACCATTTCACCCGAAACCCCCACTTCGAGGGGCTGCCGAAGAAGTTCAAGATCGGGGTCTTCGCCGACCGCGCCGACGGACGCCACCTGATCCAGGACTTCGGGCTGGTGCTCGCCGATTCGGCCGGCAACGCTCCCCGCTACGATGTCTGGCTCGCCGGGGGGCTCGGGCGCGAACCGTCCGCCGCCTTCCTCTTCGAGCCGGCGATGCCGGCGGAGCGGATCATCCCCCTGGTCGAGGCGGTGGTGCGGGTCTACCGCGCCCACACCCCCAGGGGAAAACGGCTCAAGCACCTGCTGCGGGAGCTCGGCCGCGACGAACTCCTCCGGCGCGTGGAGGAGCTTCGGGGGGACGACCTCCCCTTCGTCGACACCTTCGGCCCCATGCAGTTCGCGACGACCCCCGCCGGGGGGGGGAGCCACCTGGAGGCGCCGGTCTTTGCCGGCGAACTCAGCACCGACGAGCTGCGGGAGCTGGCCGCCATCGCCCGCCGGTTCGCCGGCGGCTTCATGGCGCTCACCGGCGGGCAGAACGTCGTCTTCCGGCTCGTCGACCCGGCTCGGCGCGGCGAAGCCGAAGCTCTCCTCGCCGCCGCCGGCTTCGGCGGCACCATCCGGGAGCAGCAGGTGGCGTTCCGCGTCTGCCCCGGAAGCCACGAGTGCCGCATGGGGCTCGCCCCCACCCGCGACGTGACCCTCGCCCTCATCAAAGCCATGGGGGAAGAAGGGCTTCGCCGCGACTGGTCCATCTCCGGCTGCCCCAACTCCTGCTCCCAGCCCCAGTTGGCCGAGGTGGGGATCGTCACCGTCAGGAGCGTCAAGGGGGACGACGGCGAACGCCGTCCACTCTTCGACCTCTATCGCCGGGGGGAGGAGGGGCGGCTCGGCGTCCCGGTGCGCCAGGGGCTCACCCTCGATGATCTCGTGGCGGAGGTCCGGCGGATCGGCTGACCGTTGCACCCCTGGACCCCGGAGGAGGAACTGGTGGTTACGGTCGTGTTTCCGGTTTGATTCTTGTCTGAAATGTGCTTTAATAAAAACAGGAAGAGCGGTTAGCCGTCACCTCGAAGGAGGTGTGAACAATGAGACACGAAAGAGCGCACGAAAAGCTCTGCACGATCGAAGAGAGCAGCAGAATCAGTTCGCTGTCGGCCAATGCAACCGTGTCGTGCAGCAGATGTGGCGTAAAAGCCCATGACCCTGCCGACGTCTGTGATCCGGTACAGCTTCCGGAGAGCGGTTCGTTCGGTGACTGACAAACCCCGAAATAAAGGGGGGAAGTGAAAAAAGCCCGCGATGTGCGGGCTTTTTTTTGTGAGTGAGATCCGGTTCATCCGGCGTGTCAGGCGGCCGCAGCGACCGCCTCCGCCTCGTACCGCTCCACCACTTCCCGGTACTTCTGCTCGAAATCGGCCGGGGTGCGGGCTTCGGCCTTTCGGTAGGCGGCGGTGATGCCGTCGCGCATCCCGGCGGGGATGACCCGTTCCGCCAGGGGGTAGAGGATGTGGTCTTCCTTGTCGATATGCTCGCGCAGCATGGTGAGGTAGCCGAGGGCGTTCTCCGCGATGTCGCGGTTGCGGGCGGCGTCTCCTCCGGCGGCCGCCCGGGCCGCTTCTTCCATCGCCTTCACGTAGGCCCGGCCCCGGTCGTGCTCCAGGAGCATGGCGGCCACCGGGCTGTTCTCCCGCGGCATCCCGTTGCGGACCAGGGCCTCGAAGAGGACATCCTCCTCCTTGGCGTGGTGGAACCGGTCGGCGTAACTGCGGATGAAATCCACCGCCTCCTCGTAGAAGCGGTAGTTGACGTATCTCCCCTCCGCGGTGAGGAGGGCGTTGCGTTCCAGGACGGCAAGCATCCGGAGGATCAGGGTGTGCTCGTGAACCAGTGCCTGCGTAATATCCGGTTTCATGGTCGGTACCTCCGTGGGGCTCCCGTTTTCCGGGGGGTCAGTTCCTTCTCTCGCCGTCGATCCCGATGACGATCGTCTCCAGCGGGATCTCGCGCCCCGACTGGGCCAGGGCCTGCTTCACCATGACGTCGAGGCCGCGGCAGCAGGGGACTTCCATGATGGCGACGGTGACGCTCTTCACCTCGCTCTCGCGGAAGATGGTGGCGAGCTTCTCCACGTAGGTGCCGGTCTCATCCAGCTTGGGGCAGGCGATGGCGAGGGCCTTTCCCTTCAGCAGGTCCCGGTGGAAGGAGCCGAGGGCGAAGGCGACGCAGTCGGCCGAGACGAGGATGTCGGCGTTCCTGAAGTAGGGGGCCGTCGGCGGCACCAAGTGGAGCTGGACCGGCCACTGGCGGAGCTCCGAGGGGGTCCGGGCGGTGTCGTTCGTGGTGGTTTCTTCTCTTTCGATGACGCGAGCCATGCTGCCGGGGCAGCCGCAACCAAGATGTGACATGATCTGTTCTCCTTTTTAGTTGTGTGAGGGTTGTGTGCCGTTTTGTCCTAAGCCGCTTTCCGCGACAGGAAGTCGTTGATTTCCGCCTCGATCCGCGCCTCGTCCTCCCTGGAGAGGCCGTGGATCGAGACCACGTCCTTCAGGAGACAGATCCCCACCTTGCAGGTGACGCAGCCGATGTCGTAGCGCTGCAGGATCTCGCCGATTTCGGGGTACGCTGCGATGACGTCCTGGATCGCCGTGGTGCCGAGACCGTTTTTCAGTTCCATTGTCGTCCTCCCTCGTTCGTGATGATTCCACCTTACCCCTAATGCAGCGAAAAAATTATGATGTGGGTCAAAAAAATGCGAACTGCTTTCCGGCCGGAACGCAAAAAAGGCAGGACCCCGTGGGGGGCCCTGCCTCGTGATGCCGGGCAGCCGCAAACTTCGGGCTCTCAGCCCTGGGTCGCCTTCTTCCGGTACGTGAAGAATCCTGCCAGACCGAGCCCGAGCAGCATGAACGTGCCCGGTTCGGGAACCGGCGCGACGGTCACGCTGGCGCTCGTGGGGGCGAAGCTGGCGATGGTGGTGGCGTCCAGCAGGAGATAACTGCTGCTGCCGAGCAGGTCGACGGGGCTGGTGCCGACCCCCGTGCCGGCAAAGGTCAGGGTGGCGATGTTGAAGGTGCCGTTGGCCAGAAGGTCGGCCGCCGAGGCAACGGGGCCGATCCCCGCCAGGTGGAGCAGGCTCTGGTCGAAGGGGTCCTGGAAGAACGTGGCGGCATAGTCGGCCAGGGCGGGCGAAAGCGTCCCCAGATTGAGGAAGACGTTGTCGTCCCAGGCGGGGTTGGTGTTGGCCAGGATCGCCGGGTCGAAGGCGATGTCGAGGGCAAAGCCGCTCAGGGTCTCGGTGGGGCCCAGGGTCAGGTCGACGCCGATGGCGGCCTGTTGTCCCTGGTAGATGCTCTGGTCCAGCGGACTGAAGGAGATGCTTGCCGCCAGGGCCTGTCCGCAGGCGAGCAGCAGGCAGAGAATGCCGAGTACAAGGGTTCGCTTCATCGTTTCCTCCTTCTTACTCACGCCCCGTCCCCGAAGGAACGGGGCGTGAGAATCGATTGCTCCTTTCCTCAGACCAGCCTGGGCTGGGCGAGGACCTTCTTGAGGAGCAGCAGGGCGTCGAGAAGATCGACCCTGCCGTCGCCGTTCAGGTCGTAGGCAAGCTTGGCCTCGGTCTTGACGCTGAGCTGGCGGAGGATGATCAGGACGTCGGCCACGGTCAGCTTGCCGTCACCGTTCAGGTCCGGGAAGGCCGGGTTGAACTTGACCACGTAGGGGCGCATCATCTCATTGTCCTCGTGCTCGACGATGTGGCAGTGCCAGACGTAGAGGCCGGGGCGGTCGAACTTGGCCTTCACCCGGGTGATCTGTCCCGGGAGGGTCAGTACGGTATCCTTGTAGCCGAGTTCGTTGGGCTTCGGCGGGACTGCCGGCCCGGTGGTGGCAAAGGTCAGGACGTCGAACGGCTGCCGGTCGATCACCTCGAACCGGACCATGTGGATGTGGATCGGGTGGCCGTCCACCGTGAAGTTGTAGATTTCCCACATCTCCGTGTCGCCCAGGATCGGCGCCTCCGTGATGGCGTCGGCCCACATCATCGGCATGCTCATCGTCTTGGCGCCGGTGACCGGATCGGTCATGAAGACCCCGAGCTTGGCCGCCTTGGGCGCCATCGGGACGCCGCCGGCCGCGGCGCAGTTGGCCACGAAGTTGGGATCGTTCGGCGTGTTGAAGAGCGTGGTGACGCTGCCGGTGGCCGCATCGACCGCCACGCAGAGCTGCGAGGATTCCTCTTCATTCAGGGTGACCTGGCGGACCTTGGCCGGAGCACCCAGGGGGCCTTCGGCCGGGAGGACCAGCTTCTGGGGCGGCGTGCTCTGGGCGTCGGACGGCTGGGCGAGGGCCGTTCTCACCACGAACTGCATCACCTGGCCGCTGGTGCCGGGGTCGGCCGGGGCATCCGGGAAGCCGCCGAAGGGGGCGTCGGGGCCGGTGTTGATCATCCGGATCACGGTGCCATCGGGCATGTTGCTGAAGTCGACGATCACATCAGCCCGTTCCGCCGCCCCCATGAGGAGGGCGTACTGCGGATCGGGGGCGGCAACGGGCGCGGGGATCGTGCCGTCGCCGGGAAGCGGCGTGGCAGAGCCGGTCTGCACCATCACCACCTTGGGGAGGAACCCCTGCTCGGCGCCGATCTGGAAGAAGGGGACTTCCGGTCCCTGCACCAGCCCGTTCATCTGGAACAGCGCCAGGTTCAGGGTCCGGGAGTTGCACCCGTTCAGGAGCCGGAAGCGGTACCGGGCGGGGGCCACCTCCAGGATCGGCCAGGTGGAGCCGTTTACCACCATGGTGTTGAAGAACGCCTCGGGGTTCCAGATGGGGGAGATGTCCGAGACCGGGATGTACGGGATGTCGAGGATCCCGGTGAAGCCGGACTGGGGTGGCTGTCCCGGCAGGCTCAGCTGTTCGAAGAACGCCCGGTTGCTCGGGTAGAAGAGGGAGCCGTCGGCGTTGAAGGAGCGGTCCTGGATGGCGATCGGGATCTCGCGGATCGTTGCCCTGACGGCGGGGTCGAAGTTCGGGTCGCCGCCGTTCAGGGTGGGGGCCGGTCCCGGGAGTTTGCCGTCGTTGGCCTCCGGCGTCGTGCCGTCATCCACGAACGCGTCGCCGTTGGCCCCGTCGCGGATGAGCCAGAAGCCGGCCGGACCGGCATAGACGTTGTTCCGGGTCATCCCGAGGGAATGGTCATGGTACCAGAGCGTGGTGGCCGGCTGATCGTTCTCGTAGTAGTAGAAGGCCGAACCGGGGACCTTGTTGGCCCTGTTGTACTGGTCGAAGAGCCTGCCGTACCTGGCATACCCCGCGGGGATGTTCTTCGCCGCGGGAAGCCACCACGCCTCGGGGTAGCCGTCGCTTTCGGCATTGACATGGGAGCCGTGGACATGGACGACCATCGGCACCGGTCCGGTATAGGGGTTCGGGTTCAGGGTCCGGCAGTCGGTGTGGTTGGTGCCGTCGGCGCACCCTTTTGCCGTCGGGTTGGCCCAGTGGAGGGTCTGGTCGATGGCTAAGAGGTGGGGGAGGTAGTTGCCGTTGGCGTCCACGAGGTCGTTGATCCACCGCACCGAGGTCGGGCTCTCCGAGGAGTTCTCCACCGTGAAGGCCGGGTAGTTGAAGGAGATATTGTTCGCCAGGGGAGACGGCGCCGTGAAGTTGGTCGGGAGGACATCCTGTGCCCGGCCGTAGCTCCAGATGGTGGTCGCGCCGAAGGTGTCGTTCCGGCCGTTGACGGTGTTCCATACCCCGCCCGGAAGAATCTGCTGTTTGAACTGCCGGACCGCGATGTTGTAGTCGGCCGCCGGGGCGCCGGGCTGGCTCGTGCTCTTCGGCATTACCGGCGGGATGACGAGGGGGGTCACGTATTTGGGAATCGTCGTCGCGTCCAGCGTCCCCCCGGGGACCGGCTGGGCGTGGGTGTTGCCCTGCAGAAGGAGCAGGCCGATTCCCAGGGTGAGCATGGTTTTCCACGGTTTGGGTCTGATCGTCATAAGATGCTTTCCTCCTTTCGTTCGAACTGGGAACGGCTTGTTCTCTTCCGTAACACAATTCACCTCCTTGCAACATTGATGGCCCCCCATGCGGGGGACCTTTCCCTCTCTCTCGGGCTGCAGCTCCCAAGAAAAAAAGCCGGACTGCCTGGGGATGGTAACTCCTTTGGCAACCCGGCTGTCTTCTGTGCGGAAGATCCGTGGCTTTCCGTCCCCGTCTCGCGACGGGTTTGGCTTTTTCAAAACCTCTTAAATTGTCTAGGCTTGACGGACGGTGAACGTCCGATTTCCTACCGCCTGGATCAAGTTAGAACTCGCAAATAGAGTGCCAAACTGTAACCTGACGGAATCACTTGAAGGGTAAGATCGCACCCTCCGATTTTGTAAGGAAGTCCGACGAAAAACGGGGTCCGAGTATCGGAAAAATTTACAACCCCTTGTTTCCGTGAGCAAAGTTGCCACCCCTCATTTCGGAGGTTCCACGGAAATCAGCTCGAGCTCGTAGATCACGGCGCGGTCCGCCAGCGGTCCCCGGTCGTCGAAGGCGAGCCGCGGCGGGAGGAACAGTTGCCACTTTGCCCCCTCGGCCATCAGCGGGAGCGCCTCCTGCAGGCCGGGAATGACCTTGCCGAGCGGGAGGCTCCGCGGCTTTCCGTCGCGGTAGGTGCTGTCGAACTCGGTCCCGTCGGTGAGGGTGGCGCGATAGTTGATCGTGACGGTGTCCTTGAGGGTCGGCTTGCGGCCGCTCCCTTCCTTCAGCACCTTGTACTGCAGCCCGCTCTCCAGGGTCCGCACCCCCTCCTTCCGGGCGTTTTCGGTCAGAAATTTCTGCGCTTCGTCGCGATACCTGGCCGCCAGCCGTTTCATCTGCTCTGTCTGGCCGGCCACGATTTTCTTCTTCAGGTCGACGAGGATCGTGCGCATCTCGTCAAGGGGGATGGCGCTCCTGTTTTCCTTGAGGCCGTCGGTGAGCCCCTGCAGCACCACCTCGGGGGTGAGGTCGACCCCCTGGTGCCTGAAGTCGCTCCCTACCTGGTACCCAATGCTGTAGCTGAGCCTGTCCTGTTCGCTGCCCGGGGCCTTCTGCTCGGCGGCCCGGCAAACACCGGAGGTGAGAATGATAGCGACAGTGCCGGCGACGAGACGCTTCATGGACGATTCCTTTCAGGGCGTTGTTGGCTCCAACTCATGATGGCGGGATGCTTAAATTTGATAGTGGTAATTTTAACGTAAAAAATTTTATTGCAAGGCCGGGGGAGAAAAAATTAGAGGAAAAAAATTTTGATTTATTAGCCGGTTGCAAACCCCTCACCCCTGCCCCTCTCCCTCAGGGCGAGGGGCAAAACCCTCTCCCCGTGGGAGAGGGTGGCCGCAGGCCGGGTGAGGGCGAAGGATGAGCCATGGGCAATTGGCGTCATCTTGATTGCAAAGTGGAATTAGCTTGAGAGGGGTGGGGATGAGGCAGGCGCGCCGGGACCGAGGTCAGATGCTCTCGATAAAGAGAAGTGCCGGGTCCTCCAGGTAGCGGACCACCTGCGCGAGGAAGGCGGCGGCGTCGGCCCCGTCGGTGACCCGGTGGTCGAAGGTGAGGGAGAGGGGAAGGATCTTGCGGATGGCGATCTCACCCCGGTGGACCCAGGGGCGGTCGGCGATCCGGCCGAAGCCGAGGATCGCCACGTCGGGCCAGTTGATGATGGGGGTGGCGAAGATGCCGCCGAAGTGGCCGTAGTTGGTGAGGGTGAAGCTGCTCCCCTTCATCTCGTCCAGGGTGATGGTCCGCTCCCGGGCCTTGCGGCCCAGCTCCTGAACCTCCGCCGCCAGCTCGATGATGCTCTTCTTCTCCACATCCCGGATCACCGGCACCATGAGGCCGTCGGGGGTCTCCACGGCGATGCCGAAGTGGTAGTGTTTCTTGATGATGATCTCGCCGGCCGCGTCGTCGATGGCGGCGTTGAGATAGGGATGCTCCCGCAGGGCGTGCTGAACCGCCTTGATGAAGACGGGGAGGAAGGTGAGGTGGGCGCCCCGGGCCTCCGCCTCGGGCTGCTCCCGCTGGCGCAGGGTCCAGAGTTCGGTGATGTCGGCCTCTTCCATGCCGGTGACGAAGGCGGTGGCCCGCTGGGAGGCGATGACGTTGCGCGCGATGGTCCGCCGCACCCCCCGCAGCGGAATCCGCTCCACCGGGCCGAAGCCCTCGGCGGCGGCTTTCGCCGGCAGGACCGTCTTTTCCAGGTCCTCCGGGATGATGCTCCCCCGGGGACCGCTTCCCCGGATCTCCCGAAGGTCTATCCCCCGCTCCCGGGCGAGCTTGCGGACCTGCGGCGTGGCGAGGATCTCGTGCTCCTCCTCCGCCTCCGGGAGCTCGCCCACGATCCCCACCGACACCTTCGGCGGAGGCGCCGCCGGCTCTTCTTCCTCTCCGGCAATGGTGAAGAGCGTCTCCCCCACCCGCACCGTCTCCCCTTCGCGCCGGGCCAGCCGTCCCACCTTCCCGGCCCGGGGGGAGGGGACCTCCACCACCGCCTTGTCGGTTTCCACTTCCGCCACCGGCTGGTGCTCGCGGACGCTCTCCCCCTCGCGTACCAGCCAGCGGCGCAGCTCCGCCTCGGTGATTCCTTCGCCGAGATCGGGGAGTTTGAAGTCGTAGGGCATGGGGATTCTCCTCAGTAACGCAAAACCTCATCCAGCGCCCCCCGGATCCTCTCCGGCGACGGCAGGTAGTGATCGACGAGCTTCGCCAGCGGCACCGGGACGTCGGGGCCGGCGACACGAATCACCGGCCCCCGCAGGTGGAGGATTGCCTCCTCCGCCACGGTGGCGGCGATCTCGGCGCCGAGGCCGCAGGTGAGGGGAGCCTCGTGGACGACCACGAGCCGGCCGGTCTTTTCCACCGACGCCAGCAGCGTCTCCCAGTCGAAGGGGGAGAGGGTCATGGGGTCGATCACCTCGGCGTCGTACCCCTCCACCGCCTTCAGGGTCCGTTGAAGCATGCTCCCCCAGGCGACGACGGTCACGGCGCCCCCCGGCCGGGCGATGCGGGCTTTCCCCAGGGGAAGGGTGTACTCCCCTTCCGGCACCTCCTCCTTCACCATCCGGTAGAGGCGGGTCGGCTCCAGGAAGAGGACCGGGTCGGGGTCGCGGATGGCGGCGAGCAGCAGCCCCTTGGCGCTGTAAGGCCCCGAGGGGACCACCACCTTGATCCCCGGCATGTGGCAGAAGAAGGCCTCGGTGCTCTCCTCGTGGAGCTCCGGCGCCTTGATCCCGGCGCCGTAGGGGGTGCGGACCACCAGCGGGGCGGTGAAGCGCCCCCGGGAACGGGTCCGGATCCGGGCGGCGTGGGCGAAGAGCTGGTCCATGGCGGCATAGATGAACCCCATGAACTGGATCTCCGCCACCGGCCGCAGCCCGTAGGCCGCCATCCCCACCGCCGCGCCGACGATGGCCGACTCGGAGAGCGGCGTATCGATTACCCGCGCGGCGCCGAACTCCTCGAAGAGCCCTTCCGTGATCCGGAAGACCCCGCCGTCCCGTCCCACGTCCTCGCCGAGGACCACCACCCGGTCGTCCCGCGTCATCTCCTCCCGCAGGGCGAGGTTAATTGCCTGGACCATGTTCAGTTGTGGCATGCGAACAACCCTTTATCGCCACAGAGGGCACAGAGGTCACAGAGAAAAACTAGAGAAAAAACGCAGAAAAATTGATTCGTGCAAGGAAACGCGAAGATTTCCCCGGATCTTGCCCTCTGGGCTGGTTCGCTCTCTTTACCCTCTGTGTCCTCTGTGGCTAGCTTGCTTGTTCTTTTTGCTTTTTTTGTCGCGGCGACAGCTCCCCGCTCACGAAATCGAACATCTCCCCCGGCGCCGGCGGCGGCACCGCTTCGAAGCGCCGCACCGCCTCGTCGATCTCCCCCTGGGCCTTGCCCTTCATCTCGGCGGCGTAGTCCTCGTTCCAAAGCCCCCGTTTCGCCAGGAACCGCTCGAAGCGCAGGAGCGGGTCGCGCTCCCGCCAGGCCGCCACCTCTTCGGCGGGGCGGTAGCGGCTGGCGTCGTCGGCGGTGGTGTGGTCGGCCATCCGGTAGGTGAGGCACTCGATGAAGGTGGGACCGCCGCCGCTACGGGCCTTCTCCAGCGCCTCCCGCGTGGCGCGGTGGACGGCCAGGACGTCGTTGCCGTCCACCTGGATGCCGTCGAAGCCGTAGGCGAGGGCCTTCTGGGCAAGGGTTCGGGTGGCGGTCTGGGCCGAGAGGGGGACCGAGATGGCCCACTGGTTGTTCTGGCAGATGAAGACCACCGGCAGCCGGAACACCCCCGCCAGGTTGAACGCCTCGTGAAAGTCCCCCTTGGAGGTGGCCCCGTCGCCGAAGTAGGCGACCACCGCCATCCGATCCCCCCTGGTCCGGGCCCCCAGGGCCGCCCCCGCCGCGTGGGGGAGGTGGGTGCCGACCGAGACGCAGACCGGGAAAACGTTCAGGCCGTCGGGGGTGCGCAGGCCCCGCTCGTCACCCCCCCAGTACTGGAAGAGCTGGTGGATCGGGTAGCCGAGGGTGAAGAAGACCCCCATCTCGCGGAAGGAGGGGAAAATCCACTCCCCCCCGGCGAGGGCGACGGCGCTCCCCACCTGGGCCGCCTCCTGGCCGAGGACCGACGGGTAGGTGCCGATGCGCCCTTCGCGCTGGAGAGCCAGGGCGCGGCCGTCGAAGGTGCGGGTGAGGAGAAGGAGATAGTAGAGCCGCCGGAGCTCGTCGCCGGAAAGATCGGGGAGAAGCGCCTCGTCGGCGTTCCCCTCCGGGTCGATGATCTCCAGCCGTCTGACGGAGAAGGTGGCGAGGGTCGATTCGGGCATAGATTAATGGTAGCGGGCGCCGGCGCGGAGTCAAGCGTTGCCCCGTCCGTCGGGGCGGGACATCTCAGTATTTCAGGACCTTCGCCAGGAAGTTCCGCAGTTTTTCGCTCCGCGGCCTGGCGAAGAGCTCCGCCGCCGGCCCCGCCTCGGCGATCCCGCCGTCGCAGACGAAGATGCACTGGTCGGCCACGCTCCGGGCAAACCCCATGTGGTGGGTCGCCATGATGATGTCCCGCCCTTCCTGCCGCAGTTCCGTGATGATGTCGAGGACCTCGGCGGTCATCTCGGGGTCGAGGGCCGAGGTCGGCTCGTCGAGGAGGAGAAACCGCGGACGGATGGCGATGGCGCGGGCGAGCGCCACCCGCTGCTGCTGCCCCCCCGAGAGTTGGGCCGGTTTCTTCCCGGCATGGGGGGCGAGATGGAAGCGGTCAAGGAGCGTCCCCGCCTCGGCCCGGGCCGCCTCCGGCGCGAAGCCGTGGACCTTCACGAGAGGGAGGGTGATGTTGTCGATGGCCGAGAGGTGGGGAAAAAGGTTGTAGGCCTGGAAGACCGTCCCGATCCGCCGCCGGTGGGCGAGAAGGCTCTCTTCGGCAAAATCCACCGGCTCCCCGTCGATCTCCAGCTCCCCCTCGTCCGGTGCGATGAGCCCGCCAATGACCCGCAAGAGCGTCGTCTTCCCACCCCCAGAGGGGCCGATCACCGCCAGGGCCTTGAACTCCGGGAGGTCGAGGGAGAGGGAGTCCAGCGCCGCAAGGGGTCCAAACCGTTTCGTGATGCCGGAGAATCTAAGTCTCATAGCGGTATTTCTTCTCCAGCCAGCGGGAGAGGAGCGAGATCGGGAGGGTGAGGAGAAGGTACCCCACCGCCAGCGGCAGGTAGCTCTCCAGGGTGCTGTAGGTGAAGGCATTCACCTCCTGGGCGTTGAGGGTGAACTCGCTCACGGCGATGATGGAGAGAAGCGAGGAGTCCTTGATGAGCGAGGCGAACTGCCCCGCCAGCGGGGGGAGGGTCTGGCGCAGCGCCTGGGGAAAGATCACGTAGCGGTAGATCTGGCCCTTGGTCAGGCCGATGGCCCGGGCCGACTCCAGCTGCGATTCTCCCACCCCCTCGATCCCGGCCCGGATGATCTCCGAGATGTAGGCCCCGGCGAAGAGCGAGAGGGTGATCACCCCCACCAGGTAGCGATCCTCCACCCCGAAGGCGTCGGCCACCACGTAGAAGAAGACGAGGATCTGGACCAGCAGCGGCGTCCCCCGGATACCCTCGATGTAGAGGGTGCCGAAGTAGCGCAGCGGCAGGAAGCGGCTCCGGCGGGCCAGGGCGAAGAATAGCCCGATCAGGAGCGACAGGCAGAGGGCCGCCGCCGAGATGGCGAGGGTCATGAGCCACCCCAGGACGAACTTCTGCCGGTAGGCGTAGACCGACTCCCACCCCCAGTGGTACTGGAGGGAGTGGAAGGCGTAGGCGAAGACGAGGGCCACGAGAAGAAATGCCGAGAGAAAGCCGGCGATGCGGGCCGGGAGGGGGATGGGGCGTTCCTCCGGCCCGGGACGGGGAGCGCAGAAGAGGCGGGTCAGCAGGGGGCGCATCGGGCTAGAGGTAGAATGGGTAGCCGAGCTTCCTGAACGCCTCCTTCTGCTCCTTCAGGTACTTGTCGCCGAGCCTCTCGAAGCCACCCCTGCTGCGGAAATCCTTGAGAAAAGCGTTGACCCTGGCCTTGAGTCCGCCGTTCCCCTTGCGGATGCCGATGGCCCAGGATTCCTTCTGGAACGGCTCCAGGATGGCGCGGGTGGTGGTCGGGTTCTTCCGCCAGCTCTGGTAGGTGGACATCTGGTCGTAGATGAAGGCGTCGGCCTTCCCCTGCACCACCTCCAGCACCGCCGCCGCTTCCTTGTCGAGCACCAGGAGGTTCGCCTGTTTGATGTGTCTGGCGGCATAGGCGTGACCGGTGGTCCCCTTCTTCACCGCCACCGTCCGGTCGGGCTGGTCCAGGTCCCGGATCGATCTGACCGGCGAATCCTTCTTCAGCAGCAGGCAGAGGCCGGTGTTGAGGTAGGGGGCGGAGAAGTCGATGGACCTGGCCCGTTCCTCGTTGGCGGTCATGGAGGAGATGATCAGGTCGATCTTGCCGGTCTTGAGCGCCGGGATCAGGCCGTCGAAGGCGATGTTCCGGATAACCACCTTCTTGCCGAGGTACCTGCCGAGCTCGGTGGCGAGGTCGACGCTCACCCCGGTCGGTTTGCCCGCCGTGTCGGTCATCTCGAAGGGGGGATAGGCGAGCTCCATCCCGACGACGATGGTGTCCCGGCCGGCGCCACGGGCCGCGGAAGCGATGAGGGGAAGTGCCGCGAGAAGGAGGAAAAGGAAAAACCCTCCGGCGAGGAAACGATGGCTGCGGTTCATGGGCTTGCTCCTTGTTGTGGATATCCCCGGAAATTCTAGCCCTCCCGGGCCGGTTGTCAATTTGGGACCGTTTGGGAGT
>NZ_DAHVYG010000030.1 GCF_027327745.1 Geobacter sp.
GAGCCCCGACCCCCGAGCCCCGAGCCCCGAGCCCCGAGCCCCGAGCCCCGAGCCCCGAGCCCCGAGCCCCGAGCCCCGAGCCCCGAGCCCCGAGCTCCGAGCCCCGAGTTACTCCACCAACATCTCCAGAAACCCTTCGATCCTGATCCTGGTCCGCGCGTCCAGGGGGGCCGGCTTGTCCCCTTCGAGGGTCAGGACCGGGAGCGGGATCTTCTGGCGCACGATCATGTCCTCGATCTGCCGGAAGCAGAACGACTGGACGTAGTGGATCACCGCATCCACCCCCCGCCGTTCCAGCTCCAGGAGGATGTCGGCGAGGCGGTGGAAGATGTCGTAGGGATAGGTGTAGGCCCGGTACTGTTCCACCAGGTCCGGCGTGTCGTACGGCATGGCGAACTGGCGCTGGGTTTCGTTAAAGACCACCCGTCCCCCGAGGGTTTCCAGGAAGGGGTAGAGGTCTTCGAAGATCGGCGGAACGCCGATGAAGGCGAGCCGCACGGTATCCTCGAAGGGGCGGCGGCTCCGGACGCCGGCGAGGAATGCATCCACCTCCGCCTCGAACCGGTCGGGATCGCCGTTCATATCCGAGGTGCAGACCTGGAAGTAGTGGTTCTCCTGGCCGCTCACGAGGTTCTCCTCCCAGGTGAGACGATCGATCTCCCGCACCTTGCGCCGGATCCGGCCGAGGCGCTCCCGGGTCAGGTTCACCGCGTCCCAGCCGACCCCGAAGTGGCGCATCAGCTTCTCGATCTCGAAGCGGAGGCTCGCCGGGTCCCGGTCGTGGGGGTAGGCGAAGGGGACCGTCTCCACCCCCCTGAGGGAGAGGACCTCCATGAGCGCGCGGGTGTTGCTGCAATCCCCCTCGGTGACGGCGACGATCTCCTTGATTCCGCATTCGAGGATCGCCGCGTAGATCCCCTTGATCCAGCTGCAGATGCTCCGGGGGAAGCCGTCCACCTCCGCCTCCTCGATCATCCGGTGGTTGGCCGGGCTCGTGATGAAGACGTTGTTGAGGTCGACGGGAATTTTCTCCGCGGCGAGGATTACCTCCAGCGGGATGGTGGTGGTGAAGCCGACACGGTGCACGAAACGGTTACTCCGACTTGATGAAGATGAAATAGATGAGGAAGGCGCCGATGACGAGCCCTCCCAGGGCGAAGGGGATGGTGGAGCCGAGGGTCAGCTCGTTCCCCCCGCCGGACGGGAGGGTGAGCCGGATGAGGAGCGCGATGGAGACGGCGGCGAAGACCGTGGAGAGGACGAACTTGGAGCGCTTGAAGATCCCGTAGAAGATGAGCAGGGCGAGGATGCCGATCACCCAGGGGTTCTCCATGGCGCTTTTCAGGGTAAGGCCCTTGACGAACGAGATGATGTTGCCGGTTTCGAAGGGGCTCAGGGTCTCCTTCGCCTTGTCGAGCATCTCCTGCTTTTCCATGGGGGCTCCCGATCGATGCGGATTGAAAATGCGTAACAACCTACATAGCAGATTTTCCGGAGAAAATGAAGCCTCATGCTCGCGGCGTACGCGGGGCAAATGCCTTGACAATAGGGCGTTTGCTCACCTAGTATAAATATCTTTGACTATTCCGACAACGGGAACGAAGGCTGTTTTTGTTGTCCGGAACCCTGCGGAGAACCCAACGTGCCCTGGAAAGCCATCGGCATTTTCGATTCGGGGGTAGGGGGGTTGACGGTCCTCAAGGAGATCGTCAAGGCCCTCCCCCAGGAAGACACCATCTACTTCGGCGACACCGCCCGGGTCCCCTACGGGACCAAGTCCCCCGAGACCGTCACCCGCTACAGCCTGGAGATCGCCTCCTTTCTCGTCAAGCGCGACATCAAGCTCCTGGTGGTCGCCTGCAACACCGCCTCGGCCTGCTCCCTCGAAGCCCTGCAGGAAACCCTCTCCATCCCTGTGGTGGGCGTCATCGAGCCGGGGGCACGCCGGGCCGTCTCCGTCACCCGCAGCGGCAAGGTGGGGGTCATCGGCACCGAGGGGACCATCCGCAGCAGCGCCTATGCCAAGGCGATCAAGCGGATGAATCCCGAGGTGGAGGTGGTGACCCGGGCCTGTCCGCTCTTCGTCCCCCTGGCCGAGGAGGGGTGGACCGACAACGAGGTGGCGCGCCTTACGGCCGAGACCTACCTCGGGGGGCTCCGCGACCACGGCGTCGACACCCTCGTGCTCGGCTGCACCCACTACCCGATCCTCAAGAAGGTGATCGGCGAAACGGTCGGGGATGCCGTGAAACTGGTCGATTCGGCGGAGGAGACCGCCCGCACCGTGGCGGAGATCCTTCGGGGGAAGGCTCTGCTTCGCCCCGGCGCCGAACTCGGGAACCACCACTACTTCGTTTCCGACGTGCCGGCGGGGTTCATCCGGGTCGGCAACCGCTTTCTCGGCGGCAGGCTCGGGGACGTCTACCAGGTAAGCCTTGAGGAGAAGGGATAAATCGTTATGAAGCGCACCAAACCCCGCAAGCGGAGCTTCCTCGTCCTGCTCGCCTTTCTGGTGGCCGCCACGGTGCTCGGCCTGATGATCTTCCAGAAATACCGTTCGAGCCGGGAACTCCCCGTCACCCGCCCGGAGCCGAGACCCACCGGCACGTTCCGGGTGACCCTCTTCTTCGCCACCCCCGATGCCGAGGGGCTTGCCCGGGAGGGGCGGGAGGTCGGCGCCTGCGACAACGTGGCCGGCTGTGTGCAGGAGGTGGTGGGGGAGCTGGTGAACGGCCCCGTGGGTGAGCTGCAGCCGACCCTTCCCCCGAGCGCCGTCGTCCGGGGGGTCCGGATCGAGGGGGATACGGCGGTGATCGACTTCGGCAAGGAACTGGTGGCGGGGCTCCCCGGCGGCAGCTCCGCCGAGATGGCGGCTGTCTACTCGGTGGTCGACACGGTCTGCCTCAACTTCCCCCAGGTCAAGGGGGTGAGGTTCCTGGTCGAAGGGAAGGAGGTCGAGACTCTGGCGGGGCACCTCGACCTGCGGCAGCCGCTGGCGCCCGATTTTTCGCTGGAAAAGAACGATGAAAAGGTGGTGAAACCATGAAGAAGCCCTTCCTGCAGGCGATCAAAGAGCGCGTCCTCGTCCTGGACGGCGCCATGGGGACGATGCTCCAGGAGCGGGGCCTGAGGCCGGGGCAATCGCCGGAAGAGCTGAACCTGACCCTCCCCGACGTAGTGGCCGGCGTCCACCGCGAGTACGTGGCGGCGGGGGCCGACATCATCGTCACCAACACCTTCGGTGGCACCCGCGCCAAGCTGGAGCACTTCGGCCTGGAGGGGAAGGTCCGCGAGATCAACGCCCGGGCCGTGGAGATCGCCCGGGAGGTCTGCGGCGACCGGGCCTACGTGGCCGGCTCCATCGGCCCCACCGGGCTCTTCGTGGAGCCGGTGGGGGAGGTGACCTTCGACGCCATGGCGGAGCTCTTCCGGGAGCAGGCCGCGCCCCTCGTCGAGGCCGGCGCCGACCTCATCACCCTCGAAACCTTCCTTGACATCAAGGAGATCCGGGCGGCGGTCATCGCCATCCGGGAGTTCTCCCCCACGATCCCGATCATCGCCCAGCTCACCTTCGACAACGAGGGGCGCACCGTCCTCGGTACTTCTCCGGCAGCCGCAGCCGTGACCCTGGCGGCGGCGGGGGCCGACATCGTCGGCTCCAACTGCGGCCTTGGCCCCGACGGCATCTGCGCCGTCACGGAGGCGATGCGGGGGGTGACGCGCCTTCCCCTCATCTCCCAGGCCAACGCGGGGCTGCCGAAGCTGGTGGATGGCAAGACCGTTTTCCCCGGCACCCCCGACGACATGACCGCCTTCCACGACCGGCTCCTGGAGCTTAACGTCCGGATCATCGGGGGCTGCTGCGGCACCACCCCGGCCCACATCCGGGCCATCAGGGAGGCGCTGGCGGGGCGCGACCAGTCGTGGCGCGACTGCGGCCCGGCGCCGGGGGTGACGTACCTGTCGAGCCGCACCTCCGTCGTCGCCTTCGGCGGCGGACTCACCACGGCGATCATCGGCGAGCGGATCAACCCCACGGGGAAGAAGGGGTTCGCCCAGGAGCTGCGGGAGGGAAAGGTCTCCTACATCCGCCGCGAGGCGATGGAGCAGGTGGCCGCCGGCGCCCATCTCCTCGACGTCAACGTCGGCACCCCGGGGATCGACGAGCCGGCCGCCATGGAGCGGGCGGTCTTCTGCGTCACCGGGAGCGTCGGCGTGCCGCTGGTCCTCGATTCCTCCGACCCCGCGGCGCTTGAACGGGGGCTCAAGGCGGCCGACGGCAAGGTGCTGGTCAACTCCGTGAACGGCGAGGGGAAGAGCATCGCCCGGCTCCTGCCGCTGGTGAAGAAGTACGGCGCCGCCGTCATCGGCCTGGCCCTGGACGAGACCGGCATCCCCGAGACCGCCGAGGGGCGCCTCGCCGTGGCGAAGCGGATCGTGGCCGCCGCGGAAGGACACGGCATCCCCCGCGGCGATGTGGTGATCGACTGCCTGACCCTCACCGTGAGCGCCGAGCAGAAGCGGGCCATGGAGACCCTGAAGGCGGTGCGGCTCGTGAAGGAGCGGCTCGGCTGCAACACGGTCCTCGGCGTCAGCAACATCTCTTTCGGCCTTCCCCGCCGCCCCCTGGTCTCTTCCACCTTCTTCGGCATGGCCATGGCCGCCGGCCTCGACGCCGCCATCGTCAACCCCAAAGAGGAGGAGATGATGGCGGCCTGGCGCTCCGCCATGGTGCTCCTGAACCGCGACCCTTCGTCGGCCGCCTACATCGCCGCCTACGCCGGCACCGTTCCACCGTCCGAGTTGACCGCAGCCGCCGAGTGTCCCGACATCCGCGAGCGGCTCAAGCGGGCCGTCATCACCGGCGACCGGGAGAACATCGCGGCCCTGGTGGAGGAAGCGTTTGCACAGGGGCTGGAGCCGCTTCAGGTGAGCAACGAGGGGCTTCTCCCCGGCCTGGAGGAGGTGGGGCGCCGCTTCGAGAAGAACCTCGTCTTCCTCCCCCAGGTGATGCAGTCGGCCGAGACGATGCAGGCCGCCTTTGCCCGCCTCAAGGAGGCGATGAAGGGGGCCCCCGCCGCCAGCCGCGGGAAGATCCTCATGGCCACCGTGGAGGGGGACATCCACGACATCGGCAAGAACATCGTCTGCACGCTTTTGGAAAACCACGGCTTCGAGGTGATCGACCTCGGCAAGAACGTCGCCGCCGACCGGATCGTGGCGAAGGCTAAGGAGCTCGGCGTCGACGCCGTGGGGCTCTCCGCCCTCATGACCACCACCATGACCGAGATGGAGAACGTCATCGCCCGCCTCAAAGAGGCCGGCATCAGGACCTTCACCATGGTGGGGGGAGCGGTGGTGACCCAGGAGTACGCCGACCGGATCGGCGCCGACCTCTACGCCCGGGACGCCATGGAGGCGGTTGCCCGGATCAGGGCGCTCCTCGGTAAAGAGGCGTAACCACGCGAATTGCCGTACCGATTATCCCTTGCAACCGGCAAATATACGTGGTAGTTTTACCCGGCTACGTCATTTGGCGGATGGGTGCCCATGGTTGTCGGATTCAATCATAACGTCATGTACAAGGGCGAGGTCTTCCACGTCCAGACCGAGGACAGCGGCGTTGCAAACCCCTTCATCGTCACCCTCCTCTACCGGGGGGGGACCATCATCGCCTCCAGGAAGACGAGCTACGCCGACATCGTCGCGGTGAGCGGTCTCGACAAGGTGGTCGAGGAGTTGATGAAAGAGCAGCACAAGGAGATGCTCCGCCGGCTCAAGAACGGAGAGTTCGACGCCCGGGCCTTTCCCGCCGCGGCTCCCCGGCCTGCCGCGAAGCCGGCTCCCGGTCCGCCCCCTGCTGCCGCTTCCCCTCCTCAGTCACCCCCCGCTCCGCAAAAAAAACAGGACAAGCCTTCCAGCCTCGATGAGGTCATTCTCGACTTCCTCATGGCTGGCGACAAATAAGCCGATAATCCCGGCATCAACGGAAAGGACCAGCGTGAACAGCGAAACGATCAGCTCACTGGAGGAGAAGGCCCGACAGCTTCGGGTCGACATAGTCAAGACGTTGCACAAGTCCCAGTCGGGCCATACCGGGGGCTCCCTCTCGGCCATCGACATGATTGCGGCCCTCTACTTCCACGTCATGCGGCACAATCCGGCCGACCCGAAGTGGGAGGGGCGCGACCGCTTCGTGCTCTGCAAGGGGCACGCGGCGCCGGCCCTTTACGTGGCCCTGGCCGAGGCGGGATATTTCCCGAAGGAGGACCTGATGATGCTGCGGCGTCTCGGCTCCCACCTCCAGGGGCACCCCGACAGCAAACAGACCCCGGGGGTGGAGGTCTGCACCGGCTCCCTGGGCCAGGGACTCTCCATGGCCAACGGGATGGCGCTGGGGCTTCGTCTCGACGGGAGCGCGAGCCGGGTCTATGCGCTTTTGGGGGACGGCGAGCTCCAGGAGGGACAGGTCTGGGAGGCCGCCATGGCCGCGGCCCACTACGGCCTCGACAACCTCTGCGCCTTCATCGACGTGAACCGTCTCCAGATCGACGGCGAGGTGGCGAAGGTGATGAACGTGGAGCCGGTTGCCGACAAATTCGCCGCCTTTGGCTGGCAGGTGATCGACATCGACGGCCACGACATGACGGCCATTGTCGCCGCCCTGGAGCAGGCAGCCGCCGTGAAGGGGAAGCCGACCGCCATCGTCGCCCGCACGGTCAAGGGGAAGGGGGTCTCCTTCTTCGAGAACAAGGCATCGTACCACGGGGTGGCGCCGAGCGACGAGGAGCTCCCCAGGGCACTGGAGTGCCTCGGCGAGCAGTGCAACCTGTAAAGCACGGGGATCAATGAATCCGGTAGGGGCGCTGCTTGCCGCGCCCCTACATAGAGACAAGAAAGGACCTTGACATATGAGCACCATGATCGCCACCCGCGACGCCTATGGCCAGACCCTGGCCGAGCTGGGGGAGGAGAATCCGGCCATCGTCGTTCTCGATGCCGACCTCTCCGGTTCCACCAAGACTTCGCTCTTCGCCAAAAAATTCCCCGAGCGCTTCTTCAACATGGGGATCGCCGAGGCCAACATGGTCGGCACCGCCGCCGGCCTTGCCGCCGCCGGCAAGATACCGTTTCTCTCTACCTTCGCCATCTTCGCCGCCGGCCGAGCGTGGGAGCAGATCCGCCAGTCGCTTGCCTATCCGAAGGCAAACGTGAAGGTGGTTGCCACCCACGGCGGGATCACCGTAGGAGAGGACGGCGGCTCCCACCAGTCGGTGGAGGATATCGCCATCATGCGGGCGATCCCGAACATGACGGTCATCGTCCCGGCCGACGGCCCCGAGACCGCCAGGGCGATCCGTGCCGCCGCCGCCTGCAGGGGGCCGGTCTACGTGCGGCTTGGCCGCAACAAGGTCCCCACCGTCACAACCGACGATCTCCCCTTCGAGATCGGCAAGGGGGTCCAGCTCGTCGCAGGGACGGACCTGACCTTTGTCACCACCGGGCTCATGACCGCCCAGGCCGTGGCTGCGGCGGAGCTCCTCGCCAAAGAGGGGATCTCGGCCCGGGTTGTGCATCTTGCCACCATCAAGCCGCTGGATGGCGAGATTCTTCTCAAGGCGGCCCGGGAGACCGGTGCCATCGTCACCGCCGAGGAGCACTCGGTGGTCGGCGGCCTCGGCGGCGCCGTGGCCGAATATCTCTCCGAGAGCTGCCCGGTACCGCTCAAGCGGGTCGGGATTCACGACCGCTTCGGCCTCTCCGGCAAGGCGGAGGAGCTTCTCAAGTATTTCGGCCTCATGCCCGCCGACCTGGCCGAGGCGGCGCGGGAGATCGTCGGCCGCAAGCGGGGGTGAGGCGGGAGGAGTGAAGCGTGAGGAGCGTACTTAGGTCTTCCGACGGCTTCACCTACCTGGCGGCGATCATGATCGTCGTCGTCATGGGGATCATGCTCGGGGTGTCGGGGCAGCTCTGGCGAACGATCATGAAGCGGGAGCGCGAAGAGGAGCTGCTCTTCCGTGGCCAGCAGTACAAGGCGGCCCTGGAGCGTTGGTACAAGCCGGCGGGACCGGGGCAGCCGCCGCCGACCCCCCTGAACGACCTGAAGGATCTGCTGAAGGACCCCCGAACCGCCACCACGGTCCGCTACATCCGCAGGCTCTACAAGGATCCCGTGACCGGTAACGACTTCGACGTCGTGCGGCAGCCGGGGAAAGGGATTGTGGGGGTGATGAGCACCAGCGAGGAGGAGCCTCTCAAGACGGGGGGATTCCCCAAGGGGCTCGAAGGGCTCGAAGGAACGGACCAGTACCGGAAGTGGATCTTCGCCGCCGATCTGGGGGGAGGGCAGGGTGCCGCGTCCGGACAGCAACCGGGGGGCGGTTCGCCGGCCGTCTCCGGGCAACCGGGTGGCGCCCCATCCGTTCCCGCCGGGGGGACGGCGACCCGGTGAGTCGCTCCGCCGGTTATCCGAAACACCGCAGTTTCCAGGGGGAAGGTTGATCTTCAAGAGCCTGACAACGCGCGTCATCGTTCTGCTGGTAACCCTCCTCTCCGTTGGGATCGGCACCTTCACCTATCTCAATCTGACGCGCGAAAAGACCCAGCTCATCAAGACGGCCCGGGAGAACACGCAGCTTCTACTCAGCACCGTCGAGAGGAGCATCTACAAGTCGATGAGCATGGGGGATACCCAGGATGTGCAGACGACCCTGGAGATGGTCGTCCACGGTCACAGCCGCCTGATCGGCGCCCGGATATTCCACCCCCAGGGGCTGATCCTCAAGTCGTCCAACCCCTTCGAGGTCGGGACTCCGGTCCCCGATGGCGACTACTCCCTCTTCATCAACAACCTGGCGAGCGGGATCTACGATTCTCCCGATTTCGGCGAGGTGTTCGGGATGATCAAGCCGATCTACAACTCCGAACCCTGCCACATCTGTCACGGCACCAAGCGCCGGATCATCGGGATCCTGAACGTCAATTACTCCCTGGCCGAGACCAACCGGCGCATCATCGAGCTGACCCGCCTTTTTGTCTTTTCGACCGCGGCGATCATCGCCTTCATCGCGCTGGCGATCTCCATCGTCATGGTGCGGTTTGTCCGGCGCCCCCTGAACTGCATCATCGAGAACATGGCGCGGGTCGAGCAGGGGGACCTGTCGGTCCGGATGACCCCCCGGGGACGGGACGAGATCGGCCGCCTCATCTCCAGCTTCGACTCCATGGTCGACAAGCTTGATACGGCGAAACGGGAGCTGGAGCAGTACCACTTCCAGCAGATGGAGCGGGCCGACCGTCTGGCGTCCGTCGGCGAGATGGCCGCCGGCATCGCCCACGAGATCAAGAACCCCCTGGCGGGGATTGCCGCCGCCATGTCGATCATCCGGCAGGACTTCACCGACGAAGACCCCCGCAAGGAGATCATCGGCGAAGTGATCGAGCAGGTGAACCGGCTCGACAAGACGGTCAACGACCTCCTCTTCTTCGGCAAGCCGGCCCCGCCGGAGCCGGCGTGCGTGGAGGTCAACGACATCCTCCGCCGGACGCTGGTTTTTGCCCTCCAGCATCGGGGGGGAAAGAACATCGAGCGGAAACTGGAGCTGGCGGAGGGACTCCCTCCCGTGTACGTCGACCCGAAACAGGTGCAGCAGGTGTTTCTGAACCTGATCCTCAACGCCATCCAGGCGATGCAGGAGGGAGGAGTCCTCACCGTCGGGAGCTCCCTTGCGGAGAGCGGCGGGGAGCGGTTCGTGCGGATCACCATTGCCGATACCGGCCCCGGCATCCCGAAACAGATCATCGGTAAGATCTTTACCCCCTTCTTCACGACCAAGGCGCAGGGGACGGGCCTCGGCCTCGCCATCTGCCAGAAGCTCATCACCCAGCATGGCGGAAGGATTTCCGTTACGAGCGAGGACGGCGGCGGAACGATCTTCAGCGTAGACCTGCCGGTTGCCGGGGTGTCATAGCGGGTGCATAGCGCATTAATCTTTGATCTCAGTCAGAACAGCAAGGCAAAGGAGCGGACGTGAGAAAGACAAAAATCCTCGTTGTCGACGATGAACACCTGATCCGCTGGTCCCTTGAGCAGAACCTGAAGAAACAGGGGTACGAGGTGGTTTCCGCGGGCAACGGCGAAGACGCCCTGCGGATCGTCCGGGAAGAGCAGCCCGATCTTGTCCTCCTGGATATCCAGCTCCCGGGGATCAGCGGCCTCGAAGTGCTGGAGAAGACCAAGGAGTACGACGACGAGATCATCGTCATCATGGTCACGGCCCACGGCGGGCTGGAGACGGCGGTCCACGCCATGCGGCTCGGCGCCTACGACTACATCAACAAGCCATTCAACCTCGACGAGATGGCGATCGTCATCCGCAAGGCGCTGGAAACTTCGGACCTGCGCCGGGAGGTCCAGCGGCTGCGGAGCGAGCAGTCGAAGAAGTTCGGCCCCCCCGACATCATCGGCGGGAGCCGGCACATGAAGAACGTGCTCGACATGATGGACAAGGTCGCCCGCAGCGACGCCTCCACGGTGCTGATCCAGGGTGAGTCGGGAACCGGCAAGGAACTGGTGGCCAAATGGATCCACTACCAGTCGGCCCGGGCGGAAAAGCCGTTCGTGGCGATCAACTGCGCGGCGGTGCCGGCAACGCTGCTGGAGAGCGAGCTCTTCGGCCACGAAAAGGGGGCCTTCACCGACGCCAAGACGATGAAGAAGGGGCTTTTCGAGCTTGCCGACGGCGGTACCGTCTTCCTCGACGAGATCGGCGACATGGAGATGGGGATGCAGGCGAAGCTCCTCCGGTTCCTCGAAGAGCGGACCTTCCGCCGGATCGGCGGGACCAAGTCGTTTGCCGTGGACGTCCGGATCATCTCCGCCACCAACCGCGACCTCCTCAGGGCGATCGAGGAGAAGACCTTCCGCAACGACCTCTATTACCGCCTCCAGGTGATCCCCATCTTCCTCCCCCCCCTGCGGGAGCGGCGGGAGGACATCCTCCACCTGGCAAACCATTTCATCGACGTCTTCAACAGCGAATTCAACAAGCACGTTACCGGCATCTCCAAGATGGCCGAGAAGCTCCTTGTCGATTATCACTGGCCCGGCAATATCCGGGAGCTCAAGAACGTGATCGAGCGGGCCATAATTCTAGGCAACGAGGATACGCTGCTCCTCGAACACCTCCCCCTTGAGATCGTCGCCAAGGCTTCGACCCAGACCACCGGCTTCACTACCTTCAAGCTTCCCCCCGAGGGGGTCGACATCGAGGAAGTGGAGAAGGAACTGATCCGCCAGTCGCTGGAGATAACCGACTGGAACCAGTCCAAGGCTGCCAAAAAGCTGAATCTCGGCATCGATGCGTTCCGCTACCGGATGAAGAAGTTCGGGTTCCTCAAGTAGCAAGCAATCAATTCGTTTCTCCTCAAAGGGCAGCACCTGCCAAGGGACCGGCGGTTGTTGCCCTTTTTTCGTTTCCAGCGGGATGAATTTCCTCAATGGTTTCCCCGGGGTCCTGGTCAGTGCTTTGCTTCGTATGCCGTTTTTTGGGTTGAATTGGAAAGAGCGTCCCGGTTATTTCACCAAAAAATTGCAGGGAGATATTAGGCGAAGTTAGTCCGTGACCGCCCCGTGCCGGGAAACGCCGTGCTGACGGCGCCTTGCGGAAAAAGCCTTTTGCGAAGCGCTGTTGGCACCGATATTGCTCATTTTGGGTCAGGAGAATACTCCTGGCGACGCGGATTGCAGGATCGCCGGAATTTTTCCAATAAAACCGGAGGCATTACCATGGTATGCAGATCGCCGAAACGAATGGTGTCCGTTGCCTTCTCACTGGCGTTTCTGGTTATTTCGCTGGCAACGACTTCCCTTGCCGCCCTGGCTCCGGTGGTGGTCGCCCAGAATCCCATCTCGGAGGGAATGCGTTCTCCCTTGCGGGTTGCAGTGGATTCCACCGGCAACAGCTATGTAACCGATCCTCTTTCCGGGGGGGTCCTCAAGTATAATCCCTTCGGTCATTTGACAGCTCTCATCAAGACCGCCCATTCGCCCCAGGGGATCGCCATCGCCGCCGACGGCTCGCTCCTGGTGGGCCAGGGGGATTACGTGGCGATACTCGGTGCCGACGGCACCGAAACCGGGCGGCTCGGCACCGGCGCCGGCCAGTTCAAGATGGTGAACGGCATCACCGTCGACTCCGCCGGGTTCATCTATGTGGTCGACAGCCAGGATAACTGTGTGCAGGTGTTCAATGCCAACGGCGTCTACGCGCGCCGCTTCGGGAGCTTCGGCACGGCGAACGGCCAGTTCTCCACCCCTTCCGGCATTGCCTTCGAAAAGATCTCCGGCCAGGTGGCGGTGGTCGATACCCGCAACGGTCGTGTACAGTTTTTTGACACAAATGGTGTCTATAAACGGACGGTCGGCGTCTTCGGCTCCGGCGCCCTCGGTTTCACCGCTCCCCAGGGGGTGGCCTTCGAGTATACCAGCGACCCGACGCCGGCACTGAAGCGGATGTACGTGGTCGATACGTTCCAGAGCACCGTCCAGGCCATCGACCCGAACGGGACCCAGCAGTACCTCTCCACTTTCGGCGGGTACGGCGGCGGTAAGGGACAACTGATGGTCCCCTCCGACCTCGTTTTCGACCAGGCCTACGGCCGCCTCCTCGTGGTAAACGGTTACGGCAACCTCTCGGTGTTCAACATCGACGGCGGCGGGGTCCCTGTGGACACCACCCCGCCGGCGCTCACCATCGATCCGGTCCCGGCTACGGTTTACGCCGCCACCGTCGATGTCAGCGGCATTGTTGAGGCCGGCGCCGCCATGACCATCTCGGCCAGCGGCGGCGCCGTCGTCAGCCCGATCTCCTTCCCCTCGGCCGGCACCTGGCGCGTGACCCTCAGCGGGCTGGTCCCGGGGAGCACCACCGTCACCGTGACCGCCCGCGATGCCTCCTTGAACGCCGCTACCCTGGCGGCGACGGTGAACTATCTGCAGCCCGCACCGCAGCTTGCGCTCGACCCGACTTCCTCCGTCACCAACGATCCGTACCAGCTGCTCTCCGGAACCGTCGATGCCGGCTCCACGGTGACGGTCGCCAACACCACCACCGGAGCTAACGTCACGGCCACGGTCTTCGGCACCAGCTGGAGTTGCCGCGTGCCCCTCGCCAATGGTCTCAACGCCCTGACGGTGAAGGCTACGCGGCCCCAAAGCGCGGCGGGAACCCTCTCGCTCGCAACCATCCTCGATACGGCGGCGCCGGTGCTTCACGTGTCGGCCCTGGCCGATGGCAGCTATACCAGCGAGCAGGTGCAGAACATCCAGGCGACGGTGAGCGATGCCAATATCGGCACCGTCCTGCTTAACGGCGAGCCGGTCACCCTGGCGAACGGGGCCTTCAGCACCGCCGTCACCCTGAACAACGGTCCGAATGTCATTACCGTAGTGGCGGCCGACCTTGCGGGGAATTCGGTCAGCGACACCCGCACGATCATCTTCGATCCCACCCGGCCGGTGGTCACCTTTGCGGCCCCCGCCGAGGGGGGATACGTGGCCGTCAACCATGTGACGGTGAGCGGGTCGGTCGACAAGACGGCCAAGGTCACGGTCGCCGGCCAGCCGGCAACGATGACCGGTAAAGAGTGGAGCGCCGACGTTCCTCTCGTGGCGGGACTCAATACGGTGGAGGTCACGGCGGTCGATCTCGCCGGCAATGTAACCACAGTGAAGCGGACCGTCGTCTTCGACGCCGATGCCCCGACCCTCGTGCTCACCTCCCCCACGCAGGACAAGGCGGTGAACACCAAGAGCGTTGCCCTGACCGGCCTCGTTTCCGACTCCGCTCCGGTGACCTTCACCGCCGACGTGAACGGCGTGCCGGTGCAGGTCGAGCAGGCCGACGGCACCTTCGCCCTGGGTGTGACCTTCGCCGACGAAGGGACGTACGCCATCACCATCAGGGCGACCGACGCCGCCGGCAACACCGGCACGGTGACCCGGACCCTCATCTACGACACCACACCGCCGGCCCTGGCGCTCAACGCGGTCAACACCCCCTTCCCGGCGGAGCTCTCCGGCACGGTGGAGCAGGGGGCGACGGTGACCGTGGAGGACAAGAACGGCGCCGCCGGCACGGTGACGATGTCCGGCGAAGCGTGGCAGGCCACGCTGACCGTGGGGAGCTATGATGCCGACACCCTGGCGGTGCGTGCCACCGACGCCGCCGGCAACAGCACGGTGAAGGCGCTGGTCGTCCAGGTGCCCGACGGCGATCTGGACGGTGACGGGAAGGTGGCGGTCCAGGACGCCCTCCTGGCGCTCAAGGTATATCTCGGCCAGATCAAGCCGACGGCTGCCTATCTCACCCACGGCGACATCGGTCCGCTGCTCCAGGGGAAAGCCCATCCCAACGGCGCCGTGGACATGGTCGATATAATCCTGATCCTGAGAAAGGCCCTCGGGATGCAGAGTTGGTAGGACTGGCGGTTTTTTTGCAGGACGCAGCTCGTATGTAATGGACTACACGCAGCGAGGTTTGGAATGAAGAGGATTCTGGTGGGAGCGCTTGCCGCCGCAACGATCCTGGCCGCGGTGGGAAGCGGAAACGCAGGCCCGGGAAATATCCGCTGGACGGTTCACAACCTGGCCAAGACCGCCCCATGGGCAAATGCCAGCAACCGTCACTGGTACAGTTCCGAGGTGGATGAAGTGTGCATCTTCTGTCACACCCCCCATAACGCCAAACCGGCGGTACCCCTCTGGAACAAGGTCAATCCGACCCAGACGTTCCGGATGTACACCTCGTCGACGACGCTTTCGTCCACGGCCAAGGCAGTGACGGCGCCGGGCCCCGAGTCGCTCCTCTGCCTTAGCTGTCATGACGGCCGGACCGCCATCAACGTGCTCCACAATTCCGATGTCGGGGTCGATTCAGGCGACGGCTCGGGTGACAAGCGGGTCAAGATGGCCGGGCTTCCCCTCACCGACCCCAGCAACCCGAACGTCCAAGCCCTCGCCATGGGGAGTCTTCCGACCTTCGGCACTCCCTACCGGGCCAATATCGGCAAGACCAACAGCGATACGTATGCCGGGTACAACCTGATGGATGACCATCCGATCTCCTTTTCCTATACGGCTGCCTATGGCCAGAAGGGGTCCCAGTACCTGAACGACATCAACGCGGTCAAGGCCCAGGGGTTCCGGTTCTATGGTCCCAACCGGGACAGGATGGAATGTTCGACTTGTCACGATCCCCATGTCGATTACGGGCTCGATTTCGACGGCATTCCCACGGGGAGCCCCACCGGCAATAAAAAGCTGAGACCGTTTCTTGTGCGGGATAACGATGGAAGCGCCATGTGCTTCGCCTGTCACAATAAATAATTTAGCATGTGTAATTGGTGTTCCAATGTTCGGGAGTGAGCCATGAATAGGATAAAAATGATGATGCGGGCTGTGGTTACAGCTTCTGTGCTCATGGTGACGGTTTCGGCGTGGGCGATTGATCCGCCCCACGAGGTTGACTCCGTCAAAGGGTACACCTGTTACAGCTGCCATGCCGTCCACAATACCCTTGGCTCCAACGGGTTCAACAATGTCTGCCTCACCTGCCACACCCCGTCGAGCATTCCGTACGGCTTCAAGAAGCCGTTCACCATGGCCGATTTCGCCAACCCGTTCCGGACCTTCACTTCAGTCAGAACCGGCGTCATCTACCAGACCTCTCACAACTGGATCGGCAGCGATACGGTCCCGAAGGCCGGGGCACTGCCCCCTGTCGACTCCCGTCTGAACAAGACCAACATGCGGGGAACCATCGTCTGTGCCCGCTGTCACAGCGTCCATGCCGCCTACTCCTCGGCCTACAACGGCAAGCCGTCCCTCCGGGCCACCAACTGGAACGATTCCATGTGCCTTGACTGCCACCGGTCGCGCAATACCACGGACCACACTAAGGGAAGCCACCCGGTCACCGTCGATTATGCCGCCAAGGCCGCGGCGCGCCCCGACGAGTTCTACGCCACGCCGCAGAACGCCAACCCGGCGAACCCGACCTCGGCCATGCGGCTCAGCCCCTCGGGCAAGGTGGTCTGCACCACCTGCCACGGGGTGCACTTCACCGACTCCAACAGCCGGACCTTCGACAACGCTTCCAGCGCCCGGATGGGGCTCCTCTCCACCTCCCGAGGCTATCTCCTCCGGACCGACATGCGGGGCGCCGGCGTCACCGCCGTCAACATCTGCACCAACTGCCACAAGTCCACTGACAATCCGGCCAACACCACTGCCAAGGTGAAGAGCCACAACGGCACCAAGAACCAGAACGTGCAGTGCGCCGACTGCCACGGCGGCCACGTGGATGCGGCCGACGGGACGACCCCCAACGTCTTCCTCATCAACCGGTACATGAACATCTCCACCCAGTACGGGGCGATCCGGAACAAGAAGGTGATGTTCCAGTACACCTCAACGGCGCTGAAAAACTACAACAAGGATTCCTTCGGGGTCTGCGTGGCGTGCCACCCGACCCTCCCCGCCACCATCAGCACCCACCAGACGAGCACCAACGCCGCCGACTGCCGCTCCTGCCATACCCACTCCCAGGGGTTCTCGGCCAACTGCACCACCTGCCACGGTTTCCCGCCCCAGGTGAACACGGCGGGCGGCCCCTCCGGCTATGCGAGGGATAGTGCCCTGAACCACGATTATTCCGCGTCGGGGGTCTTCAAGGACGAGTCCGCCACCCCCCACATCAGCCACGCCGGCGGCGGCAGCTACTACAGCTTCGCCTGCGACGAGTGCCACAAGGGATTCGGGCACAACCAGGGGACGTTCCAGGATATCTTCCTCCAACCCGCCGGGACGAAGGCCGCCACCAACGGCGCCACTCCCACCTACACCGGCACGGGAAGCGGCACCTGCTCCACCCTCTACTGCCACAGCGACGGCAACGGCGGCAGCTACAAGTCCCCCACCTGGGCCGGACAGAAGAACACTATTACGGCCATGACCGGCACCACTCACTGCAGCCAGTGCCACAGCGCCACCCCGGCGACCGGCGCCCACTCGCGCCACATTGCCGGCGGCGTGAGCGGCAAGAGCTACGGCTGCCTCAACTGCCACGCGGCGACGGTGAGCGACAACACGACGCTCCTGGCGAGCGCCCGCGCCTCCGGCGGCACCCACGTTAACGGCGTGAAGGACAAGCTGTTCTCCGGGTCCATCGGCGGGCAGGCCCTGTCGGGTTCCAACTGCTCCACCGTTTACTGCCACAGTAACGGGAAGGGTGGGGCGCCCCAGATCGCCCCGAACTGGTCCAATCCGGCATCGGGACAGTGCGGCGGCTGCCACAAGGCCACCGGCGCGACTCCCATCGATACGTACGGCCACCCGGCCCACCTGACCGCGGTCTATGGTCCGAACTTTGACGAGACCGTCGTCGCCTCGTGCCAGAACTGCCATACCTACACCACGGAACTGGCGGCCACCCACGTGAACGGGACCGTCGACGTCCCGGCCACCAACTGCACCACCAACTGCCACAAAAACGGGGTCGTCTGGACCGGCGGCAGGGTCGCCTGCGAAAGCTGCCACACCGGTATCCTGTCGGTGATCAACGGCCTTACGGCGCCCACCAAGGCTAACTTCACGGCGACGGGCCATGGCCAGGCATTCACCAACTACACCACGAGCCGCCATTGCAACAGCTGCCACGATGCCAACAGCGCCCATATCTCCACGGCCCTCGGCACCTACAAGCGGATCGCCACCAACGACAACACCCTCTGCTTCGGCTGTCACAACGACGCCGCCAAGGTCCCGACCGTGGCCAAGCAGAACGTGACCACCCACGCCACCGACCTCGGGGTCTACAACATGGACTGCAAGGTCTGCCACGATCCCCACGGCACGACGAACATCAAGATGGTGCGGGCGTTCATCACCTTCAATGCCCTGACGTCGACGATCGGCTACGCAACATCCGGCGACCTGGTGCAGCTCGCACCGCCGTACCGCGGGGTCTGCCAGACCTGCCACACCAAGACGTCCCACTATAAACGGGGGATCGACGAGGGGGCCAACCACCCGACCAGCGGCTGCCTCAACTGTCACTCCCACAAAAACACCTTCGCCTTCAAGCCGAAGGCGTGCAACGAGTGCCACGGCTATCCGCCGGCGCCGAAGGGCTTCGTGGCGACCCAGTCCACCTACTCCACGGCCAAGCTGGAGAACTACTCGGGCGGCGGCGGCGCCCACGTGAAACTGGGCCACCTCATGGCGAACCTGCGGCCGAGCCAGGGCTTCACCCCCTGCCTCACCTGCCACAACGGCGGACCTACCGCCCACGTGGGGGATGCGACGGTCTTCAATGCCACGGGCACCGCGGCGAAGAAGGCGAACGTCACCGTCAAGGTGGACCCGAACTACAAGTTCAACGACACCAAGGGCCAGTGGTACCAGCAGCAGGCACCGGCCAACACCGGCAGCTGCTGGAACGTCAGCTGCCACTTCCAGCCGACGCCGCGGTGGTCCAACGATAAATAACGCAAGGTATGTTGTAACGGGAGGGGCGGAATGCGCCCCTCCCGGTCAAAAACAGGAGAGGCTTCCATGTTGAGACAGATTACCACCGATCGGTGCGGTTATTTAACGGTCGGTTTCTTTATTGCTGGCGTCCTTTTCCTCTCACTGGCAGGCACCGGCTGGGCCATCCAGTGCTACCAGTGCCACGGCACGGCGTCTCCTGCCGACTACCGCCCAGTAGATGCGCCCTTCCGCAACAGGACGACCGGCGGGTTCCCGGGGAGCCACCGGACCCACATGGCACCGGGGGCAACGGTCACTAACTGCACCCCCTGCCACGGTGGCCGGGTCGCGTCGTACACCACCAGCCACCGCGACGGCTTCATCAACATCACGAGCAACATTAACGGTTCGCCGGCAACGGGGGCATACAGCCGCGGCACCTCCTTCGCCCAGAGCGCGAACCCGACCCTGGGCACCTGCTCCGGCGTCAACTGCCACTTCGAGAGCGCCACCCCCACCTGGGGGGCCACGCCGCTTGCGGCTCCCACCGACTGCAACAAATGCCACGGCGCAGCTCCTGCCGACGGAAGCCACCCGGCCACCAGCGGCTCCGGGAAGAAGCACGGCGATTACTACGGGACCACCACCGGCTCCTGCGTCAAATGCCACCCCGACCACACCGCCGAAGGTGCACCCTTCGCCCACGCCACCAGCGCCGGCCACCGCGGGCTCGCCGTGCAGTTTACGGCGGCCCCCAACAGCGGCGCCGGCTCATACGGCGGCACCGTCGGCTACCCCAACTACCTCCCGAGCCAGGCCCCGCCGCGCAACGGCACCTGCAGCGGCCTGTACTGCCACAGCCCGGGGAACAAGGCGAGCGCCTTCAACGCCCCCAACACCGTTGCCACCTGGGGCGGGAGCCTCACCTGCACCGGGTGCCACAAGGCCACCGTCGACTACATGAACACCGGGAGCCACTACGCCCACGTCTTCGGCGGCGGCACCACCTACTCCCAGATCAAGTGCTCCGTCTGCCACGCCGCCACCGCCAGCGGGAATACGGCCATCGCCGACGTCACGCGCCACGTCGACTACCAGGTCGAGATCGCCTTCGCCAACAGCTCCAGTGCGGCCAACGGGAGCTACAACGGCGCCGTCGCCAAACCGGCCACCCCGTCGGCCAAAGCCCCCGGCTCCAGCTACGGCAGCTGCCAGAACGTCTACTGCCACTCCACCGGTCAGGCCGACGGTGGCACCTGGCCTCCGACCTACACCACCCCCACCTGGGGAAGCGCCACCACCGGCAAATGCGGCACCTGCCACGGCACCACCGGCAGCGACACCCACGGCGGCTTCCCCGGCCTCATGATCCAGCGGCAGATCTCCTCCGGCAGCCACAGGAAACACCTCAAGACGGTCTACGGCATAACCGATTCCGATATGAAGTGCGCCATCTGCCACGCCTACGACAAGAGCGCCTTCACCAGCACCTCTGCCTCCTGCGGCACGGTCTGCCACGTCGCCTCCCAGCCGCTCAAGCACGCAAACTACGAGATCAACGTCAACATCGCCAACTACTTCGGCGCCACCGCCGGCTACAACGGCTCCACCAGGCCGGGGGCGGGCTACAGCACCTGCTCCAGCGTCTACTGCCACAGCAACGGCCTGACCGCTTCCCCCACCTACACCACTCCCACCTGGGGGAACGCCGCCAGCGGTGCCTGCGGCACCTGCCACGGAGTGACCGCCGCCGCGCCGCCGGCCTCCACGCCGCACGCGAAGCACGTGGGGAGCGCCAACCCCTACCGCTTCGCCTGCGCCGAGTGCCACAACGGCAAGGTCCAGGCGACCGCCAACGCCACCACGGCCCCGGCCTTCGCCAACTCCACCAGCCACGTCAATAAGAGCCGGGACGTGAAGTTCGACCCGACCAACGCGTTTGGCACCTACTCCTCGGCCATCACCACCTGCCGCAACCTTTACTGTCACTCCACCGGCAACACGAGCGTCGCGGCGGGGAACCTCCCCGGCGCCTACGGGGGGAGTGTCTACGTGCGGCAGGGGTGGACGGGAAGCGTCACGTGCAACTCCTGCCACGGCCGCTCCACGTCCAATGGCATGCCCGACTACACCAACGCCGGCGCCGCCGGCTCCGCCACCTCCAACAGCCACGCGAAGCACGTGCAGTCGAGCGGCATCTCCTGCGGCGAATGCCACGAAAAGACCACCAAGAACGGCACCAGCATCCGGACGACCGTCTCGCCCAGCTACCATGTGAACGGCAGCCGCAACGTCTTCTTCAACCTTACCGGCAACAACGCGAGCGGCACCTACGACAGCGCCCAGAAGAAGTGCTCCAGTACTTACTGCCACGGTGCCGGCGCCTCCCTCGCCTGGGGAGGGAGTACCTACTGCAACTCCTGCCACAGCGCCAACGCCGGCACGACCGGCGGCGGGGGAATCAACAACTGGGGAACCACGCCGGTCAGTGCTCACAAGCTCCACGTGGAGGAGACGACGGCGCTCCCCTCGAAGTACAGCAACTATTCCACCGGCAACCTGAGCGGCAGCGCGACCGCATACCGTTTCGGCTGCGCCTCGTGCCACAACCCGGCCCAGGCGACCCACGTGAGCGGCTACGCCAGCAGCCCGTACCGTGCCCAGGTCTTCTTCGGCTACACCGCCCCCGGCAAGAAGCCGACCTACACCTATACCGGCGCGGCGGGCACGACCGACAACGGCTTCGCCTGGTCCAACGGCAACACCGCCTGCACCAGCACCTACTGCCACTCCAACGGCGCCGGCGGCAGCGGCAATACGGCGGTTTCCTGGGCGACGACGGCCAGCTCGGCGACGAACACCCGCTGCAAGGCGTGCCACAGCTACACCACCGCCAGCGGATTGCTGATCTCAACCAACAAGCACGCGAAACACGTCGATGGCACCACCTACGGCTTCAGCTGCGCCAAGTGCCACAACGCTACCACCACCGACGGTGCGACCATCGCCGACAAGACGAAGCACGTGAACAAGAAGAAGGACGTGGTCTGGGATGGGACCAACAGCGACGGTTCCGCCTATGTCAATTCCTCGACGGCCTGTGCCAACATCTACTGCCACAGCCAGGGGACGACCTTTGCGCAACCGTATACCGGCGCCGGCAAGGCCCCCAATACGGCCGTGACCTGGGGCGGCGGGCAGACCCTCGGCTGCAACGGCTGCCACGGGAACTCCAACAGCTATACGACCGGCACCTACCGGATTGCGGCACCGCTGTACGCCTCGGGGGCGCCCAAGGGGAACGCGCACCAGCTCCATATCGATGCGCGGGCGACCCAGGGGAGTGCCCAACCCCAGTGCCTGAACTGCCACGGGAAGACCACAACCACCAATACCTCCATCGCCAGCTATAGCCGGCACGTGAACGAGTTCTACAACATCTCCACCGCCGGAACGTACAAGGATGGCGACAACGTCACCGCGGCCGCCGGCTCGCTGGCCGCCGTCACCTATACGTACAATGCCGCCGGCAGCACCTGCGCCAACGTGACCTGTCACCCGACGGGGCTTGGCGATGCCAACAAGGCCGCAACGGTGGTCGCCTGGAACAACAGGTACAACTGCACCGACTGCCACAAGGTGGATATCGCCAACAGCACCGGCTACCACCATGCCATGCGGAACTACTCGGGGAGCTACGCCGCCTACCCGACCGCCGTGCCGCAGGGGGATGCCACCACGGGCACCAACTCCAACAGCAGACTCTTCACCATGTGCCACGTGGATCACAACATCTTCAGCCCGATGCTCAACACCAACAGCGCCGCCAGGGCAAACAACCTGCGGACCAACATCACGGTGGCGCCGGTGGCCGGCACTGCCAGCACCTACAGCAACAGTGATTACGTCGGCACCTCGGGAGGGAGCGGCGGCATCTGCATCTCCTGCCACAACTCGGAGCTTACCAAGAGCACGACCAGGATCCTGACCGAGACCAGCTCCACCAAGACCGTGGCGATCCCGTTCGTCAGCTACTCCGCTTCGGCCCACGAATATGCCGTAGCCTCGGCCATGAAGGGGACGGACGGCGGGACCTTCAATGCGAACTGCTCCAAGTGCCATAACGGCCGCAATGGCGAAACCGCCGTCTTCTCCCAGATGACCACGACCGTCCACGACCGGAGCGTCCGGAGAGTGTACGCCTCCCTCGGGACCAATCTGGTGGACGGCAACGACGAGAATTTCTGTTACCGCTGCCACAGCAAGACGGCCGATGCCAGTCCGGGGGGCGGTCCGGCCAAGACCGTGGCGAACAAGGACTATTACAAAACCGCCGCCATGAGCAGCCGTGCCGAGGGGATCTTCACCGCGTTCCAGAAGACCTACAAGCACAATGTCGCCGGCTATACGGGCGTTCACAAGCCGTCGCCGACGAACGAGACGGCGGCGTACATCTCCGCCAACCGGCACGTGGAATGCGCCGACTGCCACAATCCCCATGCGGCAACCAGCGCCAATCCGATCCGGGGCGTAACGGGGCTCGACCCGACGACCCCGGCAGCCGGTGCCACGCCGACATATACCGTGGTGACGCTGAACAACCCGGACCACCAGTACAAGCTCTGCTTCAAGTGCCACACCAACTGGGCCGGCTATGGCACCGGCACCAACCTGGCCGTCGAGTTCAACACCAACAACGTCAGCTATCACTGGGTGGAGAACGACAAGGGAGCGCCCAAGGCGAGCACCACCTACGGCAACTTCAATACAACCTACGTTTACAAGATGATGCCGCGCTACAACGGCTACACCAATACCCAGCTACGATCGGTGAAGATGCGCTGCTCCGACTGTCATGGTTCCGACGGCGCCGATGGCGGGGTGACCGTGCCGGAAGGTCCCCACGGGTCCAGCATCGCCAAGATACTAAAGGTCCCGGCCGGCAGCCCCTATACGACCTGGAACAGCACGGTGAAGCGGTTGGACGGCACGGTCTGGTGCTTCAACTGTCACGACCCGAACTTCACCAGCACCGGCTTCAGCGGCGAGCAGGCCAACTCTCACACCTATGGCAGCGGCTACAAGCACGACCGCAACTGCCAGTACTGCCACATATCGGTTCCCCACGGCAACAGCACCCTGAAGCGGCTTCTTAATCCGAGCACGTTCAGGACCGGCATCAACAGCATTAACTCCGGGAGCTATACCCAGAGTAACGGCCATGCCCAGGTCATCCCCGGTTGCACGTAATGCCATCATGAATTTGTCTGCCATGAATTGTCCGTTTGGAAGGCTGGTGTTTCACCAGCCTTTCTCTTTGGCACCCTCCGTGCTAGACTCACGGCATGAGCGCTGACCGGAAAAGATTTCGCGACAGGTTGTTCGCACTCCTCGGCGGCTTGCGGCTTTCCTTTGCCCTCCTCGTCCTTCTCGGCGGCCTCGCGGCGCTCCGGGCGATCATCGGCCAGAAGACCCTCGCCATGGAGACGGCACCACGGCTGCTGCGAAAGATTGTCGCCCTGGGCTTCGACTCACCGGACAGCCTCGGCATCCCTCTGGCGGCGATCCTTCTCCTCTTCATTCTCAATCTCGGGTTTTCCAGCGTAGCCATGGCGCGGCGGGTGCGGGCAAGGCAAGCCGCCTTCGTAACAATGAAGGATGCCGGCTCGATCCGGTCGCTGGCCAACCATGCCGAGTTCCTGGCCTCCGCCGATGCCGGGAGAAGACTCGCCGCCTTTTTGAAGGAAAGCGGATTGAGGGTACGGGAGGAGAAGGCAGGGGGGGAACTCCGCGTCTCCGCCGGCAGGCGCGGCGCCGGGTTGTGGGGACCGTTCTTCTTTCACCAGACCCTGATGATCATTATCATCGGCGCCGCACTCAGCATGCTGACCCGCTACGCGGGATATGCGGAGCTTTCTCCCGGGGAAACCTTCGTTGAAAAACACGGGAATTACCTCCGGGTCACCGACAGACCCGCGCTGTTCGGTGGCGACCGCAATTTCAAGCTGCGCCTCGACAGGATCGACCTCACGTTCTGGAAGCCGGGCGCAGTGAAGCAGCGGGCCAATGTCTTCAGCGCCTTTGACGGCAATGGGACGTTTCTCGGCCAGCGGCGGACCGAAATAAACAAACCGTTGCATATTGCCGGCACCACCGTCTATCAGGGGACTCACCAGGGCTTTTTTGCCGAGCTTGAGGCCCGCGATGGTACCGGTACCACCATTGACGGCAAGGCGCGGTTTTTTATCCCGCGTCAACCGGGGGAGCGGATGACCGATGTGGTCACCGTCGGTGATACCGGCATCAGGCTGGAGCTGGAACTCTTCACGGAGCAGGTCGTCCGGATCAGCGGCCTGGAGAGCCTCGGCTCGACCCACATGGCGACGCTCCTCAAGGTGACGCAGCAGGAAGGAGAGAAGCGTCGCTCCCTCGGCGTCCTCTTCAAGGGGGGGACGCTCACGATGGACGGGATTACGCTTCGCTTCGTCGAACTGAAACCCTATTCCTCGTTTGTGGTCAGCCGGGACTATGGCGTGCCGGTCATCTTTGCCGGCTGCCTCGTCCTTCTGATCGGACTGCTGCTCACCTATTTCTGGGTGCCGGAGACCTGGTGGGCGTCGGTCAGGAGCGATGGGGACGGTTGCACGGTTGCCGTCGGTGCGACGGCCGAACGGTACAGAGAAACGTTCCGGGAGCGCTTTGCGGAGACGGTGAAGCGGCTTGAGGAAGAGGTGGGGGCGAAATGACGCAAGCAGCATTTTTCTGGGGCGCCCTGGGTTGTTATGTCGCCAGCGCCATAGCCTACATGGTGGTTCTCGCCTTTGGCAGGGAGAGGTTCCGACGGTGGGGGGTCGGTCTCGCCTCCGCCGGGGTGCTCCTGCACACGGTGTCGCTCGGCCTGCGCTGGAGCGAGAGTGGACACGGTCCCTACATCAGCACCTACGAAGTGCTCTCCTCGGATGTCTGGATTGCGGTTACGTTCTTTCTTCTGTTCCAGTGGCGCTTCCGGAAGCTTGCCGGCCTCGGCGTCCTGGTCATGCCGCTCTCTTTCCTCATGATGGGATTTGCCCTTCTCGGTTCCCGTGAGGCGCGACTCCTTCCCCCGAGTCTGCGGAGCGCCTGGCTCATCGTCCATATCGTCTTCGCCAAGCTCACGGTTGCTTCCATGCTGGTGGCCGTCGCCCTGGCAATCGTGTATCTGGCGAAAGAGACGGAAGATTCTCCGACGGGCGGATTCCTGGCCAGGTTTCCCGGGATTGGCGTCCTCGACGACTACATCTACCGCCTGACGGCGTTCGGGTTCGTTGCCCTCTCCATCATGATCATCACGGGCATCATCTGGGGAAACTACGCCTGGGGGAGCTACTGGTCGTGGGACCCCGCCCAGACGTGGTCCCTGGTCGTCTGGTTCGTCTACGGCATATACCTGCATGGGAGGATAACCTTCCGCTGGCGGGGAAGAGTTTCCGCCTGGTACGTCATTCTCGCCTTCATCTTTTCGATCGGGGCTTTTTTCGTCATGCCCTATTTCGTGAAGGATCTCCATTCCCAGTACATGACCGATTAGGGTTGATCAGAAACGGGGAGTCGATATGAGGATATGGCTGGTCATTTGCCTGCTGCTCCTGGCTGGAGGCGTGTGCGGGTGCAGCGATCACCGGCAGGAAGAAGAATCCGCACTGCGGCAACAGGTCGAGAGGTACACGCGCCTGCTTGCGGAAGGGTACGTGAAGTTCGACATGTCGGGGTTGCGGGACGTCATTACCCCGAATCATGAGGCGCGGCTGGAGCATCGGCTCAACGGGCTGAAGATGGCAAAACGCCGGATGGAGTCGAAGCTGAGAAAACTCGACTATCTGGGGGTTACCTTCGAGACCGACAAGCCGGCGAAGCAGAGAATGGCCACGGTAAGAACGAGAGAGGTCTGGGATGTTCGCCAGGTCGATCCGGTGTCCGGGAAAACGGAGAAGGAGATCCAAGGTCTGACCTACCTTCTCGACTACCAGTTTCTCCAGGTTGATGACCGCTGGCTGATCGAAGATGTTGTGGTGCTGGAGGATACGTCGCCATGAAAATCGTTCGGGGAGAGGAGAGGACCGTGTTCAGAAATGCTTTGCTGCTGCTCCCTTGCATTCGGTCTACACAAGGTTACACTAAACGTTACTTTCTGTAGATCGGAGCTCCATATGCAACCAGTCAGGCAACTGATGCACGTATTAGAACAGGTGACTGATGACGAACATTACCTGTTTTCGTCGAGCGATCTGCGTGGGGCCATGCCGGGGCAGAGTCAGGGCGCCTTCAAAGCGCTCGTCAGCAGGGCGGAGAAAGAGGGGTTGCTCAGGCGTGTCTGCCGTGGGCTGTACCTCTATCCCAAGGTCAACTTCCCGCAGGGTCTGCTCCTTTACCATGTTGCGGCCAGGTTGCGTGCCGGTGAATTCAATTACATCAGCCTGGAGACGGCGTTGAGCGATGCGGGGGTGATCTCGCAGGTTCCCATGAACTGGATTACGCTCATGTCCTCGGGACGCAGCAATATTGTCAACTGCGGTGATTTCGGCCGGATTGAATTTATTCACACAAAAAAACGACCGGAGACCCTGGCCGATCAGCTCACCTATGATCCGCGCTGTCACCTCTGGCGTGCCTCTGTTGCCTTGGCCGTCAGGGATATGAAAGCCACCGGACGCGAGGCCGATCTGATTGACTGGGAGGCAGTCGATGAACTTGTTTGATCAGTTGGTTTCCCAGGCGATGAAGAGCCGGGGGGAGCTTGCCCCGTTGCGTGTGGTGGTCGAAAAGGAGCTCCTTCATCACGATATCATACGGGAAATGAGTGGCGCCGGATTGCTCGGTGGTTTGACCTTTATCGGCGGTACCTGTCTGCGTGCCTGTTATGGTTCGAGCCGCTTGAGCGAGGATCTGGATTTTACCGGGGGAAAAGACTTCAGGCGCGAAACATTGCAAGGCCTGGCCGGCCTGCTTGTGGACAGGCTGCAGACGAAATACGGACTGAGTGTCGAGGTTGGTGAGCCGATCAGGGACACCCGTGATGTGGACACCTGGAAGTTGAAGGTCGTCACCCGCCCGGAGCAGAAGGGACTCCCCGCGCAAAGGATCAATATCGATATATGCGCCATCCCCAGTTACGACAGACGCCCCATGGTCATCCGGAACCATTATGGAGTCGATATGGGCACCTCCGGCCTGATCATTCAGGCACAGAGCCGGGAGGAAATTCTTGCGGATAAACTGGTTGCCTTCGCGCTCAGGCCGAACCGGCTCAAGAACCGGGACCTGTGGGATATCGGCTGGCTCAAGCAGCAAAATGTCGACTTGCCGCTGGATCTGGTCCCGAAGAAGGTTCTGGATCATCGACGCGGCATCGACGAGTTCCTGAATCTGATGGCTGAGCGCAAAAGACAGCTCCGGCATGATCCCCATGTGCATTCGGCCTTTATTCATGAAATGAGACGATTTCTGCCGTCGCAGATAGTGGCGCAGACAGTTGAAAATGAAGCGTTCTGGGGATATCTCACCGGGGTGGTCGAGATGGAATGCGACAAGGTTAAGCACTCGTTGACCGGCGTTACGGAGTCCGTCACGTTCAAGATGTAGCGGGGGACACTAGACATAATGTCTTGGGAAGAGGCGGATCGAGGGGGCCTCCTACATGGGGGGCAAGCGCCGCCGGCAAGGGGCAGGTGAGGTGCCGCCCTCATCGTGAAGCATGTAAAAAAGATTCAGCTGGAGTTCGGCGGTTCGCCCGGCTTCGTGTTCATCGACGAGATCCAGCGTCGGGAGGACGCCGGTCTCTTTCTCAAGGGGCTGCAGGATCTGGGACTGCCGTACAAGTTCATCGTGTCCGGCTCCGGGAGTGTGGACCTGAAGGCGAAGGTCAAGGAGTCCATGGTGGGAAGGAAGCGGGTCTATGAAGTATATCCCCTCTCCCTGACCGAGTTTGTAAACTTCAGGACCGGCTATCGCTACGCGGACCGGTTGCCGGACTTCTTCGCGCTGGAAACGGCCCGCTCGGCCGGTCTGCTGACGGAGTACCTGAACTTCGGCGGCTATCCGCGCGTCGTGCTGGAGGCCGAGGCCCGCGAGAAACTGCGGGTTATCGACGAGGTCTACCAGGGGTACGTCACCAGGGACATTGCCTATCTGCTCAACGTCGAGAAGATCGAGGCGTACGGGCAGCTGATGAAGACCCTTGCCGATCAGGCGGGACAGATCATCAACTAATACGGAACTGGCTACCACCTTGGGGATATCCCTGCCGACCGTCAAGAATTACTGCTGGTACGCGGAAGAAACCTACATCCTGCGGCGCGTCACGCCGTTTTTCCGGAATGTCCGGAGCGAGATCAGCAAGGCGCCGTCGGTCTATTTCACCGATATCGGGTTGCGCAATTATGCCCTTGGGGTGTTCGGCGACCTGCGTCGGCCCGATGATCTGGGGTTCGCCTTCCAGAACCTGGTCTACCTGGTGTTGCGGGAGAAGCTGCGCTGGAGCAATGCCCGGATTCATTTCTGGCTGACGAAATCGAAGGCCGAAATCGACTTTGTCATCGATACTGGCAGAATGGTCATACCCGTTGAGGTCAAGTACAAGGAACTGGCCAAGCCTTCCATCCCCCGTGCATTTGAAGGGTTTGTCGAAAAATATTCCCCCCCCTTCTGTCTGGTGATCAACAGGAGCCTGCGGGCCGAGGTGCGCATGGGCGAGACGGATGTCCGCTTCATGACGATCTGGGATCTGTTGCTGGAGGATCTCGGCCCGGTCGGTATCCAGGGACGTTGATGCTCCTCCTCAGGCGCCCGTGCTGATCCGGAAGTGCCCCACCCTGTTTTCCGAACGATGAATTTTTCTTGGGAAAGGAGATGGCAATGAGCCGCATTGCCCTGATTCTGTTTTTGGTCCTGGTGCAGTTGTGCGCCGGGGTGAGCGCCCGGGCCGACGAGGTGAGGACCGGAACCCTGACCGGCCAGTTTAAGATCAAGGGGGACGGGCCGCTGGCCGACGGTCAGGTCTTTCTGTTCCGCAAGTCCTCGGGACCACCCCCCTGGCCCGGCCGCTACTGGCGGGTGCCGGACGAAATCGTGACCACCGACGGCGAAGGGCGGTTCACGGCGCAGCTGATCGAGGGGACCTACTACATGGGGGCGGGCAAACGCCCGGCCGGCAAGGGGATCGGCCCCCTGCGCGACGGCGACTACTACCTGCCGAGCGAGGACCGGACGGGAAAAATGTGGGAGTTCACCGTCAAGGGGGGCGAAACCACCACGGCGGGGACCATAGCGTCGGTCATTCTGTACAAAAGGGACGCCGCCAGGGAAGAGGGCTCCCTCACCGCCATCGGGGGAACCGTCACCGACGCCGGCGGAAAGCCTGTGGAGGGGATAATGGTCTTCGCCTTCGTCACCCCCGGCATGGTCGGCAAGCCGCTCTACGTCTCGGAACGGACGGGGAAGGACGGCAGGTATCTTCTCCGGGTCCACTCCGGCGGCACCTACTACCTGAAGGCCCGCGACCTTTACGGCGGCGGCGCCCCGAAGGCAGGTGAGTTCGTGGGGGGACACGGCAAGACCGAGGCGGCGCCGGTGGTGGTGAAGAGCGGCGAGACGGTAAAGGGGATCGATTTCTGGGGAGTCCGGTTCGAGGGACGCGGTCCCGGCAGGAAGTAACGCGGATGTTTGGAACCTGAATTGCATGTCAACAAGAAAGCTCTTGAGCGAGCAACGGCGAAAGGGGTAGATGAGGGCCTGCGAAAAGAGGTGCCTGTCCTCCGCGAACCGACATAGTCCGGCTTGATGGCCCTAATATCCAGGACGGGAGAGGAGGTGGATTGCGCGATGAAGAAGAGCAGATACAGCCGTCCCCGGATCGTGGGGAATGCCGTGGTGCATCCCTGCTGATAAGCGGGAAGGGGTAGTAATCCATAGAGGCACTGAACATCAGACGTTCGGTGCCTCTATGCCATTGGTACACTTATGATCATGCCGATGCGTATCATCAGAACCGTTGCGCTTTGGGCGGCGATGGGGGGTGCATTCCTCGTGCTGCCGGCGCCCCGACCCGCCCTCGCCGGCGTCCTCACCGCCGATACGGTTTGGCAGGGGAGGGTCGCCGTCGGGGAGGATGTGGTGGTCCCCGCCGGGGTGACCCTTACCGTACGGGCCGGGACGGTCGTGACGGTGTCGGCGGCCGAGAGCACCAAGACCGATCCGGAATACCTCTCCCCCCTGACGGAGATCACCGTCCGGGGGCGTCTCGTGGTGGAGGGGACCGCCGTGGCGCCGGTGCTCTTTTCCGGCGAGGGGACCAAAACCGGGGGGTGGGCCGGCATCATCGTGGATCACGGCGCCGCTACCCTCTCGGAGTGCCGGGTGAGCGGGGCGGAGACCGGGGTGACCGTCATCGACGGGACGCTCCGGCTGCAGCGCTCGGCCCTGCGGGATAACCGCTACGGCCTCGTCGCCCAGGGGGGGCGGGTCGAGGCGGCCGTGGAGGGTAGCAGGATCGCCGGCAACGACTACGGCCTCTTCGCCCTGAACGGTGCCCGCGTCACCACCTCCGGGACGACGGTTGCCGGGAACCGGAAGAAGGATACCTTTTCCGCATCCATGAAGGGGGGGAGGGAGGAGCAGGGGGTGCCACCCGCGGCGGAGTCCCCCGTCGGCCGGCGCTACCGGGACGAGGTCCTGCGGGGCGAGACGCTCTGGCGGGGACGGGTCGTGGTCGACGGGGTGGTCCGGGTGCCGGAGGGGAGCCGGCTGGTGATCATGCCGGGCGCCATCGTCGAGTTCACGAAGAAGGATACCAACGGTGACGGCATCGGCGAAAACGGCCTCCTGATCCAGGGGCGCCTGGTCGCCAAGGGGACGGCGGCGCAGCCGATCGTCTTCCGCTCGGCCGAGGCGGTCAAGTCTCCCGGGGACTGGGACGCCATCAACATCATGAACAGCGCCGGCGCCCAGAACCTGATCGAACATTGCCGGGTGGAGCATGCCTACCGGGCGCTCCATTTCCACTTCTCCAACGTGGCGATCCATGATTCGGTGCTGACCGGCAACTACCGGGGGGTGCAGTTCCAGGAATCGGTGGTGGACCTGACGGGGAACACCATCAGCGGCAACCGCAGCGGGGTCCAGGGGCGGGATGCCACGGTGATCTTCGCCGGCAACCTCCTGGAGGGGAACTACCTGGGGGGGAATTTCTTCCGGACCCAGCTCACGGCGCGGGGCAACCGGATCGTCGGCAACGGCCGGGAGGGGCTGCGGATCCGCGAGTGCACCGCCTCGGTGCGGGAGAACCTCGTGGACGGCAACCGCTTCGGGCTCATGGTGGCCGATACCTACTTCGGGGAGCTGGACCGCAACTGCATCTCCAACAACCTGGAGATCGGCCTCTCGGTGAAGAACTGCGACAACCTGGAGGTGGCCGGCAACATCATCGCGGCCAACGGGATCAACGGCCTGAACCTCCAGGACGCCCGAGCGCTCATCTCGGGGAACCTGTTCTCCGACAACGGCGAGCGGGGGATCGGCGTCCAGAGCTCCGGCGGGACGGTCACGGGGAACAACTTTGGCGGCAACGGCCTTTATGCCATCGATCTCGAAGGGAAGAAGGAGCTCGCCGCCCCGGGCAACTGGTGGGGGGGAGACGATCCCGACCGGGTGATCTGCGACCGCCGGGACGACCCCGTCCGGGGGGAGGTGACCCATGACCGGCCGGCCGGGACGCCGTTCGCCGTGGCCTGGCCGCTGCCGTCGGTGACGACGGACCTCACCTGGCGCGGCGTCATCACCGTGGAACGGCCGGCCGCGGTCTCCGTAGGGGCGACCCTCGGGATCGCCCCGGGAACGACGGTGCGGTTCGCCCGGGGAGCCGGTCTGGCGGTGAAGGGGAAGCTCCTGGCCAAGGGGACCGGCGAGGCGACGATCGTCTTTACCTCTGCGGGAGCGAAGGAGCCGTCGGCGTGGGACGAGGTACTCCTCGAATACGCCACGGGCAGCGAGATCGCCCACTGCGTCTTCGAGTACGCCACCTGGGGGATCCACAGCCATTTCACCGATCTCCTGGTGACCGACTCCCTCTTCTCCCGCAACTACGGCGGCATGCGGTTCCGGAGCGGGCCGGTGCGGATCGGGCATTCGACCTTTACGGGGAATACCATCGGGATCCGGGCGTACATCGGCAATGCGGTCATCGCGGAGAACACCATTACCGGTAACGAGACCGGGATCTTCGTCCGCGAGAAGGGTGGGGGGCTCACCATCTCCCGGAACAACCTCGCCGGCAACAGCAGCTACGGGATCCGGGTCGGGGATTTCAATAACGAGGATGTGGACGCCCGGGACAACTGGTGGGGGCCGGGCGATCCCGCCGCCGCCATTTATGATGCCCGAAACGAGCCGGGAATCGGCTTTGTGCGCTACGAACCCCACCTGACCGGGCCGGCCGGGGCCGGCGGGGGAGCGAAACCATGACGGTCCGGATCCGGCTGTTTATCCTGAATTCGGCAGCTGACCGTGGTCTGCTCCGCTCAGAACGCCCTCTTTCTGCTGCTCTAGGCTCATTGCGCGGCAGTCGATCAACTCACCCTGCGGGTTCGAACAAGATCGACTGCTATCGCTCCATTTCGCCAAGAGCAGCAACGAAAGAGCGCGTAATTCGCTCCGACAGACCCCGTCCAACTGCCGGTTTTTGGTTTGTTGTCTTTCTCCTCCTGACGATCGCCATGCCGCTGCGGGCCGCCGAGCTGGCGACCCTCAGGGCGACGATCCTCGATGTGGCCGGCGGGCCGGTTGCGGGCGCGAAGGTTTTCGTGTACGACAGCGGCGACACGCGCCGTCCCGCCGATTTCATCTCGCCGGTGTCGGACCGGGAGGGGCGGACCGTGCTCCATCTGCCGCCGGGGCGTTACTGGGCCGTGGCCCGGCTGAAGAAGGACGGCACCTACGGCCCCCTCATGCCGGGAGACAAACACTCGGGCGAGCCGGTGATACTGGAGCCGGCAGCGGGGGAGGTGGTCGGGGGCGAGTTCGTGGTGGCCGACATCCGGGACGTGGGGCGGACAAGGGTGACGGTCGCCTCCGAATCGGTGGTCCTGCGGGGGCGCATCCTCGACAGGGAGGGGGCGCCGGTCGCCAACGGCTACGTCTTCGCCAACAGGGCGAAGGAGGGGAGGGAGATCCCCGAGTTCCTCTCAGCCTGGAGTGACGGCGCCGGCAGCTATACCCTCTATCTCCCCGCGGGGGGGCGCTTCTACGTGGGGGTGGCCACACGGTTCCCGCCGGACGCCGCTGCCGGCCCGCTCCGGGAGATAAGCACGGAAGCCGGGAAAGCGGATATTGCTCTGGATCTTCCCATTGGGTACGGTAATTGAACGACAAGCCTGGCATCGGTCTTTTCCGCATGCATTTCAGCGAAAGCAGAGGGTCGATCATGAAAAGAATCGGTTTGACGGTCGTCGTTGCGATGGTTCTTGTCTGGGCGCAGCTGGGCGTCGCCTGTGTCGGAAAGACGCTCTTCATCGGCATCCCCGGCACCGCCGGCGACAGGATGCTGGCGGAGATGGTCTCCACGCTGATCAACGAGCGGACCGGAACCGCGGTGAAGATCCAGACCTACAGGGACTCCAGAGAGGTCTACGAAGCGGTCAGGCAGGGGAAGGTGAACATCATCATCGAAAACCCGGAACATGCCCTGGCGCTCCTCGGCCGGCCGGCCGGGCCCAGCGGGAAGAAGGCGTACGAGATCGTCAAGGGGGAGTACCGCAGAAAACTGAACCTGACTTGGCTCGAACCGTTCGGGATGCCCCAGGGATATGCGCCGGTCCTGACGGTGGAGACCCTGGAGAACTACCCCGCCCTCCCGAAGCTGCTGACAAAACTTGCCGGCGCCCTGAACGGCGATGCCTATGCCAGGCTCCTCAAGGCCTCCGACGGGGGCGAGAGGTCGAAAAAGGCAGTGAAGGACTTTCTGAAGGCGAAGAAGCTCATCTGATTTCATCGAGTGCTTTTCTTGAATGAGATGCTGAAACGGACGTACCGGTTCCTGTCGTCGACGGAACTGGCGGTGGTACTGTTCCTGGCGGTTTCCCTCCTGGCGATTCCCGGGACCTTCACCGAAAACAGGACGTTCTATGCCCACCCGGCGTTTCTCGGCCTGCTGGGGACGCTGGCCCTGAACCTGGCGCTCTGCACCGTGCGCCGGTTCCGGTCGATCCCGGTGCCGGTGCTGATCCTGCACCTCGGGGTGCTGGTGGTCTGCGGCGGGGTCATCGCCCGGGCCTTCGGCTACGTGGCGACCGTCAACATCTACGAGGGGAGCGCGGTGAACAAGGTCTACCGCTGGGATCTCGACCGGGATGTGCCCCTTGGCGCGGAACTCGCCATTCGGCGAATCAACCGCGAATATTACCCCATTCCGGTCCGGGTGGGGGTCCTGAAGGGGGAGCGGAAAGAGGCCCTGCAGACCCTGAAGACCGGCGGCAGCTTCGCGCTGGGGCCCTACCGCGTGGCGGCGGATTCCCTCGAACTCCCCGCGGAAGTCCTCAAGCTCTCCGTTTTCCGGGACGGGCGGCTGGTCGGTACCTGCGACACCGCCGGGACAAGCGCGCTCCCCCCGGCGTTTCCCTACGCCTTCAAGCTGGTGGCGTTCCAGAATCCGGTGCCGAAGCGCCTCTGGGTCGACCTGGCCCTCACCCGGAATGGCGTTCCGGTGGCGGCGGGAACGTCGGAGGTCAACGCGCCGTTTGTCTGGAATGGCCTCTATTTCTACAATACCCTGGTCGACCGGGATGGGGCCGGCATGTCTTTTGCTGGCATCCAGGTGGTGAAAGACCCCGGCAGACCGTGTGTTTTCGCCGGGTTTGCCATCATGGGGATCGGCACGGTGCTGTCGTTTGCACGACGTTTTTTCAGGAAGGGTACAGGGACGTGAAGGTGAATAATCCTGAATTCGGCATTTGGACGTGGTCTGCTTCACTCAGAACGCCCTGCTCTGGGCTTATTGCGCGGCAGTTGATGAGTGGCGTCCCATGGCGATGAATCCGTTCGCGAAACCGAAGGAGGCGTGCCAGATCCACGGCACCCCCGCCCGGTCGGGGGACGTGATGCTGGTCGCCATGATCCTGGCGTCGCTAGTGCTCGTCGCCTGGCACGTCTGGGTCTACGGCCTCAGCGGCCCCAGGGGGGTGCCCGATGCCGAGCGTGGGCCGTTTCCCCTTCTCCTCGGGAATGAACTGCGGGACCTTTTCTTCGGCAAGAAGGGGGTGGCGGCCGAGCTGTGGGAGGTCCTCCCCTATTTTCTCGCCGGCATCTTCATCGGCGGCTTTCTCCGGACCTACAAGATCGCCGTCAAGCTGCAGGCGAAACTGCGGAAATACGGCGTGCTGAGCGTCTTTCTCGCCTCCTTCGTCGGGATCATTACCCCGCTCTGCGCCTGCGGGACCCTGACGACCGCCATCAGCCTCCTCCTGGCGGGGATTCCCCTGGCGCCGGTCATGTCCCTCATGGTGACTTCGCCGCTGCTGAGCCCCTCCACCTATCTCCTCACCCTCAACGACCTGGGTCCCGAATGGACGGTCATCAGGACCATCTCCGCCCTCTTCATGGGGATCTTCGCCGGTCTGGTGACCCACTTGCTGAGCAAGCGGCCGGGCTTCGGGAAGAACGGGATCTTCGTCGAGGGGGCGCTCATCCGGGGCGACTTCCATGACGACGATTATCCCGACGAGCGCCTGCGGTGCAACTGCCGCCGCACCTTCGGCAACCGGGTGGCGGTCAGGACGGGGAACAAGTTTCTGATCTTCCTGGCGAAGTCGGCGGAGATGCTCTGGGTGGTCGGCAAATACGTCATCGTCGGCGTCGTGGTCGGTGCGGTGGTGGAACGATACATGCCAAACGAGTGGCTCTATCGCTTCTTCGGCCGCAAGGACCCCTTGAGCATCGTCTGGGTGGCCCTGGCGTCGGTGCCGATCTTTCTGCACCAGATCAGTGCCTCCAGCATCATCTACCACATCAAGGGGGGGCTCGACGGGACCCTCGACGCCGCGGCGGCCCTGGCATTCATGATCGGCGGGCCGGTGACCGCGGTCCCGACCATGGTTCTCTTCTGGACCTTCTTCAAGAAGAGGGTCTTTTTCCTCTACATGTTCGTCTGCTTCGCCGGCACCCTCCTCATTGCCTACTTCTTCAAGTTCGCCGTCTTCGTCCCCGGCGTCGATCTGGGGAATCCCCTCCTGACCGGGGTCGGTTCCCTGTCGGGGGGGCCGGCTGCCGTCATCGCCAAACACGACCCCAACGTCCGGATGGTGCTGGACCCGGACGGCAGGGGGGACGTGGCGACCTTCACCAACGATATCGACGGCCTGGGGGGGGTGGTGTTCGACGCTTCCCCGGGGCGCTTCACCGCCGCCGGGGCGGGGGAGCATGACAATGCCACGTACATCGGGAACATCGCCCGGTGGCTCGGCGACAACTCGATGTCCGAAAAGAAGCGAAGTATCCTGGTCTACAACCTGACCGGTGAGGCGGCCGGGTCGTCCTCTCTCCTGGGGCCGAAGGTCCTGGCCGGGCTCGGCCGGAACGGGTTTTCGGTAAAGAGCGTGGGGAGAAAGGAGCTTCCCCGGCTCACTGCAGGGGTGGTGGTCGGGTACGGCCAGCTCTGGCTTTTTACGGGTAGCGCCGGCGGGGAGCGGCTGAGCGACGCAGAGCTGAAGCTGATTGCCGACTATAACGCCGGGGGCGGGGCGGCCCTGGTCGTGCCGTCTCTCCTCCCTTCCGCCGGGGGGGGGCTGCAGGAGGCGAACCGCCTGGCCTCCCGTTTCGGGGTCTCGTTTTCCGGTCCCGTGGAGAGTGGGCCGGAGGTGCCGGTCTCCGTCGGCTCGCACTTTTTCACCCGCTCGTCGAGACTTATAGGCCGGGTCCTGAAGCTGGTCAGAAAAGCCTGAAGCACACTTTCATTCCAGGAGGAGTTCATGAAATCACAGGTACTGGACGTACAGAAGCTGAAGAAATTCGACGATCAGAAGCGTTACCAGGAGACCCTCTGGTCCGACGATCATGCCAGGGTAAGCCTCATCTGCATGAAACCGGGTCAGGAGATCATCACCCACACCCATCACGGAAGCCACATCTGGACGGTCATGGAAGGGACGGGGGAGTTCCTTACCGGAAAAGAGCCCCGGACCATCACTGTAGGACAGATCGTCATCGTTCCCCCCTTCGAGAATCACGGCATCCGGAACACATCGCAGGAAAATCTCGTCATCGCCTCCATCACGGCCCAGGGGGACTGACCTTTTTCCCCCTCTCCCCTCCGTGGAGGTGGCCGAAGGCCGGGTGAGGGGAGACTGACGCGTAAGAGTCCAGGGAGGAAGGTGAGCAGGATGCGCAAGATACACCGCAATCCGAATGTCATGTGGCGCGAGGAGGTCGACGCCCTGGCCGAGGTCCGGGAGGCCCTCGACCGGGGGGACGACGTGGAGGACGAGGGGACCTCGGTCCTCTTCTCCGGCGGCACCATGCTCTCGCTCAACTATCTCGGCACCGAGATCTGGAAGCTCTGCGACGGCCGCAGCGTCGAGGGGGGCGTGGCCGAGCTGCTCCCCCGGTTCGACGTGGAGGAGGAGGTGCTCCGCGCGGACGTAGCGGCCTTCCTCGACGAGTTGGCGGCCAGGGGGTTTGTGACCTATAATGAGTGAGATAACCCTCGAAGCCCCCCTCACCATCAACTGGGCCATCAACAACAGCTGCAACTTCGCCTGCCGCCACTGCTACAGCCGGGTCGACACCCACGACGAGCTGGACCGGGAGACCCTCTTCGCCTCCCTGGAGAAGGTGGCGAAGGCCGGCGTCTTCTCCGTCAACTTCGGCGGCGGCGAGCCGCTGCTGCGCCGCGACCTCCCGGAGGTGGCACGTTTTGCCGGCGGGGTGGGGCTCAGACTCTCCATGAACAGCAACGGCTGGTTCATCGACGGGGAGACGGCCGCGGCCCTCCGGGAGGCGGGGTTCACCAGGGTGGGGATCAGCATCGACAGCCATCTCCCCGAGGTCCACGACCGCTTCCGCGGCGTGGCGGGGAGCCACGGACGGGCGGTGGCGGCCCTGGGGCACCTGGCGGCCGCCGGCATCGCCACCTCCGTTTCCACGGTCATCTGCCGGATCAACCACACCACCATCGCAGAGCTGGTCGCCCTGGCCCGCGATCACGGCGCCGGCCAGCTCAACTTCCACAACTTCAAGTGCTCGGGACTCGGTCTCGCCCACCGGGACGATCTCGATCTCTCTCCCGAAGAGTGGCGGGAGTTCTACCGGGGGGCACTGGCCGCCAGGGAGCGGGAGAAGGTGCTCGACATCTCCCTGGACGACCCGATCATCGCCCTCCTCGGCGTCCGCGACGCCGGGAGCCTCGTCAAGGGGAGCGTCTGCGGCAAGCTCTCCCTCAACATCAAGGCCAACGGCGACATCACCCCCTGCGGCTTCATCCCCGTCGTCATCGGCAACATCGTCCGGGACGACCTGCGGCAGCTCTGGCGCGATTCGCCGGTCCTGGAGAAGATGCGGAACAAAAAGCCGACCGGTAAGTGCTCCGGCTGCAGCAAGTACGAGGATTGCCTCGGCGGCTGCTCCGCCCGGGCCCTGGCCCTTACCGGCGACCTGAACAGCCCCGACCCCCACTGCTGGGCCTGACCCCATGGAACTGGCAACCCCCATCACCATCTACTGGGACCTCCCCGCTCCCCCGGGCGACTCGGCGTTTCTCCGCCGGGTTGCCGCCGACATCGCCGCCTGCCGTCCCCTCATGCTCCAGGTTACCGCGGGCAATCACCCGGTCGATGGCGTGCTCCCGGAGCTCCTGGAACAGCTCGGGGGGAAAGGGATTGCCGTCACGCTCACCATTCCCGCTGCCGTCTTCGAGGGCGCCCTTCCGTTACCCATCGGGGTGAAGGAGGTCCTCCTCGCCGTCGAGCGTCTCGATGACATCCGCGGGCAGGAGAATTCCCTCACCGGGAGCACCGGGATGGCGGTGGCGGTTTGCGCCGGGAACTGGCGCAAGCTGCCGGCCATCGTCGCCTATTGCCGGGAGCGGGGCATCCGCCGCCTCGTCCTGCCGATGCAGCGGCTCTACGGCGGCGAGCCCCCCTTCTTCCTCACCGGCGAAGAGCAGCGCGAACTCGCCGCCGCCCTGGCCGCCGCCGGCGGGGTGGCGGGGATGGAGCTCACGATCCACGACCCCTTCCTCTGGCGCGCTTTCAACCCCGGCGTGCCGTTTCCCCAGGGGGGATGCCAGGCCGCCAACACCATGATCGCCATCGCCCCCGACGGCGGCGTCTACCCCTGTCCCACCCTGCCGCTGCGGCTCGGGGAGATCGGGAGCGCGTCCCTGAGGGAGATCGTCGCCTCGGCCGCCAAGAGGGAGGTGAGGCGCAGGCTGCTGGAGGCCCCTGCCGCCTGCGAAGAGTGCGGAGAGCTTGCGGAGTGCCGGGGGGGGTGCCGGGGAAGGGCATACGTCATGCAAGGCTCCCTGGAGGGAGCCGACCCGGCCTGCCGCCAGGGGGTCTCCTCCCCGGCCGGCTTCGATAAGTCTTCACATCGTTACGCGCAATGACAGGACACCATCAATGAAACCTTCTTTCCTTACCCGCATCGTACTCATCGGCCTCTTCCTCTTCGTCCTGGCCGGCTGCAAGACCGAGGGGAAACGGCCGGTGGTGAAGATCGGCTACATGATCTGCAACAGCGAGCAGGAGACCCTCCAGCGCTTCGCCCCCCTGACCCGCTACCTGTCCGATGCCTGCGGCGTCGATTTCGTCCTGGTGCCGGTGGACACCCACGACTTCGAGAAGCGCTTCAAGAACGGCGACTTGACGTTCACCCACACCAACTCGCTTCTCTACGTCATCCTTCGGGAGCACCACGGCCTGCAACTGGTCGCCTCGGAGAAGCGGGGACAGTTCGGCTCCCGTTCCGCCGGCGCCATCATTGCCCGGAAAGGGAGCGGCATCGTGAAGCTGGCCGACATCCGGGGAAAGCGGATGGCGTTCGGTCCGATGCTCGCCCCCACCGGCTATCTGGCCGAGTACGATCTGATGCTGGCCGCCGGCATCAACCCGGAGCACGACCTGGGGTACTACTCCATTCCCCCCGGCTCCTACAAGCATGAGAAGCTGATCTACGGCGTCCTCTACGGCAAGTACGACGTGGCCGCCGCGCCGCTCCTCGATCTGGAGACCATGGCCCGGGAGGGGAAGATCTCTCCCGACGACTTCGTGATCCTCGCCCAGAGCAAGCCGATCCCGTACTGCACCTTCGGCGCGGCCCGGGATGCGGATCCGGCCTTGGTGAAGAAGGTGCGGGAGGCTCTGCTGGCCCTGAAGCCGACCGACACCGCCGAGGTGGACGGGGAGCGGCTCAAGGTGCTGAAGGCGGCATCGGTGGACGGGTACGAGGAACTCCTCGACAGCGACTACAACCCGATCCGGGAGATGGCGAAGCGGGTGAACATGCCGCCGTACCAGAGGTATTGAGGACCGCACACAGAGTGAGAGTGAGAGTGAGAGTGGGACGTGAGACGTAAGACGTGAGAAGCGAAAGTCTTTTCTTCTCACGTCTCACCTCTTACCTCTCACTTCGCGTACAAGATGACGATGTTCAAGGATACCTACGACAAGATAACCTGGGCGCTTCTGGCCGTTGTGGTTGCTGCACTCGCCGTTCTCCTGGCCATGAACCGCGGCGGGGGGGAAGGGAAGGGGGCCGGTCTCGGCAAGGCGGTGGAACGCGAAATGGCATACCAGGCCCGGGTGGAGCTGATCGGCAGGCTGTACCGGCCGGTGGAGGAGCTGCGCAAGGCGGGAAACAACCCGGCGGCGCTCCTCAAGCTGGACGAGTTGAACCGCAAATATCCCGGCGAGGCCCACGGCCACATCCTCCAGGGGGAGATCCTGCGGGAGATGGGGGCCTTGGACGAGGCGGTGGCCGCCTTCGTGGAAGGGGTAAAGCTGAACGGCGACTACCTCGACGCCAGGAGCCCCCTGTCGCGGCGGGGGGAGATCCAGGAGCTCGTGGACAGAGGGTTGAAGGAGATCGGGGCCCGGGCTGCGGCCAACCCGGGGAACCGGAGCGTGGCGGCTTCGCTCCGCAATGTGAACTACCTCAAGAGCAGGCTCGCCGGGGGGTGTGAGTAACATGGTGCGGGACCGGCATTTCTGGGTGGTGGTGGGGGCTGGGCTTCTTCTGGGGGCCATCGGCGTGCTGCTGGCCGTCTGGGGGAACCCGGAGAACTCGGGGATCTGCGTCTCCTGCTTCATCGAGAACAGCGCCGGCGCCCTCGGTCTCCATGACAACCAGCGGATGCAGTATCTGCGTCCCGAGCTGATCGGCTTTGTCCTCGGTTCGGCGGCGAGCGCCATGCTCTGCGGCGAATTCCGCTCCCGCGGCGGGAGCGCGCCGCTTCCCCGGCTTTTTTCGGGGATCTTCCTGATCGTCGGCTGCGGGGTCTTCATCGGCTGCCCCATCAAGCTCTTCCTCCGTCTGGCCGCCGGCGACCTGACCGCCGTCGCCGGGGTCGCCGGACTGGTGGCGGGGGGCTGGGGGGGAGTCAAGGGGCTCGCCAACGGGGTGGAGCTCGGTCCCCAGTCGAAAGAGGGCGGGGGGGGCGGATTCCTGGTCCCGGCGTTCTTTCTCCTGCTGCTCGCCTTTCTCGTTGTCCGTCCCGGCTTCCTCCTCTCCTCCGCCCAGGGGAGCGCCGCCCGGCACGCACCGCTTGCCGTGGCCCTCGGGGCCGGCACGCTCCTAGGCGCCTTCGCCCAGCGGACCCGCTTCTGCATCACGGGGGGGATCCGCGACGCCCTCCTGATGGGGGTTCGCTCCCCGGCCCTCTGGGGGGTCGTGGCCTTCGTGGCCACGGCCGGGGCCATGAGCGGCGTCACCGGGCGGTTCAATCCCGGTCTCTACGGGCAGCCCGGCGCCCATCTCGACTTTCTCTGGAGCTTCCTCGGCATGGGGCTGGTGGGGTGGATCTCGGTGCTCATCGGCGGCTGTCCCTTCCGGCAACTGATCAAGGCCGGCGAGGGTGATGCCGACGCCGGCCTCGTGGTGGTCGGGATGTTCATCGGCGGCGCCCTCGTCCAATCCTGGGGTATCGCCGCCACGACCGCCGGGGTCTCCCTTGCCGGCAAGGTGGCGGTCCTGGCCGGTTTTTTCCTTCTCCTCGCCGGCTCCCTTCTCCTCCGCGAACGGGGCGCGTAGCCCGAGTTCATTTCCTCCCTGTTGTCTCTTTCTCCCCCGTGCTTTTCCCGCCATTCCGTGCTTCAGTGGGATCGGTTTTTGCAATTTAATGTTAATGGTGAAACGGCTTAGGTGGCTGAAGAGTCCGCATTTTCGAATAGATTTCTTCCTTTGTGATTACTGATAGTTATTGGTATTGCCTGGGGATAGCTGCTATTTAAATAACAATTGCTAGGCCGAACTGTCTGGTGATAAGGCGGTTATGCCATGGTCAGTGTCCCATTAATGGCGTTCCTTGCGAGGGCGTTCGGCAGACCGGCGGAGAGAGGCGGAGGGTGGTCATGAGGAAGGCGAAAAAGGCAGGGTTCAACGGCTGCTCGGTGGTGATGTCTGCGTTGTTGCTCTTGGTGGCGTGTGGCGCCGTGCTCTTTGCCCCTGTCGATGCGGCCAGGGCCGGCAACATCACGAGCTGTTCGGGATGCCACGGCATGCCGCCGGCCGATGCTACTTACCGCAACGTCTCCACCGGCCAGTTTGTCGGGAGCCACAATACCCATGCCTGGATCCTCAACAGCACGGCCAACTGCGGCAAGTGCCACAAGATGCCGACGACCTACAACCACCGCAACGGCAGCATCGACTTCGTCGCCAATATCAACAATTCGCGCCTTACCGCCCGGTACAAGAACGTCACCTCCTTCCCCCAGACCGCCACGCCGGTCTTCGATACCTGCGCCAACGTCAACTGCCACTTCGAGAACACGACCCCCCAGCGGGGGAACGCACCCCTCTCCCGGGCGGTGGCGGACATGCCCCAGACCTGCGATACCTGTCACAACTCGTCGGTCGGCGCCGACAACCAGCACCCGAAGCACACCACGTACTTCGGCAATTCCCCCACCTCCTGCAAGAAGTGCCATCCGGACCACTCCATCAAGCCGGACCCCTTCGATCACGCAACCAGCGCCGGGCTGCGGGGGATCGTCTTCAACTTCTCCGCCTTCCCCAACGACGGCGGCACCGGATCGTACTCCGGCGACGTGAGCTATCCCCTGTACCTCTACAACACCAACCGCAGCGGCACCTGCAGCGGCCTCTATTGCCACAGCCCCGGCACCAAGGCGAGCAACTACGATCCCCCCAACCGCCAGCCCAATTGGGCGATCGCCTTCGGCACGAGCTGCATAGGGTGCCACCTGGGGGATGCCGAGTCAGGTTCCCCCATGCAGACCGGCTCGCACGCCATTCACATCGGCAACGGCGCGTTGACGATCATCGACTGCGTCAAATGTCACGGCGCAACGGTCACCGATTCCCGGACGATCAAAGACAAAACGATGCACCTGAACAAGAAGGTTGATATCTCGTTCGATCCTTCAATCGGCGGGACGAACGGCCAGTACGGCGGTGCAGCCACCCCTCTGGCCAAGGATGTGGGGACCGCCTACGGCCGCTGCACCAACCTCTATTGCCACTCCAACGGCACCACGGCGACGGCGCCGTACAACAACTATTCCACGCCGCTCTGGGGGGCGACAGACTTCCCGACCGACTGCACGGGGTGCCATGGCAACGATGCCACGAGCGCCAGGGTGCTGGCGACCAACAACCACCGCAAGCATATTGACGCCGGCTACAACCCGAAGGTGGGGACCGCCTTCGGCTGCGTGGAGTGCCACGCCAGGACCGTCGAAAACAACCGGACGATCATCAACAAGACGAAGCACGTCAACACCTTCAAGGACTACTCGGGGCTGCGGGCGGGCCATATCAGCGGTGGGACCTGCAACACCGTCTACTGCCACAGCTCCGGACAGCGCACCCCGGCGTTCCGGACCATGGTCCCCTGGAGCGACACCGCCACCACCTTCGACTGCAAGGGGTGCCACGGCGCCTACGGGACGGCGACTCTGAGCCTCACCCCGCCGGCCGGCAACTTCACCAGTCAGTTCGGCGAACCGAACTACAACAACTACAGCTCCAGTGACCGCAACTGGTACAACTCGCACAACAAGCACGTATCAGCAGCCAACGACTGCCGCAAGTGCCATTTCAATACGACCCAGACCGGTACCGCGCTGGTCGCAGGGACGACGCTCCACGTCAACACCCAGAAAAACGTCAGCTTCGACCCGGCCGTAGCCGGCAACAACAATCCGAGCTATGACGACCAGAGCCGCCGCTGTTCCAACGTTTACTGCCACTCCAACGGCCGGACGAGCGGCACCGTTTACGTGACGCCGCGCTGGGGCGGCAACTCCATCGACTGCAATTTCTGCCATCCGATCGCCAGCCTCAGTGGTGCCCACGCCATCCACGTGGGTGGGATGATCCCGACCTTCTACAACTTTACCGGTAACCACCCGGTGGGGGCCACCTACCGCTTCGGCTGCTCCAACTGTCATCCCCTTGACAAGTTCACCTTCCACAATAACGGCAGGGTCAATCTCGCTTTGAGCAACAACGCGGCGGGCATCGGTTACCTGCGGAGCCGTAACGGAGCCACCAACGACAACGGCCCCGGGGCGACCGGGAGCGGCATTGTCGGCACCTCCGGGATTTCCATCAAGTGCACGGCGGTCTACTGTCACAGTAACGGCTACACGACCAGCCTGATCTACGCCACCACCCCCGACTGGTACGGCGGCACCTTCACCGGCGACCGGTGCGCCAACTGCCACGGCAACTTCCCGAACAGCACCATCGCCGGTTCTCCCGCCCACTACGACGTCAACAACTGGCTCGGCAGCGGTCAGGCCGGCGGGCACCTCGTCGGCATTCACTCCAACAACATCTACAACGGCAGCACTGGTTTGGCCGTTGCAGGAAGCACCGGAACGAGCAGCCACGGCCTGGCGACCACCTCGACCACCATCAGCTGCAACATCTGCCATAATACGACGGTGACCGTTCCGTACAACGACAAGAGCGCCAACTGCAACGGCTGCCACACCGGCTCGCCGAAAGGGAACGCGGTGATCGCCAGTGCCGTGACCCATGTCAACGGCAGTGTTGACGTCAAGTTCATGACAGTCAACATTATATCCAAGGCGCAGCTCAGAAAAGCACCGGCCGGCTGGACCAGGACCGGCACCTACAAGACCTCGGGGAGCTTCGATACCTATTCTTCCAGCCTGTCGGGGGCAACCTACGCGTCCGGGACGAAGACCTGCTCCAACGTCGCCTGTCACTTCAAGCAGGCGATCAAGTGGAGCGGTACCGGCGGGCGCACGACCTGTCAGAGCTGCCATACGTCGTTATAAGATGTCTATGCATTCGTCCACGGAGGGGCTTTCCCCGCCCAAGCCGGAATTACAAGAGGTGAAACTGCCATGGGAAGGATAATCGTCAGGAAAGTTCGCGGACTGACCCTTCGGGCCAAAGGCGCCCTGATTATTGCCATTACGCTGCTGGTAACCGTTTTCATGTACCAGGGATGGTACCGGCCGATGCTCTCCCGGGCGTCCGTGATCACCTATTACCTGAACGCCCTGCCGGCCACCGGTGTCGGGGTCGACGGCTCCACCACCATGACCAGCGTCACCGACACCAATGTAGTGATCGGGTCGAGCAACGCCGTCCGCGGGTTGATGAACACCAACCCCCCCAGCTCGTCGGCCCGTGCACGGGTGTACGACGTCTCGGGAGGGACCAACTTCACCAACCAGGAGTTCTACCGCGCCTACACTCCGGCCTACGCCGCCGATACCCGGATCGAGGCCGGCGTGCTGGCCGAGTTTGAGGCCTACATGGTGGTGAGAGGGACGTCGGCCAGCGTTTCGGTGCAGCTCTTCGATTACAATCCGGCCACCGGCACCGCCACCCAGGTCGGTACCACCCAGACCAAGGCGCTTTCCCAGAGCACGACGGCGCTGCAGCGCTTTACCAACGGTGCGGGCACGGCGGTCAATTTCGGCAACGCCGCCGTCAAGATCCTGGCCGGGCACCGGCTGGAGGTCCGCTACCTGGTTTCCTGCACCAACTCCCAGCCGGCGCTGCTCGTCTATGCCGCGGCCAGCACCTCGCCGTCCGGCACCTCCCGGCTGATTACCTCCGAATCGGTGGTGGGGGACGTGACGGTGGGGAACGGTTCCGCCGAGCCCCCTTCCCTGACCATCGGCCCGTCGGCGAACGGCAACACCTCCTACCCGCTCGATACCTTTTCGCTGCAACTGAGCAACTCCATCTACGACACCGTCGACACCGTCACCGTTACCCTGGCGGCGGGGATGTCCCAGTACGTCGGCAAGGTGCTCGTCGCCAGCACCGACAACTCCGTCACCTACGGCTCGCTCTCCGCCCCGACCTCCGGCGACAGCTGGACGGTGCCGCTCTACGGCCTCATCCCCACCACCTCGGCGACCGACTACCAGGTCCGGATCATCCCCAAGAGCTATTCGCAGCTGCCGGCGGCCCCGGGAGGAAACTATGCGGTGACCGGCAAGGTCACGGCGATGACCCATTCCCAGTTGGGTAACATCACCGTCGCCGACACCGGGAGCGCCACGCTCACCATCGACAACAGTTCGCCGGCCAACGCCAGCTGGGGTAGCGTTGTGGCCGGCAATGCCCAGGTCACCCTCAACTGGTCGAACCCCGGCTTCGACTTCTCGGGGGTGGTCATCATCAGGGATACCAACCCGGCGGTGGGGCATCCGGTCAAGGGGCTCAGCTACGCCGCAGGCAATACCGTCGGCACCTCCCAGGTGGTCTACGTCGGCTCCGGGACCTCCTTCGTCGATACCGGGGTGGCCAACGGCACCGGTTACTACTACATGATCCACGCGTACGATGCCTACTACAACTACGCCCAGGGGGTCACCGCCGGACCGGTTGCTCCCTCGAACCCCAACATGACCTCTCTCGGGACCCCGTCCGCCCTCGGTATCAGTCCGACCACCATCAGGGTGACGATGCCGTACGTCAGCGACCCGAACAGCAACAACACCTATACGGTCAGATACCGCAAGACCGGCGACATCCTCTGGACCGACCGGATAGTCAGCGCTCCCCACGTGGCGAGTCCGTATGTCGTCGACATTACCGGACTCAACAACGCCTTCACCTACGATATCCAGGCGACGTACAACGATGCGGACGGCATCAACGTGGAGCCGCCGACCACCAGCTATACCTTCACCCTAACGGCAATCGCCCTCCCCAACAATGCGACGGTTCCCGGTACCGCCACGGCGATCGCCCTCGGGCCGAACAGCATCAACGTCGACATGCCCTATACGGGAGACTCCAACGGCAACAACACCTACCTGGTCGAGTGGCAGGACCAAGCGAGCCCCGGCTGGAAGAGCAAGAGCGGCAGCCATTTCGCGAGCCCCTACGATACCGCCATCGCCAACCTGACCCCGGCCCACGTCTACGACGTCCGGATGACCTACAGCGACCCGGACGGGACCGGCGGCGGCCAGCCGGCCCAACAGACCGTCACGGTCACGCTTCCGGCGGCCCTCGACAACGGGCTGCTCCACGACAGCACCCGCTTCCCCGGCACCACCAAGTGGGGGGGCAACTGGGGGACCGCCATCGGCAAGTACGGCGCCTTTACCTGCAACGTCTGCCACCAGCCCGGGGCCAGCAACATCAAGGCGCTCCGCTCCACCATCAGCGCTCCGGACGGGACGGCCCTGCCGGGCGGGGTCAACACCGCCGTCGTCTTCAGCAGCATCACCAGCTTCGGCAGCGACGCCGGGGGGCGCACCACCTCCCAGCGGGTCTGCGAAGCGTGCCACAGCCAGAACCTCTACCATAACTTCAACCCGAGCGGCCAGACGGTGAAGAACCATTACAACGGCCGCGACTGCACCTCGTTCTGCCACCCGCACGACAAGGGGTTTCGGGCCACCTGCGACATCTGCCACGGCACCCCCCCGACCACCGCCGACACCAACGGCAGCACCAACACCGGCCTCGTCTGGCGAAACGACGTCAACGGCGCCGCTCCGACCGGCGCCACCAGCCCGGCCAGCGCCGGCGCCCACCTGCGCCATGCCGGCGCCCAGCCCACCTACCGGGGGATGCTCTGCGATACCTGCCACCACGGCAGCGACATGCCCAACGTCAGCAAGACCATCCAGATGGGGTTCAACGCCAACGGCAGCAACGTCCCCGGTTTCGTCGGCTCGCTCGGTTACGGCAACTTCAGCGGCCACGGACCGCTCTCGAACGGCTACAGCTTCGTCTCCGGCTCGGCCGGTACCACAGTCAGCACCGGCGCCGGCTACGGCAACAGCTGCAGCGTCGCCTGCCACGGTAACTGGAGCGGCAGCGGCGGCAGCGTCTACCGCCCGTCGTGGGTCGGCGGTCCCTCCCAGGCCGCCTGCGGCGCCTGCCACGGCGCCACCAATGCCGTCCCCCCCAGCCGTGGCAGCCACACCACCCATGCCGGCAACAGCGCCGGCAACTACGGCTTCGCCTGCGCCAAGTGCCACCCGAGCGTGACCGACAACAGCCACGTCCAGGGGAACGTCCGGTGGGCGCTCAACTCCACCGACGTCCGGATCGGTGGGGGCGCGAAGTACCGGGGGGCCAACAGCGGCGGGACCAATGCCGTTGCCCCGAGCGCCAGCTACGGCAGCTGCACCAGTCTCTACTGTCACTCGAACGGCTTCAATGCCGCCGCACCGACCTACCGGAGCCCGACCTGGGGGAACACCCTCGACTGTACCGGCTGTCACGGCGACAAGACCCTCTCCCCCATCGCCACCGGCTCCCACACCAAGCACGTGAAGAGCTTCAACTGCGGCGACTGCCACAGCGTGACGGTCACCAGCGGCAGCACCGCCATCAGCGACTTCACCACCCACGTCAACAAGTCGGTGGACCTGAAGCTCGCCGCGTTGCGGGTCGTGGGGACCGCCACCTACGGCGGCGCCAACGTCACCGGCGCCTATGCCAAGACCTCCACCGGCGCCGCCGGCTTTGCCACCTGCACCAACGTCAAGTGCCACAGCGACGGCAAGTACGTCTGGAGCGGCACAACGCCGGTGACGAAGACCACCCCCGTCTGGGGGACCACCGATAACTGCTACGACTGCCACGGTGTCGGCGGCTCGTTCCCCGACTACCGCGCCGCCGCGCCGCAGTACGCCTCGTCCACCACCGCACCGGACAAGCCGAACGCCCACACCTACCACCTCGACAAGCGGGCGACCCCCACGGGCGAGACCCAGTGCCTCAATTGCCACGCCACAGTGACGGCCAGCAATACCGCCATCGACGGCACCAACCCGGGGGATCACGGCAACGGCACCTACAACGTCGTGGCGGGGGGAACATTCCGCGACGGCGACTCCACCAACAGCACCATCACCGTCACCGTCCAGCACAACTACGCGGCCTCGCCGGGGACGAGCACCTGCAGCAACGTCTCCTGCCACCCGGTCGACGATTCGCACAACCGGGGAACGAGCACCGTCGCCTGGAACAACAAGTACATCTGCACCAACTGCCACGACATCGACCTGCAGGACAATACGATGTTCCACCACTCGATGCGCAACTACTCGTCGGGCTATACCACCACCTCGCCCAACGGCGACGCCGTCAGCGGCACCAACTCCCTCTCCAGGCGCTGCACCATGTGCCACGTCGACCACGACAAGTTCAGCCCGAACCTGAACACCAGCAACAGCGGCGGCCGGGCCTACAACCTCCGGACCAACATCTCCGTCGTGCCGACGGCCGGCGCCGGTTACACCAATGCGGATTTCGTCAAGGACGGCACCGGCGGGATCTGCATCAGCTGCCATTCGAGCGCCAAGACCAAAGACACCACCTATCGCCGCAACGACACCGGGGTGACCATAACGCCGGCAATCACCTACAACAACTTCACTTCCTCGTCGCACCAGTATTACGTCCCGGCGAAGTTTTTCAGCGACGGGAGCAGGACCCAGAGCAACTGCTCCAAGTGCCACAACGCCCGGGAGAACGAAACTTCGCTCTTCATGAACATTACCTCCTCCGCCGACTCCTTCGGCAACCATGCGGGAGGGGTCCGGCGGCTCCAGGGCTCGCTCGGCGCCGCCGGCGGCGAGACGGCCGAGGAGCAGATCTGCTACCGCTGCCACAGCTCCATTGCCGCTTCCAACCCGGGCGGCGGACCCCCCAAGGCCAAGGCGGGCTACGATTATTACGGGGTGCATACCATGGATGCCGGCACCGAGGGGATCTACGCCATCATGCAGAACAACGGCGCCAGAAATCCAAACCCGACCCAGAGCTACACCAACAAGCTCTATTTCAAGCCGGGGATCAGCCAGACCGACTATGCCGGGGCTTCGTACCCGACGAACCCCATGCCGGCCAGCCCGGCCAACGACGGCGATCTGGGGGATACCTTCGTCGCCGGCAGCGGCGCCTACGCGATCCGCTCCATGTCGCCGTGGGACCCGACTACCATTTACACCGCCGACATCATCAGCAAGACCGGCACCCAGTCGGGGACGAGCTACTATCCGATGGTGAAGTTCGTCTCGCCGCTGGTTCAGGCCACCACCACCGTGCCGGCCGGTTCCTGGGTCATCAACATCTTCGCCCGCGAGTCGAACCGCTACCTGAACGCCAAGATCCGCTACCGGGTCTACAAATGGATTGGCATCGCCCCGGCCGCCGGGAGCAAGGGGGCGGACATCATCGCCAAGGGAACATACTCCACCGAGCTCTCGACCGCGGTGGCACCCGGAGCCAACCTCCAGATCGCGATCAACCTCGGGGCAGTCACCCTGAACGCCGGGGAGAAGATCGTCGTCGACCTGGCGATGCTGACCAATGAATCGAGTACCACGAATTCGCGGGTCGGTTTCTACTACTACGGCACCGGCGCCCCGAGCAACCTGACCCTGCCGGGAATGGTCTACTGGACCTACGGTGACCCCGGCACCTCCGGCTATGGCCACAACGTCCAGGGGTACGTCGGGATCCACAAACCGTCGCCGGTCGACGAGACCCGCGCCTTCATCAGCGCCAACAAGCACGTGGAGTGCGTCGACTGCCACAACCCCCACGCGCTCAAGTCCGGGCTCCATACGCCGGGGAACGCCACGCTGGCCACCGTCATGCGGGGTGCCTACGGCGTCGGTGTCACGACCTGGAGCAGCACCAACTGGGGCGGGGTGACGACCTACAACCCGAGCACGACGACCGCCCCGCTCATTACCGCCACCGCCGAATGGCAGGTCTGCTTCAAGTGCCACTCCGGCGCCAACTCGAGCGTCACCAGCTGGGGGGGGAGCGGCGCTACGGCTTGGACCGACCTGGGCCTCGAGTTCAACCCGAACAACAAGTCGGGACACCCGGTCATCCAGTCGCTGAACAACTACGCCAATTCGGCTGCGCCGAAACCGTTGAAAAACACCCAGATGAAAGCGCCATGGACGAACGTCGGCACGCAGGTCATGACCTGCGCAGACTGCCATGACAGTGATAACGCCACGACCAGGGGGCCACACGGTTCCACCGTCAAGTGGATGCTGACCGGCACGTACAAGAACTGGCCTTACACGACTACGGGCGGTAACGGGGGCTCAGCCGGGACGCTGGTGACAATGGGGGGCACGAGCTTTTGTGACAACTGCCATGTTACGACGACCACCGGTCATAATGCCAACGGGTCATGGACTTCGCGGGATAGTGCTCATACCGGCAAGCCTTGTGTCGGCTGCCATATCCGCGTGCCGCACGGCGGCAAGACCAACCGCCTGATTACCGGGACAAACGCGCCGGCGCGGTACAAGCCGGACGGCAACGGCGGCGGAACCCTCTACCTCCAGGGCATTGTCAAGTGGTCGACGACCCCTTCAAAGTCTAACTGTTACTCAACTAACGGTTCATGTAGCGACCATAATTCGGCAGGAAGTACTGTGGTCTGGTAGTGTGTACTGACCGCAAGAGAGCAACATTGGAGGGCCGGGCACTGTCCCGGCCTTTTCCATTGGTTCAATGGATGGGAAATGGTATCATCGCATCGAAACAGCGAGGTTTAACATGAAGCGCCTTAATTACCTGTATAGCCTCATAATCTGTTGTTCATTTATGATTACGGTTTACGGCTGTTCCGCGTCGAATGATAGGGACGTGCAGCAGGTCCAGGGGACGATACGACGATACAACCAGCTCCTCATCGATGGGTACAGGAAGATGAACATGAATCCCTTGCAGGAGGTGGCGACGCCGGAACAGGCGGAAAAGCTCTATTTTCACATGGCGGCACTCGGCGAGGGGAGGTTGCGCCTGGATTCGACCCTGAAAAACATTTCGTTCGTGAACATCGACATGGCAAAGCCCGATGAGGCTACCGTCGTTACCAGGGAAACCTGGGACTATACCCATGTGAATCTCAATACCGGGGGAAAGTTCGACGAGGAGAAGGATTTTGTCTACGAGATGAAATATACGCTGAAGCGCCGGGATGGTCGCTGGATCATCACCAACGTGGCGACCCTCGGCGGCAAGAGCACCAATACGGTCATTCCATGGCCGGTGATCGACCGGCGGAGGAACGCCAAGCATACTGGGCATACCGATGCGGGCGCCGCGGCGCCGGCGGGACGTCCTTGACTCGCGAACTGGATTGAACCTATAGTGATATCCGAAATATCACCTTTCCCCGCAACGCGGAGGCAATGAAACTGTTCCGGTCGTGAACCACGTCGTCATGAAACATATCCCTCGCTTTTTTCTCGCCCGCAATACGGTACTTGCCCTGATCCTGCTGGCGCTGGCGTCCATGCTGCTGGCAAGCTTCATTCCCCAGGCGTTTCTGCTGGGCCCGGCTGGGCAAGCAAAGTGGCGTGCTGATTATCCGCGGCTGGCCCCGCTGGCGGAACAGCTCGGCCTGACCCATATCTATACCCACCCTGTCTTTGCCATTATTCTGTTCCTCACTATAATCTCCCTTCTTTTCTCGTGCCGGGAACAGGTCAGGCTCGCCCTGCGGCAGACATTCGGAGATGCCGCCGTAACAGCAGGGCAAGGCATTGTGACCAGCCTGGGTGTTACTGAGTTGACCTCCCTTCTCGTCAGGCACGGATACCGGCGCATCGGGAGAGCCACGACTGTCCGGATGGTCCGGAATCCCTGGGGATACTGGGGAAATGTCTTGTTCCATGCCGGGATGCTGGTGGTGATCGTTTCCTCTCTCTGGATCGCCCTGATCCAACAGCGGGGATCGATTAATCTTGCCGAGGGGGAAGTGTTCACTCCCGGTCAGGAATGGCCGACTCTGGATCTGGGGCTCCTTGCCCGGCCATTCGTGCTCGATCAGGGGGTGCGCCTTGACCGGACCGACTACGAGTTTGGGCCGAGTCTTGCGGTGAAGCGGGTCGCCTCGGCGCTCACCTTTTTTGATGGCGATACGCCGGTTGCGTCGCGCACCGTGGCGGTGAACCAGCCGCTCGATTACAGGGGCCTGCGCATCTACCAGCGTCTTGAGTTCGGGCATGCGTTTTATCTTACCGTGACGACGCCGGACGGCAGGCGAAGTGTTGTCCAACTCTTGCTCGCGCATCCCGACAAACCGGATGCGGCGAGCTACGCGGATTATCCGGACAAGCTCGGGAAGAACAGCGTGCTGCGGGTGAAGTATTTTGCGGATGCGGAGAAGCGCTCTCTTAACCGTGAAAACCCCCTCCTTGTGCTGCGGCTCGATGAGTCCGGAACGGAGCGGGGACAGGTTTACCTGACACCAGGGAAGGAGGGGACGATAGCGGGGTACGGATTCCGTCTGGAAAAGATCGGAAGGTGGTCGGGCCTGACCTTTGTCAAACTGAGCGGCATTCCCGGGATATTCGTCGGCTTCTTCATTATTTGCCTGGGAGGCGTTCTGCACTATTTTACCCCTCCTCGGGAGGTGGCGATCTGTTCATCCCCCGAAGGGGGCGCCCGGGTTTTCTGGCGTGCAAACAGGTTTGCCGAGTTCTACCGGGAGGAATTCGAGTCCCTGGAGGCACAACTGTCGGGAGAAAAATCAGATGGATAGGGGCATTGCCTATTATGTCGCGGTAAATTGGATAATCGTCTTTTTCTACGTGGTGGCAACCATTGCCAATGTGTACGGCCTGGTATTCGGCAACGAGAAGATGGAGCGCCGCAGTTTCCGGCCCGTCGCATGCGGCTTTGTTATACACACCACTTCCATCATCCTGTGGTGGCGCATGGTGGGACACGGCCCTTACATGGCCCCGTCCGAGGTGCTTTCCTCGGTCTCATGGTTCAGTATCGTGATGTTCTTCCTCTTTCTCCTCGTTTATCCGCGATTGCGGCCGGTAAGCATCTTCGTCTTTCCTTCGGCATTCCTTATGCTGGCCATAGCAAACTTCTACAATCCCGGGATCCGCACCCTCCCCCCAACCTTTGGAGGAGTCTGGCTGGTCTTTCATATTGCCTTCTACAAGATCGCCCTTGGAACCCTGATCATCGCCGTCGCCTTCTCCGTTTTTTATCTTATGAAGGGGCGGGGCTCTCAGGTTGCTTGGCTGCAGCGTCTTCCCGAACTCTCCGTTATCGACCTCTATGCATATCGCTTTGCCGGATTCGGATTTATCTTTTGGGCCATTGCCATGCTGGCCGGTTCCATCTGGGCTTACAAGTCGTGGGGCCGTTACTGGGGATGGGACCCGGTGGAGACCTGGTCGCTCATCACGTGGCTGTTTTTTGGCGTCTATCTGCACCTGCGCCGATTCTTCCGGTGGAACGGGAGCAGGGCTGCCTGGTTCTTTGTATTCTGTTTCATCATGTCTCTGATATCATATTTCGTGACATCCCATATGGGGAGTTCTGTTCATGCGGAGTATTTCAGATAGTTGAGGCTCTTGTACCTTTATTGCGGCAGGCCCGACATCACATGCCCGGTGCGCTTCAATAACGAGCGGGGCAAGGGAGAGCTAAACATCTGCAAGGCACGGAATAGCCCTATGAATTCGAGGACATACGCAACCTGATCACGGACTTTAGTTTCTTACAACTTGAGTCTTTGCAATATTTGAGCAAACTTTGTCATGAGAGGGCAGGGACAATAGTCTGTTCAGTCAATCGGCAGCAGGCGGCAATGACGCTACGACCAAGCCGAGTGAGATAGTAGCGATAAGTTCCCGCAATCTTTTTGATGATGCCCAGCTTTCGTAATCGCCACAACTGCCGTGTAATTCCCGACGCGGAGGGAGCAATCCCCGTTTGTAACCCTGAAAACCGTAGCCACGGGCAAAAAAAGCTGAACATTTCGCCTCCGTTTCTCTAGAGTACGCTAGGGAAATAGGAGGGACCGACAAATTGGATACACGGCAAGTCAAACGAATCAGCTTCTGCGGCCAGCCGGTCGGCTCGGAAGACTTCAAATCCGACGCAGTGGATTATTAGGTAGGTAAGGCTTGGGGGATAGCTGATATTGAAGCCAACAAAAAGCAGTTTGGCAGGAACAGTCGTGTTTGGCTTGTATTCGGGGTGACATGAGAGGGGGAGCTGCGAGGCTCCCCCGTTCTGTGTCGTCTGAAACTAAGGCTTATAATTAACTTATATATCTATTTTAATTTAATTCCCTCTGACGAGAATCTTGAATACCCTGCCACCGCCAGAAATTTGGTCAGCTACCCACATGTGTGTCCCATCGAATACAAAGTTGTATGGGCGTGTCCCGGCGGGGAGTTGGATTGTTTCGACAATCGCATTGGTAGTAATGTCGATACGCATAATAGTGGCATCGTAGGAATTTGCCAGCCAGATATAGGTACCGTCGAAGGCAATGCCACGTGCGCCATTCCCGGCAGGGATTGTTGCAACAACAGTGTTTGTTTCTGGATCAATCTTGTTCAGCACGTTGTTGTTGAAGTCAGGCAGCCAGATGTGAGTACCATCGAAGCCGATGCCATTCACTGAGGGAGCACCCATTATGCTGGTCGAGGAGAAGACAATAGAGTCAGTAGAAGGATCAATCTTGCAAATGCCGTTGCCGTTGTTGGCGACCCAAAGATACTTGCCGTCGAATAATACGGCAGCGGCGCCGTCAAAACCAATAGGAATGGACTGGAGGCGGGTATTAGTATTCACGTCAACTTTGTCGACTGTTCCGGCTCCGGTGGAAATTCAAAGGTATTGTCCATCAAAAGCGGAACCCCACGCGTAACCAGACAGCGCGACTGATCCAATCACTGAATTTTGCGACGGATCAATCTGGTAGACATTGCTGTCGGAAACACACCAGACGTACGTACCATCGAACGTAAGACTGGCTGGAGTGCCGGTTACAGAAATGGTGGCAATAACGTTGTTTGTGTAAATATCTATTTTTGATACGGTTCCGGAGTCATAGTTGGCTACCCACATGTTGAGTCCATCGAATGCCATGCCACGTGGGGTGAGCCCAACGGCAATAGGTGTATTCTTTGTGCCAAGTGTCTGATAAAGCAATGGCACATCACGCTTGACCCCAGCCACCGCCGAGGAAGCAACGCCAACAACGAGATAAAACGCCAGCAATAACTTCAATCTTTTCATCCAATTCCTCCCAAGAAAGTAATAATTGCACAATCTTTTTGTGCAAATAAAGGTCGGAATGCTATCGGTTTTGCAAGATAATGTAAACTAAAAAATAACAATTATAATAAATAAATATAACTTGGTTTAATCCACGCCTAGAATCTCCATCTCCGTATCCTTCTTCTCCGCGGCAAGTTGGACCCTAATGGCGCTCTTTTTTCCCAATCATCAATCCATTTCGAGTGAGGGATGCCTCAGCGTTGTCCGACAGAAACATCGTGGGCGCTGCTGTTTAAATCGCAGCTTGACGGCATAATATGGGTATGTTTTATTGCGGCAGGCTCGACGGCACATGCCTGGTGCGCTACGACAACGAGCGGGGCAAGGGAGATCACAAGCACCTGCAAGGCACGGAACAGCCCTATGCTTGCTACGCGCAACATGGCCGGTGAACGCCATGACCTCTGGGCGGTCAACGTCGACGACGAATACCTCGAGGAGTCGAGCGAGAAGGTTGGGGCGGTCTCGGTCTGTTCCAGGTAAAAATCTTTGCACAAGATGGCGTTCGAACTGCTTGATTGTCCTCGGGGGGGCATTGTGGCCGCTTGGTCTGAAGCAAGACTATATGGAGTGTGATTGAGTAATTTTGCTCAGTGATTGAGTAAAATTGGTTGAATCAAGAAAACCCTTTTGCTATAAAGGGGTTATGGATTACGAACGCCCCCTTCAGTCAGAGCTCCTGACCCTTCTTTCCCGTCCTACGCCGGTCATTCAGGTCCTGATCGGCCCACGGCAGGTGGGCAAGACCACCATCGCCCGCCGGATTGAAAAGTCCATCGGCATTCCCGCAATATATGCCACGGCCGATAGCCCGGTGCCGCTGGATGCGGCCTGGATCGAGACCCAATGGCGCCGGGCGGTTGCCGAGGGGACGGCATCCGGCGCGCCGGTCCTTCTCATCCTCGACGAGGTGCAGAAGGTGCGGGGATGGAGTGAAATCTTGAAGCTCCTCTGGGACAACCGCTCGGCCGCCTCCGATATCCGTGTCATGGTCCTCGGCTCATCGGCCCTCCTGATGCAGGAAGGGTTGAGCGAAAGCCTTGCCGGCCGGTTTTTTCTGCATCGCTGCAGCCACTGGGGGTATCAGGAATGCCGGGACGCCTTCGGCTGGAGCCTCGAGCAGTGGATCTACTTCGGCGGCTATCCGGGGGCTGCATCATTTGCCGATGATGAAACATCCTGGAAGCGTTACATCGTCGATTCCCTGATTGAGACCGTGCTGGCTCGCGACGTGCTCCAGATGAGCAAGATTACCAAGCCGGTTCTGCTGCGCCATCTGTTCGCCCTTGCCGCCACCCTGCCGGCTCAGTCGATTTCATACACCAAGATGCTCGGCCAACTCCATGATGCCGGCAATACGACTACTCTTGCCCATTACCTGAAGTTGCTCGAATCGGCTTTTCTCATAAGCGGCCTGGAGCTTTTCTCCCGGGGCCAGCAGAGAAAGCGTGGCAGCAGCCCCAAACTGGTGCTCTGGAACAATGCCCTGGTCAATGCCCTTTCCACTAAGAGTTTTGCCGATTCCCTCGGCGATACGATCTGGTGGGGGCGCCTGGTGGAGAATGCCGTGGGCGCCTACCTGTGCAACCTCAATTCGGTTGAATACATGGTGACCTACTGGCGCGATGGTGACCATGAAGTCGATTTCGTGGTCACACGGGGACGCGATGTCTGGGCAATTGAGGTGAAAAGCGGCAGGAGCGGGAAATCGTCGGGACTTGCCCGGTTCCGCAGCCGATATCCCGATGCCCGGCCACTGCTTGTAGGAGGGCAGGGAATCCCGCTGCCTGAGTTTTTCGGCAGGGATGCTTCTCTGTGGTTTGTGTAGAGGATGTAGGACAACGAGCGGGGCAAGTCTGTTGGAACCCATTAAACTGTCGTTGAAATTTCGGGGGAGATGGCTGGCTTGACCGGGTCCGGGCCGAGAGTTGTCCTAGGAGGCCATCGACATGACGGAGAAGCTCGATGCCGGCTGGCGACCGGAAAAACCGGTCGAACGTCTTTACTTCGGGGACCTGCAGACCCTGCTCAGGTATCTCACTCCCAAGCGGTTCGAGCTTCTGAATGTTCTGCACAAGACAGGGCCTTCCAGCATCAATGCACTGGCGAAGACTCTCCACCGTCAATACCGGAATGTTCACACCGACATCAAGGAGCTGGAGGTGCTCGGATTGGTGGAAAAAAATGCCGGGGGGCTCTATCTCGTTCCCTGGGACGAGATCAGCACCACCATAAAGCTGGCAGCCTGACGAAAGCATCCGTGAGCGCTCGTCGTGGTGAACGAGCGTTCCCTTAATCAACTGTGGAACAGTGAATGTCCCCCAATGCCGGGGATTGGAACCCTTTAAACTACCGTTGAAATTTTGGGGGATATCGCCTATAACAAACGGTAAGAAAAACACCAGCGGGTGTTCCGATACCGACGTCGAGGACCATGTCCCCCCGATGAAATCCCTCAAACGCTTTTTCCTCTCCCGTTCCACGGTCATCTCTCTCATCTGTCTGATGCTCGGCGTGGTTGTGGGGGGGTATTTCATCCCCCAGCGGTTTCTGACCGCGCCGGCAGAGCTGGAGAAGTGGCAGCTCGCCCACCCCACGTTTGCCATCCTGATGCGGTGGTTCGCCCTCGACCATGTGTACACCTCCCCCTGGTTTGCCCTGATTCTGCTGGTGTTCCTCGTTTCCCTCTCCCTGTCGACCGTGGAGCAGTTCCGGGCAGCGTCCCGGCGGACCTTCTCCCCGCCGGGGGAAGGGGGGGAGACGGCGGTGCTGGCCGTCCCGGGCTCCGAGGTGGTCGCCGCGATCGGTAAGCTGGGCTATCTGCCGGTGGGAAAGCGGGGGGAAGGGCGCCGCCTGGTGCGTCATCCCTGGGGCTACTGGGGGAATTTTCTCCTTCATCTGGGGATTGCCGTCACCATCGTGGCCTCGTTGATGATCGTGCTTCTGGAGAAGCGGGGACTCGTGGAGCTGATCGAGGGAGAGGTGTACGTACCGGGGATGCCGTGGACCAGCGAGGAGCGGGGGCTCATCTCCCACTCCCTGCGGCTTCCGCAGCCGGTGCGGCTCGACCGGATCCGGGCCGAGTTCTGGGAGAACGACAACCTCAAGCAGCTCTACACCGACTTTTCGTTTCTCTCCCCCACGGGGGCGGCGGCTTCCTACGGCATGCACATCAACAGCACCGTCTACCACGACGGGATCCGGGTGTTTCAGGGGAAGCGCCAGGGTCACGCCTTCTACGTGCGGCTCGTGGATGAACGGGGGGGGCGCCATGACGAGATCTTCCCGATCCCCTACCCGCCGAAGCGAGATCGGGCCGGCTATGGCGAGTTCATCCTCCCCTGGTCCCCCTACGGGCTGAAGGCCAAGTACTACGCCGATGCCTCGCGCCGGACGATGGCGGGGGAGAACCCCGAGCTGGTGCTGCGGCTTACGGAGGGGAGAAGGGTCGTGGCCGACCTCTCCCTCACGAGGGGGGGGACGGGGATGCTCGGCCCCTACCGGGCCACGCTGGTGGCGGTGAAGCGCTGGGCCGGCCTCATCTTCATCGACACCGTCGGGATGGGGGGGATCTTTTTCGGCTTCTTCATCATCGTCCTCGGGGGGGCGTTCAACTATTTCTTCCCGCCGCGGGAATTCACCGTCCGCGACGCCGACGGCGGGTGCCGGGTGAGCTGGCGGGCCGCCGGCTCCGAGAAGCTCTATCGCGATGAATTCGAAACGATCCTGCATCGTTTTGCCGGGAGAACCTGAACATGACCAGCGATTTCATCCTCGTCACCACCATCCAGTGGGCTGCCGTCGTCATCTACGTCATTGCCGCCGTCGCCAATACCTGGGGAGTCATCTTCGACCGGGAGCGCCCCGAGAAGTTCGGTTACCGCATTGCCGCCGCGGGGCTCGCGGTGCACGGGGTGGCCCTCGGCATCTGGTGGCGGGCGGTGGGGCACGGCCCCTACATCACCCGTCACGAGGTCCTTTCCTCCATGGCGTTCATGATGGTGGCATTCTTTCTGGTGGCCGCGCGCTCCATTCCGCGGATCCGGCCGGCGAGCATCCTGGTCTTTCCGGCGGCCTTTCTCTTTGTGGCCCTCAGCATCTTCATCAGTCCGTCGGTGACGAAACTGCCGCCGACGCTCCGGAGCATCTGGCTCGTGCTACACGTCTCCTTCTACAAGATCGCCCTGGCGCCCATGCTGGTGGCCCTGGCGTTCTCCGTCTTCTACCTCCTGAAGCGGCGCAAGTCGGCGCCGTGGCTCGCCCGGCTCCCCGATCCGGAGACGATGGATCTGCTGGCCGGCCGCTTCGCCGGTTTCGGCTTCGTCTTCTGGGGGATCGGGATGCTGGCTGGGAGCATCTGGGCCTACCAGTCGTGGGGGAGGTTCTGGGGGTGGGACCCTATCGAGACCTGGTCCCTCATCACCTGGATCGCCTTCGGCATCCACCTCCACCTGCGCCGCTTCTTCCGGTTCACGGGGAAGAAATCGGCCCTGTTCTTCATCTTCTGCTTCATGCTGTCGCTCCTGGCGCTCTTTTTCACGCCGATCCTCGGGGCGTCGGTCCATTCGGAATACTTCAAGTAGGAGCCGTCGCCCATGGATCAGTTCGCACGCCGCCGCAGGGAGCTCTTCAACCGGATCAATTCGTTCATCTGGTCGGAAGGGGGGGAGGGGGAGTTCAACGACCTCTGCCTGGAGACCTTCCGCTACCAGTACGAGGCGAACGAGACATATCGGAAGTACTGTGACCTCAAAGGGGTGAACGTGGACGGCGTGGCGAGCTGGCGCGACATTCCGGCCTATCCGTCGGACGGCTTCAAGAAGTCGCTGGTGGTCTCCTTTCCCCGGGAGAAGGCGGTGATGGCCAACATCACCGGAGGAACCACCAACCCCGACCTGCGGGGGATCATCCTGCGCGACCGGTACGGCCGGGAGCTGGTCCTTTCCTCCAACCGGTGGGTCATGGGGGAGTACCTCTTTCCCGAGGGGGAGCGGATGCCGATCCTGGTCCTCGCCCCCTCTCCCAAGAGCGCCCCGAATATGGGGATGGCCGTCGGGATGGCAGAGACGATCAGGCACTTTGGCTCCGAAGGGAGCGGTTTTTTCATCACCCGTACCGGCATGAAGACCGGCGCGCTCCTGAAGGCGATGAAGGAATTCGAGCGCAAGGGGGTGCCGGTGGCGCTCATCGGCTCCACCTCGGCCTTCGTCTATCTCTTCAACGCCCTGCGGGCCAACGGGCTGCGCTTTTGTCTCGCGCCGGGGAGCCGCATCGTGGACGGCGGCGGGTATCGGGGGAAGTTCGGGGAGCGGACGCGGGGGGATTACCTCCGGGAGTGCCATGAGATGCTCGGCGTCCCCGACCCTTTCTGTGTGAACGTCCTCGGCATGGCGGAGTGCAGCACCAACTACGTCGATGCCACCCTGCGGGACAGGGTGCGGGGAGGAGGCGGCGGACGGCGCAAGCCCGATCTGCCGTGGGCCCGGGTCGTAGCCTACGACGTGGAGACCTGCAGCCGCCCCCTCCCCGTGGGAGAGGTGGGGCTGCTGCGCCATTTCGATCTCGCCAACCTTCCGACGGTCCTCGCCGTCCAGACCGACAACCTAGGCTACCGGACCGGTGACGGTTTCGAGATCATCGGCCGGGCGCAGCTCGTCGACGGCAAGGTGTCGCGTGTCCCGTCGCACAGACCGGTGGGTCCCATGGGAGACCGGAAGATCTTTTCGTTCCTCGACGCCTACATGAAATTCTCCATCAGCCGTCACGTGTCACGGCTCGGGAAAGAGGAGGCCTTCTGCCCCTGCGGCGAGGTCATCGAGGAGATGCTGGAAGGGGGGCGCCCCCCGCAAGGGGCCGTTCCCCCAACACAGATACAAGGAGATTGACCGATGAGCCGTTTTGTCCATATCGTGACGTCCATGACTCTCGTCTTCGTCCTCTCGGGCTGCGACCGGCATGCCGACGAGAAGCGCCGGGTGGAGGAGACCGTCCGGCGTTACAACCAGCTGTTGGCCCAGGGGTACGAGAGCCTCAACATGACCCCGCTCACCGAGGTGGCCGAGATGGAGCAGGCCACGAAGGTCTACAGCCACATGGCCGCCCTCGGCGAGGCCCGGACGAGGATGATTCCGGCCCTCAGGGAGATCGCGTTCTCCGACTTCCGCTTCCCGAATGTCTCGTCCGCGTCGGTAAGGACGCGGGAGGTCTGGGATTTTCGCCACCTCAACATCGACACGGGGAAGGTGACCCGCGACGAGAAGGGGGTCGTCTACCATCTTGCCTACCGCCTGGCGCTTAAGGGGGACCGGCTGATGGTGCGGGAGGTGAAGAGCGTGGAGGCGGGAAATTGATGAACATCAGGAAAGCCGCCATCGTTTTCAACGGCTTCATTCACGACTTTGCCGCCGGTTACTGGCTGGCGCTCATGGTGGCCATCGGCCTCATGCACCGGCTCCACGGCTCCCGGCCGGACGTGGCCCCCATCCTCAACGGCATAGAGCGCAACTTCTTCTGGCAGAGCATCGCCGCCGTGGTGGCCATAACGGCCACAGGCGCCGGGCGGACCTTTACCTACATCGAGAACTGGTACGGCCCCGACGCGGAGCGGGTGCGGCGGCGGATGCTCATCATCAAGCATGTCGTCCTCCTCGCCATTTTCGGTGCCGGATATCTCGTCGTCTACCCGAAGGTGTTCCACGGATAGCAGCCAGCTCCGCCGTTCCCGCCATATGCCGGGGCTTCCCTCCCTCCGCCTTCCAGTTTCCCGTGCGACAAAGGCCTTGTTTTTTTTGGATAAATATGTGATTTTTAATTTTAATCCAAAGCGGCTTATTTCTTGCTTTACAAGATGGCTGTGTTTTCAACTTGTTTGAGGAGTAGTTCGATGAAGATCAAGCGAGTCGCCCTCATCACCCCCCCGTATCACTCCGGTGTGGTGGAGTCTGCCGGCACCTGGCTGAATGTCGGCTTCGTCTATATTGCCGGGTCGCTCCGGGCCGCGGGGTACGAGGTCGATTACTACGACGCCATGTCCCTCTGGCACAAGTGGCCCGACATCCAGAAGCGGATCGAGGCGTTCCGCCCCGACGTCGTGGCCACCACCGCCTTTACCGCCTCCATCGTCGACGCGGTGAAACTCCTCGCCTTCGCCAAGAAGATCAATCCCCGCACCGTCACGGTCCTCGGCAACGTCCACGCCACCTTCTGCTACGACGAGATCCTGAAGGGGGACCACGCGGCGGTAGACTACATCGTCCGGGGAGAGGGGGAGGTGACGCTTCCCCAGCTCTGCACCTGCCTCAATGCCGGCGACGACCCGAAGAAGGTGGAAGGGCTCGCCTTCTGGCGCGACGGCGGGGTGGTGGTCACCCCCAGGGCCCCCTACATCCACGACCTGGACACCCTTCCCACCGCCTGGGACCTGGTGGAGTGGCCAATCTACACCTACCGGGCGAAGAACAATGCCCGGCTCGCCATTGTCTCCTCGTCCCGGGGGTGCAAGCAGCAATGCTCCTTCTGCTCGCAGCAGCTCTTCTGGTCCCAGTCGTGGCGGGCGCGCAGCGCCGAGAACTTCGTGGCCGAGCTGGAGATGCTGAGCCGGACGCACGGGGTCGAGGTAGCGATGCTCTCCGACGAGATCCCCACCTTCGACCGCGAGCGCTGGGTGCGGATCCTCGACCTGATGATCGAGCGCCAGGTCCCGGTGAAGCTCCTCATGGAGACCCGCGTCGACGACATTCTGCGGGATGCCGACATCATGGACCGCTACCGCGCGGGGGGGGTCGAGCACATCTACGTCGGCGTGGAGGCCGGCACCCAGGAGACCCTTGATCTCTTCAAGAAGGACACGCAGGTGGAGCAGTCGAAGCAGGCCATCGATCTCATCAACGGCGCCGACATCGTTTCGGAGACCTCCTTCGTTCTCGGCATGCCGGACGACACCCCCGAGTCCATCGACCAGACCATCGAGCTGGCCAAGCATTACAACCCCGACATGGCCTTCTTCCTTGCCATCGCCCCCTGGCCCTACGCGGAGCTCTACCCGGAACTGGAGCCCTACGTGGCCACGAAGGACTACCGCAAGTACAACCTGGTGGAGCCGGTGATCAAGCCGAAGAACATGACGCTTGAGGAGCTGGAACGCCAGCTCGGCAGGGCCTCCCAGAAGTTTTTCATGCACAAGTTCCAGAACCTCGACAGGCTCTCCCCCTGGAAGCAGGAGTTCATGCTCTCGGTCCTCGACCTCCTCATCAACCACTCGTATCTTGCCGGGCAGATGCGCGCCATGCTCAAGGAGGGGAAGGAGATGCCGCCGGAAGTGAAGGCGCTCCTCCAGAGCGTGGGCAAGCATCGGGGCGGGGCGAAGCACTCTGCCGTTGCTCCCATCCCGTAAGGGGAATTCCGGTCAGCCTCGGCGGCACTGCGGCTTCATCCGCAGTGCCGCCGCAGTTCCATCTCCAGCGATTCTTCCCCCCCGATCGATCCCGCCTGATTCGTCAATCGTCGTATCCTTTCGTTGGTAACTTCATCCAGGATTTCCCGCCTCTGGGGCTGGATTTGTCATGCCGTGTCAAAGATTTGAAAATGGTGTCGAAAAAATCATTGAATTGGCATGACCCCTGCTAAGTCTGTTCTCATAATGCACCGATGGTGATTTTTCGGGGACGGTCATGGTGGTTTCGCCGGACAGATCGGTGAATTGGCTGAATGTCCGGTTAAGGCTTCGAAATGATTGGTGGTGTCGGCGGGTCTTCCGGGCGGTGAAATTCTAATGACTTGATTTGCCGAAATTTTTTCTTGTCTTTGTCGCAATGTTAAACTAATCTCAGATTTTCGCAGGCGGAATTTTGACACTTCATCTCTTCGACTTCCCATCGTCAAAGTAAAGGAAAGGAGGTAGTCTCACTTTGAAAAGGTCCAGAATTTTAAGAAAGGTGTCCCCTGCCCTGGTCATCCTGTGGGCCGTGGTTGCGATGCTTCTGGCCGCCCCCATCGGGGGGCATGAAGCGTTCGCCCTCACGGAGGCCGACTGCAGGACGTGTCACACCGGTGATCCCACTACCGGAAGCATGTCGCCCCAACACCATGCATTGATCCAGAGCAAGGGGCTTTCATGCTACACCGGAGGCACGACCACCGGGTGTCACAACCTGGCTTCCGACGGCAGCGGCGGTTTCACCATCGAGGTGGTCCATGACTGCATAGTCTGCCACGGTCAGATCGACCACCTGACCCAGCACAACATGCTTTCCGCCGCCACCGACTGCGCCGGTTGCCACACGCAGACGCCGGTGGCCGAGCACCTGAACCGGACCTCAACCTGCTTCACCTGTCACAACAGTACGAAGCCCGAGGTGCAGCAGACCATTGCGGCGGGCAAGGCGGGCACCTCGGTGAACTGCCTCAACTGCCACGGAGCGGTCAACCATATCGCCCAGCACGACAAGGCGGTTCCGGCCCCCGACTGTGTCCAGTGCCACGCTCAGGGAGTTGTCTACGAGCACCTCAATCGGACCTCCACCTGCGCCACCTGCCACCAGAGCGCGAGACCCGAGGTCCAGAAGGCGATTGCCGACGGCCGTGCCGGCATCACGGTTGACTGCGTCAGCTGTCATGGTGCGGTGAATCACATCGCCCAGCACGACAAGGTGTCGACCCCGACCGACTGTTCCTCCTGCCATAACCAGGGGGTCGTCTACGAGCACACCACGCGCCATTCCACCTGTGCCACCTGCCACGCCAGCACCAATCCGACGGTGCAACAGACCATCACCCTCGGTCGGGCGGGGACGATGGTCTCGTGTGCCAACTGCCACGGTACGCCGAACCATATCGCCCAGCACGACAAGGCCCTTGCCAGCGTCGACTGTGCCCAGTGTCACAACCTTGGCGTGGTGAACGAGCACCTGAGCAGGACTTCCACCTGCGCCACCTGCCACAGCAGCACCAATCCGACCGTACAGCAGACCATCGCCGCCGGCAAGGCGGGGACGGCCGTTTACTGCGTCAACTGCCACACGGACGTGAACCACATCGCCCAGCACGACAAGGCGGTTACCGCTCCCGACTGCGGCCAGTGCCACACCCAGGGTGTCGTCTACGAGCATCTAAACCGCAGCTCGACCTGTACCACCTGCCATGCCAGCACCAACCCCACCGTGCAGCAGACCATCGCGGCGGGGCGCGCCGGTACCACCGTCAACTGCGTGAACTGCCACGGCAGCGTGAACCACGTCGCCCAGCACGACAAGGCCCAGGCCGCCCCCGAGTGTGCCCAGTGCCACACCAAGAGCGTCCTCGACGAGCACCTGACCCGTACTTCCACCTGCGCCACCTGCCACTCGAGCTCCCGGACCGAGGTCCAGAGCGCCATCGCCGCGGGCCGGGCCGGGACGGTCGTGACCTGCGTCACCTGCCACGGCCAGTACAACCACCCCACGGCCCACACCGGCAAGGTGAGCGTCCCCTACGATGAGTGCAGTGGCTGCCACGCGGCTCCCCTGACCGACCTCCATGCCCAGCGGGGCTTCCAGTGCGCCGCCTGTCACAGCAGCACCAACAGCGCGGTGACCGCGGCGGTTCAGAAGGGTCTCGGGGGGCAACCGGTGGTCTGTGCCGACTGCCATAACTCCATCGGCGGCTTCGGCAACCACGCGGGGCAGCACGACCGGATCACCCTCAACGGCACCACCGGCTTCATCGCGGCCCACGAGGAGAAGCAGGTCTACTGCACCGCCTGCCACACCAGCACCAATGCCACCGTGGTCAAGGTGATCAACGACGGGATGGCCGGTGTCCAGCAGCCGTGCAACGCCTGCCACAGCGTCGCTGGGGGGACCCCCGGCAACCAGTCGCCGGTGGCCAATGCCGGTCCCGACCAGACCGTAGCGGTCGGCCAGAGTGTCAGCTTTAGCGGTGCCGGCTCCAGTGACCCCGACGGCAGCATCGTCGGCTACACCTGGAACTTCGGCGACGGCACCACCGCCAGCGGCGTCACTGCCACCAAGACGTATGCCACCACCGGCGCCTATACGGTGACCCTCACCGTTACCGACAACGCCGGCGCCACCGCCACCGATACGGCCGTGGTCACCGTCCAGGCTCAGGCCGGTTCGGTCTCTGCCGACGAGGTGCTTTACCTGCAGCGGCTCTACAGCGCGAGCTCTTCGGACAGCAACAGCAGCAATGTCACCACCGCGTTCAAGGACGGGAACCTGACCGACCGCTACCTGCTGCAGTACGGCAGCCGCGGCTCCAACTACGTGATCGCCATGAAGCTCAACCGTGACGCCCTGACGGCGAGCAAGGTCGTGCTGCGGGTCTATGTATCGTCCCTGAGCTCTTCGCGGACGATCAGGGTCTACCCGTACAAGTCCGACGGCACGTCGGTGAACACCAGCTACTCTGCAAGCCTGAGCACGAGCACCACTGGGTGGAAGGATATCGATGTCACCTCCATCGCCCAGCGGATGAACGGCTACGGCTGGATGAAGTTCCGCGTCACCACCACCTCGGGCAGCCTCTATCTGGCCGAGGGGGCCTTCCAGGTTCAGTAGGGGGGTGACGTGAACGGAATCCAAGAAACCGCACAGTGGAGGAAGGAAATGAAGCGCATCGCAACCACAATCGCCGCGCTCCTCGCCATGGCCGCACCGGCCATGGCGGGGCACACCGCCGCGGTCGGGCAGGGGAGCTGCTCCTACTGCCATAAAACCAACCTGGTAACCCAGCACGGCGGTTTTGCCGCCACCGTCTGCCAGACCTGTCACGACAGCACGGTTACCGCCGTGAAAGACACCATCGCCCTGGGAGTTTCCGGCCAGACCTACGCCTGCTCCAACTGCCACGGCTCCGCCGGTCACACCGAGAAGCACCCCGGCTACATCGCCAACTGGTCCACCATGGATGGGGTCCAGCCCGGCGCCGCCGCGATCTGGACCCAGCCGACCGCCTTCACCCCCGTCAGCCCGGCGACCAAGCAGTCCCAGGTCTGCCTCAAGTGCCACTCCTACAACGGGTTCGGCGCCGCGGCCGGGGGAGTCTCGGGTATCGTCGGCCCCACCGGCAGGACCCTGACCGACCAGGCGCTGGAGTTCAACCCGGCCAACCGTTCGGCCCACCCGGTCGTCGTCACCCTCAATAACCAGACCGGCTCGCCGGCCCCCCGGGCACTCCCCTCCTCTGCCATGAAGGCGCCGTGGACCAACGTGGGGAACCAGGTCATGTCCTGCTCCGACTGCCACGACCTGACCGTCTCCGGCACCACCGGACCCCAGGGGGCCACCTACACCTGGTCGCTGAAGGGTACCAACAAGGCGTGGCCGTACACCGTGGCCGGGGTTACGAGCGGCACCTATCAGACCACGAGCAACAACTCCATGTCGTTCTGCTGGAACTGCCACAACTTCAGCGCGGCCGGCAAGCCCCACACTGAAGGGGACCACAACGGCGTTGCCTGTGTGGGGTGCCACATCCGCGTACCCCACGGCGGCAAGGTCTCACGCCTGATTGCGACGGCAACGTCCGGGCTTCCGGCGTATCAGTCGGCCGACGGGAAGGGAGGGGGAACGAAGGTCACCGGCTTCAAGAAGGCATCCTCCCCCAATAACTACAGTGAATCGAGCTGCAGCACCAACTGCGGCGAGCACGGCTCCATTTCCGGGGCCGAGACGTGGTAAGACGCGCGATCGGGCGCCGATTGCCGGCGTGAGATCGTTCAGGAGGCGGCGGGGCAACCCGCCGCTTTTTTTATCTGCTCCCCTCTGCCGATGAGGCATGTGTCGGCCAAATGGCGGTCCTGCTGGGCGAAAATTACGTTTTTGGGCAGCAGGTAGCGGGGAGGGAGCGGAAAGCCTGGGGTGCCGCAGTATCTTCTGGATATTCGGCTCCCGGCCGTTTTTGTTTCGTCCCGAAGGTCCCAAGGCAGTTGGCCCCGAAGTTGCAATAAGGTAACAGGCACGTAGCTAAGCAGTAAGGATAACCGATAAGACTAAACCACCCGCGAGGGTGGGGCGGAAAGCCTAGGGTCTCTTTGAGACAGCCGGGATGCCGAAAGATCCACACATTGGATAGACGGCCCCGGCTTTTTTTGTGCCCGGTGGCGCCCGAAGCAGCCGCAAAAAGCATTCGTCAAAGGCAGGAGTGGCAGATGAAGGAAGCGTTTCGGAAGATTTGCACGGTTACGTTGATGGCCGTGGCGGCGGCTTGGGTGGGGACTGCCCGTGCGTCGATCCCGCCGCAGGTGACGGTCTTGCCCGCAATCACCGACGGGATCAGCACCCCCATCAGAATCGCCGTTGATCCGGCGGGGAACGTCTACGCGGCCGATCCGCGCGGCGGCGGGATCCTCAAGTTTTCGGGGACAGGGCGGCTCCTTCAGACCATCCCCACGGCGGCTCCTCCCCAGGGGGTGGCGGTGGCCGCAAGCGGCACGATGGCGGTGAGCGAAGGGACCTTCGTGGCGCTCCTCGACCAGAGCGGCAAGGAGCTGCGGCGGCTCGGCAGCGGTGCCGGGCAGTTCCGGATGGCCAACGGCATCGTCTTTGACGACACCGGCCGGATCTACGTCGTGGACAGTCTCGACAATTGTGTGCAGGTCTTCTCGCCGGCCGGCGACTATCTGACCCGCTTCGGCGTCCAGGGAGGGGGGAGCGGCCAGCTCAACATGCCGACCGGCATCGCCTTCGAAAAGGTTGCCCGCCAGCTGGCCGTTGCCGATACGCTGAACGGGCGCATCCAGTTTTTCGACACAAACGGCGCGTACCAGCGCACGGTCTGCTCCTTCGGTTCCGGCCCCCTGAAGCTGACCTTTCCGCTCGGCGTCGCCTTCGAGTACACCGGCGGCGCGGCGCCGGCGGTCTCCCGGATGTACGTCTCCGATTCGTTCCAGGGAAATGTCCAGGCCCTCGATCCTGCCGGGAGCGGCTCGTTCCTGGCGTTCGTCGGTGGTTACGGGACCGGCGACGGTCAACTCATTACCCCGTCCGATGCGGCATTCGATGCCGCCGGGAGCCGTCTGATCGTGGCCAACGCGGTGGGGAGTCTCACCGTGTTCGGTATTGGCGATACCTTCATTCCCGTCGACAATGTGCCGCCGGTGCTGACGCTCAATCCGCTGCCGCCCAGCACCATCGCGGCGAGCCAGACCGTCTCGGGGACCGTGGATGCAGGCGCAACGGTGACCGTGGCGGTGAACGGCGGCGCGGCGGCATCCGCCGTCGTGGCGGGGGGGAGCTGGAGTGCGACGGTAAGCCTCGCTCCGGGGGCAAATACCATTACGGTCAAGGCAACCGACGTCGCCGGCAACGTCTCCACCGCCACGGCCGCCATCACCCTGTCGATCACGAACTTCAGCATCGACTCGGTACCGGCGCTCCTGAACGTCCCGAGCGTAACGCTTTCCGGTCAGCGGACGGCGGGGGTCGCCATTTCCGTTGCCAATACGACTACCGGTGCCGCGGGAAGCGTCTCCTATCCGACCTCCACCACGTGGCGAAGCGACGTGACCGGCCTTGCCGAGGGGGACAACCTCATCACCGTCAGCGGCGGCGGCAACTCCGAGAACGTGACGGTCACCGTCGACACCCGGCCGCCGGTCCTGACGGTATCCGCCATCCCGGCGGGGAGCGTCACCCCGGCCCGGGTCCAGAATGTCACCGTCCGGGTCGCCGATCCCCATCTCGACAAGGTCACCGTGAACGGCAATGCCGCTCCGGTGTCCGGCGGACTGGCTACGGCCGCCGTCACCCTGGCCAATGGCGCCACCACCATCACGGTGGCCGCCAGCGACCTGGCCGGCAACATCACGACCGACACCCGGAGCGTTACCTTCGACAGCACCGTGCCGGGCATGTCGATTGCCGCACCGGCCGACGGCGTCCAGACGAGAACCCCCGTCATCGAGCTGAGCGGAACGGTTGCCGCCAATACCACGGTTACGGTGAACGGGGCTGCCGCCCTGATGAACGGCACATCCTGGAGCAAGCGGGTGAACCTGGTCCCCGGCCTCAATACGGTGACGGTGACGGCCACCGACCTCTCCGGTAAGGTGGCCACCCTCAAGCGCTCCGTGCTCTACGACGCCGCCCTGCCGCAGCTGGCCATAGCGGCGCCGGCCGAGGATGGGGCGACGGCGGTGAACAGCCTGGCCGTTTCGGGGAATACCGAAACCGGCGTGACGGTGACGGCGACGGTGAACGGAAAGCCGCTGCCGGTGACGGCTTCGGGCACCAGCTTCAGCTTTGCGCTGCCGCTCACCGTCGAAGGACCCTATGCGGTGGCGGTGACGGCGAGCGACGCCACCGGTGCCACGAGCGTGGTGAAGAGAAACGTTACCGGCGACCGGACCCCGCCGCTCCTGCTCGTCACCAGCCCCACCGTCCCGGTGCCGTCGGTGATTTCCGGCGCGGCAGACCGCGATGCCACTGTGACGGCCACCGACCGGAGCGGAGCCGTGACCGTGATCCCGGCCGTCGGCGGGACTTGGAGCCTGGACCTCTCCGCCGCCTCCCTCGATCCGGGAACCGTCCGGGTGGCCGCCGCCGATGCGGCGGGGAACACCACGGCCCGCACCCTCGCCGCTCCGCTTCCGACCGGCGACGTGAACGGCGACGGGAAGGTGAATATCTCCGACGTCATCGAGATCCTGAAGGTTGCGGTCGGCATCGCTTTCCCCACCTCTTCCGATTTCGCCAACGGCGACGTGGGACCGCTGGCGAACGGGAAGGCGTGGCCGGACGGCAGGATCGACCTGCGGGACGTGATCCTGGTTCTGAGGAAGGCCGTGGGGACGGCGGCGTGGTAACTCCCCGAGTTGCCGACGAAAAACGTGCCGGTATACTTGCTGGAACTGCAATAATCAGGGGTGACTCATGAGTAAAGGTCTACGTGGATTGCTGGCTGCCCTGCTGGTCTTTCTGTCGCTTGCCGCGACTGCCCACGCCATCGACCCCCCCCACGGGGCGATCGCCGGCCTCACCTGCTCCACGTGCCATACCACCCATGCCACACTGGGCACCACGGGTTACAACAACATGTGTCTCAACTGCCACCGGCCGGGGGTCCCCCTCGCGGGGACCCGCCCCTTCACCATGGCCGACATGGCGAATCCCTTTGGCACCTATACCGGGACGCGGGTCGGGACCATCTACCAGACCTCCCATGCCTGGCGGGGGTCCGACACCGTCCCCCGGGCGGGGGCGCTTCCCGCGCAGGACCCGACCCTTGCCGCCAGCAAAGCGGTGGGGATGCTGACCTGCAGCCGCTGCCACGATCCCCACAACAACACCAACCGCCCCTATCTGCGGATCGCCAGCGACCGCGACCAGCTCTGCCTCGACTGCCACCGGGTCCGCAACACCACCGACCAGAGCCGCGGCACCCATCCGGTGAACGTCGACTATGCCGCCGCCGTCGCGGCAAACCCCGCCGGCTTCCACCCGACGCCGGTCAACAGCAATCCGGCGAACCCCACCTCGGCCATGAAGCTCGTGAACGGGGCGGTCCTCTGCTCCACCTGCCACGGCATTCACTACACCGACTCCAACAGCGCCACCTTCGACAACCACTCGGGGTACGACCTGCTCAAGCCGTCGGCCGGCTACCTTCTGCGGACCGACCTGCGCGGGGCCGGCGCCACGGCCCCCAACATCTGCACCAACTGCCACATCAAGCCGAATCACAACGGCCGGGGACAGAACGTCCAGTGTGCCGACTGCCACGGCGGTCACGTGGATCCGGCCGACGGGAGCGTGCCGAACGTCTTTCTGGTGAACCGCTACTTGAACGTCTCCACCATCTTCGGCGCCGTCCGGAAGAAGCCGGTGTTTCTCCAGTACACGGCGGCGGCCAGGCGTCCCTACAAGGACGCCGACGGCACCGGGGTCTGCCAGGCGTGCCACGCGGTGCCGACGGGGGGGAGCTATCCGGCCGAGCACTCGCTCGTGACCGCCACCGCAGCCGACTGCGGCATCTGCCACGCCCATGGCAATGCCGGCGGGGCCTTCTCCGCCACCGGCGGGGGGTGCAACTCCTGCCACGGCTACCCGCCGAAGGCGAGCGCCGCCGGCGGCCCCGATGGCATGGCGGCCGGCTACGCCTCTGCGGGGGTGAGCGAGGCGACCACCCCCCACAGGCGCCACGCCGGCGGCGGAAGCGACTACTCCATTGCCTGCGACCAGTGCCACCGGGGGAACAGCCACGGCACCGGCACCTTCCAGGACGTCTTCAAGAGCCCGGCCGGGACGGTGGCGGCTTCCTTCGGCGCGACACCGATCTACAACGCCTCGGCCAGCACCTGCGCCACGGTCTACTGCCACAGCGACGGCGCGCCGCGAAACGCGTCCCTGACGCCGGTCATGACCGCCAGGGCGATTCCTCCCTGGCCCAACGGCGCCGGGACCATCACCGGCTGCGGCTCGTGCCACGACGCCGCACCCGCCACCAACGCCCACGGGGCCCACCTGGCGAAGGGGTACGGCTGCGCCCTTTGCCACGGGGCGACCGTGAGCGACAACACGACAATCTCCGACCGGAGCAGGCACGCCGACGGCGTGAAGAGCGTGGCGTTCGGCACCGTCCCCCTGACCGCCGGCACCTTCTGGAATGCCGCCGCTGCAAGCTGCACGGCGAGCAAGTGCCACTCCGACGGCACCGCCGGCGGCACCGGCGCCCCCCTGGTCACGCCGGTCTGGACCAATCCGGCCACCGGGGCATGCGGCAGCTGCCATGCGACCTCGCCGGCCATCGCCCCGACGAGCACCCGCACCATCGCCTCCGGCCTCCACACGACGCACCTCACCGGCGCCTACGGCGCGAACCTTGGCACGGCCCTCACCGCCTGCCAGAGCTGCCACGATTACTCCGCCGTCAAGCACGTGAACGGCACCGTGGACCTCCAGGCCACCGCCTGCACCGGCTGCCACCCGCTGGGGGCGAGCTGGAGCACGACGACCCGCCTTGCCTGCACCACCTGCCATGCCGCCACCTCGTCGGTGATCGGCGGTGTCGCCGCCCCTTACAAGGCGAACTTCGCCACCACCGGCCACGGCCAGGCGGGGGCGAGCTATGCGGCGAGCCGCGCCTGCGAGAGCTGCCACGATCCGGGTGCCCCCCACATCTCCGGGGCCCTCGGGGTCAACATGCGGCTCACCCTTCCCGATGACAACACCCTCTGCGCCTCGTGCCACAACGATCCGGCCAGGGTCCCGACCCCGAGCCGGCAAAACGTCGCATCCCACGTCACCGCCAGGGGGGGGACGCCGACCGGCGCCTGCAAGAGCTGTCACGACGTCCACGGCACCGCCAACCTCTCCATGGTGAGGACCACCATCAACGGCAAGGCGGTCACGTTCACCAATCTGTCGTCCGGTTTCGTCAAGACCGTGGCTCCCTATGACGGCCTCTGCCAGGTCTGCCACACCCAGACCAACCACTACCGCTCGGGCCAGGCCCCGGATGGCCACCCGACCAAGAACTGCCTCTCCTGCCACAGCCACAAGGGGAGCTTCGCCTTCCAGCCGGTGGGGGGCGGTGCCTGCGACTCGTGCCACGGCTATCCCCCCCTTCCCGCCGGGTACGCAAGCGGCGCCGGGAACTACGCGGCCGGCAAGCCCGAGGATTACCCGGGGGGCGGCGGCGCCCATACGGTCGCCAGGCACGTGCCGAAAACGGCGGTGCCGGCCGACGGCTGGAGCAACTGCACCAATTGCCACGGCAACGGCTCGCCCAACCCGGCAACCCATACCATGAACCTGCCGGTGACCCCGAGCAAGATCACGGTGGACGTAAGCGACAGGTACAAGTTCAACCACACCCTGCCGCTCGGCTCCCAGCAGTACAGCGGCAAGCTCCTTGACGGCGGCGCCAATGCCACCGGCAGCTGTTTCAACGTCAGCTGCCACTTCAAGGCGTCCAGGAAGTGGAGCACCGCCAGGTAGTACGGTTCTCGCCCGCGAGAAGATGAAAGGAACGAAGGCAAGGAGTCGACAATGGAACAGAGGAAAAGGTTGAAAGCCTCGAGGGGAGTCTTCGCATGGGCCGCTGCCCTGGCGCTGCTCCTTGCGGCAGCGGGGAGCGCCCGCGCGGCCTCCACGTGCAGCGACTGTCACGGGATGCCACCCATCGACGCCCCGTACCGCAACATCACCACCGGCGGCTTTAAGGGGAGCCACCAGACCCACCAGCCGGCAGCGGCGGGGGCGGCCAACTGCGCCGTCTGCCACACCGGCAGCGCCACCTACGGCACCGACCACACGAACGGCACCATCGACCTGTCGAACAACCTGAACAACTCGCCGGTGGCCGCGCTTTACAGCAAGGGTGTTTTCTTCAACCAGACCTCCAACCCGGTGATGGGGAGCTGCGCCAACGTCAACTGCCACTTCGAGAAGACCACTCCCCTCTGGGCGAGCGCCAAGCTCGTCTCCCCCAACGACTGCGGCGTCTGCCACGGCAATCCCCCGTCCGACGGCAACCACCCCTCCATAACCGGTCCCGGCAAGAAGCACGGCGACTACTACGGCACCGGCGCCACCTCCTGCGGCAAATGCCACGTGGACCACACCGCCGAGGCGGCTCCCTTCGCCCATGCCTCCAGCGCCGGCAACCGTTCCCTGATCCTCCGGTTCACCGCCACTCCCAATACGGGGGGGACCTACTCCAAGAGCGCCAATCTCACCTACCCAAACTACCTCCCGAGCAAGAACCCGATGCGTGACGGCACCTGCTCCGGCATGTACTGCCACAGCGACGGCGCCGGCGGCGCACCCGGGACGGTCCCTGCCTGGGGGGGGACGCTTCCGGCCGACTGTACGGGGTGCCACGGCGGCAACGCCACGTCGGCCAGCCCCATCGCCTCCGGACTCCACACCCGGCATATCAACGCCGCGGCGGTTCTCGGCACCAACTTCGAGTGCGCCCGCTGCCACAACGGCCCCGTGAGCGCCGGCAACGACCGGGCGATCACCACCCCGGCAAGCCACGTGAACGGCACCAAGACCGTCTCCTTCGTCGGCGGGGGGACCTATAACGCCACCGCCAAGACCTGTGCGACCACGGTCTGCCATTCCTCGGGCAAGGCGACGGCGCCACAGCCGGCGGCTCCCTCCTGGACCGGCGCGGCCCTGGGGTGCAACGGCTGCCACGGCACCTCCAACCCCTTAGGCATACCCGATTACCCCAACGGCAGCGCGGGCGTTCCCCTGGCCAACAGCCACGCCAGGCACGCGGCGGCGGCCGGCGATTGCGACAAGTGCCATACCAACACCACGACCACCGGTACGGCCATCAAGGCCGGCTCCACCGTCCACACCAACGGCACCATCGACGTGAACTTCAATACCGCCAAGGTGGGGACCACCGCCACCTGGAGCGCCGCCACGAAGACCTGCTCCAACGTCTCCTGCCACGGCACCGCCAAGCCGGTCTGGGGGGGCACGCTCCCCACCGACTGCAGCGGCTGCCACGGCAGCTTCGTCACCAGTGCCGTTCCCATCGCCTCGTACAGCCACCCGACCCACCTGTCGAAGGCTTACGGCCCCGGCACGTACCTGGGAGCCACGGTCACAGTCTGCCAGACCTGCCACGATTACAACACCGTCCAGCCCGATCCGAAGCACGCCGACGGTACTGTCGAGGTGCTGAACGCCGCCGGCTCCGCCTGCGCCAAGTGCCACCCCGGCACCCTTCCCACCTGGACCAGCAGCAGCCGGCTCGCCTGTACCTCCTGTCACGCCGCCACCCCGTCGGTCCTTCCCAACGGCGTCGCCGCCCCCTACAAGGCGAACTTTGCCAGGAGCGGCCACGGCCAGCCGTTCACCAACTACTCGTCGAGCCGCCGCTGCGAAAGCTGCCACGACGCCAACGGCGCCCACATCTCCGGCGTCCTCGGCGACAACATGCGGCTTCTCCTCCCCGATGACAACACCCAGTGCGCCTCGTGCCACAACAGCGCCGCCAAGGTGCCGACGGTGACGAAGCGAAACGTCCTCTCCCACGTGACCGTGAAGGGGGGGGGCGCCACGAGCGACTGCAAGAGCTGCCACGACGTCCACGGCTCCGCCAATCTCTCCATGGTCAAGACCTCCATCGCCGGCAAGACGATCACCTTCGCCAACCTCTCGTCCGGCTTCGTGAAGACCGTGGCGCCGTATGACGGCCTCTGCCAGGTCTGCCATACCCGGACCGCCCACTACAAGGCGGGTCAGGCGCTGGACGGCCACCCGACCAAGAACTGCCTCTCCTGCCACGGCCACAAGGGGGGCGCCTTCGCCTTCCAGCCGGTCACGGCCTGCGACTCCTGCCACGGCTACCCGCCGCTTCCGGCCGGATACGCAAGCGGCGCCGGAAACTACGCGGCCGGCAAGCCCGAGGATTACCCGGGGGGCGGCGGCGCCCACGTCATCGCCCGTCACGTGGCGAAGACGGCGGTGCCGGCCGACGGCTGGACCAACTGCACCATCTGCCACGGCAACGGCTCGCTCAACCCGGCAACCCATACCATGGTCCTGCCGGCGACCCCGAGCAAGATCACCATCGACGTGAACGACAGGTACAAGTTCAACCACACCCTGCCGCTCGGTCCGCAGCAGTACAGCGGCAAGCTCCTCGACGGCGGCGCCAACGCCACCGGGAGCTGCTTCAACGTCAGTTGCCACTTCAAGGCGTCGAAGAAGTGGAGCACCACCCGGTAAGGAACCCGGCCGGCCGGAGGAGAACCCTTCGGCCGGCCACCTCCTGCCGGTTTGATTTTTTCCAGGTTTCTGCTGAACTTGAGAGGAATGCAATCGCATCGTTTCGGGCTTCCATCCGGAGGGGGCCCTTGAAAGGGAAATGGGCATGAGACGGATGATGACGAGACACGTTCCCTGGCTCCTGGCGGCGCTGATGATGCTGGCTGCTCCGGCGGGTGCCGCCTCGGTCTGCAGCGACTGCCACGGGATGCCCCCCATCGACGCGCCGTACCGCAACATCACCACCGGCGGCTTCAAGGGGAGTCACCGGACCCACCAGCCGGCGGGGGTCGTGGCGGCCAACTGCGCCATCTGCCACACCGGCAGCGGCAGCTACGGCATGGACCACATGAACGGCAAGGTCGACATGTCGAGCAACATCAACAACTCGCCGGTGGCGGCGCTCTACAGCAAGGGGGTCTTCTTCAACCAGACCTCCAACCCGGTGATGGGGAGCTGCGCCAACGTCAACTGCCATTTCGAGAGAACCACCCCGGTCTGGGCGGGGGCTCCCCTTACGGTTCCGGCAAGCTGCAGCACCTGCCACGGCCTCCCCCCCGCCGACGGGAGCCACCCCTCCCTCGCCGGCGCCGGGAAGAAGCATGGCGATTACTACGGCACCGGCGCCACCTCCTGCATCAAGTGCCACCCGGACCACACCGCCGAGGCCAAGCCCTTCGCCCACGCCTCCAGTGCCGGGAACCGGGGGCTGATCCTGCGGTTCACCGCCTCTCCCAATACGGGGGGGACCTACTCCAAGACGGCGAACCTCGGCTATCCCGCCTATCTCCCGAGCCAGACCCCGGCCGCCAACCGCAACGGCACCTGCACCGCCACGTACTGCCACAGCGACGGCGCCGGCGGCGCGGCGAAGACAACCCCCACCTGGGGGGGGACGCTCCCCGCGGACTGCACCGGCTGCCACGGCGGCAACAGCGCCACCTCCGCCCCGATCCTGACCGGCCTCCATCCGCAGCATGTGAACGAATCGGCGCTTCTCGGCACCAACTTCGACTGCGCCCGCTGCCACAGCACCACCGTGGGCGTCGGCAATGACCGGGCGCTCACCACACCGGCAAACCACGTGAACGGCTCGAAGACCATCTCCTTCGTCGGCGGGGGGACCTACGACGTCACGGCCAAGACCTGCACGGCGACCCTCTGCCACTCCTCCGGAAAGACGGCGGCGCCCCAGCCGGCGGCCCCCTCCTGGGCCGGCGCCGCCCTGGGGTGCAACGGCTGCCACGGCACCTCCAACGCCTTCGGCACCCCCGACTATGCCAACGGCGGGGCCGGGGCGGCCCTGGCCAACAGCCACGCCAAGCACGTGAGCGTTGCGGCCGACTGCGCCCTCTGCCACGTCAACACCACAACCACCGGCACCGCCATCAAGGCCGGCTCCGCGCTCCACACCAACGGCGCCATCGACGTGAGCCTGAACACCACTGACACCAGGGTCGGGACGACGGCCACCTGGACCGCCGCCACCAAGACCTGCGCCAACGTCTACTGTCACGGCGCCACCCTCACCGGCGGCACCACCAAGAGCCCGGTCTGGGGGGCCACCCTCACCGGCTGCGGTACCTGCCACGGCTTCCCGCCGGCAACCTCCGTCCACACCGGCAAGGTCGCCACCGACTGCATCGGCTGCCACCCCCACGTGAATGCCACCGGCACCGGCTTCACCGACGCCACCAAGCATATAAACGGCGCCATCGACGCCTCCGGGGGGCACGCGGTCCCCTACTACACGCACCCCGTTCCGGCACCCGCCACGGGCCAGTGCGGCGGCTGCCACGCCAACGCCAGCGCCACGGCACCCTATCCGGCGGGGACCGCCCCCAACTACACCGCCCCCGACTGCCGCTCCTGCCACGTGGCGAAGGGCCCCTACGGGGTCTCCGACTGCTCCTCCTGCCACGGCGCCGCCGGCGCCACGGGGGTCAACCTGGGACGCCCCACCGGCACCACCTTCCCGAACATCGCCGGACAGCACGGCAAGGGGGACCACCGGGTTGCCTGCAGCACCTGCCACGGCACATACGGCACCGGCCGCACCGACGGCACCCACGGGCCGGGGAACCATACCCCCTCCACGGTCACGACCCGGGCCACCAGGGTCAACGTCACCCTCCCGACCTGGAACCCCACCACCCGGACCTGCGGGACCGCCTGCAACTACAACCACGGGTCGAAGACCTGGTACTGACCGAAGGCCGGGAGCGACACCGCTCCCGGCTGCTTTGCGCCATGAACATCAAACGGTTCTTCCTTTCCCGCATATCGGTCATCAGCTTCATCGCGCTGCTCCTGGGGGCGGTGGTCGCCGCCTCCGTCATCCCCCAGGAGTTCCTCGCCACACCCGGCGAGATGGCCGCCTGGCACCAGGCCCCCCCGGGGCTCGCTCCCTGGGCGGCCCGCCTCGGGCTGCACCATCTCTACACCACCCCCTGGTTCGCCCTTGTCCTCCTGCTGACCCTCGTCTCCCTCGTCCTCTCAAGCATCGAACAGTGCCGCCTCGCCTTCCGCAGGACCTTCGAAGTCCCGGCCCCCGGGGGGGGGGAGGGGAATTCACCCCTTTCCGAGCCCGACCTGACGGCCCGGCTTCGCCGGCACGGCTATCTCCCGGTGGCGCGGGGCGGGGGGATGCTCCGCTTCGTGAAGCACCCCTGGGGGTACTGGGGAAACGTCCTTCTCCACGGTGGGATGGTGGTGGTCATCGCCTCGTCTCTTCTCATCGCGCTTACCCAGAAGCGGGGCTCCCTCACCCTGTTCGAAGGGGAGCTCCATCTCCCGGCCGATCCGTGGAATTCTGAGGAGAACGGCCTTTTGGCCGGCAGCTTCGTCCTGCCCGAGCCGGTTCGTCTCGACCGGGTGACGCCGCACTTCCGTCCGAACCACAGGATCAGCCGGATCGTCTCGGAGCTGAGCTTCCTCCCGCCGGGAGACAGGCCCCGGCGCCTGAGCGTGGAGGTGAACGCCATGGCGAGCCACCGGGGGGTCACCATCTACCAATCGACCGACGTGGGGCACGCCTTCAACGTCGAGTTCACCGACCCCTCCGGACGGCGCGAGGTGTTCCGGCTGCCGATCAACCACCCGGAGAGTCTGGAGGAGGCGGGCTACAACGACTTCCGATTCCCGTGGCTGCCGGTGAAGCTTCAGGCGAAGTATCTGGTCGACGCCGAGCGGAAGTCGCTCCGGAGCCGCACCCCCCTTCTGACCATCCGGATGATGGAGGGGGAGAACGAGGCGGGGCGCGCCACCCTGAGGCCCGGCGAGAGCGCAGCGCTCGACATGTACCGGGTGCGGCTCGACAGCGTCCAGCGCTGGACCACCCTCATCTTTGTGGAGCTGACCGGCATGCCCGGGGTCTTCGCCGGCTTCTTCATGGTCGTCCTCGGGACGCTCCTCGCCTACTGCACGCCGCCGCGGGAGCTGGTCGCCACGGCGCACGGGCGGGGATACCTGCTTCGGTGGCGGGCCGCGAAATTCGCCGAATTCTATCAGGAAGAACGCAGCCGGCTCCTTGCCGTGCTCGCCGGGGAGGGTGAGGGATGAACCGGATGTTTGCAGCCTACGTCGGGGTTCACTGGGTGGCCGTCGTCATCTACGTCGTCGCTACCATCGTCAACGTCGCCGGCCTCGTCTTCAGGCGCGAACGGGCCGAGCGCGCGAGCTACCTGATCCTCGCCGCGGGGTGGCTCGTCCACAGCGGCGTTCTCGCCTGGTGGTGGGGGGTCACCGGCCACGGTCCGTACCTTGCCCGCACCGAGGTCCTCTCCTCGGACGCCTGGATCGCCCTCACGGTCTTTCTGATCTTCCAGCGCCTCTACCCGCGGGTGCGGCCGGCCAGCGTCATCGTCTTTCCCGCCGTCTTCCTGATGATCGCCCTCGGCCTCTTCTTCGACGTCCAGATCCGCTCCCTTCCCCCCACTTTTACGGGCATCTGGCTCGTCCTTCATATCGCCTTCTACAAGATCGCCCTCGGCACGATCCTGATCGCGCTGGCCTGCTCGGTCTTCTACATCCTGAAGAGACGGACCGCCCTCCCCTGGCTCGGCCGGCTTCCCGAGCTCCCCTCCCTCGACCTCCACGCCTACCGCTTCGCCGGCTTCGGCTTCATCTTCTGGGCCATCGCCATGCTGGCCGGCAGCATCTGGGCCTACAAGTCGTGGGGGCGTTTCTGGGGATGGGACCCGGTGGAGAGCTGGTCGCTGGTCACCTGGATCCTCTTCGGCATCCAGCTGCATCTGCGCCGCTTCTTCCGCTGGAGCGGCGAGCGGGCCGCCTGGTTCTACCTCCTCTGTTTCGTCTTCTCCCTGGTGGCCCTTTTCTACACTTCGCACCTCAACACCTCGATCCACATGGAGTATTTCCGGTAGGTGGCGCCGCGTCCGGCGGCTTTTTTTCGTTGACTTTGCCGCGTATTCACCAATAGAATTGAGAACTTTTGTGAACTCGGAGGGAAACGCATGGCCAAGGTGTACAAGGTAGCGGTCCTCCCCGGCGACGGCATCGGCCCCGAGGTGATGGCCGAGGCGCTCCGGGTGCTGGACGCCGTGGAGACGAAGTACGACGTGAAGTTCGAGCGGACCCACGCCAACGTGGGTGGCGCCGGCATCGACAACGAGGGGAAGGCCCTTCCCGAGAGCACCGTGAACATCTGCAAGGCGGCCGACGCCATCCTCTTTGGCTCCGTCGGCGGCCCCAAGTGGGAATCGCTCCCCCCGGACGAGCAGCCCGAGCGGGGCGCGCTCCTGCCGCTCAGAAAAATATTCGGCCTCTACGCCAACCTGCGGCCGGCCATCATCTTCCCGTCGCTCACCGGCGCCTCGTCCCTCAAGGAAGAGGTCATCGCCGGCGGCTTCAACGTCCTGGTGATCCGCGAACTGACTGGCGGCATCTACTTTGCCCAGCCCAAGGGGATCGAGGGAGAGGGGTGCGACCGGGTCGGCTTCGACACCATGCGCTACAGCGTCCCCGAGATCGAGCGGATTACCCACGTCGCCTTCCAGGCGGCCAGAAAGCGCGGCAGGAAGGTCTGCTCCATCGACAAGGCCAACGTCCTCTCCTCTTCGGTCCTCTGGCGCGAGGTGGTTACCGGCATCGCCAAAGAGTACCCGGACGTGGAGCTCTCCCACATGTACGTCGACAATGCCGCCATGCAGTTGGTGCGCTGGCCCAAGCAGTTCGACGTCATCCTCTGCGAGAACATGTTCGGCGACATCCTCTCCGACGAGGCTGCCATGCTGACTGGGTCGCTGGGGATGCTCCCGTCGGCGTCGCTGGCCGAGGGGACCTTCGGCATGTACGAGCCCTCCGGCGGCAGCGCCCCGGACATCGCCGGCCAGGGGATTGCCAACCCCATCGCCCAGATCCTCTCCGCCGGGATGATGCTCCGCTTCTCCTTCGGCATGGTGGAGGCGGCCGACGCCATCGACTGTGCCGTGGCCAAGGTCCTCGACCAGGGGGTCCGGACCCGCGACATCTTCCAGGAGAAGCCGGGCGAGAAGCTGGTGAACACCAGAGAGATGGGCGACGCGATCATCGCGGCCCTGTAACCATTTAGACTCCAGGAAAGGAATTCCATCTATGAAAGTCGGAATCGTCGGTTGGCGCGGTATGGTCGGCTCGGTCCTCATGCAGCGGATGCAGGAGGAAAATGATTTTGTCCTCGGCTTCGAGCCGGTCTTTTTTACCACCTCCCAGGCCGGGCAGCCGGCACCGATGGGTGGCGGGACCCTGAAGAAGGCTGATGACATAGAGGAGCTGAAAAAGCTCGACATTATCATCACCTGCCAGGGGGGAGACTACACCAAGGCGGTGCACCCGGAGCTACGCAAGCAGGGGTGGAACGGCTACTGGATTGATGCCGCCTCCACGCTCCGTATGGAGGAGAACGCGGTCATCATCC
>NZ_DAHVYG010000076.1 GCF_027327745.1 Geobacter sp.
ATCGTAGCGAGAGAATGGCAGATCGAGGACAGATTTTCGGGAATTTGCAGGCGAATAGTGGTTCTATTCGTCAAGAATTCCCGGAAATATGGACCGATTTGCCGTTCTCGCAGCAGATTCATTCCTAAGTCCGACAGGCTCTAGGGAAGGAGTCGGAAGCATGGCCACTCGCACGCGGATACGGAGCGCCCTCGCCGGGGAAGGGCTCGGCGGGGATGTGACGGTGAAGGGATGGGTCCGGACCAGCCGGGTCGGCAAGGAGGTCGCCTTCCTGGCGGTGAACGACGGGTCGTCCCTCGCGAGCCTCCAGGTGGTGGCGGAGCCCGCCCTTCCGAACTACCCGGAGGTCTGCGCCATCAGCACCGGTGCCGCCGTGGCGGTCCGGGGGCGGCTTGCGGAATCGCCCGCCGCCGGCCAGCGGTACGAGCTCCGCGCGGCGGAGATCGAGATCCTGGGACCCGCCGACGAAGGCTATCCGCTCCAGAAAAAACGGCACACCTTCGAATACCTGCGGACCATCGCCCATCTCCGTCCCCGCTCCAACACCTTCGGCGCGGTCTTCCGGGTCCGCTCGTCGCTGGCCCAGGCGGTCCACCGCTTCTTCGCCGAGCGGGGATTCCTCTGCGTCCATACCCCGATCATCACCACCAACGACTGTGAAGGGGCGGGGGAGCTCTTCCGGGTCACCACCCTCGACCTCGCCCGGCCGAAGCTTGTCGACGGGGAGGTCGATTTTTCGGACGACTTCTTCGGCGAGGCCGCCGGCCTCACCGTCAGCGGCCAGCTGGAAGGGGAGCTCTTCGCCCAGGCGTTCTCCGACATCTACACCTTCGGTCCCACCTTCCGGGCCGAAAATTCCAACACCCCGCGCCACGCCGCCGAGTTCTGGATGATCGAGCCGGAGATGGCCTTCGCCGACCTGCGGGACGATGCTCGCCTGGCGGAGGAGTTCCTTCGCCATCTATGCCGCCACGTCCTCGACCACTGCCAGGAGGATCTGGCGTTCTTCAACGACCACATCGACCGGGGGCTCGTGGCGCGGATCGAGGGGGTGGCCGGTTCCACCTTCGCCATGATGGAGTACGGCGAGGCGATCACACGGCTGCAGCGGGCGGAGGTCGCCTTCGAGTATCCGGTGGAGTGGGGGCTTGACCTCCAGACCGAGCACGAGCGCTACCTCACCGAGCAGGTGGTGGGAGGCCCGGTCTTCGTCGTCAACTACCCCCGGGAGATCAAGGCGTTCTACATGCGGCAGAACGACGACGGCAAGACCGTCGCCGCCATGGATCTCCTCGTCCCGAAGGTGGGGGAGATCATCGGCGGAAGCCAGCGGGAGGAGCGCCATGACCTCCTCATGGCCCGAATGGAGGAGACCGGCATCGACCCCGCCTCCCTCTGGTGGTACCTCGACACCCGCCGCTGGGGCTCCACCCCCCACGCCGGCTTCGGCCTCGGCTTCGAGCGGCTCATCATGTACCTCACCGGCATGGAGAACATCCGGGACGTGATACCGTTTCCCCGCACCCCGCGCCACGCGGAATTTTGAAAAACGGTTCCCCGTTATTGGAGCATGCCTCATGTTCGTCCACTCGCTCGTCGTCCATCTTCTCCTCCCCAGCCACTCCCTCAAGGGGAAGCGGGGGATCGTCAAGAGCATCCTCGCCAGGACGAGACAGAACTTCAACGTCTCCGCCGCCGAGGTGGACCTCCAGGACGTCCATGGCGAGGCGGTCCTCGGCTTTGCCACCGTGACCCCCTCCCGTGCGGCCGGCCGTCATCTCCTGGAACGCGTCGAGGAGTGGATCGCCGAAGAGCGCCCCGATGTGGAAATCGCCGCCGCCGAGATCGAGGAGCGGTGAGTGGAAGTATGATGGTAAACGGATAAAAAAGACTGTATTGGTCTTTTTCGTGTTGACCTTTCGCCGTTTCGTGATACGGTTAATACCGTGCCCGGCGGCACCAGATAACATTTCAGATCCGCGAGGAGGAATGACCAATGGCGTACGAAGCGAAGGATTACGGAAAACTGATCGGCATGGATGGGTTCAGCGAGGCGCTCCTGAAAAACCATTTCACCCTGTACCAGGGATACGTGACCAACACCAACAAGGTACTCGACATCCTGGGGCAGATGCTCGCCGAGGGAAAGACCGCCACCCCGGAGTACGCGGAGCTCAAGCGCCGCCTCGGGTGGGAGTTCAATGGCATGCGGCTCCACGAGTACTACTTTGAGAACCTCGGCGGGAAGGGGGGGATCGACCAGGCGGGGAAGCTCGCCGCCAGGCTTGCCGCCGACTTCGGCAGCGTCGAGGCGTGGGAGAAGGATTTCAAGGCGACCGGCGCCATGCGGGGGATCGGCTGGGCGGTCCTCTACCAGGATTCGGCCTCGGGCCGCCTGATGAACTTCTGGATCAACGAGCACGACACGGCCCACCCGGCCGGCTGCACGCCGGTCCTCATCATGGACGTCTTCGAGCATGCCTTCATGCTCGACTACGGGCTCAAGCGGGCCGACTACATCGAGGCGTTCTTCAGGAACATCGACTGGAAGGCCGCCGAGGCACGGCTGAAGTAAGCGACCGGACGACGGAAATCACCCAGGGGCAATTCATCGGATTGCCCCTGCCGCTTTTTCAGGGAGGAAAACCATGAGAGCGCTCATCATCAGCGCGGACAATTTCGAAGACTCCGAGCTTCTCGTCCCTTACTACCGCCTTCTGGAAGAGGGGATCCCGGTGGATGTGGCGTCCCCTGCCCGCGGCACCATCAAGGGGAAGCACGGCTACGAGGTGAGGGTGGACAAGACCCTTGCCGAGGTGGTTCCCGATGACTACACCGTCCTGATCCTGCCGGGGGGGAAGGCCCCCGCCGTCATCCGGAAGGAAGCCGCCGCCCTCGCCATCTGCCGTCATTTCTTCGGCCACAACAAACCGGTGGCCGCCATCTGCCACGGTCCCCAGACCCTCATCACCGCCGGGCTTCTTAAGGGACGCCGGGCCACCTGCTACCAGTCGGTGGCGGCGGAGATGAAGGAGGCCGGGGCACTCTACGAGGACAGCGAGGTGGTGGTGGACGGGAACCTCGTCACCTCCCGCCAGCCCTCCGACATCCCGGCCTTCTGCCGCGAGATGATGAAGAAGCTCAAAGGGTGAGGAGGTGACCTGTGAAACGGATCGCGACGTTAGTCATGGCGCTCTTCATCCTCGCCTCCCTGCCGGCCTTCGGGGACCAGGGGGGGGAGAAGCCTCCGCAGATCGAATACCGGGCCACCGTGGATGCCGACGGGGTGCAGCGGGTGGAGATCGTCGGCGGAGACTATTTCTTCAGGCCGAACCACATCATCGTCAGGGTGAATGTCCCGGTGGAGCTCAAGGTGCGGCGAGAGACGATCCTGGTCCCCCATGACCTGGTCGTCAAGGCACCGGAGGCGGGGATAGACTTCAAGGTCAATCTCGAGCGGGAGACGACGGTGGTCCGGTTCACGCCGACCAGGGTCGGCAGGTATCCGATGTACTGCGACAAGAAACTCCTCTTTTTTGCCAGCCATCGGGAGAAGGGGATGGAGGGGACGATCGAGGTGGTGGAGTAAAATTGCAGCTCCCTCGTTACGTTCCCTTTCCCGATTCTCTCTAAGCCCCTTCACACTTTACTCCGGAAATGCTATGGTCAGCCGTTGCTCTGCTTTTGCGCCCCGCCGGCTTTTTTTGCGGGGCTGAAATCCTTTCCGGAGTTCCCCGATGGCAAACGAAGACCTGGGAAAGCTGAAAATCGACCGGGGTGCCGCAGCGCGCCCCAGACCCCGCAGGAGACGCACCGGCTGGATCGCGGCGGCGGTGGCCGCGGCGGTGCTCGTCATCCTCTTCGTCAGCGGCGTGCTGACGCCGGCCGTGACGGTGGAGCCGGGCACCGTCACGCAGGTCTACCCCTCCCAGTCCTTCACCAGCCTCAACGCCAGCGGCTACGTCGTGGCCCAGCGCAAGGCCGCCGTGGCGGCGAAGATCACCGGCCGGCTCGACTGGCTGGGGGTGGAGGAGGGGAGCCGGGTGAAGCGGGGGGATATCCTGGCGCGGCTTGAGAACCAGGATGCCGTCGCGGCCCGCGATCAGGCGGCGGCAACGCTGCGCAACGCCACGGCCGGCCTCGACCAGGCCCGGGCTGAACTTACCGACGCCTCCCTCGCCTATGACCGCCAGAAACAGCTTCTGAAGGACGGCATCGTGGCGAAGGCCGACTACGATGCCGCCGAGGCCCGCTACCGTAAGGCCCGGGCGGCGGTGGCCGGAGCGGAGGCGTCGATCCGGGCGGCGCAGGCGGCCCTGAAGGGGGCGGAGGTAAACGTGGAGTACGCCCTGATCCGCGCCCCCTTCGACGCGGTGGTCCTCACCAAGAACGCCGACGTCGGCGACATCGTCACCCCCATCGGCGCCGCGGCCAACGCCAAGGCGGCCGTGGTCACCATTGCCGACCTCGGCTCCCTCCAGGTGGAGGCCGACGTCTCCGAGTCGAACCTGGAGAAGGTGCGGGTGGGGCAGCCGTGCGAGATCCAGCTGGATGCCCTCCCGGAGTCACGCTTCCGGGGGGCGGTCCACATGGTGGTCCCCACTGCCGACCGCTCCAAGGCGACCGTCCTCGTCAAGGTCCGCTTCGTCGACACCGATCCCCGCATCCTCCCGGAGATGAGCGCCAAGGTGGCGTTCCTGGAGCGGCCCGTGGCGCCGGGAGAGGAAAAACCCCGGACGGCGGTCGCCCCGGCGGCGGTGGTGGACCGCGGGGGAAGAAAGGTGGTTTTCCTCGTCAAGGGGAACCGCGTCGTGGAAACCCCCGTGACCGTCGGCCCCCGGCTCGGCGATATGATCGAGATCGCCAGCGGCGTGAAGCCGGGGGACCGGATCGCCCTCAAGCCCCTCGACAAACTCTCGGACGGGACGAAGATAACGCTGGCGGAGAAGTAGGAACGGCCATGGATACCGCCGTCACCCCATCTCCCATCGTCTCCGTCCGAAACGTCTCCAAGTCGTACCGGCGCGGCAGCCAGACCGTGCCGGTCCTGGAGGATATCTCCTTCGACATCGCCGTCGGAGAGTTCCTGGCCCTCATGGGGCCTTCCGGATCGGGGAAGAGCACGCTCCTGAACCTCATTGCCGGGATCGACCAGGTCGACTCCGGCACCATCACCATCGGCGGGGTGGAGATCACGACCCTCGCCGAGGCGGAGCTCGCCGCCTGGCGGGCTGCCCACGTCGGCTTCATCTTCCAGTTCTACAACCTGATGCCGGTCCTCACCGCCTTCGAGAACGTGGAGCTGCCGCTGCTCCTCACCGGGCTCTCCCGCCGCGAGCGCCGGGAGCACGTGGAGATGGCCCTGTCGCTGGTGAACCTCTCCGACCGGATGGACCACTACCCCTCCCAGCTCTCCGGCGGGCAGCAGCAGCGGGTCGCCATCGCCCGGGCGGTGGTGACCGACCCGGACATCCTGGTGGCCGACGAGCCGACCGGCGACCTGGACCGGGTCTCGGCCGGCGAGATCCTCTCCCTCATGGACCGCCTCGTCCACGGCTTCGGCAAGACCATCATCATGGTGACCCACGACCCCAAGGCGGCGGAGAAGGCGCACATGATCCGGCATCTGGAGAAGGGGATTCTCGCCGACGGCGGGGGGTAGGCGTCAGTGTTCATCCTCAAGCTCATCCTCCGCAACGCTTTCCGTCACAAGCTCCGGACCATCCTCACCATCGTCGGGGTGGCGGTGGCGGTCCTCGCCTTCGGGCTGCTGCGGACCCTGGTGGACCTCTGGTACGCCGGGGTGGAGGCCTCCTCGGCCTCGCGGCTCGTGACCCGCAACGCCATCTCCCTCGTCTTTCCGCTCCCGATCTCCTACAAGGACCGCATCCGCCAGGTGGCGGGGGTGAAGGAGGTCTCCTGGGGTAACTGGTTCGGCGGGATCTACCGGGAGGAGAAGAACTTTTTCCCCAACTTCGCCATCGAGCCGAAGGGGTACCTGGAGATGTATCCCGAGTACATCATCCCCGACGACCAGCGCAGTGCCTTCATCCACGACCGGCGGGGGTGCGTGGTGGGGAGGAAGACGGCCGAGCGCTTCGGCTGGAAGACCGGCGACACGGTGACGCTGCGGGGGACCATCTTCCCCGGGCAGTGGGCGTTCGTGATCCGCGGCATCTACCGCGGTGCCCGGAAGAACACCGACGAGACCCAGCTCTTTTTCCACTGGGAGTACCTGAACGAGACCGTGAAGAAGACCATCCCCCGCCGGGCGGACCAGGTGGGGTTTTACCTGATCGAGCTCAAGAAGCCGGAAGAGGCGGCCGAGGTATCGCTGGCGGTGGATGCCCTCTTCAGGAACTCCCTGGCCGAGACCCTCACCGAGACCGAGAAGGCGTTCCAGCTGAGCTTCGTCTCCATGACCGAGGCGATCATGATCGCCATCAAGATCGTCTCCTACGTGGTGATCGTCATCATCATGGTGGTGGCGGCCAACACCATGGCCATGACCGCCCGGGAGCGGATCGCCGAGTACGCCACCCTCAAGACCCTCGGCTTCGGCGCCCTGCACATCGGCTGTGTGGTCTTCGGCGAGTCGCTCGTCATCTCCCTGGCCGGCGGGGTGCTGGGGGTTATCCTCACCTTTCCGGCGGCCCACTGGATCGAGACGGAGCTCTCCCAGTTCTTCCCGGTCTTCACCGTGGCCCCCCTCACCATCTGGCTCGACCTGGCGGCGGCGGTGACGGTGGGGCTCGTGGCGGGGATCTTCCCCACCTGGCGCGGCTCAACGATCCGGATCGCCGACGGGCTCCGGAGGATCGGCTGATGGGGATCCCGTACTATTACAGCTTCCGCAACCTCTGGACCCGGCGCCTGACCACGGTTCTCACTGCTTCGGGGATGGCGCTCGTGGTCTTCGTCTTCGCGGCGACCCTCATGCTGGTGGAGGGGTTGCGCAAGACCCTCGTGGACACCGGTTCCTACGACAACGTGGTGGTGATCCGCAAGTCGGCCCAGACCGAGGTTCAGAGCGGTATCGACCGCTCCCAGGCGGCGGTGGTGGAGACCGAGCCCGAGGTGGCGATGTCGGGGGGAGAGCGGCTCGCGGCCAAGGAGCTGGTCGTCCTCATCAGCCTCCCGAAGCGGGGGAGCGGCAAACCGTCCAATGTCGTCATCAGGGGAATTGCACCGGCGTCGCTCCTGTTGCGGCCCCAGGTGCGGCTCCGGGAGGGGAGGATGCCCCGTTCGGGGTCGGCGGAGATCATCGCCGGGGCGAACATTGCCAAGCGGTTTCAGGGGGGCGGGATCGGGGAGACGGTCCGCTTCGGGATGCGGGACTGGACCGTGGTCGGGATCTTCGACGCCGGCAACACCGGCTTCTCGTCGGAGATCTGGGGGGATGTGGACCAGTTGATGCAGGCGTTCCGGCGGCCGGTCTACTCCTCCATCGTCTTCAAGCTGCGCGACCCCGCGGAGTTCGAGAAGGTGAAGGCCCGGATCGAGTCGGACCCGCGGCTGACCCTGGAGGCGAAGCGGGAGATCCGCTTCTACGCCGACCAGTCGGAGGCGATGGCGAAGTTCCTCCGGATCCTGGGGGTGACCCTGACGATCATCTTTTCCCTCGGGGCGGTCATCGGCGCCATGATCACCATGTACGCGGCGGTGGCCAACCGGGTGACCGAGATCGGCACCCTGCGGGCGCTCGGCTTCCGCAAGGGGAGCATCCTTGCCGCCTTCGTCCTGGAATCGCTCTTTCTCGGGCTCCTCGGCGGGGTGGTGGGGCTCTTCTTCGCCTCGTTCATGCAGCTCATCACCATCTCCACCATGAACTGGCAGACGTTTTCGGAGCTTGCCTTCACCTTCACCCTGACCACCGCCATCGTGGGGAAGTGCCTCCTCTTCTCCCTCGCCATGGGGTTTGCCGGCGGGCTGCTGCCGGCCTTCAGGGCCGCCCGGATGAACATCGTGGAGGCCCTGCGGGCCACATAAACCAGCGGTTAGCCGCTAGCCCTGGCGCTTAACGGAAACCATCATGAATCGCTACCTGCGCACGCGCCACATCGCCTTTCTCCTCCTCATCGTCTCCCTCCTCCTCTACGGGGTCGACTACCTGGTCCTCGGCAAGGGAGAGGAGGTCTTCACCGGGTTTCTCGGCAATTTCGCCTTTCTGCCGGTCTACGTCCTCTTCGTGACGCTGATGATCGAGCGGGTCATCAAGGAGCGGGAGCGGATCTCGCTTCGCCAGAAGCTCAACATGGTGATCGGGGTCTTCTTCAGCGAGGTCGGGAGCGAGCTGATCCGCAATCTGTCCGATTTCCTGGTGGAGCCGGACGAGTTGGAGGAGATGCTTCGGGTGACGCCCCAGTGGGGGGAGGGGGAATTCCGCCGGGCGGCCTCCTTCGTTGCCGCGTACGAGCCGCGCCTCGACAGCAGGATGGGTGAACTGGGATATCTGAAGAACTTTCTTGCCGCCAGGCGGGAGTTCATGCTCCGGCTCCTGGAGAACCCGAACCTGCTGGAGCACGACGAGTTCACCGATCTCCTCTGGGCGGTCTTCCACCTGGCGGACGAGCTGGGGTCCCGCGCCACCCTGACGGGGCTCTCCCAGCTCGACCTCGACCATCTCTCCGGCGACATCAGGCGGGCTTTTACCCACCTGCTCCGCGAGTGGATCGTTTACCTGACCCACCTCAAGGCCGACTATCCGTATCTCTTCTCCCTGGCGGTCCGGATGAACCCCCTGGATCCGGAGGCCCATGCGGAGATGTGATGGAGGTGTGAAGGTGAGGGGCTCGGGACTAAAGTTAGAGGGCTAGAGGGCGAGCCGTTCCCGGACCTTTGAGAGATGGCTGCGGACGGCACCGGAGCTCTCCAGTGCCAGGACCCGGGCTGCGATCTCCTCGGCTTCCGTCGAGGAGACCGACCGGATCGCCTGTTTCACGGCTGGGATCGAGGGGGCCGAGAGGCTGAATTCCCTGATCCCCATTCCGAACAGGAGAACGGCGTTGACTGGGTCGGCCGCCATTTCGCCGCAGATGGAGACCGGTTTTCCCGCCTCCCCGGCCACGTCGGCCACCCGCTTGATGGAGTGGAGCACCGCCGGCTGGTGGGGGTCATAATACTTGCGGACCTTGGGGTTGTTGCGGTCGGCGGCCATGGTGTACTGGATCAGGTCGTTGGTGCCGATGCTGAAGTAGTCGACCTCCCTGACCAGAATGTGGGCGGTCTGGACCGCCGCTGGGAGTTCCACCATGATCCCGAGGCGCATCGCCGGATCGAAGGGGATCCCCTCCCGCGCAAGCTCCTCCTGCACCTCGCCGAGAATCTTTCTGATCTGCCAGATCTCCGCGATGCTCGACACCATCGGAAACATGAGCGAAACCTTCCCGTAGGGGGACGCCATGAGGACGCCGGCGAGCTGCACCCGGAAGATGTCCTCCCGTTCGAGGGAGACCCGGATGGAGCGCCACCCCATGAACGGGTTGTCCTCCCGGGGGTGCGGAAAGTAGGGGAGGGTCTTGTCGCCGCCGATGTCGAGGGTGCGGATGGTGACCGGGTGCGGCGCGAACCCTTCGAGGACCTTGCGGTAGGAGGCATAGAGCTCGTCGCGGGTCGGGAAGGTGGAACGTGCCATGTAGGGGAACTCGGAGCGGTAGAGCCCGACCCCCTCGGCCCCGTTGGCCAGCGCAATCCTGACGTCGCTCAGAAGCCCGATGTTGGCCCGCAGGGCCACCGTCACCCCGTCGCGGGTCACCGCCGGCTCGTCCCGCAGTCCCTCCAGTTCGCGGCGCTTGCTGCTGAAGTCCGCTTCCAGCCGCTCGTACTCCCCTTTCACCTTGGCGCCGGGGTTGATGTAGACGTGCCCCGAGTTGCCGTCGACGATCACCTCGTCCTTGAGCCCCAGATTCTGCAGGAGTCCCTCCACCCCGACGATGGCCGGAATGCCGAGGGACCTGGCCATGATGGCGCCGTGGGAGTTCACGTCTCCCTTCTCGGTGACGATGCCTATCACCTTGTCTAGATCGAGGGTCGCCATGTCCGAGGGGAGGATCTCGTGGGCCGCCAGCACCCGCTTCTCGCGCAGCGTCAGCCGCGCCCGTCCCGAACCGTCGAGGCAGTCGATGATCCGCCGCCGGATATCCTCCATGTCGGCGGAGCGCTCCCGGAGATAGGGGTCCTCCATCTGGGAGAAGGCGTTCACGTAGTGGGCGACAGTCTCGTTCACGGCCCGCGTCACGCCGTAGTCCTGCTCGATCAGGTCGAGGACGCGGTTGATGAACCCCCGGTCTTCGAGGATCATGAGGTGGGTGTGGAAGATGGCGGCATCTTCCTTGGAGAGGATGTCGGCCACTCGCTTTTCCATGTAGAGGGTCTCGATCTTCGCCTTTTCGAGGGCCAGGAGAAAGCGGCGTCGTTCATCGGCCCGCGGTCGGACCTTGGCGACTTCGATACTGTCGCTGCTCGGCCGGCGGCCGATGATGGCGACCCTGCCGAGGGAAAACCCGGTGGAAACCGCCGTTCCGAGCAGCATGACCGACCGCTTTCCCCTGCGGGTCGGGCGCTGCGTTTTTCCCGACGGCTGGGTGCCGATGGCCTTGAGTTTCTCCAGCTCCGCTTCGAGTTGTGCCCGCTCGTCCTCCTTCTGGCGGATGGAGTCGAGGAGCTTGGCGTTTATGACGATGCTCGATATCTGGTAGGCGATGGTGGTGAGGGTGCTCACCTCGTCCTGGCGGAAGGTGCGCGGCTCCCGCGTCTGGATGACGATGACGCCGATGGGGGTCTCCCGCTGCATGAGCGGCACGCCGAGAAACGAGTGGAACTGCTCTTCGCGGGTTTCGGGAAAGTACTTGTAACGGGGGTGGAGCGGCGCGTTGTCGGTGGCGACCACCCCTCCCTGCTCGATGACGAGGCCGGAGAGCCCCTCCGAGACCTTCATGGAGGTCCTGCCGACCGACTGCTTGGAGAGTCCGCGGGTGGCTGCCAGGCGCAACGTCTCGCCGTCTTCCTCCAGCAGGTAGATGGAGCAGACGTCAGTGCCGATCCGGCGGGCGACGAGATGGACGATGTTGTCGAGGGTTTCGTGGATATCGTGGGACCGGAGGATGAGGGTGCTGATATCCTCCAGAATCCGCAGGCCGGTTGTCTCCGGGTGGGTCTCAGCCATGGTCGGGGTGCCCTTTGCGTAAAGTGGACTCATTATAGAGCATCAACCGGTTAATTGAAAGCCCGTTCTGGTCATATTTTCCCGGTGCGGGGCGGTCGAAGGTGGCGGGGCGCCAATCTTTCTGGTATAGTTTCCCGCAAAAAACACGAGGCTCTTGCAAAACGTCATGAGGAGGCCGAGTCAGCAAAGCAGACCGGCCCCGCAGTAGTTTTGCCGGAGTCTCACACGACAGGGGGAAACGATGGCCGACAACGACATGCTGGCAAAGGGGATCGGTTTGGCGGAGGCGGGAGACTACGCAGCCGCGGCTGCCCAGTTCAGGGCATGCGTCGAGAATGACCCGGAGAACCCCGAGTGCTGTTTCTATCTCGGCGAGGCCCTGGCCGAGGACGGAAAGCTGGACGACGCCGCCGGCTGGTACGAGAAGGGACTGAAGATCGCCCCCGCCGACAAGGACGCCCTCACGGCCCTGGGCGACATCTACTTCGAGATGGGGCGCCACAAGGACGCCCTGAAGCATTACCGGAAGGTGCTGGAGCTCGATCCCGCCGACTCCGATGCCTACGTGAACATGGGGCTCGTCTACAACAACCTGGAGCGGACCACCGACGCGGTCAAGGCGTTCGAGAAGGCCCTGGAGCTCGATCCCGACAACGTCTTCGCCTACAACGGTCTCGGCGACGCGTACTACGGCCTGGGCGAGCGGGAAAAGGCGATCGAGGCCTTCCGCAGGGGGGTGGAGCTCGACCCGGAGGATGCCGCGGCCCATTTCAACCTCGGAGAGCTCTATTATGATCTCGAAGAGTACGAGGACGCCGAGCGGGAATGCCTTGCCGCTGTCCGCCTCGACCCCGAATTCACCATGTCGTACCTCACCCTCGGCAGTCTCTGCATGGATAACGAACGGGTGCAGGATGCCATCAGGTACCTGGAGCTCTACCTCAAGAAGGAGAAATCTCCCCAAGCGAAGGAGACGGTGGAGGAGGTGCGGGCGGTGCTGGAGGGACTTCGGGCCGAAGCCGGCTCGACGAACTGATTTTTTGCGGTACTCTTAAAGTGTAAAGCGAGAGCGGAAAAAGGAGGGAGTGTTCATGTCCGAAGAAAAGAACAACACCATGACGGTTGGCGCGCTCATGCTCATCGCCGGCGGCATCCTGGGGGCCGGAGCGGCGCTTCTCTTCGCTCCCCAGTCGGGGAAGAAGACCCGGCGCGACATCAAGAAGTACGCCCGCCGCACCAGGAACGAGGCCGAGGAGCTGGTGGAGGACTTCACCGACAAGGTTTCCGACGTGGTCGACAACCTGAGCGACAAGACCCAGGAGATCCTCGACAAGGGGAAGGAGATTTCCCACGACGTCAAGAAAGACCTCCTCAAGGCGTTCGAGGAGGGGAAAGACCGCTTGGAGAAGGAGCGGGGCCGGCTCGCGCGGCTGCTGGGGTAGCCGGGCTGAATCCGGTTGACGGGGCGCTTCGGCGCCCCTTTTTCATTGGGGCGACAGGGTTATATCCCCGTACCAGGCAAGCGCCTCTTCGCCGGTGTTGTCGCTGTCGGTCATGAGCGCCACCCCTCCCGCCCTGGGAGGTTCCTCTCCGAAGAGCCTCACGTAATCTTCATAGATGTTCCTCTGTTCCGACCGCCACGTTCCCGCCAGTGATGCTCCGCTTTCAACCGCCACCATCATCACGTTCCGCGGGGCGAAGGCATTGGGGACGGACTCCCCCTTTGGGAGCCGGTTGGCCCAGATGTAGTTGATGGCCCGGGTCTGCCAGAAGAAGGTGCGGGGGAAGATGACGTAGACCCGTGCCGCGTAGTCGTCCCCCTCCCTGGTCCGCTCGTCCCCCTTTTTCAGGGTTCCCGCAATCTTCCACGACCAGTGCAGGATCGGAGATTTGGCGGGGTCGAACTCCATCTTCCTGATTAGCCCCGATGCCGAGCCGTGGCTTTCGGCCCTGAGCACCGTCCGTTCCCCGTCCTCCACCAGGGTGTAGATGGTCCTTTTCTTCCCCCGGAACGTCTGGTCTTTCCATCCGGTCAGATCGCCGGCGCTGAACCGTCCGACCGCCATGACGGCGGCCCCTGCCACGGCGGCGGCGAGCATGATAGCGAGAACTGCCCCTCCCTTTACCGCGTTCATGAGTCCCTCCCCTTCCGGCCGAGTGTACCAGCATTTTCGCCACGAATCAAAGACCGCCGGTGAATCTTCTGTTACACTTGGGGTCATATCCGGGAACGAGAGAGGCGCCATGGCCAGTGAAGCGAAACACAGCGATCAACAGCGGCTGGAGCGGATCTTTTCCGTCGACCGGGGCACCCTGCCGCCGGACGGAGGAGAGGCGTTCAACCGGCTCATCTTCGCCACAAGCCCCTATCTCCTCCAGCACGCCGACAACCCGGTCGACTGGTACGAGTGGGGGGAGGAGGCGTTCGCCCGGGCCCGGGCCGAGGACAAGCCGGTCTTTCTCTCCATCGGTTACGCCACCTGCCACTGGTGCCACGTGATGGCCCACGAGTCGTTCGACGACCCCGTGGTGGCCGCCGTTCTCAACCGCTCCTTCATCGCGATCAAGGTCGACCGGGAGGAGCGCCCCGACATCGACGACACCTACATGCGGGTCGCCCAGATGATGGGGGGGCGGGGCGGATGGCCCCTGACCATCGTCATGACCCCCGACCGGGAGCCGTTTTTTTCCGCCACTTACATCCCGAAGGATCCCCGCGGCGGGATGCCGGGACTGACCGAGGTTCTGGGCCGTATCGATGAGGTCTGGCGGACGCGGCGGGAGCTCGTGCGGCAGAACTGCGACGCAGTCCTGGCCGGCTTCGCCCGCCTTGCCACCCTCCGGGAGGGGGATATCGCGGGGGATGCCCCGCTCAACGAGGCGCGCCGGCAGCTGGCGGCGATGTACGACCCGCTCCACGGGGGCTTCGGCGGCGCCCCCAAGTTTCCCATGGCGCTCCAGCTCCAGTTCCTCCTGCGCTACGCCCGGCGCTTCGGCGATGCCGAGGCCCTGGCCATGGCGGAGACCACCCTCGACGCCATGCGTCGCGGCGGCATCTATGACCAGCTCGGCTTCGGCTTCCACCGTTACAGTGTCGACGAGCGGTGGCTCGTCCCCCACTTCGAGAAGATGCTCTACGACCAGGCCCTCTGCGCCATCGCCTACGTCGAGGCGTTCCGGTTCAGCGGTCGCGACTCCTTCCGGGAGACGGCGGCGGAGATCTGCACCTTCGTCCTGCGGGAGCTGACCTCCCCCGAAGGCGGGTTCTACTCCGCCCTCGACGCCGATACCGAAGGGGAGGAGGGGCGTTACTACCTCTGGACGCCGGCCGAGGTTCGAACCGTCCTTGGCGAGCCCGACGCGGCGGAATTCTGCCGCCTCTTCGGCGTCACCGAGATGGGGAACTTCGAGGGACGCAACATCCTCCACCTTCCCTTCATCGCGGGGGAAACGCCTCCGGGCGGCACGCCGGAAAAAATCGAGCAGTGGCGGCAGCTCCTTCTCTCCGCCCGGGAGAAGCGGGTCCGTCCCTTCCGGGACGAGAAGGTGGTGACCGCCTGGAACGGCCTTATGGTCGCGGCCATGGCAAGGGCCTATCTGGCCGGCGGCGACGGGCGCTTCCTGGCGGCCGCCGAAGGGAGCGCCGGTTTCATCAAAGAGCGGCTCACGCGGGAAGACGGGCGACTCCTGCGGAGCATCCACCGGGGGGAGGCCAGCGGTCCCGCCTTCCTGGAGGATTATGCGTTCCTCGTCCTGGGGCTTCTGGAACTCCACGGCGCGACCCTGGAGCAGCGTCATCTCGCCGGGGCGCTTCGCCTTGCGCGGGAGATGCTCCGCCTCTTCGGGGGGAACGGCGGCGGGCTCTTCGACGTGGGGGGGGATGCGGAGACGGTGCTGGTCCGGGGGCGGGATTCCTTCGATGGGGCGCTGCCGGCTGCCAATTCCATGGCGGCTGCGGTACTGCTGCGACTCGGGATGACTGCCGGTGACGACACGCTTCTGGAGGCGGGGGAGGGGATCCTGCGCGCCTTCATGGGGGGGGCCGAGCGGCAGCCCCTTGCCCACCTGCAGCTTCTCATGGCCCTCGACCTGATCCGGGGGCCGCAGGTCGAGGCCGTTCTGGCGGGAGACGACGTGGCGGCGCGGCGTGCCATGCTGCGCGAGCTCGGACGGCGGTTCGTCCCCGGTCTCGTCGTCAGGGGGGGGACTCCGGGTGAGGCGCCGGGGGCCGCGGAGGCCTGCCTTTGCGCCGGCGGGGCCTGTCGGCCGCCGCAACGGACGGCGGAAGGGGTGGGGCTTTTGCTCGACCGCCTGATCGAAGAGCTCTATCCCGCCACCACCCGATCCGTTCCTTCGGCCCCGCAATAGTTTTGCAAGCGCCTCGCCTTTGTGGTAATAACCTCCCCTGACTTGCCATCCAGGGGAATCCATGTCCGAAAAGAAACATATCGCCCGCGCCGCCGGCGTTCTCGGCCTTGCCACCAGCATCTCGCGCATCATGGGGATGGTGCGCGACATGGCGGTGTCGCGGCTCTTCGGTGCCGGGCTTTACACCGACGCCTTCTTCGCCGCGTTCCAGATCCCGAACATGCTCCGGCGCTTCTTCGCCGAGGGGGCGCTCACCTCGGCCTTCGTCCCTACCTTCTCCGAGTGGTACACCCGACGGGGTGAAGAGGAGGCGCGGGAACTGGCCAACATCTGCTTTACGCTCCTCACCATCGTCATGGCGGGGGTGACCCTGGCCGGCATTATCCTGTCGCCCTGGATCGTCTCCCTCATGTTTCCCGGCTTCAGGGGCGAGCCCTCCAAGTTCGGGCTGACGGTCTTCCTGAACCGGCTGATGTTTCCCTATATCTTCTTCATCAGCCTCGTGGCCCTCTGCATGGGGATCCTGAACACGGTGCGCCATTTCTTCACCCCGGCGATCTCCACCGTCTTTCTCAACATCTCCATGATCCTCTGCGCGTGGCTGCTCCACGACCGTTTCCAGGTGCCGATCACCTCTTTGGCGGTGGGGGTTCTCGTCGGCGGGGTGCTGCAGCTCCTGCTCCAGCTGCCGACCCTCTGGCGAAAGGGGTTCCCGGTCCGCCCCCGCTTCGTGACCGGGCACCCGGCCGTGCGCAAGATCGCCCTCCTCATGGGGCCGTCGGTCTTCGGCGTCGGGGTTTACTACCTGAATCTCACCGTCGGCAACATCCTCGCCTCCCTCCTCCCCCAGGGGAGCGTCTCCTATCTCTACTACGCCCAGCGGCTCTTCGAGTTTCCCCAAGGGATCTTCACCGCCTCGGTGGCCCAGGCGGTGCTCCCCTCCATGAGCCGCCAGGCCGCCGCCGGCGAGATGGAGCAGCTGAAGGAGTCCCTCGCGTTCGGCCTGCGGCTCACCCTCTTCATCACCATCCCCGCCACGGCGGGGCTCATGGTCTGCTCGACCCCCATCTTCAGCCTCCTCTTCATGGGGGGAGAGTTCGACTACGCCAAGGCGGTGAACTGCGGCATGGCGCTCTTCTATTACTCACTGGGGCTGTCCCTGGTGGCGCTCGTGCGGGTCCTCGTCCCCGCCTTCTACTCCCTGAAGGATACCCGGACGCCGGTGGCGATCGCGTTCTGCGCATTCCTCCTGAATGCCATCTTCAGCCTCCTCCTCATGGGGCCCCTCAGGCATGGCGGCCTCGCCCTTGCCTCGTCCCTGTCGGCCGCCGGCAACATGGGGCTTCTGCTCTACTTCCTGCGGCGAAAGATCGGTCCGTTCGGCGGGCGGGGGATCGTGGTCTCCGGGATCAAGGCGTGCATCGCCTCCCTGCCGATGGCGCTCGCCGTCAATTGGGGGGTGTCACTGCAGGAGTGGTCGGCAGCGGGACACAAGCTCGCCAAGGCGGGAATCCTTGGCGCTGCCGTGGCCGGCGGCGCGGCCATTTACATGGCAATTGCCCATCTGCTTCGCTGCGAGGAGGCTCGGGAGGTTGTCCGCCAGTTTCGGAAGAGGGTGGCGCGCTGGGGGGCGGCGGGTGATTGACCGTTAGTTATGCACACCGCCGGAGTGTTTTCCCCTTCCCCCTGCCGTCTGGCGCCATGAGGCGGAAGGAGGTAGCGATGTTCTCTTTGGTAGGGTGATTGCTTTGAAAAATCAGCAGGTTATATTCTGAGTAAAAAAGAGGCAGAGTGCAGAAACCTCCCAATACCCTGTCCCTTTACCATTTTATCCACACTGTTATCCACCGGTTATCCACAGTTTTTGTGGAAAATCGGTTACGGTGTTGAAAACTCTTAACTTTTCTCGCCGGACCCGCTTCCCTCCCGCTCCAGCCGCTTCGCCTCGTCCCAGAGGCGTTCCATCTCCTCCAGGCTCGCCTCCTTGATTCCCGCTCCCCGGGCGTGGAGTGACTCCTCGATGTGGGAGAAACGGCGCGTGAACCGGTCGATGGTCTTTCGGAGGGCCTCCTCGGGGTTGAGGGAGAGAAAGCGGCCCAGGTTAACGATGGCGAAGAGGAGATCGCCGAGCTCCGCCTCCATCCGCTCCTGATCTGCGGCGAGCATAGTCTCCTCGAATTCGTGGAGTTCCTCCAGCACCTTGGCGAAGACCTCGTCGACCCGCGACCAGTCGAAGCCGACCCGGGCCGCCTTTTCGGTCACCTTCTGCGCCTTCAGGAGGGCCGGGAGGTGGGGGGGGACCCCGGCGAGGGCCGATTTCCGCTCCGCCCCCTTTTCCTTCTGCTTGATCCGCTCCCAGTTCTCGAGCTGCTCCTCGCTCGTCCGGATGATCTGGTCGCCGAAGACGTGGGGATGCCGGGAGACGAGCTTGTCGCTGATGGCCGCAAGGACTTCCGCCATGGTGAACTCCCCCCGCTCTTCGGCGATGACCGCGTGGAAGACCGGCTGCAGCATCAGGTCCCCCAGTTCCTCCTTCAGCATGTCGGGGGAGCCGGCATCGATCGCCTCGATCACCTCGTACGCCTCTTCCAGCAGGTATCGCTTGAGCGACTCGTGGGTCTGCTCCGCGTCCCAGGGGCATCCCCCGGGGGCGCGCAACCGGCGCATGATTCCCGCGAGCCGCTCGAATTCCGTTCCATCCTTTGTCATGATAAGTTCTCCCGTTCGAAAAACATCGAAGGGCACCCCACACGGATGCCCTTCGGTTGCGCCCGCCCGACTGACGTGACGCGGCTATTTCCCCTTCAGGTAGCCGGAGAGGAACTCCCTCTTGTGTTCCGCGAAGCGCCCCTCCTCGATGGCGATCCTGATCCCCTCCATCATGCCGAGATAGAAGTGGACGTTGTGGATACTCGCCAGGATCGCCGAGAGGACCTCGTTGGCGTTGAAGAGGTGGTGGAGGTAGGCGCGCGTGAAGTTTCTGCAGGTATAGCAGCCGCAGTTCGGTTCGACGGGGTAGAAGTCGCGGCGGTAGTTGCGGTTCGTGAGGCGGATCTTTCCCCGGTTGGTGAAGAGGGTGGCGCTGCGGGCGTAGCGGGTGGGGATGACGCAGTCGAACATGTCGATGCCCCGCTCGACGCTCTCGAAGATATCCTCCGGGAGCCCGACCCCCATGAGGTAGCGCGGCTTGTTCTCCGGCAGGAACGGCGCCGTGCATTCGACGACCTTTTTCAGGAGCTCCAGCCCTTCACCCACGGAGACGCCGCCGATGGCATAACCGGGGAAGTCCATCTGGACCAGTTCCTTGGCGCACATGGCCCGAAGGTCCTCGAAGACGCTCCCCTGGACGATGCCGAAGAGGGCCTGGTCCTTGCGGGTCTGGGCCTTGCGGCACTGCTCGGCCCAGCGGAGCGTCTTCCGGGTGGACCTGGCCGCATACTGGCGGTCGCAGGGGTAGGGAATGCACTCGTCGAACGCCATGATGATGTCCGCCCCCAGGGCTTCCTGAATGGCGATGGCACGGGCCGGATCGAGAAAGATCTCCTCGCCGGTCACTTCGTGCCTGAAATATGCCCCCTCCTCGGTGATCCGCTTGTTGGGGAGCGAGAAGACCTGGAACCCCCCCGAATCGGTGAGGATCGGTCCGTCCCAGGCCATGAACCGGTGGAGGCCGCCGGCCCTGGCGACGAGTTCCTCCCCCGGCCGGAGATGGAGGTGGTAGGTGTTGGAGAGGATGATCTGGGCGCCGGTCTCTTTTACCTGCGCCGGGGTCATCGCCTTCATGGCCGCATGGGTACCCACCGGCATGAAGATGGGGGTCTCGATGGTGCCGTGGGGCGTAACGAGCGTTCCGCGCCGGGCCGAGGTGGATTTGTCCATTTTCCTGAGAGTGAATTTCATGTTTGTCTTTTCGGGTCTCTTGGGTTTGCGACGCGGGGATGAAATCGGGTTGAACCTGCGTAACTTTCCGCTTTTCCGGTATGTTCGACCGTCGTTTTTACCATGAACGCCCGCCGGATTGCAACTTCTGCTTCGTTTCCCCCGAGGTGTCAGGTGCCGGCGGATCTCTGTCGTGCTTCGTGCGAGTCCGGTTTCCTCTGCCGGTATCGCGGCGAGCAGCCAGCCCGGCACAATGCTCCCGATTACGACGGGAAGCCGCTTTCCACCTTTATCGTCGTTAAATTTCTATTGCATTTTCCTAAAACGATGTTTAGTATACAGTATACATTGCGCCTGGTTAGAATGTTCCAATATTTCGTGTCCTTATTGATTGGCAGCAGGTTGAGATAACAGTTTACCGGGAGGAAACGATGGATAACTGCAAGGAATGGCGGGCACCCCCTCACTGTTCGGATAATCCTCTCGTGGAGCCGCGGAGCCTGGCTCGTCCCCCCTTCGGGGCGGCACGGGCGCTCCCGGTTCGGCAGTAACTCCATCGTCAACGTCAATTACGATTAACATGCAAAGGGACATCATTATGCAACTGTTAACGAGCTCTGTAGGTAGAAAAGTCCTGATGGCAATCACCGGCCAGCTGATGGTCCTGTTTGTCATCGTCCACATGCTGGGCAACTCGTCGATCTTTATCCCGGGCGGCATCAACGCCTATGCCGAGCACCTCCATGCACTCCCCCCCCTCGTGTGGGGATTCCGCCTGGTGATGCTTGCCTCGGTGGCCATCCATATCCTGTTCGGTGTTCAGCTGAGCCTGGAAAACCGGGTGGCAAACGCCGAGACCTACGCCGTCAAGAACCTGAAGCGGGCAACCCTCGGGAGCCAGAGCATGCTCTACACCGGGCTGCTGCTCCTGGCGTTCATCCTCTATCACCTCCTCCAATTCACCATCCGCGCTACCCCTGACATCGTTGCCGGTGTCGACGCCCAAGGGCGCTTCGACGTTTTCGCCATGGTGACGAACAGCTTCTCCCACGGCATCATCGCCTTTGTTTACATTGCCGCCATGGTGGTGCTCTTCCTCCACCTCTCCCACGGCATCCAGAGCTTCTTCCAAACGATGGGATGGAACAACAACAAGACTCTTCCGGTTATCGGCAAGATCGGCACGGTCGCGGCAGTGGTGCTGCTCCTCGGCTACGCGTCCATTCCGCTCTTCATCGTCTCCGGCATTCTGAAAGGTTAGGGGGTTCATAGTGATACTCGACGGAAAATGTCCGACAGGACCAATAGAGAAGACTTGGGACAAGCACCGCTTCGACATGAAGCTGGTCAACCCCGCCAACAAGCGTAAATACAAGATCCTCGTCGTCGGCACCGGCCTCGCCGGTGGCGCCGCTGCCGCCTCCCTCGGGGAGCTTGGCTACAACGTCGAGGCCTTCTGCTACCAGGACTCCCCCCGCCGTGCCCACTCCATTGCCGCCCAGGGGGGGATCAACGCCGCCAAGAACTATCCGAACGACGGCGACAGCATCTACCGACTCTTCTACGACACCATCAAGGGTGGCGACTTCCGCGCCCGCGAGGCCGACGTCTGGCGTCTCGCCCAGGTCTCCAACAACATCATCGACCAGTGCGTGGCCCAGGGCGTTCCCTTTGCCCGCGACTATGCCGGCTACCTGGACAACCGTTCCTTCGGCGGCGCCCAGGTCTCCCGTACCTTCTATGCCCGGGGGCAGACGGGGCAGCAGCTTCTCCTAGGCGCCTATTCGGCCCTTGCCCGCCAGATCAAGGCCGGCACCGTCAAGATGTTCCCCCGCACCGAAATGCTCGACCTCATCGTCGTCGACGGCGAGGCCAAGGGGATCACAGTCCGCGACATGGTGACCGGCGAGATCCGCACCCACGTGGGTGACGCCGTGGTGCTCTGCACCGGCGGCTACGTGAACGTTTTCTACCTCTCCACCAACGCCATGGGGTGCAGCGTCACCGCGGCGTGGAAGGCCCACAAGAAGGGGGCGTTCTTCGCCAACCCCTGCTACACCCAGATCCACCCGACCTGCATTCCCCAACACGGAGACAAGCAGTCGAAGCTGACCCTCATGTCCGAGTCGCTCCGCAACGACGGCCGCTGCTGGGTCCCCAAGAACAAGGGGGACAAGCGGGCTCCGGGCGAGATTTCCGAGGAAGAGCGCGACTACTACCTCGAGCGGAAGTATCCGAGCTTCGGCAACCTGGCTCCGCGTGACATCGCCTCCCGTGCCGCCAAGGAGCAGTGCGACGACGACCGTGGCGTCGGAGCGGGCGGTCGGGGCGTATACCTCGACTTCGCCGCCTCCATCAAGCGGCTCAGCGAGGACACAATCCGTGAGCGGTACGGCAACCTCTTCGAGATGTACGAGAAGATCACCGACGAGAACGCCTACAAGGTGCCGATGCGGATCTACCCGGCTCCCCACTACTCCATGGGTGGCCTTTGGGTCGATTACAACTGCGAGAGCAACGTTCCCGGCCTCTTCGTTCTCGGCGAGGCGAACTTCTCGGTGCACGGTGCGAACCGTCTCGGTGCCAGCGCCCTCATGCAGGGTCTTGCCGACGGCTACTTCGTCATTCCGTACACCATCGCCAATTACCTTGCCAAGACCACTCCGGGCAAGGTGAAGGCCGACAATCCCGAGTGCAGGAAGTCGGTCGAGGATGTGAACAACAACCTCAAGAAGCTCATGTCGATCAACGGCAAGAAGACCGTCAGCGAGTTCCACCGCGAGCTCGGCAAGATCATGTGGGAGAACGTCGGCATGGCCCGCAGCGAGCAGAGCTGCAAGGAAGCCCTCAAGAAGATCCCCGAAATCCGCGAGGAGTTCTGGAAGAACGTGAAGGTGAGCGGTTCGGGCGCCGAATTCAACCAGCAGCTGGAGAATGCCAACCGCGTGGCGGACTTCCTGGAGTTTGCGGAGCTCATGACCCGCGATGCCCTTTACCGCAACGAGTCGTGCGGCGGCCACTTCAGGGTCGAGCACCAGATGCCGGACGGCGAGGCCAAGCGTGACGACGAGAAATTCTGCCACGCTGCGGCCTGGGAGTTCAAAGGGGTCAATGCGGAGCCGGAGCTGCACATCGAGCCGCTGAAATTTGAAAACGTCCATCTGGCGATAAGGAGCTACAAATAATGAGCCACGACAAGACCATGACGCTTACACTTCATGTTTGGCGCCAGAAAGGGCCAAAGGATCCAGGGAAGTTCGAAACCTACGAGGCAAAGGACGTCAGTCCCGACCAGTCTTTTCTCGAGATGCTCGACGAGGTGAACGAGGATCTCATCAAGGCCGGCAAGGATCCCATCGCCTTCGACCATGACTGCCGTGAGGGGATCTGCGGTATGTGCTCCCAGGTAATCAACGGGGCTCCCCACGGGGGGATGGACCGGACGACGGTCTGTCAGCTCCACATGCGGATGTTCAAGGACGGGGACACCATCTACATCGAGCCATGGCGTGCCCGTGCCTTCCCGATCGTCAAGGATCTGGTGGTTGACCGGGGTGCCCTCGACCAGATCATTCAGGCGGGGGGGTACACCTCGGCCCATACCGGGGGGATTGCCGACGGAAATGCCATCCTTGTTCCGAAGGACGACGCCGATTACGCCATGGACGCCGCCGAATGCATCGGTTGCGGCGCCTGCGTGGCGGGCTGCCCCAACGGTTCCGCCATGCTCTTTACGTCGGCCAAGGTGTCCCAGCTTGCCGTGCTGCCGCAAGGGCAGGCGGAAGCTGCACGCCGTGTATGTGCCATGACTGAGGAGCTGAAGGCCCAGGGCTTTGGTAACTGCACCAACCACTACGAGTGCCAGGCCTCTTGCCCGAAAGGGATCGACGTGAAGTTCATTGCAAAACTGAACAGGGAGTATCTGAAAGCGCTCTGCAAGTAACGAGTAGTAACAAGTAATGCTGCATCCCGATGCGCAATGCATTCGGCACCAGCAATAGGAAAGGGGCGGATTTGGCGATCCGCCCCTTTTCTTTCCAGGAGTACGTACATGGATCTCACTTTCGTGAAACTGGTGATCGGCACGCGATTGGAATGCGACGTGAAAGATTCCTGGATGCTGTTTCGCTCCCGGGAGACGTTTCAGGAGGTCTTCCGTTCGGTTGCGGAATGCCGGAAGGGTGGATGCGAGGGTTGCGGAGAGAAGGAGTGCCCCTACCGTGCCATATTTTCGCAGGCTCTGAGCAGTGACCCGGCCGCGGTCCGCAGGCATCAGAAGCCTCCTTTGCCGTTCGCATTCCGGTTCCCGGTACTTCCCGCCGCTCCGAACAAAGGAGAGCGGTTCGATGTGGGGCTGACTCTCGTCGGGAGTGCGGTTATGCATGGCAACCTCTTTCTGAAGGCGCTTGAGAACTGGTTTGAGGGAAATGGAGCCGGTTCGCCGATTGCGCGGATAGAGCGCGTTGAGTCCGAGGGGTATTTCGGAGAGCGTTTTCCCTGGTCATACGATGGTGAAGCCGTGCCACTGCTTCTTTCCGCATCCGGTTTGAGCGACACCGGGATGATCGGTGACAGAATAGCGCTTACTCTCGTTACCCCCCTCAAGATTATGGCGCAGGGGCGTCCACTGCGGTTCTTTTCCTTCCCCCGTTTTTTCCGTTCGCTCATGAGGCGGGTTACCTCGCTTGCTGCTATCTATGGCGAAGGAGACGTTGAAGGTGACTTCCGCTGGCTCTCCTCCGAGTGTGAAGAGGTTTCGCTGAGCGGGGTCGGGATGAAGTGGGTCGATTGGCGGGGTGGGACGATCGGGGGGGTAGTGGGTGAAGCTCAAGTCTCAGGGGTTCGGGAGGAGTTCCTGCCGTTTCTCCTTCTGGGTCAGTATCTCAATCTTGGAAAAGGGGCATCGTTTGGTCTCGGACAGTTCTCCGTCCGGCCAGTTGCGTCATGAGACCCTTGCAAATCAGGGGGGGTATGTTACGAATTAACTGAAACGAAAGGCGTCGGGACAGTGCCGTTTCGATGCGAAGCGGCCTGAGAGGAGCCATGAATGGGGCAATCGGTCTGGAAACCGATGCTGTGGATACTGATCCTGCTGGTTGGATTCAACTTTTTCTACGCCTATGTCGCCAGGCAGGGGGTGGAAAGTGGTGCGCTCATCTCGTACAGCCGTTTCAAGGATGAGCTGGCTGCCGACAATGTCGCGAAAATCACCATCAAGGGAAGCTCCATCACCGGCGAGTTCCGAAACAAGGTGACGCTTGAAGGCCCAACCTCCGGGCAACGGGTAGGAAAGAACATCATCAGATTCAACACCGTCAAGCCTGCCATCGAGGACCCGGCTTTGATGGCGGAGCTGCAGGCAAAAAAGGTGGAGGTTACGGCGGTTTCCACGGAAACTTCGCCGGTGGTGAGCGGGTTGCTCTATCTGTTGCCGTGGTTGCTGATCATCGGTATCTGGTGGCTCGCCATGCGGGGGGTGAAGGGACAGGGGCCCGGCGCCATGTTGGGGGGCTTTGCCAAGTCGGGGGCGAAAACGTATGTCGCAAGCGACCGGGGGAGGGTGACGTTCGAGGATGTGGCCGGCATGGAAAGCGCCAAGCTGGAACTCAAAGAGATCGTGGATTATCTCCGTGATCCGAAGAAATTCCAGCGTATCGGCGGAAAAGTGCCGAAGGGGGTTCTCCTCGTCGGGCCGCCGGGGACGGGAAAGACGCTCCTGGCCCGGGCCGTGGCGGGGGAGGCGGGGGTTACGTTCCTCAGCATCTCTGCTTCGCAGTTCATCGAGATGTTTGTCGGCGTGGGGGCGGGGAGGGTGCGCGATCTCTTCGCCACGGCAAAGAAATCGGCGCCGAGCATCATCTTCATTGACGAGATAGATGCCGTGGGACGGAGTCGCGGTGCGGGACTCGGAGGAGGTCACGACGAACGCGAACAGACCCTGAACCAGCTTCTCTCCGAGATGGACGGCTTCGATCCCCACGACGAGGTGATCGTCATGGCTGCCACCAACAGACCGGATGTCCTTGATCCGGCATTGCTCCGTCCCGGCCGTTTCGACCGCCATGTGGTCATCGACCGTCCCGACTGGCGTGACCGGGAGAAGATCCTCCAGGTCCATGCCCGGAAGATTCTTCTGGACAAGGATGTGGACCTCTCCATCATTGCGCGCGGCACCCCCGGGATGACCGGCGCCGACCTCGAAAGTCTCATCAACGAGGCTGCAATCCTTGCGGCGCGGGAAGATGCTCCGGCGGTGACGATGGATCATATGGAACGCGCCATGGACAAGGTGCTCATGGGAGGTGAACGGAAGATGTTCATCACCGACCAGGAAAAGCGGATCACCGCGTACCATGAAGCCGGTCACACGCTGGTGGCGAAGATGCTCCCCGGGACCGATCCGGTCCACAAGGTCACCATTATCCCGCGGGGGCAGGCTCTGGGCGTGACCCAGCAACTCCCCGAGGACGACCGGTATCACTATTCCAGGAAGTACCTGATGAACCGGCTGGCCGTGGCCCTCGGCGGGAGGGTGGCGGAGCGGGTCGTGTTCGGCGACCTTTCGACGGGGGCCCAGAACGATCTCAAAACGGTCAATGATCTGGCCGAGAAGATGATCTGTCAGTGGGGGATGAGTGACCGGATCGGGGCCATGACGTTCCGGCGGGGGGAGGAACATCCGTTTCTCGGGCGCAAGCTGGCCGAGGAGAAGATCTTCTCCGAGCAGATGGCGTGGCTCATCGATCAGGAGATTGCATCTTTTATCAAAGAGGCGGAGCTGAAGGCCGAGGAGGTGATAAGCGGCAATCGCGACAGACTCGATGCCCTTGTCGAAGTTCTCCTCTACGAGGAAACCCTGGACGGAAAACGAATCGACGAAGTGCTGTCGAAGTTCAATAAATGATGATATAGCCGTGGTCCTGGGCGATCTTCGAGATTTCCAGTGTGTCCTTGATCCGGTAGGTCTTTCCTTCGAGCGTGAAAGAATAGCCTCCTTCGCCGTCGGGTACGGCGCTTTCCACAAGGGTTTCGAAAAGGGCGGTCTTGATGGTCTCCATGG
>NZ_DAHVYG010000079.1 GCF_027327745.1 Geobacter sp.
TTGATTTCCGGTGCCGCTCCAGTCGAGCTACGCTCTCCTTCCGCTGCACCGGAGACATTTACATCCTTTGCCATTGACGACCTCCTTGAACGCGTACATTTACCTCATTTTCGTGTCCAAGAAAACCGGGGCCGCCATACCTGGGCGTGTTGTGCTGGAGGATAAGGCTGATAAAGAGCCGGAGACCGTTATCATCCGGATAGAGAACGGTAAATCCAGTGTGGAGCGTTTGCGGAAATCGCCGGAAGTCCGCCCTGTGTTGATTGCTCCGGGGAATTTCGGGAATTCGCTACCGGGAAAATCGCAGTAAAGCAGATCCAGTCTGACGGATATGCCTATCACACTATACTTTCATGTATTGATGCATTTGCCCACTCAGGAGGGTTGTACGATGAAGAAGATGGCGTCCGAGCGCTTGGTAACTCTCAAATGGCTTTCTGTTGCTCTGAGCTTCCTTCTGGCAAGCTTCTTCAGCGTCATTCACAGTGAGGTTCAAGCCCAAGATTTCACGGCCCGCCAGATCGGCGACTACGGCAACGTCACCGTCATGGAGGTCACCGGCAATTACGATGAGCACAACGCTGACGGCACCATAAACGCCGTGCCGCGGCAGGTGATTGCGCAGGAGTTCTTCAAGACCCATAAGGACGACTACGATTTTCTCGTCATCTTCACCAAGTTCGATTTCACGTTAACTTCGGACACGGCGGCCTTCTACCTCCAGATCAAGAACGACATCCGTGGCATAGGCCAAGATATTTTCGACAACTCCCACCTTTATGGAAGTGCGGGAAAGCTGCAGGGCACCATCGATATGGGGAATATCGCGAAAATCGCCACTGATCCCCTCTCCCCCGAATTTGAATTCACCCTTGACACTCTGGGCCACGAGATGCTGCACCGTTGGGGCTCGTACGTCAAGTTCAAGGACCAGGCAGGAAGTATAAGCAAAGCGCTTCTCGGCAAGGACGACGCCCACTGGAGTTTCCTCCTCGACACCAAGGGATCCCTGGAGTACGGCAACCAATGGCAAGATAACGGCAATGGCACCTTTACCTCCGTTGCCGTCCGCAAGTACTACAGCCCCCTCGATCTCTATCTTATGGGGATGATTGACAAGTCCCAAGTCCCCCCCATGCTTCTCATCGAAAATCCGTCAATCGATCCGAACAAAATGCCGGAAGTAGGTGCCATGATCACCGGTACCCCCCGTTACGTCACCATCGACGACATCATCGCGGCAGAAGGGGAACGGATCCCTGGCAGCAAGGACGCCCAGAAGCAGTTCAAGACTGCCTTTATATTTGTTACCGCCCCCGGCACCTTTACCGGCGACGAACTGTACGGCATCGAAAGCATCCGCAACGGATTCCTTCCCCGTTACTCCGTCCTCACCGATGGAAAAGGGCTCGTCCAAGTAGCATCCACTCCAAAGGACGATATCCCTGTCAACCCTGGCGTGCTCCCTCCCACCTCCACTCCGCGGGTTCTCCCTCCCTCCATCGATGACGGGATCAAGTGGCTCACCACCCACCAGCAGGCCGATGGCAGCTGGACTGATTTCTCCCTTACCACCGAGCGGGACACGGCGGAGGCCATCACCGCCCTTCAACTATTCCCCGCAGCACAGCTCCAGTTCTCAGCCGGACTCCAGTGGTTGGGGGCCAATTTGTCCGCCAGCACCGACTTTCTGGCACGCAGGCTGGAAGCAATCGCTAACGGGGGCGGAAACGGTGCTCTGCATATTACTCAACTGCTTGACCGTCGCAATACTGACGGCGGATGGGGAAGCGGTCGTGGCTTCATAAGTAATCCGATCGATACCGCCTTGACCCTGAGAGCTTTGTCGAGAGCCTCATTCTCGGACCAAGCAATAATCGATGCAGGACTAGCCTATCTTAAAGGGACCCAAAATAACGACGGCGGATGGAGTGGCAACGATACGGTCAGTGCTATACAACCGACAGCTGAGGTTGTTCGCATTTTTAACACCTATCGAAAAAGCTATGATTTGGAGAACCAGATAAGCTTGGGCAGAGCATTTCTTACTGGGAAACAAAATGCCGATGGCGGGTTCGGGAACAGCCCGAGCACAGTATACGATACGGCGCAATCAGTACTTGCCTTACTGGATGCGGGTGGAGGTTCGAGCGCTGTGACCTATGCCGGCCTTCAGTACCTTCGAAATAGCCAATCGGCTACTGGCAGTTGGAATGAAAGTGCCTATCAAACAGCCTTGGCAGTACAGGCATTGTTGCGAGATGATACTGATCTTGCCCCTGACTTGGAGTTCGATAGCAATGCTATGACTACTATCTATCCTATTACGACTATCCCAGCCAATGTTACAGTCAATGGCATCATTAGAAATTTGGGCAGAACTAACGTGCCAAGTGCAACTGTAGTGCTATATGAGGGCCTAAACAAAGTGGCGGAGTCAAATATCGCTATAGCGGCTCAAGGTTCAGCCACAGTGGTATTCCCATTAAATATCAACGATAACAGTCATCATTATTACAAAATGGAGATCGATCCAGTAAACACGGTAAACGAATCAAATGAAAACAATAATTATATTTTGATAAAAATTGAAAATAATGTCCAAAAACCTACGGTAGGCTTCACACAAACGGTATCTAGTGGGTCAGAGTCAGTTACATCAGTCAAGGTGCCTGTCTCATTGGATAAACCATGGTTCGAGCCTGTTACAGTTGCATATTCTGCAAGCATAAAGAGCACAGCCTCTAGTCCTGCCGATTTTACTCTTAATCCGGGCACACTGACCTTTAATCCCGGTGAGACAGTTAAATTTATCGATATTTCAGTCGTTGATAACCCTTCCCCCGGACCAAACAGAACCGTTGTCATTGATTTATACGAACCGGATATTATTCTGTACGAAATAGACCGGAAGGCTGTGATAACAAACAGCCGACACACATATACGATTTTGGATAGCAAACCGGTCCCGGCGGTGAGGATTTTCTCTCCCGTCGCAGGTGTAACAAGGGAAAATGCACCGCGTCTCATTTATGCCGTTGACAGCGGTACGGTTAAGGTTATGGTGGATGGGGTTGCCGTCAGTACAACCTCCGGCGGTTATCTCGGTACTCTTTCCGATGGCAGCCATACCGTGAGAGTTGAATCCACCAACGGAACTAACACCGGATTTGCCGAAGTATCTTTCACAGTTTACACTGGCACCGAGGCCCCCTATGAAAATGCTTTGAGTCTTTACCTGCACAAAACTGATCCGACAGCTATTGATAAATTCGGGAACTACTATGTTGTAATACAAAATGAGGGACTCCAGAAACTGGATAGTTCTGGGAAGAAGCTATGGCAGAGTGTTGTACCCATGGACGAAGTCAGAAATATTGCCATTGACTCGGAGGGAAGTGTTTATGCGGCTGGCTGCAATTTCAATAATGCTACTGATGCAGTCCTGGTCAAATACGACTCGCAAGGTGTGCAACAGTGGATGCATTTGTTCGACTCAAATGTTACCGAAGCGGCTCAAGGGATTGCGGTCGACAAGAACGACAATGTTTACCTAACTGGAATGACTACTGGGGATCTGGCGCGGGTTCAATTTTCACTAAGCTCTACGGTGGACCTGTTCGTGACCAAATTGGACAAAAAGGGGTCTATACAATGGGCACGTCAATTACCGATCCAAAATTTTTACTCCAATTTGTTAATTAAAGATTTTTTGGCACAAATGCCAACTGGCCTTGCAGTGGATGATGATGGCAATGTTTACGTGGCTGGCCCTACCGATAGAACCCTTAGTGATACTCCAAATGCAGGTGGCTTTGATTATTTCCTGTATAAATTTGATACCGACGGGGTTGTAAAGTGGGTGAGACAGGAGGGGACGGGTCAAACTGACTGGGCGCATGGCGTGGCGGTCGATTCGCTTGGAGGTGTTTACGTCATTGGCGAGACCGGTGGTGGCCTGGACGGCAACACAAACTTGGGATCTTCTGATGCATATGTGGTGAAATATGATAGCAGTGGCACTAAACTATGGACCCGACAGTTAGGTAGCTCTTTGTCCGATAAAGGCCACGCTATTATTGCTGAGAAAAATGGTGTTTTTTATGCGGCATTCGAAATTGACGGACATGATGTTGTCACGAAATACGGCATAAGTGGTAATCAAATTTGGACAAAGGAGATCGATCACGGATCGTTCAGCTGTATTGATCGTCTACTGCTGGGGGCAAATGGATACCTTTATCTATCGTGGGATGTTCCAGTAGCTCCAGGAGATAGTGTTTACATAGACAAATTGCGTGACCCGCGCCTGCCCCAGGTTGCTTTTGATAAGAATACCTTCCAAGTAAACTCTGGCACTGCGAGCATTTCCGGAACGATGGAAACCGGTGCCCTGATAACAGTCAAGTTGGACCCGGGTGCATTTCCCGGAACCGTCACGTACCCAACGCCTGGTAGCTGGCAATGTACGTTTAACGGGCTTGTCGAAGGGGCCAATCTGGTCATTGTGACAGCAAAGAACAGCCTCGGCTTTACGGACAGCGCCGCGGCAACGGTAGTATTGGATACCGTTGCTCCGATCGTTCAGATCGTCTCCCCTGTAGAGGGGCAAACTTATCTGGAGAAGCCAAATCTGATCTATACGGTCAGCGATGGTACAGTGAAGGTCAGAGTTAACGGTGTTGAAGTATTCAAGCATTCTGGTTTCCCTCTTGATAGTCTCTCTCCGGGCTTGAATTTTGTCAGGGTAGAGGTGACCAATGAAGCTGGCAGCAGCCGGTTTGCAGAAGTGGCTATCTTTGCTGAAGGTGCTGCGGTGGGAGAACTTCCCTACGGAACATCATGGGCACAGCACGCCGGTTTTACCCGCGATAGTCTCATTCAGATGTCGAATTCCTTGATTGTTGGTGATACGGTTTCTGATTTCGTGCGAGATGGAGCTGGGAACTATTATGTAACCGGCACGACCTCGGGGGGGCTTGACGGAAAGACTATTCAAGGTCAGACAGATGTTTTTGTCATGAAATTTGATGCTCAGGGAAACAAACTTGGGCCGGCGTGGCTTATTGGCACCACTAACGTAGAATATGGCAGTAGGATAGCGGTAGATACAACAGGAAATATCTACCTTGCGTGGACGACGGAATATGATCCTGTTACTGCAAGTGGCACTAATTTAACCGATGTCAACGTTGTTAAATTTGACAGTACAGGCAATCAATTGTGGACTCAACAACTTGGTTCTAGTAATGAAGATTATCTCAGCGACATTGCCGTCGATGAGAACGGTAATGTGTTAATTACAGGAGATGCTGCAGGATCAGTAGATAATAAAACATTTGGTGGGGTCAATGATTTTTTTGTAGCTAAATACGATACTAATGGCGTTAAACAGTGGACAAAACTATCTGGTCAGAAAGGATACGATGGTTCTTACGATATTGCGCTCGATAAAAGTGGAAACATTTATATAACAGGGGAAACCGAAAGCGGGTTGAATGGTTTGGCTGCCAACAATAGCCCATTCTTGGTCAAGTATAATACGAGCGGTGTGGTGCAGTGGACTAAAATCATAGATTCGCAACACGCTGGTTCAGGTTATAGCGTCGCAGTAGACGGCGCAGGGAACTGTTATGTCACGGGGAGCGTTACCGTCACTGGGTGGAATCTTTTTCTGGCCAAATATGATGGAGCAGGCAATCAACAATGGATCAGTGCTATGGAAACAGCTGGAGATGATGTTTGGGGTCTGGCACTGGATGCAACCGGCAATGTCTTTATAACAGGCTATGCCAGTGGTATCTTCGATGGGAACTCTTATCGGGGAGGCAGCGATATCTTCGTCGTCAAGTTCGACGTGAACGGAAAAAAACTCTGGTCGACTCAAATTGGTAATGACAATAATGATTATCCTGCGGACATCACCGTCGATCCAGATGGGAATGTTTATCTGCTCGGAGATACTTACGGCAGCATTTTGGGCACATCATCACCAGGTAACAAGAACCTGTTCATCATGCAACTGAAGCAACTATTGCCCGATACGATCCCTCCAACTGTTACCGTTACTCCCGTTGAGAGTCCAACCAATTCTGAGGTCATAACCCTTACTGGCACGATGGAAGAAGGGGCGATGGTGACGGTAACCGCGGATACGGCAGCACTTATCGGATCTGTGGCCTACCCAACTGCCTCCACATGGAGTTGCACAGTGTCCGGATTGCCGGAAGGGGTGACACACTTTACCGTAAAAGCCACCGATGCCGGCGGCTTAAGCTCCACCGCAAATGCAACGGTTACCCGCGACTCTACGCCACCGGTGATTCAGATCACGTCCCCGAAAGGCTTCGTCAAGAATAGCTCGCCAATTCTGAATTACACCGTCAACGAGGGAACCGCGACGGTCAGACTGGACAATGTGGTTATTTCAAAATTCTCTGGTAGCGCTCTCGGTCCCTTGGCTGACGGCAGCCATACCCTCTACATCGACGCCGTGGATACTGCCGGGAATAGCAGCTCCGCGGATAGTCCATTCACTGTCGATACCGTGCCGCCAAGCCTGTCGATCAATCCTGTCTCCATACCGACCAGCGTAGCGAACCAGACCCTTTCCGGCACAACTGAGGTAGGAAGTGTCATAACGCTCTCTACCAATGGCACGGCATCAATTGGAACCGTAATTTACCCGACACAGACCACATGGCAGTGCATGGTAAGCAACCTGGCGGCAGGCCTCAATACCATTACCGTTACCGCCACTGACCAGGCCGGCAACAACAGTTTGGCGTCCGTGACGATTGACTACAAACCCGGAGTGGCCATCGCGCTTTCGAAGGGTACGATTGCCGCCGATTACCGGGGTAATGTGGCGCTGACCATCGGTAATCTAAGTCCCTCAGGCAGCGAGGTGGTCGTCGAGCAGTTCGTGGATGCCAACCAGAACGACGTAATCGATACCGGAGACTATGTGATCCGGTCTTTCCGGGTAACCGACGGAACACCTTCTACCAACCCCAACGTCCAGGGCGACGAAGACGGCATGGCTGACGCCACCATACGGACGTCACTGAATTATCTCATGACCAACGATGTCTATCACGCCCCTGGACGGTATCTCTTCCGGGTGGCGAGTGGAACCACCACCGCCGTTGCCGCTTTCAACGTAACGCCGGTCAGCAGACCGCAAGCCATTCATGGTCTCGTCTCAGACGGCGCCGGTCCCGTCCCCGGTGCGCTCGTCCGACTGCTGGACAAATGGCAGCGCCATGTTGGATATACCGTCGCCGACGGAACTGGCAACTATTCAGTCGCTGTCGACTACCCGGGGCAGTATTATCTGGTGCCTTACGCATATGGCTATGCGGCACGAAACGCCATTCCCGCAGTGACAATCGCCTCTGGCCAGACCGTTTTTGGCCTGGACGTCGCCCTCGTTAAGGGAGACAATCGTCTTTATGGAAAGGTCACTGACACAACGGGTACCACCGGAGTTGACGGCGTATGGATAGTTGCCTTGAGCTCCGATTACACCGGTGTCGCCATTACAGACAGTAATGGCAGCTTCGATCTCACGCTCCCCGCCGGTCAGTATGAAATCACCTCTTCCTTCGATCTCACCACGCCCAACCCGTCAACTAAAGGGTACCTCGGCATTCAACGGGGAGTGGACAGGGTGTCACTACCGGGTTACAGCGCCAGTATCGAGTTCAAGCTGCCGCGGCCGGAAGTATTCGTGACCGGAAGGGTCACCGATCCTTCGGGCAATCCCCTTGGTGGAGTGCCGATCGAGGGGAGACAGCAGAACTATATGTTCGATCAGTATAGTGAGAGCAATGGGCCACGGGGAGGTGCGCTTACCGATTCCGATGGAAACTATTCCCTTGGGCTTGGGCTTGGAGACAAATGGAACATGGGCATCAATCAGGACTACAGCGGATATGTCGGTGCATTCCAATACCCGTTCTCGACGTCGAGTAATTCCCTTTCCGGGAATAATCTTACCGCCGGGAAAGTGACAGCATGGATCGAGGGACGCTTGACGGGCCCGGGTGATATTCCGCTCAGAGATGCCGAGATCAGGGTGAAGGGTGCCATCAACGGTCAAGCCGGCACGGTAAGAGTTCTAAAGGCAGACGCTGATGGAACGTACAGCGTGGGGGTTGGCGCCGGAAGATGGGACTTGCTGTTCAAATCATCACCTGACGCAATTTTCAGTGATACCATACAAAGCGTTGATGTCGCCGATGGTGAGACGAAGATAATTGATGTTGCGGTAATCACACGCCCCCCCTTGGCAACGATGAGTCCTGTAAGGTTGTTGATGAATAAGGGCATGGATTCTCTGGCGGGTACAAGAAGCGAGAATGTGGGCGTCTCTTTGAGCTTGCCCGACTTTCCGCTTCAGGTTCAGTACCCGACGCCGACCACATGGAGTTCCGATCCATTGGACCCCGGCCTTTTCAGGGAGGGAGACAACATCGTAACCTTTTACGGCTTTGATGGTTATGGTTCTGACGTGATTTACAAAAACATAACCATTGAACAATCACGACCGGTAGTGACGATAACGTCTCCCGCCGTCAATGCAGCTTATGCTACTGCACCAATGCTCCAGTTCAGCGTAAGCGACCAGAATCCGGTAACGGTTGAGGTCCGAGTCGATGGGAAGGTCGTGCAAGCCTATTCAGGTGATTTCCTCGATCTGTCTGCCGGGAATCACACCATCTTTGTGGGGGCAACCGATATCGCCGGAAACACCGGGTTCTCGTCGCTTGCATTTACCGTGGGAAATTCGCCGATACAGCTCAATGTAGTGGAAGACTTCGAGACCGGTGACCTGAGCAAACTGCCTTGGGTTTTGAGTGGAGAAGGGATGTGGTCGGTTGTTCCAGGGATAGGCTACAATGCTTCGTATGGCGCCAAGTCGCCGAGTTCACTCCAATACGGACAGAATGCTGTCATGGAGGTGACGTATAACTGTGTAACAAATGGCACCGTGCAATTCCTGTACGAGGTCGACGGATCATCCAATGATTACTCAGCGCTTCGTTTTTACATTGATGGAATTGAAAACCTTGAGTCGACTTTGCAGAGTCCCATGGCTTGGGCTAGTTTTGCAGTTGCAAGTGGAAAGCATAGCTTCAAATGGGTTTATTCCAGGAAAAACTCATGGAACTCTTCCGGGAATAATGCTGTCGTGCTTGATTTCATTAAATTAAATTGCAACGTAGCTAAAAAGACTCGGAGATAGGTACGTAAGTAGGGCCAAAAGATGGGGATCAGCGAAGAGAAGACCGAAGAGCTCACATTCGGTGATCGGGATATGTCTTTGGTGCATCTGATGCTTTTGCATGAAGAAAGGGGAGCTGCCACGGGGGAGCTCCCCTTCGTCGATTTCATCGGGAAAGAAGGTGGGTGATCACCTCGTCGGCGGTGCGGTTGGCGGCGGCGGCACAGTCGTTCAGGCCGATCCCCCGGTAGGAGTTGCCGGTGAGAAAGAGCCCCGGGTGGGCCGAGGCCTGCTCCTGGAGGGCCGCCAGGCGCTTGCCGTGGCCGGTGGTGTACTGGGGGATCGCCTGGGGGTGGCGGAAGATCCGGGCAAAGGAGGGCTCGGCCGTGATTCCCATGATGGTCCGGAGGTCCTCCTGCACCCTGCGCAGCACCTCGTCGTCGGGGAGCTTCACATACTCGGGGAAGCAGGCGCCGCCGAGCATACTCCGCAGAAGCACCCGCCCCTCGGGGGCGCGGTTTTCGAAGATGCTGGAATCCCAGAGGGTGCCGAGGGTGTTCATCCCCTCACCCTTGGGGATGAGATACCCGAAGCCGTCCAGGTCGCGGGCGATCCGTTCCCGCTCGTAGCCGAAGCAGACGACGGTCATGGAGGCGTAGGGGATCTCCCCCAGCACCCGGGCCATGGCGGAGTCCACGTCGGCGAGGATGGCGGCGGCGGCGTGGGCGGGGGAGGCGAGGATCACCACGTCGGCGTCGATGTCGACGGCATCGGTGCGCAACCGCCAGGGTGAGCTTCCTCCCCGGGCGAGGGCCGTCACGGCCTGTCCCGTCACGATGGTCTCGGGGCCCAGCTCTTCCGCCAGGGTGTCGGTCAGCTCCTGGATGCCGTTGCGGAAGGAAGTAAGGACCCCGCCTGGGCCGGCGGCGCCCGCTACCGCCTTCCCCTGGGCCGCCTCCCTTTTCTTCTTTTTCGCCAGCTTGATCATCGCCCCGACGAGACTCCCGTACTCCTCCTCCAGTTCCGCGATGCGGGGAAAGCAGGAGCGCAGCGACATGGTCTCCGGGTCGCCGGCGAAGATCCCCGAGACCATGGGGGCGATGAGCTTCTGGAGGGCCTCCTCCCCCAGGCGGCGGCGCCCGAAGGAGGCCAGCGTCTCGTCGGCGCCGTCGCTCCGCTTCGGGATGAACGGCTCCAGAGCGAGGCGCAGCTTCCCGGGCCACGAGATGAGCCCGCTCCTGAGGAACATGGGGCCGTTTTCGGGGAGGCGGTGCAGGGCGCCCCCGGTGTAGATGAAGCGCTTGCGGGCGTTGTCGTTGCTCCGCAGGAGCCGCTCCGCCGCCCCCAGCTCCCGGCAGAGGTCGAGGGTCTGGGGCTTGGAGTCGAGAAAGCCGTTGGGCCCCCACTCGCAGAGGTATCCCTCCCCCCTGATGCTCCAGATCTTGCCGCCGACCCGCTCCTCCTTCTCCAGGAGCGTCACGTCCAGCTCGATTCCCGCCTCCCGGGCGCGCTTGCGCAGCAGGTATGCGGTGGACAGGCCCGAGATGCCGCCTCCGACGACGATAGCCTTTTTCATGTCAGTCTCTCCTTGTGTTTCCTGACGATGCGTTTCGCTTTGCCATGCCCCTAGTTGAGTTTGCCGAGGACCTCGGCCAGGGTTTCGAAGGCCCCCACGAGTCGCTCCTGGTCCCCCTCCGGAAGGCGGGCGAGGAGGGAGCGGTAGTTCTCCACGATCCCCCGCCGGACCTCCCGGATCAGCTCCTCCCCCTTGCCGGTGGTGTAGATGATCACCTGGCGGCGGTTCCCCTCGTCCACCGCCCGGTAGACGAAGCCCAGGTTCACGAGCCGGTCGACCATCTCGCTGGCCGAGCTCATGGCGATCTCCAGCTCCCTTGCCAGGAGGTTCAGGGGGCAGCTCCCCTTGTCGTAGATGGTGAGGAGCATCTTGTACTGGTTGTAGGTCAGGTCCATCCCCTCGTGAACGAGGCTCCTGATCCGCCCCATGACCCGCATGATGACCGGGTAGAGCTGGGCGATGCGTTCGATTCGTTCCATGGCACTCTCGGCGGCAGATAAAATGTTCGGATGCCTAAATGTTAGAGGTGCGAAGGTTGCCTGTCAAGGGAAAAAACGGCGCGGTGTTGACAGGGGAGGGAACAGCGATTACATTCAAAGCGCCGACTTCAGTGAGAAAGGAACCGTCCATGGCGCAGAAGGACTACTATGAAGTGCTCGGGATAAAGAAGGGAGCGTCGGAGGACGAGATCAAGAAGGCGTACCGCAAGCTCGCCCTCAAGTACCATCCCGACAAGAACCCGGGCAACAGGGAGGCCGAGGACCGGTTCAAGGAGATCAACGAGGCGTACGCCGTCCTCTCCGACCCCCAGAAGCGGACCCAGTACGACCAGTTCGGCTCCAGCGGATTCCACCAGCGCTATTCCCAGGAGGATATCTTCCGCGGTTTCGACGTGGGAGACCTCTTCAAGGATATGGGGTTCGGCACCGACGACATCTTCTCCCGCATCTTCGGCGGCGGCTTCCGGCAGGGGGGGGTCGGCTTCGGTGGCGGGCGCCGGCGGGGGGAGGATTTCTCCATGGAGCTGCGGGTCACCTTCCGCGAGGCCTACGGCGGCTGCGAGAAGCGGGTGGCGTTCATGCGGGACGGCAAGCGGGAGGAGATATCCGTGAAGGTCCCGGCTGGGGTGGAGAGCGACGCCCGGCTCCGGGTGGCCGGCAAGGGTGGTTTCGGCAGCGGCGGTGGGCCGACCGGCGACCTCTATCTCGTGGTGCAGGTTGCGGGCGACCCGGTATTCAGCCGCGAGGGAGACGACGTGGTGGTGGAGCGCTACGTCCGCTTCAGCGATGCTGCCCTCGGGACCACCCTCGATGTCCCGACCCTGGAGGGGACGAAGCGGATCAAGGTCCCCGCCGGCATCCAGTCCGGAACGAAGATCCGGCTCAAGGGGCTCGGCTTTCCCCACCTGGGGATGGGGGGAAAGGGGGACCTGTACGTCCGGGTCGGCGTTACGGTCCCCGAAAGTCTCACCGCCGAGCAGAAGGCAGCAGTGGAGCAGCTGCGCCATGCGGGGCTCTGACGTCCCGCACGGAATTCCTATGAAAAAAGCGCGGCGGGAAGCGAACTCCCGCCGCGCTTTCGTATTTTCCGGTCCGGCTCCCGCGCTACTTTATCTCGATCGCCGCCCCCTTGCGGAGGTCGGCGACCCACTGGTTGAAGCGCTCCTCCGATTTCTTCCGGTAGAGGATATCCTCGATCTCCCCCTTGACCTGTTCGAACGGCTTCGGGGTGCCGGGAATCCGGGCCTCCAGCTTCAGGATATGGAGGCCGGTGGGGGTGTTGATCAGGTCGCTCACCTCTCCCGGCTTCATCCTGGTGAGGCTTTCCTCGAATTCCGGCAGGATGTCCTCCTTCCGGAAAGTGCCGAGATCCCCTCCGTTCTTCTTGGCCGCCGGATCGTCCGAGTACTGGCGGGCGAGCCCGGCGAAATCCTGCCCCGCCTTCGCCTCGTAGAGGACGGTCATGGCGGTGGTCATCACCTTCTTGACCGTATCGGCCGGCATCTTGTCGTCGAGGCGGAAGAAGATGTTCCGTGCCCGGTAGCTCTCCTCGGCGCCGAACTTGCTCTGGTTCGCCTCGTAGTACTCCCGCATTTCCCGCTCCCCCACCTGAATCTTGGCCCGCACTTCCTGGCTCACCAGCCGGAGCCGCTCCAGCTGCTCACGGATCTGGGCCTTGTACTGGTCGAAGGAGAGCCCCTGATTGGCCAGGGCCGCCACGAGCGCTTCCTGGGAGAGGCTGTTCTGACGCTTCACGTCCTCGATCGCCTGGCGAATCTCTTCTTCGCTGACCCGGATATCGAGCTCCCGGACCTTCTGTTCCACGAGCTTGCGGTCGATGAGGCGGTTGAGGGCGGTCTCGTCGAGCCTGGCGCGGACCGGATCGTCGGGGGGGAGCTGCTGGCGTTCGATCTCCTTGAGGAGGGAGGCCTTTTCCTTGTCGACCGCGTAGGAGGTGATCACCTCGTCATTGACGACGGCGACGATCCGGTCAACCACCGCCGCGGCGGAAAGGAGGGGGGTGGCGAGGGAGAGGGCGAGAATGAGAGCTGTGAGGAGTTTGTTCATAATTTCCCGGTCGCACGACGCAAAACCGGCCGAACACGCGTTCGGCCGGCGGGAGGTGCTGGTGTGTGGCTGTCTATTTGCTCTCCGGTGCCGGAGCGGGTGTTGCCTGGGAGGGGGCCTTGCCGCCGAGCTCCTTCAGGACGTCTTCCTTGATGGAGATCTTGGCGTTTTTCTTGATGTCGTCCTTGAGCTTCTGGAAGACTTCCTGCTGCTTGGTGGGGAGCAGCGCCGCCTTGATCTGATCCTTCACCTCGTCGAAGGAGCGGATGCCGGCGGGACGCTTGCCGGTCAGCTTGATGATGTGATAGCCGAACTTGGTCTTGACGATGCCGGAGATCTCCCCCTCCTTGAGGCCGAAGACCACCTTCTCGAATTCGGGAACCATGGACCCCTTGCTGAACCAGCCGAGATCACCCCCCCTGGCGGCGGCCGAGTCGATGGAGTGCTTCCTGGCGAGTTCCTCGAAGCTGGCTCCCCCCTTGAGCTCCTTCAGGAGGTCCTGCGCCTCCTTCTCGCTCTTCACGAGGATGTGGCTCGCGTGGACCTGGGCGCCGGTCTTGAACTTCTCCTTGTTCTCGTCGTAGAACTTCTTCATCTCCGCCTCGGAGACGCTGGCCTGCTCCTCGACCTTTTTCTTCAGGAACGCCTCCACGACGACCCGCTTCTTGAGTTCTTCAAGCTTGGCGGCTACCTCGGGGCTCCTGTCGAGGCCGTCCTTTTTGGCCTGCTGGAGGATAAGCTCCCGGACCACCATGGTGTCCAGAAGCTCCTTTTTCCCCTCCGGGGTGTCGGCCATCGGCTTCAGGTACGGCGGAAGGTTGTCGAGCTCATGTTTGAAATCGGAGGTGGTGATGGTATCTCCGTTCACCTCGGCGACGACCTGTCCCTCTTTCTTGGCCGGTGTGCCTGACGGGGCGCCGCTTTCGCTCTTCCCCTTGCAGCCCGCCAGGGGGGTGATGGCCAAGGCGGCCGCGAGTATCGTGACAACCGTTTTTAGTTTCACCGATTTCTCCTTTGCAGATTAATTAACTACTGAACAATCTTGCGGAAACTAGCATATCAACCCAGCGTTTTCAAGAGATTTCTGGCCTCGGCGATGACCCCCTCGAAGCTCGTGTCGGCGAGCTCGGCAATGAGCCGGAAGTCGGGGGTGAACTGGTAGCGCTTCGGGTTCGAGCGGATGAGGCCGATGACCGCATCGGGAGGGACCGGTGTCCGCTCGTGGAAGGCGAGGCTGAGGCGCCGGCCGTCGAATTCGGCCAGCCGGACGAGGAGCCGTTTGAAGGGGATCCGCAGCTTCATCACCTCCAGCAGATAGGTGGCGGCCAGCGGCAGCTTGCCGAAGCGGTCCACGAGCTCCGCCATCACCTCGTCCACCTCCGCCCCGGTCTCGGCCTGGGTCAGCTTCTTGTAGATGATGAGGCGCTGGTTCGGCTCCCGGACGTACTCCTCGGGGATGAAGGCGGGGATCCGGAGGTTGATCTCCGGCTCCACCCGCTCGATCCGTTCCTCCCCCTTGAGATTCTGGATCGCCTCCTCCAGAAGCTCGGTGTAGAGGTCGAAGCCGACGGCGGCGATGTTCCCCGACTGCTTGGCGCCGAGGAGGTCGCCGGCGCCGCGGATCTCCAGGTCGTGGGTGGCGAGCCGGAAGCCGGCCCCGAGCTCCGTCAGCTCCTGGATGATCTTCAGCCGCTCCCGGGCGTCCGCCGAGATCGCCCCTTCGCCGGGGATCAGGAGGTAGGCGTAGGCCCGCTGTCTGGAGCGACCCACCCGCCCCCGGAGTTGGTAGAGCTGGGCCAGGCCGAAGGTGTCGGCCCGGTCGACGATGAGGGTGTTGGCGGTGGGGATGTCGATCCCCGATTCGATGATGGTGGTGCAGAGCAGCAGATTCGTCTCGCCGTGCATGAAGCCGAGCATCACCTTTTCCAGCTCTCCCTCGTCCATCTGCCCGTGCCCCACGGCGATCCGCGCCTCCGGGACGATGCGGCGCAGGTGCTCGGCCCAGTTCATGATCGACTGGACCCGGTTGTGGACGAAGAAGATCTGCCCCCCGCGGCGCAGCTCCCGCATCACCGCTTCCCGGATCAGGTCGTCGGAGTTGCGGGCGACGAAGGTCTTCACCGCCAGCCGGTCCACCGGCGGGGTGTCGATGATGGAGAGGTCCCGGATCCCCATCATCGACATGTAGAGGGTGCGGGGGATCGGGGTGGCGGTCAGCGTCAGGATGTCGACCACCGCCTTGTATTTCTTGAGCTTTTCCTTGTGGGTGACGCCGAAACGCTGCTCCTCGTCCACGATGAGGAGCCCCAGGTCCCTGAAGGCGACGTCGCTCTGCAACAGGCGATGGGTACCGATGATGATGTCGACGGCCCCCTTCTTGACCCGCTCCAGGATCTCCTTCTGCTCCTTCGGGGTGCGGAAGCGGGAGAGCATCTCGATCGTGACGGGGTAGGCGCCGAAACGGGCCCGGAAGGTCTCCAGGTGCTGCTGGGCGAGGACCGTGGTGGGGACCAGCACCGCCACCTGCTTCCCGTCCATCACCGCCTTGAAGGCGCCCCGCATGGCGACCTCGGTCTTGCCGTAGCCGACGTCGCCGCAGACGAGGCGGTCCATCGGCTTCGGACTCGTCATGTCGCTGATCACATCGGTGATGGCCGCCATCTGGTCGGAGGTCTCCTCGTAGGTGAAGGAGGCCTCGAACTCCCGGTAGAGGTCGTCGGGGGGGGAGAAGGGGTGTCCCTCGTGGAGCTGGCGGGCGGCATAGATCTGGAGGAGCTCCCCGGCCATCTCCTCCACGGCGGCCCGGGCCTTCCCCTTGGCCTTCTCCCAGGCGGTTCCCCCCAGCTTGTCGACCCGGGGCTCTATCCCCTCGGCCCCCACGTAGCGCTGGACGAGGTTCAGGCGGTCCACCGGGAGGTAGAGCTTGTCCCCCCCCGCGTACTCCAGGAGGAGGAAATCGCCGGCGCAGCCGCTAAGCGAAATATGCTGCAATCCCCGGTAGATGCCGATGCCGTGGTCGAGATGGACCATGTAGTCGCCGGGCTTCAGCTCGGCCAGCGACGTCATGATCTGCTTCTTGCGCAGCTCCGAGACCCCGCGCCGCTTCTGGCGCCGGCCGAAGATCTCCTCCTCGGCGATTACCACGAGCTGCCCCTCCGGGAGCCTGAACCCCCGGGAGAGGTCGCCGATGATCACGTCCACCCTGCCGTCGTCGCGCTCCCGCTCGGCCGGGAACCCGCGGTCCGAGACATTCAGGGGAAGGGGGTAGTGGGCGAGGAGCTCATAGAGGCGCTGAGCCTGCCCCCGCTGGTGACAGACGACGATCACCCGCTGCCGCTCCTCCAGCCAGCCGTTGAGGCGGGCCACAAGAGGCTTCAGCACCCCTTCGCCGTCGGGGGAGAGGGTCACCTTCAGATCGGTGTTCTCCTGGGTGTCGACGGACGCCGTTTCGCCACCGCGCCCCTCTTCGACAACGGCCAGGGAGGGAATGGTGACGAGCCGGCCGGCTTTGAGGAGGGCCGTTGCCTCCCCCTCAGGGAGAAAGAGGGATTCGGGGTGGGGAAAGAGGTCGCCACGCTCGCGGGCGCGGGAGACGGCGGCCTCCAGTTCGCCGTCGATCCGCCGATTCCCGTCGGCAATGGCCGCCGGGTCGATCATGATCCGGACGGCATCGCCGGCGTAGTCGAAGAGGGTTTCGAGCTGCGGGTGGAGGAGCGGGAGGAGCCACTCCACCCCCGCCGGGTAGAGGCCGCTCTGGAGCTGCTCCATCAGCTCGCGCCGGGCCACGGGGGAGATCTCCAGCTCGTCGCAGCGCTCCTTGAGCCGGGGAGCGGCGCCCTTCAGGACCTCGTCGGTCAGGACCAGCTCCCGGGAGGGGAGGAGGAGCAGTTCCTCCAGCGGATGGAGGGAGCGCTGGGTAAGGGGGTCGAAGCTCCGGATCGTGTCGACGAAATCGCCGAAGAACTCGATCCGGACCGGCTGTTCGAACCCCGGCGGGAAGAGGTCGACGATGCCGCCGCGCACGGCGAAGGTCCCCCGGTCCTCCACGAGGGGGACATGGAGATAGCCGAGGGTTACGAGCTTTGTCAGGAGCTCTTCCCGGTCGCTCTCTTCCCCCGGGAGAAAGTAGAGGGAGGCGCCGTCGAGGAGCGCCCGCGGCAGGACGCGCTGGCGGAGCGCCTCGGGGGTGGTTACCACGACGGCCGCCTTGCGGTCCGCAAGCCGGCGGAGGGTAGCGAGGCGGACGCCGGTCACGTCGGCGTGGGGCGATCCCTTTTCGAAAGGGCTCACATCCCAAGGGGGGAAGGGGAGGACGTCGTCGCCGCGGCCGCTGTAGAAGCGGAGCTCGGTGACGAGTTCGGCGGCGGCATCGGGGTCGGCGGCGACTGCGAGCATCGGCCGGTTCGTCTCCGCCATGAGTCGGGCAAGAAGGTAGGCCGGCGCCGACCCCTTGAGGCCGGTGAGTTCCAGGCGGGCGTCTTCGGCGGCGAGACGGTCGGCGATGCGGCGGATGAGAGACGTGTCAATGGGGGTCATGGCGATGGTGCTTTGTCTGAAAATGGGGGTGTTCCACACCCAAAAAAGCATAGCAGAAACGAACGGAACTATCCACCATCGAGGAGCCGGCGGGGATGCGGGAAACGAGAAATCGCTCAAGTAATCCGAAAAAAATCCGATACGGATCAACAGGGGGTAACGGCCGCAGCTCCGGCGGCTCCCCTGACGACATCACGACACAAGGACTGGATGCCACATGAAGTCAGTCATGTTCATGCGCCTGGCAGGTGCGCTCCTGGTCATGGGGCTCTCCCTGCCGGTCACCGGAGCCTGGGCAAAGGGGGCGAAGGGCCGCCGGGAGGGTGCGGCGGCCGACGGGGGGAAGGCCGGGGAAGCCCTGGAGGGGAAGAAGGAGCCCCTCGGGTACGCGGAGTATGTCCGCCTCGTGTCGAGGCGGAGAGGCGCCCGCCATCACCGTGCCAAACGCGCGACGGCAAAGGCGCCCCGGGTCGTGAAGGCTCCGGCGAAGACCGCAAAGGCCCCCGTCGCTACGGCAGTTTCTTCCGTGCAGACGGTGGCCCTCCTGCCGGCCGTTCCCCTTCCCCGTCCGCGGGAGCGCGAATGGCGCCCCTCGCCGGAGGAGGTACGGGAGATTCTCCGTACGAGTCGCAACCTGAGGGGTGCGGTGCTGCGGGGGGCAAACTTCGCCGGCCTCGACCTGCGGGGGGCGGTACTCGTCAATGCCGACCTCTTCGGGGCGAATCTCGACGGAGCGCTCGCGGACGGAGCCAACCTGCGGGGAGCATCGCTGGAGATGGCATCGTTGCGGGGGGCATCGCTGCGGGGAGCGAAGCTGGAGGGGGCCGGACTCTTCAAGGCGGACCTGGAAGGGGCGGATCTCGCCGGGGCCGACCTGACCGGGGTCTACGCCGTCTGCGCCAACCTGCGGGGGGTGGTGCTGGCAACCGCCACCCTGCGGGGCGGAGTGTTCACCAAGGCAGTCGTGGGGGCGCCCCCCGGGGCGGCGAATCTGGCGACGGCTCCCTTTCGCGGAGAGGGGATGGAGCGGGTCGGGGCTCGGGAAGCGGTGCGGGGCGCCTCTTTTCTTCCGGTCAACGGGGAGGTGGCCCGCCTCACGTTTTAGTCTCGAAAACCATCCAGACCACAGGGAAAAAGCTGGCCACCCGGGAGGGAGCCGGCTTTTTTGCATGAAATGGAGATGTTTGCTTTAGGGAGTTTCCCGCCGGATCATGGGGGGCTCAGTCCCGCGGAATGGCGATCATCCGGTCCAGGGCCCGCTTGGCCGGCACCCGAATCTCCTCCGGCACCTTTACCACCGGAGTCATGGTCTTCAGCGCTTCGAGGATATCCTCCAGGGAGGTGAGCTTCATGTTGGGGCAGACCAGGGCCGGGGAGGCGAGGATGAACTCCTTGCCGGGGTTTTCCTGCCGCAGGCGGTAGAGGATCCCCGCCTCGGTGCCGACGATGAACGTGCGGGCCGGGCTTGTGCGGCAGTAGTCGTACATCCCGCTGGTGGAGCAGACGTGGTCGGCCAGGGCCGAGACCACCGGGTTGCATTCCGGGTGGCAGATGAAGAGGGCGCCGGGATGCGCCGCCTTCATGCGCTGGACATCCTCCGGCTTGAGCCGCTCGTGGGTGGGACAGTAGCCGTCCCAGAAGTGGAAGGTCTTGTCGGAGTGGGCCGCCACGAACTGGCCGAGGTTGCGGTCCGGGACGAAGATCACCTCCCGGTCGGGGAGCGAGTTCACCACCTTCACCGCGTTGGCCGAGGTGCAGCAGATGTCGCTCTCCGCCTTCACCGCCGCCGAGGAGTTGACGTAGGTGACCACCGGCACCCCGGGGTGCCGGGCCTTCAGCTCCCGCAGCCCCTCCACGGTCACCATGTCGGCCATGGGGCACCCGGCATCGAGACGCGGCAGCAGGACCGTCTTGTCGGGGGAGAGGATGGAGGCCGATTCGGCCATGAAGTGGACCCCGCAGAAGACGATCACCGCTGCGGAGGTCTTGGCCGCTTCCTGGGAGAGCCCCAGGGAGTCGCCGGTGATGTCGGCGATCTCCTGAACCTCGTCCCGCATGTAGTTGTGTGCCAGGAGGACGGCGTTGCGCTCCTTGAGGAGGGTCCGGATCTCCTGCTTGATCTCGTCGGCGTGCATCGGAGTTGTTCCTTTCTCCCGGGCCGTATACGGCGCGAAATGGGGTGATAGTAAAACAAGGTCCCGCAACCTGTCAAACCCTTTGCGGCGCCCGGAGGAGGCCGTGCTTGACACAAGTGGGCAAAACATCTATTATTTTCACATCTATCCGGTCGGGATTTCCCGCGGATTACGATTTGTCACCGGCGGGTCGGAAGCTCCGGCAGCCGGCAGGGAGGTAGTTTCCATGTTCGGAATCGGAATGCCGGAGCTGATCGTCATCCTGGTGATCGCCCTCATCGTCATCGGACCCCAGAAACTCCCCGACATCGCCCGCTCCCTCGGCAAGGGGCTGGCGGAGTTCAAGCGCGCCTCCGACGACTTCCAGCGGAACCTGGCCGAAGAGGTGAGGTCTCTGGATGAGAAGGAGCGGACCGAGAAAGAGTCGGCGGCGGATCCAGCCAAGCGGGACCTGGCCGCGGAGGTCAAGGCCTACGAGGACCAGGTCGCCCACGAAAAGGGTGCCGCGGATGCCGTCCCGGCGGACAAGGCCGGGCAGAAGACCGTGTAGGGCGCGGGCGCGGCGTTGGGTGTGGTTAGCGTAAAGGCGGGGAGATGATCCCCGCCTTTTCCTATTTCAGCTCCCTCAGTTTTTCCTTGGCCCGCTTTGCCTCCTCGGAGGCGGGGTACTCCTCCACCAGCTTTTTCAGGACGTAGCGGGCGCTTTTCGCGTCGCCGAGTCCCTGGAAGGCGGCCGCCTGTTTGAACATCGCCGCCGGGACCTTCTCCTTGCCGGGGAAGTTCTTGATCACCTCCTGGAACTCGAGGATCGCCTGCTCGTACTTCTTCTCGCTGTAATAGGTCTCGCCGTTCCAGTACCGGGCGTTGGCCGCCAGCTCGCTCTTAGGGTACTGCTCCAGGAATTTGGTGAAGAGCTCCCTAGCGGCGGCGAAGTTGCCGGCGCGGAAGGTATCGAGCCCCTTCTGGTAGAGTCCTTCTGGAGAGGCAACCGCGGCATTCTGGATTTTGGTTTCCGTATCGGCGACCTTTTTCTGGAGACCCTCGATCCCTTTCTCCACGGTGGCAATCCGCTCCTCGACGGCCGCCAGGCGCCGTTCCAGATCTTCGCGCAGGAGCTTGACGTCGTCGGCCGGTTTCCGTACCGCCTGGCCGATGTCGTCAACCTTTCCCGCCAGCACCTGGTTATCGACTTTCATCCCGTCCATGGATGCCTGCAGATCGGCCAGTATCTTTCGTTCCCGCTCCTGTTCGGTCTGAAACCCCTTGAGGGTTGTCTCGATGCTTTCCCGCGTCTCGGTCCGTACTCCCCCGAGCTCCTTTTCCATCCGGAACAGGCGGTCCTTGAGCTCCTCGTTGTCACGCTGGACAACGTCCAGGTCGCTCCTGGTGGCACATCCCGCCAGAGCGATCAGGGCTGCCGCAGTTATGGTTCTGGCAATCTTGTTCATCGATAGTTATGCCTCCATGGTCCTAATTGATGCGGTATAGAGAAGGGGAGCCGTCGCCGGCTCCCCAATCGTTACCGATCGTGTCGTTCCACTACTTGACGATGATTAATTCGACCCGCCGGTTCTTTGCCCACGCTTCCTCGGTGTGGGCGGGGTCGAGGGGCTTCTCTTTGCCGTAGCTGATGGTCGAGAGCCGTTCGGCCGGAACGCCGAGGGTCACGAGGTAATCCATGGCGGCCTTGGCCCGCTTCTCGCCGAGGGCAAGGTTGTACTCGTCGGAACCGCGCTCGTCGCAGTGCCCTTCGAGCGACACCTTCGACGCGGGCTGTTTCTTGAGGAGGATTTCGGCGTCCCGGTAGAGGGTGTCGCGGGCCTGCTGACTCAGGACATAGGAGTCGAAGTCGAAGTAGATCCGTTCGAGAGCCGCTTCAGCTTCTTCCCCTTTGACCCCCTCCTGGGGCGCCTCTGCCTTCACCGCTGCTTCCGACACCGGTTGGGCCGCCATCGGCTCTTCCGTCTTCGCCGGCGCCGGCGCCGGAGCGGGGGTGGGCGTCGGGGCGGCCATCGGGGCCCCTTCCTCGGGCTTCACCATCTCCTTCTTGGCGCAGCCGCCGGCGACCATGAGGGTGGCACAGAGCAGGGCGACGAGACCACGGGTTCCTGTACGCATAGAATTTCTCTCCTTTGGTTGAATTGCGGACGCAAATGGCAGTATTGGAGGGCAGGTGCCCCGAAACGGGTCAATTATATATGATCGGAGCCCGTTTTCAATACATCCATGCGACGCGCGGAGAAAAAAATCGTGGCTACCAGCGGGGGGACCAGGTCGGGTGGGAGTCCTTCCGGGCTCCCCGGGAGACACGGGTCTGGCCGCTGCCGTCGGCCCGCATTACGTAGATCGCCTCGCCGCCGTCGCGGGTCGAGCTGAAGGTGATGAAGCGGCCGTCGGGGGACCAGCGGGGGTGCTCGTTGCTCCCTTCGCCGGTCAGCCTCGTGTCGCCGCTGCCGTCGGCGTTGATGACGTAGATCTGGAACCCCCTCTCCTGGCGGCAGTAGGCGATCCGGTCTCCCTTGGGGGACCAGCGGGGGGAAACGTTGTAGGCGCCGTTAGTGGTGAGCCTTCGGACACCCGAACCGTCGGCGTTCATGATGAAGAGCTGGGGCTTGCCGAGGCGGTCGGAGACGAAGGCGATCTGCTTTCCGTCGGGGGACCAGGCGGGGGAGACGTCGATGGCCGGATTGTTGGTGAGGCGCTTCATCTGCCTGCCGTCCCGGGAGATGACGTAGATCTCCGAGTTCCCGTCCTTGCTCAGGGCGAGGGCGATCTGCTTCCCGTCGGGGGACCAGGCGCCGGTGACGTTGATCCCGCGACGGGTGGAGATGGCCGCCTCGGCCCCTGTGGCCAGTACGCGCCGGTAGAGATCGGGGTTGCGGCGCCGGTAGGAGGTGTAGACGAGCTCCCGCCCCGTGGGAGAGAAGTCGGGGTTGAGGTTGATGGAGCCGTTGCGGGTGAGTTGCTGGACGTGGTACCCGTCATAGTCCATCAGGTAGAGCTCCTTGTTCCTGCTCCGGTTGGAGACGAAGGCGATCTTGCCGGTGAACGGCCCCCGCTCGCCGGTCAGGGACTCCAGGATGTCGTCGGAGAAGGTATGGGCGATCTTGCGCAGATCCCTCTGCCGGCCGGAATAGCGTTTGGCCAGGACCTCCCGCCCCTGGTTCACGTTGTAGAGGCGAAACTCCGCCGTGAGGGTGTCGCCGGAGAGGGTGTAGCCGCACTTTACCAGGAGGTCGACCCCGGCGCCGCGCCACGGGGCGAAATCGAACTCCCCCGGTCGGATGCCGGCGGCGGTGACCGGTGCCGCCGGGGCGGCGACGGTGAAGAGGCCGGCCAGGGTCATGTCGGCCCGGAGGACCTCGGCGATCTCCCCGGCACCGGGGAAGTCGCCTCCCCCCAGGCGCCGGGGGGAATCGACGGCCAGGGTCAGCTTGTTGGCGCCGGCGGCGGTCACCTCGCGGTACGTTTCCTGGGCCTGCGGCAGCGACGGGAACAACAGTGCGACGACGATGGTCAGAAGGAAAAAGGTTCGTTTCGTAATCATTTCTTTCCCACTCCCTGGGGCCGGAAAATGAAGCCGCATTCGAAGGTCCCCCCACCCGGCGGGGGAGAAAAGGTCTTCTCCGCCCGGGCTATCGCCTTCGAGACCGATTCTTCGAAGATGCGATCGCCGGTGGAGTGCTCGACCCGCTGTCGGATGATGTGGCCGCCGGCATCGATGGTGAGCCTGATGACCATTTCCGGCGAACTGGTCTGATAGACGATGGTGGAGCGGAAGGCGTCCCGCAGCCGCGACTGGATGTAGCTTGCGTAGTCGCTTCCCGCCTGGGTGCCGGTGCCGGCCGGCATTCCCGCCTGTCCGGCGCTGCGGGCGCTTCCCGCAACCTTTCTCCGCATGGCATCGAGGGCCGCCTCCTGGTGGCGCTCATCGGCGGTGCTCTGGAGCTTCGCCAGCCGCTGCTCGAATTCCCGGCTGCTCTCCTCGGCCGGCACCGGCTTCTGCTTGCCCGGAAGCGTCCCCTTCACCGGGAGCGGCTTGCGCGGCAGGGCCATCTCCGGTTTCGGGGCGGCGGGGGGAGGGGGCTGCGGCACGCTTCCTCCCGCCACGGTGGGGCTACCGGCGCGGGGGGAGGCCACCGGCAGGTTCACGACGTCGACGTAGTAGACCGGGGCCTCCTGGAGGGGGGGCGAGGGGAAGCGGGCGAAGAGGACGGCGGAAAAGAGGATGGCGTGGAGGATGAGGGACGCGGTGATTCCCCAACCGAGCCCCCGCTCTGGTGATACGGTCGTGCGGTTCATTTCCTCTGGGCGGGCTCCGTCACCATGCCGAGACGCTCGATGCCGGCACCCTTGATCTCGGCCATGGTCCGCACCACGTCGCCGTAGGGGACGTCACGGTCAGCCTTGAGAAAGACCTCCTTCTTGGTGCGGTTGGCCACCATGGTGGTGAGTTTCGCCTTCAGGTCGCCGGCGGCGACCTCGGCGCTGTTGATGTAGACCTTGCCGCTGCGGTCGACGGATACCACCACCGCCTCCTCCTGGGCGCTCATCGCCTTGGTCTCGGCCTTGGGGAGGTTCACCTGCATCCCCTGCTGCATCATCGGGGCGGTGACCATGAAGATGACCAGGAGCACGAGCATGACGTCGACGAGGGGGGTGACGTTGATCTGCGCCATGGTGCCGCGGTCGCCGTTGTTTCTGCTGCCGACTTCCATCCCTTCCTCCTATTTCCGCGCGAAGGTCCGCTGCACGATGTTCAGGAACTCTGTGGAGAAGTTATCCATGGAGGCGATGAGGACCTTGATCTTGTGCTGGAAGTGGTTGTATCCCATGACGGCGGGGATGGCGGCCACGAGGCCGATGGCGGTGGCGATCAGCGCCTCGGCGATGCCGGGGGCGACGACGGCCAGGGACGCGGAGCCGGTCTCGCCGATCCCCTTGAAGGCGGTCATGATCCCCCAGACGGTCCCGAAGAGGCCGATGAAGGGGGCGGTGGAGCCGGTGGTGGCGAGGAAGGTGACGTACTTCTCCAGCCGGGTGATCTCCGAGGTGGTGGCGCGGCGCAGCGCCCGCGAGATGTTGTCGATCCCGCCGAGGTCGGTGCTGACCACATCGGGCTCCTCCTTCTGGTCTCCCTTTTCCACGAGCCGCTTCAGCTCGGCATACCCCTCGCTGAACAGCACCGTGAGGGGGGAGTTGGCGAAGCGGTCGATCTGGGCGTTGATGGCGTCGAAGCGCTTTGCCTTCCAGAAGAACTCCAGGAAGCGTTCCGACTCGCTGTTGGCGCGATTTACCTGGAGCAGCTTGAAGAAAATGATGGCCCAGGAGACCACCGAGAAGAAGATCAGGACGATCAGCACCAGCTTGACGACGAGGCCGGTTCCGGCGAAGAGGGTCACGACAGTACCTCCAGTGTTGAATGGTCTATTGATTGCGGCGGTCCGGCTGTCCGGACCCTTTCAGTAATATTCGGGCTTGCGGTCGGCGAAGCAGGGGATCGCCTGACGCCAGTTTTCCATCAGCTCGAAGTCGAGGTCGGCGCAGATCTCGCACTGCTCGTATCCCCCCTCGGCCAGAAGCTCCCCCTTGGGGTCGATGATGAGGCTCGATCCGAAGAAATCGAGCTTCCCCTGGACGCCGCAGCAGTTGGCCGCCACCACGAAGAGCTGGTTCTCGATGGCCCGTGCCCGCAGCAGGGCCCGCCAGTGCTCCTCCCGGGGCTTGGGCCACTCGGCCGGCACCACGAGGATCTCGGCCCCCTCCAGGGCGAGCCGGCGGGGGAGCTCCGGAAAGCGGAGGTCGTAGCAGATGAATACCCCGACCCGTCCCACGTGGGTGTCGACCACGAGCCAGTTCTCCCCGCCGTCGAAGGCCCGGTCCTCGCCCAGCAGCGAGAAGAGGTGGATCTTGCGGTAGCTGCCGAGGAGCCGTCCCCGGTCGAGGACGTAGGCGGTGTTGCAGACCCTCTCCCCGTGGGGTTCGGGGAGGCTCCCCACGATCACCATCCCGTACTCTTCCGAGAGCCGCCCCAGCTCGGTCACCACCTCGGGGGTCCGCTTGGCGAGCTCGTTCAGCTCCCGGTAGGCGTAACCGGTGTTCCACATCTCCGGCAGGACGGCCAGGGAACACCCCCCGGCGGCGAGCCGCCCCAGTGCCTCGCGAACGTACGCCATGTTGGCATCCACATCCCCGAGCCTCACGGTGAACTGGACGGCCCCGACCTTGACGGTTCGTTTCATCCACGTCCCTCCCCGCCCGGCGACCGGGCTTGGTCAATAACCCTGCCAGTGTAGCGGTAACCTGCCATCATTTCAATACAAAGATGCTTGGACATCGACGGGAGGGGTGGCGTATCATGGTTCCATGGCCGAACCGGTTTCACTCTACATCCATATCCCGTTCTGCGTGCGCAAGTGCCGCTACTGCTCCTTCGTGTCGGAGGCCGACGCGCCGCTCTCCCCCCGGGAATACACGGACCTCCTGCTGCGGGAGATGGCGCTGCGCGCCGGTCGCGGGGCGGTTCCCTCGCGGGCGCCGACCCTCTACCTCGGCGGCGGCACCCCGTCGCTCCTCCCCCCCGGAGAGGTCGGACGGATCATAGAGACCGCCGGGCGGCTGCTGGGGCTCGAGGCCGATGCCGAGGTGACCCTGGAGGCGAACCCCGGCACCGTCACGCCGGCATCCCTTGCCGGCTACCGGGCGGCCGGCGTTAACCGCCTCTCCCTGGGGGTCCAGTCGTTTGATGACCGGATGCTCGCCACCCTGGGCCGGGTCCACTCGGCCCGGGAGGCCCGGGAGGCGTTCGACGCGGCCCGGCGGGCCGGTTTCGACTCCGTCGGCATCGACCTGATCCACTCCCTTCCGGGACAGGATATCGGTCACTGGCGGGGAGAGCTGCGCCGCGCCGCCGACCTCTCCCCCGAGCATATCTCCGCCTACGGGCTCACCGTGGAGGAGGGGACCACCTTTGCCCGGCTTGAGGCGCAAGGGGCGCTTCTTCTCCCCGGGGAGGAGGAATCGGCCCGGATGTTCGAGGAGACGGCGGAACTCCTGGCGGCGTTCGGCTACGAACATTACGAGATCTCCAACTACGCCCGGCCGGGGCGCCGCTCCCGCCACAACCGGGTCTACTGGCGCCGGGGGAACTATCTCGGGTTCGGGGCCGGCGCCCATTCGTTCCTCCGTTCCCCCTGGCCGGGGGTCCGCTGGAAGAACCCCGACGAGCTCGCCCGCTATGGCCGACTCCTCGCCGCCGGGAGCCTTCCCGACGAGGATGTCGTAAGCCTCTCCGGGCGGGCGGCGATGGGGGAGTGGCTCTTCCTCGGCCTCCGGATGCTCGACGGGGTCGAGACCGCCCGGTTCCGGGAGGAGTTCGGCGCGGAGCTCGAAGCGGTCTACGGCGGGGAGGTGGAGAGGCTTCGCGCCGCCGGGCTCCTCGATGCCGCAGGGGGGGTGCTGCGGCTCACCCGCCGGGGGATTCTCCTCTCGAACCAGGTCTTCGCCCGGTTTCTCTAGCCTTTCCCGCCGCCGCGCAAGCCCCTTCCCCAGCCGTTAAATCCCTTGACAAAAATGGAGGGTGGTTGTTAACTTTACCCTGGTTAGCACTCATCTTGTCTGAGTGCTAACGTGCGTTATGGGGTACGGTATGCGCGAAGGGCTCTCGGAGCGGAACAAGAAGATCCTCGAGGCGATCATCGAGGACTATATCGTAACGGCCGAACCGGTCGGCAGCCGGGCCGTCACCAGGCGGCACGGGCTGACGCTTTCGCCGGCCACGGTCCGCAACGTCATGGCGGACCTGGAGGAGATGGGGTTCCTCACCTCCCCCCACACCTCGGCCGGCCGCGTCCCCACCGACAAGGCGTACCGTTTCTACGTCGATTCGCTCCTGGCGGTCGGCACCATCGACAAGGCCGAGAGGGAGCGGATCCGCAAGCGCTACAGCCTGGCGGGGCGCGACATCGGCGCCGTCCTGCACGAGACGAGCAAGCTGCTGTCGTCCGTCTCCCACTACATGGGGATCGTGCTCGCCCCCCGCTTCTCGTCGACCATCTTCCGGCATTTCGAGTTCGTGAAGCTGAGCGGCCGGCGCATCCTCGCCATCCTCGTGGCCCAAAACGGCACCGTCCAGAACAAGCTCATCGAGTCGGCGGAAGAGCTTTCGGCCGACGATCTCGTCCGGATGTCCAACTATCTGAACGAGCTCCTGGAGGGGCTTCCCGTCTCCGAGGTCCGGGCGAAGATTCTGGCGGAGATGCAGAACGAGAAGGTCCTCTACGATGCCCTCCTCACCCGGGCGCTGAAGCTCTCGGAGCAGACGATCGAGGAGGGGGGCGCCCAGATCTTCATCGAAGGGCAGACCAATATCTTCGAGCAGCCCGAGTTCACCGACGTGCGGCGGATGAAGGAGGTGTTCCGGGCCTTCGAGGAGAAGAGCCAGCTTATTCACCTCCTCGATCGCAGCCTCTCCGCCGAAGGGGTTCAGATCTTCATCGGCGCCGAGACCCGGCTGAACCAGATGGAGGGGCTCAGCGTCATCACCTCCCCCTACCTCTCGGGGAAGAACACCCTCGGGGTCCTGGGGGTCATCGGTCCGACCCGCATGGGATACGGCAAGGTGATCCCCATCGTCGACTACACGGCGAAGCTCGTCAGCAGGCTCCTTGAGGAAGAATAGAACTGAAACGGAGAAAGGAATGACCGTGGACAAGAAAAAACACGCCTCTCACCTGGAGGCCCCCCATACGGAAGAACAGGCCGCCGCTCCCCGGGCGGAGGCGGCGCCGGCGGAGGGGGCCGAACGGATCAGGGAGCTGGAGGAGCGGCTTGCGACCAAGGAGGCCGAGGCAGCCGCCAACTGGGACAAGTTCGTCCGCGAGCGGGCCGACCTGGAAAATTACCGGAAGCGGACCCAGAAGGAGAAGGAGGAGCTCCTCAGGTACGGCAATGAGAGCCTCGTGACGGAGCTCCTCCCCATCGTCGACAGCATGGAGCGGGCCCTGACCCACGCCAACGAAGAGAGCCTGTCGGCGGTGATCGAGGGGGTGAAGATGACCCACGGCATGCTCGTGGCGGCCCTGAAGAAGTTCGGGGTCGCCGCCGTGGAGACCGAGAAGGGGACCCCCTTCGACCCCGCGTTCCACCAGGCGATGTGCCAGGTGGAGGACGACGACCTCCCCCCCAACACCGTGGCCGAGGTCTTCCAGAAGGGGTACCTGCTGAACGAGCGGCTCATCCGCCCCGCCATGGTCTCCGTGACGGTGGCCCCAAGGTAAATTGCGAAAAAACGGCACACCCCCCTTGCTTTCCGGCGGGGGGATGACTAGGTTCTGGTTGAGAGACACACCAAAGGAGGATTAAGTTCATGAGTAAAGTCATCGGTATCGACCTCGGTACCACCAACTCCTGCGTTGCCATCATGGAGGGGGGGGAGCCGGTTGTCATAGCCAACGCCGAAGGAAGCCGCACCACACCGTCCATGATTGCCTTCGCCGAGAGCGGCGAGCGCCTCGTGGGGCAGCAGGCCAAGCGTCAGGCGGTCACCAACCCGGAAAACACCCTGTTTGCCATCAAGCGTCTCATCGGCCGCAAGTACAACACCGAAGCGGTCCAGAAAGACATCAAGATCTCCCCCTTCAAGATCGTCAAGGCCGACAACGGCGACGCCTGGGTGGAGGTGCGCGGCAAGCAGTACTCCCCCCCCGAGATCTCGGCCATGGTGCTCCAGAAGATGAAGAAGACCGCCGAGGACTACCTGGGCGAGACCGTCACGGATGCCGTCATCACCGTTCCGGCCTACTTCGACGACTCCCAGCGCCAGGCAACCAAGGATGCCGGCAAGATCGCCGGCCTGAACGTCCTGCGGATCATCAACGAGCCGACCGCCGCCGCCCTTGCCTACGGCCTCGACAAGAAGAAGGACGAGAAGATCGCGGTCTTCGACCTGGGGGGCGGCACCTTCGATATCTCGATCCTGGAACTAGGCGAAGGGGTCTTCGAGGTGAAGTCGACCAACGGCGACACCTTCCTCGGCGGCGAGGACTTCGACCAGAAGGTCATCGACTGGATCGCCGACGAGTTCAAGCGCGAGCAGGGGATCGACCTGCGCGGCGACAAGATGGCGCTCCAGCGCCTCAAGGAGGCGGCCGAAAAGGCCAAGTGCGAGCTCTCCTCCTCCATGGAGACCGACATCAACCTCCCGTTCATCACCGCCGACGCCACCGGCCCCAAGCACCTGATGCTGAAGCTCTCCCGGGCTAAGCTGGAGGCCCTCTGCGCCGAGCTGATCGACAAGCTCGAAGGCCCCTGCCGCACCGCCCTGAAGGATGCCGGCCTCTCTCCCGCCGAGATCGATGAGGTGATCCTCGTCGGCGGCATGACCCGGATGCCGGTGGTCCAGAAGCGGGTGCAGGAGATCTTCGGCAAGACCCCCAACCGGGGGGTGAACCCGGATGAGGTGGTCGCCATCGGCGCTGCCATCCAGGGGGGGGTCCTCAAGGGTGACGTGAAGGATGTGCTCCTTCTCGACGTGACGCCGCTCTCCCTCGGCATCGAGACCCTCGGCGGGGTCATGACCCGCCTCATCGAGAAGAACACCACCATCCCGTGCCGCAAGAGCCAGGTCTTCTCCACCGCCGCCGACAACCAGCCGGCGGTCACCATCCACGTCCTCCAGGGGGAGCGGGAGATGGCCTCCGACAACAAGGCCCTCGGGAACTTCGAGCTGACCGGCATCCCGTCGGCACCCCGCGGCGTTCCCCAGATCGAGGTCACCTTTGACATCGACGCCAACGGCATCGTCCATGTCTCGGCCAAGGACCTCGGCACCGGCAAGGAGCAATCGATCCGGATCACCGCTTCTAGCGGCCTCTCCAAGGATGAGATCGACAAGATGGTGAAGGACGCCGAGTCCCACGCCGCCGAGGACAGGAAGAAGCGCGATCTGATCGAGGCCCGCAACCAGGCCGACTCCCTCGTTTACTCCACCGAGAAGTCCCTCCGGGAGTTTGGCGACAAGATCGACGCCGCCGAGAAGCAGAAGATCGAGGATGCCGTCGCCGCCCTGAAGAAGGTGATGGGAGGGGACGACCTCGACGCCATCAAGAAGGCGAGCGACGAGCTGATGCAGGCCTCCCACAAGCTGGCCGAGGCGGTCTATGCCAAGGCCCAGGCCGAAGGGGCGCAGCCGGGGGCCGAGGCGGCCGGCGAGGCGGGGGCCGGCGCCAGGGGAGAAAAGGTGGTCGACGCCGACTTCGAAGAGGTCAAGGACGACAAGAAGTAACCATTACCCGGGATGACGAAGAAGGCTGAAGGGAGAGGGACTAGGTGAAGTACCCCCTCCCTTCAGCCTTTCGTCGTGAGAAAAGGACCGATCTTGGCAGCAGAAAAACGCGATTACTATGAGATTCTCGAAGTCCACCGCAATGCGTCGGACACCGAGATCAAGAAGGCCTTCCGCAAGCTGGCGATCCAGTACCACCCCGACAAGAACCCGGGGGACAAGGAGGCGGAGGAGAAGTTCAAGGAGATCACCGAGGCGTATGAGGTCCTCTCCGATTCCCAGAAGCGGGCCCAGTACGACCAGTTCGGCCATGCGGGGGTCGGCGCCGGCGGCTTCTCCTCCGGCGGGTTCGGCTTCGGCGCCGGGACCCCCTTCGGGGACATCTTCGGCGACATTTTCGGGGATATCTTCGGCGGGCGGCAGCGGGGCCGGGGGCGCCGCGGCGACGATCTCCAGTACAACCTGGAGCTCGCCTTCGAGGAGGCCGCCTTCGGCGTCGAGAAGGAGATTCAGGTCCCCTACGGCAAGCGGTGCGGCGAGTGCGGCGGCAGCGGCGCCAAGCCGGGGACCGAGCCCAAGGTCTGTCCCACCTGCCGCGGTGCCGGGCAGGTCCGGTTCCAGCAGGGGTTCTTCAGCGTCAGCAAGACCTGCGGCCATTGCAACGGCGAGGGGCGGGTGGTGGAAAACCCGTGTATGTCATGCCGCGGTTCCGGCATGGTGCGGGACACCAAGACCCTCTCCGTGAAGGTACCCGCCGGCGTGGAGACCGGCACGCGGCTCAAGCTCACCGGCGAGGGGGGGCAGGGGATCAAGGGGGGGGGCAATGGCGACCTCTACGTGGCGATCTCGGTCCGTGAGCACCCGATCTTCACCCGCGAAGAGAACGACGTTATCTGCGAACTCCCCATCAGCTTCGTCCAGGCGGCCCTCGGCTGCGAGGTGGAGGTGCCGACCCTGGACGGGACGGTATCCATGAAGATCCCAGAGGGGACCCAGTCGGGACGGATCTTCCGCCTGCGGGGCAAGGGGGTCCCCCAGCTCCAGGGGTACGGCCGGGGCGACCAGCTGGTCGTCATCAGGGTGGAGACCCCCACCAACCTCAACAAGCGCCAGAAGGAGCTCCTTGAGGAGTTCGCCCGCATCAGCGGCGAGGAAGCCCATCCGCTGAAGAAGGGGTTCTTCGACAAGGTGATGGACATCATCAGCTGATCCCTCCCAACGACCGCGGCCGCCATCCCCTCCGGAAGGCGGCCGCTCTTCTATTTTTCCCGAACGACAACCGTCTCCGCCCGCCCCGCAAGGGGATAGCTCGCCTCGCGCCGGTGAATGGCCCCCTTTGGGGTCAGGCTGCTTGAATAGAGGTGGAATGTGTCGACCGTGAACGGCTCGCTGTGAAAGGAGGCGTTTCGCGCCAGGAAGGGGGTGATCTCCGCCTCCCGGTGCTCCCTCAGGCGTGCCAGGGTGATGTGGGGGGAGAAGGGGCGCTCTTCCGCCGGGATTCCCGCCGCAACCACCGCCGCCTCCACCCCCTGCTGGAGCCGTTTGAGGGGCTCGTTGCCATTGAGCCCCACCCATAGGACTCGCGGGCGCCGGGGGGAAGGAAAGCAGCCCACTCCCCGGAGGGAGAGGGGGAAGGGTGGGGATGTGATTTCTGCCAGGCCGCGGCGGATGATCCCAGCGACGGCATCGTCGACCTCGCCGATGAACCGCAGCGTCAGGTGGAGCTGCTCCGGCGGCAGCCACCGCACCCCGGGAACCCCCTGGCAGAGGGCCGCCACCGACTGCTTTACCTCGTCGGGAAGATCGATTGCCACGAACAGGCGCATGGCACTTCTCCTTTCCGCCCCATCAGCGGGCAGCGATGCGCTGGTCGGTTCCGGGGACCCTGGCGGTGAAGCGCCCCTCCGAACCCGAAATCACCGTGCCGAAGGGTTGTGACAGCCGGTTCAACCGCTCCATTACCTCCGCCCCCTTGGGCCCCGCGAGGATCTCGGGCTGGTAGCGGGTCTCCCGGTGGAGGACGTTCAGGGGGATCAGCTCCACTGTGGTCTCGGTGCCGGAGAGGGTCAGCCGCGCCATGACGCTTCGGTCGGCGGCGGTGCTCCGGCTGCCGAAGGCGAAGTTGCCGAGGCTGTAAAGGATCGGCTTTCCCCGGTAGAACTCGATGCCCTGCAGCACGTGGGGGTGGTGGCCGATGACGGCGTCGGCGCCGGCGTCGATGGCCAGACGGGCCGTCTCCATCTGGTACCGCTTCGGAAACTCCGCCCGCTCCGCTCCCCAGTGAAACGATACCACCACGTAATCGGCCTCGGCCTTCACCCGCCCGATATCCTCCCGCACATGGGGCGCGTAGCCGGGGGCGGTGCCGGCCCGATCCGCGCCGGCGAAAAACTCGGCCGGATAGGTGAGGGAGTAGGCGAGGAAAGCGACCCGCTTTCCCCGCACCACGACCACCGCCTCCCGGCGGGCCTCCGCCAGCGACCCCCCGGCACCGGTGTGGGCGATGCCGTGGCGAGAGAGGGTTGCCAGGGTGTCCCGGAGCCCCTCGTCGCCGTAATCCATCATGTGATTGTTGGCGAGGGTTAGGACCGAGAAGCCGGCCCGCTTCAGGGCCTCAGCGGCGGCCGGGTTGGCCCGGAAGCGGTACGTCTTGTCCCGGTACTCGTTCCCCCTCAGGGTGAGGGGGGCCTCCAGGTTCCCGATGGCGATGTCTCCCCGCCGAAGCTCCCGGGCTGTCTTCGCGAAGGGATAGTCGTAACCCCTCCGGGCGAGGGTGGCCGTGGCGCTGCCGGCGAGCATGATGTCGCCGACGCAGGTGATGACGATTCCCTCGGCGCCAAAGGCGGGGATGGCGAGGAGGGTCACGATGGCGGCAACAATCAGCCGGGTCAGGCACATGGTGGCTCCGTGGGGGAAAAACGGTTGACTCTTCGGGGCGCGAATGCTAAGAACTATAGCTTTAATGCCTGAAAAGTAAAGGACTTTCCATGCTTGACCCCAAACACCTGCGGGAAAATCTCGAGTCTGTCGAACAGCGTCTCGCCACCCGCGGCGGCGCGGTGACCTTGGGCCGGTTCCGGGAGCTGGACTCCCGCCGCCGCGAACTCCTCAGGGAGGCCGAATCCCTCAAGGCGCTGCGCAACGCCGTCTCCGAAGAGATCAGCCGGATCAAGGACAAGAGCCAGGCCCAGTCCCGCATCGCCGAGATGCGCGAAGTCTCCGCCAGGATCAAAGTCCTTGATGAAGAGCTCCGGGGGGTCGACGACGAACTCCAGGCGGTCCTCCTGACGATCCCCAATATCCCCCACGAATCGGTGCCCGTCGGCGCCTCCGAGGTCGACAACCGGGAGGTGCGGAAGTGGGGAGAGGCTCCCCGCTTCGGGTTCTCGCCCAAGCCCCACTGGGAGGTGGGCGAAGGGCTCGGCATCCTCGATTTCGAGCGGGGTGCCAAGCTTACCGGCGCCCGCTTCACCCTTTACCGCGGTGCCGGTGCGCGCCTTGAGCGTGCCCTCATCAACTTCATGCTCGACCTCCACACGGAGCGGCACGGCTACGTGGAGACCCTCCCGCCGTTCATGGTGAACCGCGAGAGCATGACCGGCACCGGCCAGCTCCCCAAGTTCGAGGAAGACCTCTTCCGCCTGGCCGACACCGACTACTACCTGATCCCCACTGCCGAGGTGCCGGTAACCAACATCCACCGGGGGGAGATCCTGAAGGGTACGGAACTCCCCCTTTCCTACACTGCCTATACCCCTTGCTTCCGGAAGGAGGCGGGCTCCTACGGCAAGGATGTGCGGGGCCTGATCCGCCAGCACCAGTTCAACAAGGTGGAACTGGTCAAGTTCGCCCATCCCTCCACCTCCTACGATGAGCTGGAGCGGCTTCTGGCCGACGCCGAGGAGGTGCTCCGCCAGTTGGGGCTCCACTACCGGGTGGTGGAGCTCTGCACCGGCGACATGGGGTTCTCGGCCGCCAAGACCTACGACATCGAGGTGTGGCTCCCGGCCCAGGATACCTACCGGGAGATCTCCTCGTGCAGCAACTTCGAGGATTTCCAGGCCCGCCGGGCTTCCATACGCTTCCGGGAGGACGACAAGGCCAAGCCCGAATTTGTCCACACCCTGAACGGCTCGGGTCTTGCCGTTGGCCGGACCCTGGTTGCCATCCTCGAGAATTACCAGCAAGAGGACGGGACCGTGGTGGTTCCCGAAGTATTGAGACCCTACATGGGGGGATGCACGGTCATCGGCCGGTAGGAGCGGATGCCGAAAAAATTGATTGCGTGGCCCGGCAAAGTATGGTAAACAGGACGTTCCGTGCGGTTGGTTTGGGCGGAAAAGGTATGTGAGAACGGTTGGACTCTCGGAGGAGTGGCCGAGTGGTTTAAGGCGGCGGTCTTGAAAACCGTTGAACGAAAGTTCCGTGGGTTCGAATCCTACCTCCTCCGCCACCATCAGAATGACTTTCAGGGAGAGATGGCCGAGTAGGTCGAAGGCGCTCGCCTGCTAAGCGAGTATACTGGGAAACCGGTATCGAGGGTTCGAATCCCTCTCTCTCCGCCAGATATGAGACACGGCAGTCCCAAGCGGGTGCAGGAAGACGAGGAGGAACCGTGAGAGCGGTAGCAAAGGCTGTAGCACTTGCAACCCTGGCGATGGTCGTCGTCGCCGGATGCAAGAAACAGGATGAGAAGAAAGCCGAACAGGCGGCACCGTCCCAGGCCCAGGGGCCCGCTAAGAAAGAGTCGATCGTTGTCGTCCCCGATAGCGTCAAGGGGAAGTGGAAGGCGGTGAAGATCGCCGTCACCGACAAAACGGCCAATAAAGAATCCGTTTACACGGTTGGGATCGGATCGGAGCTTGCCATTCCCAACAGCGATCTCTCCATTAAGGTAGAAACGTTCCTTCCGCAGTTCACGATGGATGGGACAACACTCACCTCCCAATCGAATGAGCCTAAGAATCCGGCAGCACAGATTCGGATCATGGAGGGGGGCAAGGAAGTGTTCAAAGGGTGGCTCTTCTCGCTGTATCCGACCACCCACGCGTTCAACCATCCCAAGTACGGCTTCACTCTGGTGGATTTCATCCCCGCCAGCTAATTGCAGCAAACATACGCGCTCGTAGCTCAGCTGGATAGAGCATCAGACTACGAATCTGAGGGCCGGGAGTTCGAATCTCTCCGAGCGCGCCATAAAATCAAGGGGTTAGGCAGATTGCCTGACCCCTTTTTATTTCAAGGGCGTTCACCGGGCGGTCGAGTTCAATTTTTCGATCATTTTCAGCCGATAATCGACAATGTCTTTGCGCAGGGAGGCGAGACGCTCCATCTTTTCGTCCACTTTGTTGATGTGGGAGTCGAGAATCTCGATGAGGCGCGGGATCATGTTTTCGGTCTGTTTGGCATTTCCGTAGGCAACGTAAAGGTCCTGCATCTCCTTTATGGTCAGGCCAAGTTCCTTGAGTTTGAGGATGAACTTCATCCGTCGCACCATGTACGGGGTGTAGTAGCGATTGCCACCCTCGGAGCGGGGAGAGGCCTCGATTATGTCGACTTCTTCCCAGTAACGGAGTGTTCGCGTCGTCAGGCCGAGGTTCTTTGCAATGTCACCAATGGAAATGAGTTCTTCTGGGGGAGCGGAAGAGGTCATGTTTGTTTTTCACCTTTACGTAAAATATTTATAAATGTGTACGTCAATCCAGAGAGGATGTCAATCACTTTGCTTTGAAGTGTAAGGTGCAAGTCGCCAATTGCGTGATGGATATCGACATTCGAGAAAATATATAAAATTGTTTTACCTAATGTTGACATGCACGTAAGAAGCATGTATTGTTTCGAGAAAGTAGATTGTCTACGTGCTGATCTCCCTATTACTCCGGGCGGAATCGAACTCATTTCTCATCCGCCATGACGTTAACGTTATAAGCAATTTGCGACATGCGTAAACGGGAGGGTGCCATGAGGGAAGGGGTAACGGCAGAGATGGGGGCCGCGGCAGGTTGGTGATAAGGGGATACGGCTCCTCAGCGGCCTGTCCCGGGGGGAGTTGATCAGGATCATCGTCGACGACGCCAAGCGGGAGTTCGCCGTCGAAGATGACATGGCAGTGAAGGAGAGTTGACCATGCACACAACTGCGCCGGAAGTCTACAAGACCACCCACAAGGTTCGCTTCGTGACCGCCACCAGCCTCTTTGACGGCCACGACGCCTCCACCAACATCATCCGCCGGATCCTCCAGGCCTCTGGGGCAGAGGTGATCCACCTGGGGCACAACCGGTCGGTGGAGGAGATCGTCACCGCCGCCATCCAGGAGGACGCCCAGGGGATCGCGGTAAGCTGCTACCAGGGAGGGCACAACGAGTTTTTCAGGTACATCCTCGATCTGCTGCGTCAGCGGGGGGCCGGCCATGTCAAGGTCTTCGGCGGCGGCGGGGGGGTGATCATCCCCGAGGAGATCCGGGAACTGGAGGAGTACGGGGTGGCCAGGATCTTCTCCCCGGAGGACGGCCGCCGCATGGGGCTCCAGGGGATGGTGAACCACATGCTGGAGCGGTGCGATTTCGTCATTCACCGCAACCTCGGTGAAGAGCTTGCGCGGCTGGCGGGGGGGGACCTCCGGGCGGTGAACGCCCTGGTCACCGCCTTCGAGGCGAACGTCCACGAGGTAACCGGCGAGCTGAAGGAGCTGCGCGACGCCGTGAGGGGCGAGGGGAGGGATGTGCCGGTCGTCGGCGTCACGGGGACCGGCGGCGCCGGCAAGAGTTCCCTCACAGATGAGCTGGTGCGCCGTTTGCTGAGGGATTTCCCCGACCGCAAGGTGGCGATCCTGGCGGTGGACCCGTCGCGGCAGCGGACCGGCGGGGCGCTTCTCGGGGACCGGATCCGGATGAACGCCATCAACAGCGACCGGGTCTACATGCGGTCCCTGGCCACCCGGGACTCCCGCTCGGAGCTCTCGGCCGCCATCGGCGATGCCATCGCCGTGGTGAGGGCGGCCGGCTTCGACCTGGTGGTGGTGGAGACCTCGGGGATAGGGCAGGGGGACGCGGCCATCGTGGAGGTCTGCGACGTCTCCCTCTACGTTATGACCTGCGAGTTCGGCGCCCCGACCCAGCTGGAGAAGATCGACATGCTCGACTTCGCCGACCTCGTGGCCTTGAACAAGTTCGAGCGGAAGGGGGCAGAAGATGCCCTGCGCAACGTCCGGAAGCAGTACCGGCGAAACCGCGCCCTCTTCGAGGTCTCCGACGGGGAGCTGCCGATCTACGGCACCATCGCCAGCCAGTTCAACGATCCCGGCACCAACACCCTCTACCGGGCCCTCATCGACACCCTGAACCGGAAGAAGGGGCTCCACTGGCACTCGCAGCTGGAGATCGGCGGCACCGAGAGCTGCACCCATGCCATCATCCCGCCGGAGAGGGTCCACTATCTCGGCGAGATCGTCCAGGCCGTGCGGGGGTACAAGCGTCACGGGCGGGAGCAGGCCGAGGCGGCCCGCCGGCTCTTCCAGCTCGCCGGTGCCCGGGAACTGGTGGGTGACGGGCCTGCCGCCCCTGAACTCGACCTCCAGATCGCGCTCCACGAGCAGACGCTCTCGGAGGAGACGAGGAAGATCCTCGCCCAGTGGCCGGAACTGAAGGAAGAGTACCGGCGGGACCAGTTGGTGACGTGGGTCCGGGACCGGGAGCTCCGGACCGACCTCCATACCACCACCCTCTCGGGGACCCGCATCCCGAAGGTCTCCCTCCCCGACTTCGCCGACTGGGGGGAGATCGTCCGCTGGTCCATGGCAGAGAACGTGCCGGGGAGCTTTCCCTACACCGCGGGGGTCTTCCCGTTCAAGCGGGCCGAGGAGGATCCGAAGCGCCAGTTCGCCGGGGAGGGGACCCCGGAGCGGACCAACCGCCGCTTCCATTTCCTCTGCAAGGACGACGACGCCAAGCGGCTCTCCACCGCCTTCGACAGCGTCACCCTCTACGGCGAGGACCCGAACTACCCCCCCGACATCTACGGCAAGGTGGGGGAGAGCGGGGTAAGCGTCTGCACCCTGGACGACTGCCGGAAGCTTTACGCCGGCTTCGACCTCTGCGCCCCCAGCACGAGCGTCTCCATCACCATCAACGGCCCGGCCCCGATGATGCTCGCCTTCTTCTTCAACACCGCCATCGACCAGCAGGTGGAGCGCTTCCGCGAAAGAGAGGGGCGCGCGCCGACTCCCGGGGAGCACGAGGAGATCCGCGACTGCACCCTCCGGACGGTGCGCGGCACGGTCCAGGCCGACATCCTCAAGGAGGACCAGGGGCAGAACACCTGCATCTTCTCCACCGAGTTTGCCCTGCGGATGATGGGGGACATCCAGCAGTACTTCATCGACAAGAAGGTGCGCAACTACTACTCGGTCTCCATCAGCGGCTACCACATCGCCGAGGCGGGGGCAAACCCCATCAGCCAGCTCGCCTTCACGCTGGCCAACGGCTTCACCTATGTCGAGTACTACCTCTCCCGCGGGATGCAGATCGACGACTTCGCCCCGAACCTCTCCTTCTTCTTCTCAAACGGCCTCGATCCGGAGTACACCGTCATCGGCCGGGTGGCGCGGCGCATCTGGGCGGTAGTCATGCGGGAGAAGTACGGCGCCAACGAACGGAGCCAGAAGCTCAAGTACCACATCCAGACCAGCGGTCGCTCGCTCCACGCCCAGGAGATGGACTTTAACGACATCCGGACCACCCTCCAGGCCCTCATGGCCATCTCCGACAACTGCAACTCCCTCCACACCAACGCCTACGACGAGGCGGTCACCACCCCGACGGAGGAGTCGGTGCGCCGGGCCATGGCGATCCAGATGATCATCACCCGGGAACTGGGGCTGGCAAGGAACGAAAACCCGTACCAGGGATCGTTCATAGTCGAGGAGTTGACCGACCTCGTGGAGGAGGCTGTGCTGGCGGAGTTCGAGCGGATCGACCAGCGCGGCGGGGTCCTGGGGGCCATGGAGACCATGTACCAGAGGAGCAAGATCCAGGACGAGTCGCTCCTCTACGAGCACCGGAAGCACTCGGGGGAGCTTCCCATCATCGGCGTCAACTGCTTCCTCAACCCCCGTCTGGAAGAGGAGGGGTACCAGGTGCCGGGGGAGCTGGCCCGGGCCACAAAAGAGGAGAAGGAGCAGCAGATCGCCAACCTGCGGGCCTTCCAGAAGCGAAACAGCGACAAGGCGCCGGCGGCCCTTCGGCGGCTCCAGGAGATGGCGGTGAACGGCGGCAACATTTTTGCCGAACTGATGGAAACCACGAAGGTCGCCTCCTTGGGGCAGATCAGCCATGCCCTTTACGAGGTGGGGGGGAAGTACCGGCGGAACATGTGATGCGGAGAGGCCATCCGTGATGGCCCCTTCATCGGGTGCTGCTCCTTTACGATCGGGGGAAACAGGGTAAACTGGAGCCAGCTGCTATTTTATTGCGATCAGGAGCCATCCCATGACTACCCCGACAGAAACCTCGACCTACCGGACATTGCCGCTGGGGAGCGATCTGAAGCTGCGGCGGCGCTACATGGTGGTCGACGAGGAGATCCCCGGCAATTTCCGCTTCGGCCTCCTGCTGGAAGAGCTTGACATCCTGGCAGAGCAGACGGCCCTCGGCTACGTGCGGCGCTTCCACCCCGAGGGAAAGGTGGTGACCGCCGCCATCGACAACATCATGGTGCGCCACGTGGTGGATGTCACCCGGGACATCGTCCTGTATGCCCGGATCAACCACGTGGGGCGCTCGTCCCTGGAGATCGGCATCCGGGTGGAGCAGCCGGCAGCAGCCTCGAAAGACCCCCATTCGGCAGACTCGCTCCATATCGCCTCCTGCTACTTCACCATGGTCGCCCGGGGTGGGCCGGCGGCCGGAGAGAGCATCCCGCTGCCGCCGCTGGAATACCCCGGCGAGCTGGAGCAGCGGCGCGCGGCCAAGGCGGTGGCGGGACGAGAGGAGTACCGGCAGCAGCAGGCGTCGCTCCTTGCCCCTCCCAGCCTGGAGGAGTACGAGATGCTGGATCGGCTGCACCGGGCCCAGGAGGACCCGGCCTTTGCCGGGCTCAGGGCCGGCCGGCTGGTGACCGATGCCTGGGAGCGGATGTATCCGGAACAGGAGTACGTTCCGCAGCGGATCTTCGGCGGCTACCTGATCCGGCGCGCCTACGAGCTTTCGGCGATCTGCTCCGAGCAGGTGGCCGCCAACCGCTCCATCATCGCCGCCGTGAACCGGATCAACTTCTTCCATCCGGTCCGGATCGGCGACAAGCTGCACTTCACCAGCCGGGTGGTCTTCACCAGCGAAAGCTTCGTCTGTGTCGAGGCGGGCATCGAGCGGATCAGCCGCGACCGGACGGTCAGCGCCCTCTCCAACTCCTGCCTCTTCACCTTTGTCAACGTGGACCGGGAGCTGAACCACCAACCGGTCCCCCCCGTCTACCCGGCAACCTACCGGGAGGATGCCCGCTACCTGGAGGCGTACCGGAGCTACCAGGCGCTGGCCGGCCACTACCGGATGATCTGAACGGACGGGCACTCAACTACTTTACCGAACAGGAGAACAGTCGATGCTGACCAAATGGGAATCGGAACAGCGGATCATCCGCCTGCAGAACGAGCTGCGCACCAAGGGGATCGACGGGGCGCTGCTCCTCGTCCCGATCGACATCTACTATTTCGCCGGCACCCGGCAGAACTCGGTCCTCTGGATACCGGCCGAGGGGAATCCGCTGCTTCTCGTGCGGAAGAGCCTTGTCCGGGCCTTGAAGGAAAGCCTTATCGAGGATACCCGGCCGTTTCCTTCCAGCAAGGAGTTCCCGGCCCTCTTCGGTGAGGAGGTGAAGAAGGTCGGCGTGACCTTCGACGTGGTGCCGGTGCAGCAGTACAACTATTACGCCAGGCTTCTCGCCGGGCGGGAGTTCATCGACATCTCGGCGAGCATCCGGGAGATCCGCTCGGTGAAGTCGGCGTGGGAGTTGGAGAAAATGCGGGAGAGCGGCGCCCGGCTGTGCGATGTATTCAGGCAGGTGCCGCAGTTTCTGAAGGTGGGGATGCGGGAGCTGGACCTGTCTGCCGAGTTCGAGTGCCGGCTGAGAAAGGTGGGGAACGAGGGGTTCGTCCGGATGCGGGCCTTCAACCAGGAGTTTTTCCAGGGATTGGCGCTCTCCGCCACCGCCGGGGAGCCCGGCCACTTCGACGGCGCCGTCACCGGCCGGGGGCTTTCCACCGCCTGGCCCCAAGGCGCCTCCACCGAAACGATCCAGCCCGACACCCCCGTGTTCCTGGACTACGCCGGGGTCTTCAACGGCTACATCGTCGACATGACCCGGATCTTCGTCATCGGCACCCTCGCACCCGAACTGCGGCACGCCTTCGGCACTGCCATCGCCATCCAGCGTTACCTGGCGGAAAATCTGAAGCCGGGGGCCATCTGCGAGGAGTTGTTCCTCAAATCGGCCGAGATGGCCGAGCAGGCGGGCCTCGGCAGGAACTACATGGGTCCTCCCGGCGAGAATGCCCGTTTCGTCGGCCACGGTGTCGGGCTCGAGCTCGACGAATTCCCGGTCCTCGCCCAGGGGTTCAAGGTGCCGCTCCAGGCGGGCCAGACCATTGCCATCGAGCCCAAGTTCGTCCTCCCCGGCAAGGGAGTGATCGGGATCGAAAACACCTTTGCGGTCAGCGAGAAGGGTGGGGTGAAGATCACCGACCTGACGGATGATGTTGTGTACCTGTAACTGTTTTCTGCCACTCCTTTTGCCATGGGGCAACCGACGGGTTGCCCCTCTTTACTTGATACTTGAAAACCCCCGTCCTCTGGGCGGTCTCAGCCCAAATAAAAACCCCTGCCTTACAAAAAGCGGGGGTTTTCATTTGGATCCGGAATTTTCAAGGGAAAAAAGTGGGGGGTCTCAGGCACCTGGACGCCCCGCTTTCGGTATAGAGGTTTTCAGGCCCTGATCCATCTTCCGTAGCAACCGTCAGAAATCGTCTGCTTCTTTCTCATTCCTTCCACAGCAGCTTCAATCATGTCTCCCATCTCCTCGATCCACTGGCCATCTTGGACATCAAGGCCGGCACCGTACTTGTTGGCCTCTTGGCACCATCCACAGAAACAGGTTTCTGACTCCATTCTTGATCTCCTTATTTGTGTTCGTTCTTCTCCCGATATTTCGGGGTATCCGTGGCGCGGCTCCTCAAAAGGTCGGCATACATTCAAGGAGTCCGTTTCAATCAGTTTTCCGCACCTATGCGCATCGCTGCAGAATATGGCTGACGACGGTGGTGCCGGTTCCACCGATATTCTGGACCAGGGCAAATTCCGGATCCGGCACCTGGTTTTCGCCGGCGGTACCGGTCAGCTGCATGTAGGTTTCGGCCAGCTGATAGGCACCGGTGGCGCCCACCGGGTGGCCGCGGGACTTGAGACCGCCGAAGGTGCAGATGGGGAGCTTCCCCGTGCGGGTGATCTCGCCATTCTTGCCGAAATGAACGCCCTTCCCCTTTTCGGCGAAGCCCGCGGCCTCAAGGCTGAGGGCCGTAATAATGGTGTAGGCATCGTGCGGCTCGAAGATGTCAATGTCTTCGTTTTTAAGGCCGGCCTGTTCAAGGGCATTGCGCGTGGAAATTGTCACGGCGTCCAGTTCCAGCATTTCGCGGCGGGCATCCAGACCAGGCGAGTCGGTGCCAATGGCCGACGCCGCCACCTTGATCATGGGGAGACCGCTGCGATGCGCGGCCCGGGCGACCTCCTCCGTCGCCAGCAGGATCGCTGCGGCGCCGTCGCAAACGGGGGGCGCATCGAGCAGCTTGACCGGATCGGCCAGCATCCGGGAGTTGAGGTAGGTCTCCATATCGATCTTCTTGTGCAGAAAAGCGTTGGGGTTGGTGAGGCCGTTGTCATGGGCGACAATCGCAAAGTGACCGAAGTCTTCTGCGGTAACCCCGTAGGTGTCCATGTAGCGCCTCATCAGTCGTGCATTCAGCGAAATGAAGGATACGGTATTCATGCTGTCGAGTTCCCAGTCGGCGGCTGTTGCCAGGGCAGCAGTCATGGCTTCGTTGGGTACATGGGTCATGCGCTCGATGCCGCAGACCAGCGCGACATCGTGGTAGCCTCCCCCAACGGCCATCACTCCCAAGCGCGCCGCTGCAGCACTGGAGCCACAGGCCGACTCGCAGTTCATGGCCTCGATACCCCGCAACCCGGCAGCGTCTGCAATCAAGGCCCCCAGTTGCGTTTGATTTGCCAGAATGCCACCGGTCATGTTGCCGGTAATGAGCATGCCGATCTGTTTCCGGTCGATTCCCGCGTGCTCAATCGCCTTCTCAATGGCTTCCGCTGCCATATAACGGCCGCGAACACCGAGGTTTTTGCTGATTTTGGTCTGGCCTATTCCTATCAAATATACGTCTCTCATACGTCCTCCTTATTAATTGGCAGTTAGCCATTGGTGATTCAACTCCGACCGGGTAGCTGCGGACGTCCCGCAAGGACGAATCTTTCAGGTCGTCATGCCGCCTCCCTGATGACAAAGAGGAGATCCCCTTTGTTCACGGCCTGTCCGGGGGTGGGAATGACACGAACCACCTCATACTCCTTTTCAGGATCGTAGAAATTGCCCCCTGGGCTGCAGTTTTTGAGAGTGAGGGGAGAGAAGAGCTTCATGGCCTCCAAAAGGCCAATGGTGTCTCCGGTCTTCACCTCCTTGCCGATGGGGGCGAAGGGGGGTTCGCTGGGCGATGGGGCATCGTAGAAGACCCCGGTGGAGGGGGAGATGACTTTGAGTTCGGTGCTCCCCTCGATCTCCACCGCGGATCGATCGAGAGACACCTGAACGGAATCGGACGCCGCGTCCCCCTCCGCAATCATCTCCTCGACGTCGATACGATCAAGGAATCCGTTGAGATATTGGGTGTTATAGATCCCCTTGCGGAAGGTCTCATCCGTCAGGACCCGCTTGAGCAGGGGGATATTGGTGTGCACGCCTTTGATCTCGGTCTTCTCCAGGGCGGCAAGGAGTTTGTCCGCGGCGTCTTCCCGGTTTTCACCGGTGGCGATGATCTGGGCGATCAGCGAGTCGTAGTAGGGGGTGATCGCTTTACCCGCCTCGACCATCCTGATCACCGTGATATGCTCATCTTCGGGGATGCTGAAGGCCGTTACCACGCCGGGGGTCGGAATGAATTTGATGGCAGACCCTTCAACGGCAGTGCGTTCAGCGGTAATGCGCGCCTCGATGGCATACCCCCGGGGGGTGTAGGAGAGATCGGCAATGGAGCCGCCACCGGCAATCTTGAACTGGTTGGCGACGATGTCGACGCCGGTCACCTTCTCGGTGACCGGATGCTCTACCTGGAGCCGGGTATTCATCTCCATGAAGTAGATGGCCATGTTGTCCAAGTTGAAGATGAATTCGACGGTTCCGGCGCCGACGTAGTCGATCTGGTTCGCAATCAGCTCTGCGTAGCGATAGACATCCCGTTCGAGGTTTTCAGGGAGCATGGTCGAGCCGGACTCCTCGAAGATCTTCTGGTTGTTACGCTGAACCGAGCAGTCGCGCAGGCCGAGAATCGAGCAGTTGCCATGAGAATCGCGCAGGATCTGGGCTTCGATGTGGCGCAGGTTGGTGACATATTTTTCCAGGTAGATGTCCCCCGAACCAAACGCCGCCCTCGCCTCCGAAGAGATGGTGTAGAAGATCTCGCGGAAATCCTCGGGCCTTTCCACCACCTTGATCCCCTTGCCGCCGCCGCCGTGGACGGCTTTGAGCAGAACGGGGTAGCCGATGGTCTCGGCGACCTCCATCCCGGTCTCCACGCTGTCGATGATGCCGTGGCTCCCCGGGACAACGGGGACGCCCGCCCTGGTGGCGGTGTCGATGGCGTTGGACTTATTCCCCATCAACTCCATGCTGGAGACCCAGGGGCCGACGAAGTTGATCCCTCGATTGCGGCACAGAAGGGCGAAGTCTGCATTTTCGGAGAGGAATCCGATGCCGGGATGGAGCGAATCGACCTTCTCCTGTTCGGCAATCCGCATTATCGATTTGGCGTTGAGGTAGGATTCATCCGGGGTATTGCCGCCGATGCAGACCAGGGTGTCCCACTCGGTGAGCTGGCCTGCGACCGCTGAATCCATGTCGGGGTCCGATTGGACCAGCACCACCTCAACCCCTTCGCGCTGGGCGACCTGGATCAGCTTGGCGGCCGTGCAGCCGCGGGCGTGGATCAGGGTACGCCTGACCGGTTTCAGCAGGGCCCGTTCGTTCACGAGGGTATTGGCCTCGGTTGCGGCCGGTTCCACATCGGGGAGATAGAGCCCCTTGAACACGCGGTGGCAGACATCCATGACGCTTTCCAGCGGCGTGGGGATTGCGGGGTCGATGGCGCGAAGCTGCCGGTCGAGGTCGTGGTTGAAGGGGTGTTTCACCAGCCCCTGCATGGCACCGGGGGTGCAGCTGAGGTGGTTGGACAGGGTTGCCGTCGAGGGGAGGTAGGAGGGGACCACAACCTGCCCGGCGAAGGGCATGTTGGTCCCGGAGAAGTAGTAGGTCTGTACCAGGGGGTGGGTGACGAACGAGGCCTGGGCACCCCCGGTACAATCCCCAAAGCCGAAGCAGATGATGGGGAGCTCGTTGTCCCGCACAAAGCGGGTGATTCGGTCGTTGACAATCGCCATCGAGAAGAGCGAGCCGGCCCCTTCCTTGGTCTGCATGCCCCCCGAAGAGACAAAGGCGATCACCGGGAGCCTGCGGCGGGCGCATTGCAGCAGGAGGTTGCAGAACTTCTCGGCCGAAGCCATATCAAAGGCCCCCGCCTGGAAATCGAGATTGGACAACAGCACACCCACCCTGGTGGCGGGATGATCCCCATCTTTTTTCAGTTTCGCCAGACCGGTAATGACGCCGCAGGGTTTAACCCCGCTGTCCAGCGCCTTCTCGATGGAGAGGCGAAACCCGGGAAAGTTCGCCGGGTCGGCGGTCATCAGATCGCCGTCGAGCTCTTTGAAATCGGTGAAGAACTCCGAGATGATCGCTTCAACCCCGCACTTTTTGGAGCGCTTGACCTGCAGCAGGACATCCTGGATCAACAGGCCGTTGTAGGCGGTCGCCAAACGGTTCCAGAAATCCTTCATGCCGATATCGCGCAGCCTGATCCGGCCGTCGTAGCTGCTACCTTCGCGTTCGGACTCCACGTATTCAAGCAGGAGCTTTTCGAAGAGGAAGGTGACAATGGCGAACAGCGGTTCCGAGATGCGGGGATACTGGATCTTCTTCCATTCCTGCACGGGACGGATGAAATCCTTCATCTGCGGGTGCTGAAGGAGGGTGTTGAGCCAGCCGTAGAAGTTGTCTTCGAGACGGGCCTCATCAACGGCTTCTTCGCCGAACATGGCCTTCAGCTTGGTTGTAGCCGCCTGGATCGACGATCCCAAGAGCGCCTGGAAGGACTTTTTGGAGAAGGTATTGGTCTCCTTGGCCTCGGCGGCGATGGGACGCAGATCGGAGATGATCTGATCGTAGACCAGGTCGAAGATAATGCAGTTCTGGCATTCCTGAATCATCCCCTCGCGGAAATCAGGAAGGGTGATCACGTCGAGAACGGTCATCTCCGAGGCATCCGAAGCCTTGGCGTCGGCCGCCGTCGAGCCGAGATACTTGATCAGGGCGAGAAAGTTTTGCTGGCTTCCAGCCTTCCAGAGGTTGTACAGGTGGAAGCCGTAGGTGAGGTAGGTGGTGCGTTGGGCTTTTTCGAAGTTCTCGCTCGGATCGCCTAGGATCAGTTTGGATAGGCGTCCGCGCTCGTCGAACAGATACTTTTTGCGGTCGAGATAGGTCTTGTAGCTTTTGGCCAGAAGATCGTCGTAGCGGATGTGCAGAGGTTTTTCCAGCCAGTTGGCAAACGCATTGGCCAGCTCTTCCTGAACCCGCTTCGACAAGTCTCCTTTGGGGGGAACCAGATTGGTGGAACGGCTGTAATTGGCCGAAGAGGTTGATTGGATACGCCCCCGCAGGCTGAGATAGCGCATGTACCGGTAGGTGATGCCGAAGACGCTGAAATATTCAGTCGGGTGATGGGTGAGGGATAGGGCCGAGAGGCTGTTGAGGGCTTTGAGTTTTTCCGACGGGTTGAGGTAGCGATTGAGGCTCGCCCGGTAGTGATCCATGACCCCGTCGGTCTCCTTGACGAAGGCGACGGCGCGGCTCTCGATGGCGGTCACGGCCGAGACGATGGCCTTGCGCAGATTCTCCAGTTGGGGCCCCCTTTCGCCGGGGACGTAGTCGATGATCCCGTCAATAAAGTCCTGCTGGTAAAGTTCGTACGCGCTGACCCCGACGTATTTGGCACACTCCTGCCAACTGAGATCGAAGCTGCGGGCGATGGCGGCCAGCCCCTTGGGCTGGATGGTGTTGAACACGCCATCGCGGACCGAGAGCAGAATGTTGGTGGTGGCCAGCGGGATGGCGCCGCCCGAATAGCCGTTTCCAAGGATGATGCCGACCGATGGGACGTTGAGATTCGCCATCTCGGCGATAAAGTGGGAGATCGAATGGGCCTGATTGTTGGCGTTGGCCAACTCGCCGGCATCGGCGCCCGGGGTGTCGATAAAGGTGACTACCGGTATCGCGTAACGCTCGTATTTGCGGACGATTTCGATGGCCTTGTGGTGGTGCTCAGGGCTCCAGACGCCGTTATTGGTGTTGCGCTCCTGGGCCAGCAGGCAGAGCCGGCGCTGGCGGCCATTGAAATCAAACTCGGCCTCGACGCAGTGCAAGGGGCCGAAAGAGATTTCATCGACAATTTTAAGCTTCAGCTGTTTCAGGATGGCCTTGAAGCCGATGCGGCTCTTCTGCTCGGACGGTTCGACGGTTTCCCTGATATAGGTGTCGACGTCCAGATTCCTGAGGCGCTCGGTGGTCTCCTCGATGGTACGGTGATCGACGAGACCCGCCAGGGCCAGTTCCACCTCCTGCTTCTGGCGGACCCGATTCGATCGGCTGACTCCCTTGAGCAGTGAAAAATCGGAAGCGAGTTGTTCGGCAAGTTCGAAAAAGCGGTCGATGGTTGGTGCATTTGCCATAGATGTGTTTTCTCACTTAAGTTGGGATTGTGAAGACCCGGAGCCCCGGGTTCTCGATTGACTTTTTGGCTCAGTCACATGCTATCTAATAGCATGATGCATGCCCAGTATAGTCGTGGACAAATTTGTAGTTAGATCAGTGGGTTACGTAAGGCCGACAAAGTGAGGATACACGGAAGGGGTGCAATAAAGCTTGCGAGGATGAAAGGGCTAAAATGAAAAAATTTATGTAAACACAGGTGGTTGGACTAAATTGCAATAAACGTTGCAGGTGAATCAAACCTTGCACTAAACGAGTCTTCAGACAGGCTACCCGAGATGGCCACTAAAGCATGCCAATGACAGGGCTCACTCCGGAGATTTTTACGTCCCGCTCTTGTCGGCATGCATTCTGGCGAGTCTCTGATTGAGGGCCTGGCGACTTATGCCCAGAAAGGATGCGGCGGCACCCTGATTTCCCTTTGCCCGCGCCAGCGCTTCCTCAATGAGATAGTTTTCGGCCTCCTTCAGGGTGGGAAACCGTCCTGAGGGGCCCTTCGGCCAGTTGAACTCGGGCGTTGCCGGGGAAGATTCCTCGAAATGAGCCTGGTGACCGATCTGGTTTCTGAATACGGACATCGACAGCACCCCCCGCTCATGGCGTGCCATGGCATCGTAAGCCATTGCCCTGAGTTCCCGGATGTTTCCGGGAAAATGGTAGACCGAAAGATAACTGACCAGCTCAGGTGGGACTGCCGGCTTTTTCTTGTTGAAGGTGGCTGCCGCTTCGGCAAGGAAATGGTCAAGCAGCAGCGGAATATCCTTTTTGCGTTCGCGCAAGGGCGGCACATCAACCTGGTGGGCGCTCAGGCGAAAGTACAGATCCTTCCTGAATTTCCCCTCCGCCATGAACTGGCGGAGGTTCTGATTGGTGGCCACGACGATCCGGGCGTCGCTCCGCCTGATGACATCCGAGCCGAGAGGATAGTACTCCCCCTCTTGCAGAAGGCGGAGCAGCTTTACCTGCGATGCCAGGTTCAGATCACCGATTTCATCGAGGAAGAGGGTCCCGCCTGCCGCCTTGGCGATCATCCCTTCCCGCGCCTGCTCGGCCCCCGTGTATGCCCCTTTCTTGTGGCCGAAAAGGGTATCGGAAAACATAATGTCATCGAGGCCGGCCACATTCACGGCAACAAGGTCGCCCTTTCGGCCGCTCAGTCTGTGCAGCGCCCTGACCAGCCTCTCCTTTCCCACCCCGGTCTCTCCGGCGATGAGAACCGGCTGGCCTGTCTCCGCCACCGCATCCAGATAACCGAAAATCGCCTTCATTCTGCTGTCCTGCGTGATAAGGTCCGAGAACGCATCCTCACACTTCAATCGTCCGGTCAGCAGACTCTCCCGCAATGACGAATTTTCGCGGCGCAGGGAACTCATTTCCAGCGCCCTCCTGATGCAGGAGATAAAACGGCTCATCTCGACCGGCTTCACCAGGTAATCGAAGGCGCCGGCCTTCATGCATGCCACGGCGGTTTCAATCTCGCTTGCCGCGGTCATGACGATGACCGGCACCTGGGGATAATTGGAAACGACTTCCTCGAGCAGCTCCTGCCCGGAGACATGGGGCATCCACAGATCCAGGACGATTACCGCCACCTCTTGTTCTGCAAGAAGAGGAAGGAGTTTGCGGCTATCCTCAAGCGTATGCAGATTGTCCAGTCCTGCCCTGCGCAGAATCGCCGCGGAACTGAACAGGATTTCCGGCTCATCGTCCACCAGAACGATTGCTGAAGAGGCGTGATTCTTCTGATCCATGGGAAGGCTCCTTTACTCTCGTCCATTCTTGGTAATCGGCAGCTTCACCGTAACGGTCGTCCCCTTCCCGGGTTCGGATTCGAATTCCATGACGCCGTTATGCTTCTCAATGATTGATCGGGAAATGAACAGCCCAAGGCCGGTCCCCCCCGAGTCTTTCCTGGTGGTAAAGAACGGCTCGAACAACCTGGCAAGCACGTTTTCAGGCATTCCCACCCCCTCGTCCTGCACAATTATTTCGACGTACTCGGTATGCTCAGGATGACTGACCGAGACGAACATCCTCCCGTTTTTGTCCGGCAGAGAGTTCAATGCATTTATTACCAGGTTGATCACTACCTGCTCTAATTGATGCGCATTACCCCGCACGTAAGGAATATTCTCTTCGATATCGAGATTGAAATTGACGGTATGTTTTCTAATTTCATGCTCGACAATCTGACACGCAATCCTGACCGCTTTCCCCACATCCACACGCTCCTCAAGGTTGGAACCATCCTGGCGGACAAAGTCCTTCAGACTGTTGACGATGGCGTTTATTCTGCGTGTCCCCCCCATCAAGCCCGACAGGAGCTCCGGAATCTCCTTGCGGGCTGCTGAGAAGGGTACCCCGTCAAGGTAAAACTCGCCATGCTCCTTGGCGTATTCTTCCAGAACTTCCATGGCGTCCTTCCAGGTGGCGGAGAGGAGCGAAGCATTCGACATGATGTAATTGTTCGGGTTGTTGATTTCGTGGGCAATACTGGAAACGAGCGTGCCGAGCGATGCCATTTTGTTCGCATGGATCAACTTTGCTTCGGTTTCCCTTGCCTCTCGTTCCATCTGGACTTTTTTTGTTACATCCTTGAAAGAGCAGTAGGCAACTTCTTCGCCCTGCAGTTGAATCAACTGTCCGCGTATGGCGACAAGGATTTTCTCGCCGTTTTTTCTGAGGTTCACCTTGTTTGCAAGGTATCCGCTGCCGCTCCTTCTGATTTCACTGATGAAACTCCTGAATTCCTCATAATCGCCCGGGTCAAAGAATATCTCCGGACCTGATTTGATCAATTCCTCACGGGTGAAACCATAAAGCTGCTCCGCCGCAGCGTTTGCGTCGATTAGCGCCAGAGTCGCGCTGTTGAGAAGCAGGACAGCATCCTGATGCTGCTCGAATATCTGTCTGAAGCGCTCCTCGCTTTGCCTGAACGCTTCCTCGGCTCTCTTGCGGCGGGTGATGTCGCGGAAGTACCAGACTCTGCCGTTATGGCTCTTGTCGATGCCGCTCATCGGTGCCGAGTACCGCTCGAACATGATGCCGCCGACCAGCTCAATTACATCGTGACTTTTCTCCTCAGGGTGTTCGTAGAGATATCGCACACGCTCAAGAAACTCTTCAGGCTTGACCAGTCTGTCCGCTACCGATTGCAGAGCGCGCTCGTCGGACCCCGATGCAAGGACATCGGCGGGAATCTGCCACATATCGACGAATCGCCGGTTATAGGAAAGAATCTGTCCTCCCTCGCCCACAACGAGTATGCCGTCAGGGGATACCTCCTGCTGCGTCCGCAGGATGGCGTTCGAGAATTGCACCTCTTCCTCGGCCTGCTTGCGGTTGGTGATGTCGCGGACCGACTCGATAGCCCCGACCATCTTTCCCTCGGAATCGTAGAGAGGGGCAGCTGTCACCAGCATATACGCTTCGCCGCGCTTGACATTCCGGGCGTAGCTCTCGCCTGTGACCTTTCCGTTGATCCTTTTGACCGAAGGGTACAGATCTTCGATTTGCAGGGAAGGCGAGAGCACCAGGTCGATGAGCAAAGGCCGTCTGATTCCATAGAAGGGGAGGGCATATTCGCGGTTTCCCTTGCCGAGCATATCCTGTGCCTTTACGCCGGTGAACTCTTCAGCCGTTCGGTTCCACAAGGTGATTCTTCCTTCCAGATCAACGGCAAAGATTGCATCGGGAAGAAAATTGATAATGTCAGTCAATCGTCTTTTAGACGTCATCAACTCCGCGGTCCGCTCATCGACCCGTTTTTCCAGAGAATCGTTTGCTTCCTGAAGTCTTCTGGTAAGCTCTCGAATCCGCAGATGAACGCCAACGCGCGCCAGGAGCTCTGCCCGCTGGAAGGGCTTGGTAACACAGTCCACGGCTCCCGCCTCAAACCCTCTTACCTTATGCTCAGTGGCAGCCAGGGCCGTCATGAGAATAACCGGGATATCATGAGTCTCTTCCGAGGCCTTCAATCTGCGACAGACCTCAAATCCGTCTATTCCCGGCATAATTACGTCAAGCAGGACGAGGTCGGGCCTCGCCTCGTGAGCCCTTTTCAGCCCGTTTTCGCCGTCTTCGGCCACGATAATGTCAAAATCAGCTTTTTTCAGAACTGCTGAAACTGCTTCCCGACCGCTGGCATCATCATCAACAATCAGGATAGTGAATTTGCGCAGATCCGATAGCTTTGAATTTACTGGAAAAGCATCCATATTATTCCCGGGTGAAGAGTTGCGTCCGCATGCAGGTGATTCACAGCATTCCGTTAGATATTTCCAACCAAGTTCAGGTTTTTTATTCAGATAAACGTCGGGACACTAATGAAAATAATAAATTTTATGATATTTTATAACACGATTTTCCGGTTATGGTGTATTTATGGTAATCAATTCGCAATCTTGGAGAGGAGGTGAGTTAAAAAACAATAATTAAGAATGTGGTGTGCGACGCTGTATCAAAAGCGGTTACCCATTCGGAGCGGTGCCGTTACGCATTGAAAAGTCTACCAATCCCTATCTCGCAGAGCATTAAGGAGGGCAGCATGAGCAATCCGGATCTCACGCAGAACGAAAACGTTACGAGCCGAGTCGGCGACAAGCTCAAGGGCCGTGTGGCGTTTGTCACGGGAGGCACCCGGGGCATCGGCGCGGCTATCTGTCGCAGTCTCGCCAGCCAGGGGGCCGTGATCGCCGCGGGCTATGCCGGCAATGAAAAGGTAGCGGGAGAGTTTCGTGACACGTTTAGCAGGACATACTCCACGCCAATCAGCATCCACAAGGCTAACGCGGGTGATCCGGCGGATTGCCGCCGCACCGTCGACGAGGTGATCGCAACGCATGGACGTCTCGACATCCTTGTCAACAATGCCGGCATCACCATCGACAAGACCGTGCTCAAGATGGCGGACGACGACTGGTTCAATGTGCTCAACGTGAACCTGTCCGGCGTCTTCTTTCTCTCCCAGGCAGCCCTTCGCCACATGGCCGAACGGGGCAGCGGACGCATCGTGAACGTGTCGAGCGTCGTCGGCGAGATGGGTAATATCGGTCAGGCAAACTACGCCGCATCGAAGTCGGGCCTGTTCGGGTTAACCAAGACGCTCGCACGGGAAGCCGCCCTCCTGCTCGCCAGGTCGGGGAAGCTCCCCGATCCCAACGGGATAGGCCTCACCGTCAACACCGTCACGCCGGGATTCATCGCCACGGAAATGCTCGAACACATCCCCGAAAAGGTGATGGAGAAGATCCTGGCCCAGATCCCCCTTGGTCGCCTCGGCACGCCCGAAGAGGTCGCGCGCGTCGTGCACTTCATCGCTGCCGACGCGTCCACCTACATCACCGGGCAAATCTGGGGCGTGAACGGCGGCATGGACATGTGATGTGTGCCTAGCCCGTGGCACCAGGGGCCCCACGCAAAGCCGGGGGCCCCTGGCAGTTTGAGAGTTCAGGCACTATATGAACCTGTAAACGGGATTATTTCGTTCATCTGCCGTCAGATACCCCACTTCCATCCCGATTCTTACTTGAAGATCCTGGGTATACCCTTCGACAAGCGCTAGCCTCATCTGCTGATTCTCTTCTACCAGGGCCACCACGTACGGCGTCTTGTTTTTGAAATTGCCTGTTCCACTATGAATGATTGAATATGTATAGACAGTGCCGAGTCGGCTCATGTCCTACCTCCCCCGGAAGATGCTCACAACGCAGGTGGCTGCAGTGCCACCGAGGTTATGAGTCAAGCCGATGTCCGCCCGCTTCAACTGCCGTGCTCCACTTTCCCCGCGCAGTTGGGTGACTACTTCGTAAATCTGGCTTAAACCGGTTGCTCCAATCGGATGCCCCTTAGCCTTTAGCCCGCCGCTCACATTGATCGGAATCTGACCGTTGACGGCAGTCTTCCCTTCTGCCACTGCGACCGCCCCTTTCCCCTTTGCAAAGAATCCCAAATCCTCGGTATTGATTATTTGCGTGATGGTGAAACAGTCATGCACCTCTGCCAGATCAATCTGCGCGGGTGTGATCCCCGCCATCGCGTACGCCTGCCTGGCGGCATTCACGGTGACATCGAATGTTGTCAGGCTTTTCTTGGATGCTATGGTCAAGGTGTCGCCGGCCTGTCCACAGCCGACCACCTCCACAATGCGCTTACGGGAAATCGACTTTGCCAGGTCGGTTGCCGCGAGCACCACGAAGGCGGCACCGTCCGAGACCAGCGAGCAATCGAAGATTGTAAGAGGAGACGCTATCGGCATACCATTTATGACCTGGTCGATGGTAATTTTTTTCTGCAACTGCGCGTCGGGGTTAAGCAATGCGTTTTCATGGTTTTGTACCGCGCACATTGCCATTTCGTCGCGAGCATTACCGTACTCATGAAAATACCGGTTGGCGATCATGGCAAAGATTGCGGGAAAAGTTGCTCCGAGGCTGGCCTCCAGTTCAAAGTCCGAGGCACTGGCAATGCCAGCGGTTACGGTCTCGGTCGACTGATGGGTCATCTTCTCCACCCCGCCGACCAACACAATGTCATACATGTTCGACGCCACGGCAATCAAAGCCTGTCTGAAGGCAAGACTTCCCGAGGCGCACGCCCCCTCGACACGGATCGCGGGGATATTCCCCAACCCCAGAATTTCGGAAGCCAGAGGCCCGATGTGCCCCTGGCCGCACAGAAACTGGGAGTTAAAGTTGCTCATAAAGAGGGCTTGAATATCCTCTCTTCCTATCCCGGCGTCAGCGATGGCCTTTTCTCCCGCCTCCAGAATCAAACCTCTCAATGACCTGTCCGGATATCTGCCTATCTTGGTTTCCCCGATACCTATGACCGACACGCTACGCATTGTGTACCTCTCACCCCATGGGTGACGCCGACAGAAAAGAAGCCCCCTTCTCATCATGGGAGTGGGGGCTCTGCGTTGAGCCGCAAGGGCTTAACAGCCTGTCAGAGACGGAAACCGCCATCCACGCTGATGGTCCGACTGGTGAAGTAATCGTTTTCAATGATGTAGCGAGCTGTGTGAGCGATCTCCTCCGGCTCGGCCAAACGCCCCAACGGGACTTTCGATTTGAGCATTTCCAAAACCTCGGGACGAATCTTCTGCACCATTTCCGTGTTGACATACCCCGGAGCGATGGCCCCAACCCGAATGCCGTAGCGGCAAAGTTCCTTGCCCCACGTGGACGTCAGGGCAGCGACGCCGGCCTTGGCTGCCGAGTAATTGCTCTGACCGATATTGCCGTTTCTGCAGATACTGCTGATGTTGACGATCACGCCCTGGCGATTCGCTCGAACCATGCGGGCTGCGGCTTCTCGGCCGCAAAGAAATACTCCGGTGAGATTGACGTCGATAACCTGCTGCCAATCGCTTTTCGTCATCATTTCAAGCCCATCGCCCTTGCGCTTTACCAGCATGGAATCGCGCGTGATGCCGGCGTTGTTGATGAGGCCGTCGATCCCGCCGAAATCCTTCTCCACATTGTCAAAAAGGGTGGTCACCTCACCTTCCGAAGTAACGTTCGCGACATAGAATCGTACCTCGGCCCCCTGGTCCCGCAGCGACTCTGCGGCCTTCTCCAACACCTCGGCGTTGAGGTCGACCATCGCCACCCTGCCGCCGGCTTCAGTCAGGTTCCTGGCGAAGGCGAAGCCCAATCCACGAGCAGCACCGGTAACAACGAATATATTATCCTTGATGACCATTGGACCCTCCTGTCATAAAAAAATGAAATACGCAGAAGCCTTTGGGGCTCGGAAAATACTAACGTATCAAGATCGAGTCACTCATACTCTTGCTTTGATCCACTCGGCGATTTTCGGCGCCAGCGTTTGCTGCGTCTTGCCGGACACAAACATGCCGATGTGTCCGACGGGGTAGGCCAACTCCTGTACATCCTTGCTGCCGACGTGCTTCTGCAGTGCCTTGGAGGAGACGGGGGGGACCAGCGTGTCGTGCTCGGCATAAATAATGAGCACCGGCATGGTGATGTTTTTCAGTTCCACCTTGCGCCCCCCGAGCTTAAACTCTCCTTTCACCAGTTTGTTGTCCTGATAGAAGTCCTTGAGAAACTGGCGCAGCGTCTCGCCGGGCTGGTCGGGACTATCGAAAATCCAGGCTTCCATGCGCAGGAAGTCGGCCAATTTTTCGGCGTCGTCCATGATCTGCACCATGTTTATGTACTTCTGCACGCTGAGGCTGAAGGGCTGAATCATCATGTAAGCGCCGTTCATCATGTCACCGGGAACATTGCCGTAGGCGTCCACCAACAGATCGGCGTCGAAGGAGGTGGCCCACACGTTCAGCAGGCTGTCTTTCGTGTCGAAATCGACGGGTGCCACCATCGGGATGAAATTTTTCACCTTCTCCGGATAGAGGGCGGCATAAACCGCCGAGAAAGTCCCCCCCTGGCAAACCCCCATAAGATTTATTGCCTCGAGCTGGTGTTGTTCGCGGATAAAATCAACACAGTCGTTGATGAACCCATCGATGTAATCCTCCATGGTCATGAAACGATCCATGCGGTCGGCATAACCCCAGTCGATCAGGTACACATCCTGTCCCTGATCGAGCAGGTTGCGAATCAGGGAGCGATTGGGCTGGAGGTCGAGCATGGTGTAGCGGTTGACCATGGCGTACACGATCAGCATGGGGACGGGGCAAACCTTTTCCGCACGTTGCGTGTAGCGGTAGAGTTTGCGCTTGCCATCCTGGTAAACCAGCTCCTTTTTCGTGCAGCACCTCCGGCAGTGCCGGCAGCCTCCGCAGCTTTTATGGTGCTCTGCGTGAGCGACTGTCATTTCATTGAGCGATACGAGGTTCTCCACCCCTTTTCTGAGGTTTTCGGCGAACTTGTTGAAATCTTCCAGAGATTCCTTGAATTTATGCGGGAAAGTAATCATCGTATCCTCTCCTAAGCATTCTTGGATTTGCTTTTGGTGGTAGCCACAGATGCAGCTTTGTCGGCCTTAACCTGTTTAGCCAACTTCTCCACGGCGGCTTCTGCTGTCTTAGCTTTTTTTGCCTCATCTTTTGCCGCTGCTTCGGCGGTTTTCACGGCGGCCTTCGCCTTTTTCGCTTCATCCTGTGCGGCAGCTTCTGCAGCCTTCGCTTTTTTCGCCTCTTCCCGTGCCGCAGCTTCGGCGGCCTTCGTCTTTTTCGCCTCATCCTGTGCAGCCGTTTCGGCGGCTTTCGCTTTTTTCGTTTCATCTTCCGCCGCGACTTGCGCCTCGCGTGCCGCCCGCGCCTCTTTTTCCATTTCTTTCAGCACGCGCTGAAAGGTTCTCATGTCTCGTTTCAGTTGATGGATCTCTGCGATGGCCAGGTCAAGGTCCCGCTTAAGGGCAATCGGGGTCGGATCCAGCGCCTTTTCTGCCAGTTTATTCCACTGGATCTTCAGCCGATGCCCGGCGTCGACAAAGTCCCCCTGAAGTCTGGCAAACTCCTCGCTGCCCATAACCTCAAGAAAGACGGTTTCGTTTTCAACAGCCCAAAGGGCGCAAAGGTCGGTGAACTTGGCTACCGGTTTCTTGTTGAGGGCCAATTCGCTCAATTTGGTCTGAAAGCGGATTCCCGCCTTACGGGAGGTTGCTTCAACCAGCCGTGCCATTTTGATGTACGTTTGAACGAACTTCTGTGACATCACCAGTGCCTGGGAGATGTCATGGGCCAGTTCTCTGTTGATCCCCAGTTTCGGAGCCAAAAGATGCTTTTCCATCTCCTTGGCCCATGCGTCGAAACCCTCGGCCAGCTTCTCTGTGGCTTGGGCCGTGGTGGACTCGAACAATTTGTTGAATGAATCCAGATAACCGCTCACGAGCTCCCCGAAAGCGCCTTCTTCCTGCCCCAAAGCGCCTTGCAGCATCCCGAAGACCCGGCTCATCTGGCCGGCAATACTGGTATTACTGAAAGTGGAGAAAAAGGGATGATCTCTTTCCAGGAAAGAACGGAGAAACTTGGTGGCCTGCTGCCAGCCGCCATCCGTTCCCAGAGGGTTTTTCACCCCTCCGGGCAACTCGAGGCTGGAGAGCCAGTTTTTGTAAAACTCCTCGAAGAATGAGATGTTCATAAACTTCAGGACATCCGGGGGAACCTTGTCACTCCAAACGCTCTGGATCATTTCGTTCAGCCGCTTGCTGAATTCCCTGAACTGCTCCGTCAAATCGCTTTGGGACTTGAACCACCCATCAAAAAAGTCGGGTTCTTCTTTTTTGCTGCCGAGTATGTTTTCCATCCATTCCTTGCTCAATTCGACGTACTGCTTCGTCAGCGTTTCCTGGTTCTCTTGCCAGGTCTTCAGCCAGCCTGTCTGTTGTTTGAAAAAATCCTGCATATTGTCCCCTCTCATCGCTTCTTGACTCCCTATGGATTTATATCCACCCCGAACGGATAAGACTGATAAACAAAAATTAAACAAATTATAAATGGTGGCGTTGCCTTATACAAGCGAAAAAGTGAAGGAAGCAACCTAAGTGGCTCGGAAGGTACTAATATATCAACCTGAAAACGGCAGTTGTCGGAAGAGCTGAGGAGTGAATTCGGCGTATTTCGCTGCTGCTCGTGGCGAAGCGCAGCGTAACCAGCCGAACCCGCAGGGTGAGTCGATCGGCTGGAGCGGGAGAGCCTTGGAGCAGCAGAAATAGGCCGTCTGAACGGAGCAGGGCTTACGGCTGCTGCCGAATATGGGATCAATCGGTGGAGCAGTTTTTGGGAAGGGTTGGCGGGTAAATGTCCAGGTGTCAAAACGGAATGGATAAGTCAGGGACGAAACGGCGACCTCAAATTTTTACCTTTTTCAACCGTTCCATCAAGTGCTCCTCGATTTCCCGATAAGCCTCAGTCGGGTCGATTTTCAGGGTGAGAAGCATTTCGGCAAGCCTGTCTTCATCTCCTTCGCTCAGGCTGTCCAGCATATCCAGTCGTTCAAAAAGGGAGAGCTGCGTTTCCGTTTTCTGGACCCGGTAAAGTCTCATGATCCGGATGACATCCTGGTACATGTCGGCTTGGGAGTCGGCAGGCGATTCATCGGCAGTTTCTTCCTCCGCGAGAGCCTCTTTCATCAGGTTGGCCTCGGTGGCCTCCATGAAATCGACCATGGCATTGCCCCAGGGGGCAACCGGCGAACCGAGGAAGCCGCTGGCGGCGATGAAATTCTTCAGCGACTTGGAGCCGACAAGGCCGAAGTCCTTGTTGGTAATATTCAAAATCTCCAGCAGTTTCTCGATCTTCGCCTTCGGCACGCCGGCACGGCCCGACTCGAAGCGGGCCACCACCTGCACCGCGCTGTTGCCTTCGTATCCCAATGCAACGCCAAGTTCCTTGCGGCTCATCCCTTTCTCCAGGCGGCGTTTCTCCAGGGTTTTGCCTATTGCTTTTCGAAAGAGGTCTTTCTGTTCTTTGGTGATCATTTTTAACTGATTACTTTCTTTGTGTTTTTGTCTGCGAGGGGAGGTTGGGCAGCATGGCCGGGCAAGTCATCGATTTAAAATAAATCATATCCATAATTAACCCAAAACGCAATACTTAAACAAAATATAAATATTTGTCCTTGACACTTGTTTAACCTGTGTTTAAATTGGCTGCAGCGGGGTCGAATATTAGCCAAAAATTATCAGAAAAGGAGATGAAAAAATGGAAACCACGAATTTCAACAAAGAGATCCTGGCCTTCAACAAAAGCGCAATCAAGATGAGCTTCGACGCGCTGAGCGCTTTTTCCGGACAGGCCGCGGTAGCAACCGACTCCCTTCTGGGGGCAACTCCCTCCGTTCCCGAAGAGGGGAAGAAAGCCGTCAGCATCTACTTCAAGGAAAGCCAAAAAGGTCTGGCCACCCTGAAGAAGCACGTGGAAAGCGGTCTGGAATTCGATTGGACGGCTAAGGATGCACCGGTGAAGAACCTGGAGGCGATGGAAAGCTTCTGCAAGGACGTTTTCAGCCAAGCCGTCGAGATCAGAAAAGAGACGAAGGCGTTGGTTGAAAAGGCTACCAAGCAGCTTCCCAAGGAAGCGAAACCCCTTGTTGACTTCTGGACCGAGTCCTTCAACAGTGGTTTTGAATTCTTCCAGGCTTATGTGACCAAGAATTTTGAGTTGGCAAAGAAGGTCATTGCTGAAGTTCCGGTTATCACTCCGGTGACTGAGCCTAAAGCCTCCAAGTAGATTGTTGTGCAGCTCGTTGCGCTGGCTGTTTCACGGCAACGAAATATCAAACCGAACTAAAGGCATAAACAAAAAGACGGCACCTTTGGCGCCGTCTTTTTGTTTATGCTGATGCCCTCTGATCTTCCGCCACCAAGGTCTTTCCCCCCCTTGCAGTATGCCGATTAGCTTCGATTAACTTCTTGGAGTTTGCTGCCGTCAAGCTTGAAGGTCTGTTTTCATAAACAACTGTTTTAAATCATGTTGACTTTAACGTAAAGATTATGTAAAAATTGCTGCTCTATTGTATGCAAGGTGAGAGGAGAGTGTTCCATGCTGCATGCGGAGATGATGGAGGTAAGTGGCGCAGGGGGCGAGGCGCCGGCGGAGACGAGAGAGACGGGGATAATTCAGGTGGACGAAATGCTGATGATCGTCTCCCTGGGGGGAAATGCCGGCGCGCTGCTCGGTGTGGATCTCGTCACCCTCCTGGGACGCAGGGTCAGCGAGGTGCCCGGCCTGTCGAGCCTGGCCAGCCTGATATACAGCGGCATAAGTTTCAGCAACCAGATCATCCGGCTTGGCGACCGGCGTCTGGCTTGCGACTACGTACCGCGGATCGAAGGAGGCGGCATTGCCGGCGGGGTGCTGACGCTCGTCAGCGGCTTCTCCGAAGAGGCCGCCTCCATGGCCGACGAACTGAGCGAGCTCCTCCGCTCGGCCGGCGCCTTCATGGACTATGACGGCATCATCATCCTCAATCGGGCAGGCGTGGTGGTGATGGTGAACCAGGCCTTCGCCGATGTGCTCGACACCACCCCACAGGCAATGATCGGCAAGCATGTCCACCAGGCCTATCCCAACTCGCAGCCGTCCCGCATGCCCCACGTGATGGAGACCGGCAAGCCGGAGATCAGCACCCACTACATGAACGGCAAGGAGGTCTACGCCAGCCGTTTTCCCCTGGTCAGGGGGGGGAAGGTCATCGGCTGCGTGGGAAAGATCCTCTTCAAGGATGTGCGCGAGATCACGCTCCTTGCCAGCCGGCTCCAGAGCAGACCGGAAGGGAAAACCCCCGCGCGGACGGTGGCGGGGAAAGGTTCGCTCTTCAAGTATGACATCAACAGCATCGTGGGCCAGAGCGTCAGGATTGCCGAACTGAAGGAGACCATCCTGCGGGTGGCCCCCAAGAACTCCAACGTCCTGCTGCGGGGGGAGAGCGGCACCGGCAAGGAGCTCTTCGCCCATGCCATCCATGCCGCCAGCACGCGCCGCTATTCCCCCTTCGTCAAGGTGAACTGCGCCGCCATCCCGGAGCACCTGCTGGAGTCGGAACTCTTCGGCTATGCGGAGGGGGCGTTCACGGGGGCGAAGAAGGGGGGGCAGGTCGGCAAGTTCGAACTGGCCCACACCGGCACCATCTTCCTCGACGAGATCGGCGACATGCCCCTCGCCATGCAGGCCAAGCTCCTCCGGATCCTCCAGGAGCGGGAACTGGTGCCGCTGGGAAGCATTACTCCGAAGGTGGTGGACGTGCGGGTGGTGGCGGCAACCAACAGCAACCTCGAACAGCTGGTCAGGGAGGGGCGGTTCCGGGAAGACCTCTACTACCGCCTGAACGTGGTCGCCCTCACCATCCCCTCCCTCCGGGAACGGATGGAGGATGTCTTCGCCATTGCGAAAAGCTTCGTGGCCCAGTTCAATGCCGAATTCGGCCTTCAGATCCAGGGGTTCGACGGCCCTGCCTGGGAGATCCTCCGGCATTACCACTGGCCGGGGAACATCCGCGAGCTCCGCAATGTGATCGAAAGCGCCTTCAACGTGACCAGCGGCCCCCTGATCAGGAGGGAAGACCTCCCCCTCCAGCTTTCCCGCCCCTCGCCGGCTCCCCCGTCTCCGCCGGAATGCCGGCCGGACCAGGATCTCGACAGCTATCTCCGCTCCTGCCTCGGCAGGAAGAACATCGGCGAGATCATGGACGATCTGGAGCGGCTCCTCATCGAAAAAGCCCTGGAACTCTGCGGCGGAAACAAGCTCCAGGCCGCCCAGCTCCTCGGCATCTCCCGTCCCGGCCTGTACAAGAAGCTCCAGAAGCAGTCTCCGGGCGATGGGATCCCCTCTTGACACGGTTCCTTCCCCCGCTATCTTCCGTTCCCCCGAAAATGTAAACCCTCGTTCTGTTTGATCCCGACCGATGCACCCCCCGTGCGCCAGCTTTTTCCGCCGGGGACCTCTGGGTGTAAACGAATGTATCACGTGTATAAAAACGGAATCACGCGGTAACGCTTCGAAATCACTGCATTGTACGGTTGCGGCGTCACCGTGGGCGGGATGGCGTGTCAACCGTTGGAGACACGAGGCCGCGAAGTGGTGTGCTGCGTGCGGGCTTTGGTCAGTGATGAATTGTTGCGTAATTTCAGTACAATGGGCGCGAGTGATGCTGTCTTGAAGAAATTAAACAGCGTTTGGTATCGGGTTTGCTTTACCTGTACGTTAAGGGAAGAACTGCGGTCGGCGTATGGCGAAAGGAGGGGAGGGTCGAAGAGGGGAAGCGGCTACAGAGAAGTGAGCGAGGAGCGAAAACCATGATGAAAAGGAGCGGTGACCATGGCGGAAACTAAGCACGATTGGGCAGAGATTGCCCGCAATCCACGGTTTGTGGAACTGCACCGGAAGAAGATCGTATTTCTCTATGGCTGGTGGGCGTTATCAGCCGGGTGCTATTTCCTGCTCCTCCTCGGTGCGGGATACACCCCGGGACTCTTCGGCGTCGAGGTGATCGGCAATATCAATGTCGGGTATCTCTTTGCCCTCGCCCAGTTCGTCATCACCTTCGGCATCGCCATCCACTATGGCAGGGTCGCCGACCGGGACTTCGACCGGCTCACCAAAGAGCTGGTCAAACAGATCGGATAGGGAGGGGGCAATGAAACGATTGGTTATCTGTGCGCTTGCCGCAGTACTGTTGGGAGGGGGTGCCGCAGGGGCCGAGCCGGCAAAACCGGTATCCGCCGTGGCCACCCCCGCGGGTGCTGGCGCACCGGCGCCTTCCGCAACCGCTGTCGCCCCCCCCGCCGTCCGTGGGGCCGTGAAGGATGCCGCGCCGGCAAAGGTCAAGACCAACAAGGCGATCACCCTCAGCATGTTCGCCCTCATCATCCTCGCTACCCTGGGGATCGTGGTCCGGGCGGCGAAGAAGACCCAGACCGTCGCCGACTACTACACGGCGGGGGGAGGAATCAGCGGGATACAGAACGGCTGGGCCATCACCGGCGACGTGGTCTCGGCCGCCTCGTTCCTCGGGATGTCGGGGCTCATCTCCCTCTACGGGATCGACGGCTTCATGTACTCCACCGGGCCGATCCTCGGCTTCGTGACGATCCTCCTCCTCATGGCGGAACCCCTGCGCAACGCCGGCAAGTACACCATGGGAGACATCCTCTGCTTCCGGGCGTCGCCGAAGCCGGTGCGGGCCGCGGCGGCCATCTCCACCGTGGCGGTCTCCACCTTCTACCTCCTGGCCCAGATGGTGGGGGCAGGGAAGCTGATGCAGCTCCTCCTCGACATCCCCTACAAGGTGTCGGTCATTGGCGTCGGGACCCTGCTCATCATCTACGTCGTCTTCGGCGGCATGAAGGCGACCACCTGGGTGCAGATCATCAAGGCGGCGCTGCTGCTGACTGCGGCGGTGCTCCTGTCGTTGCTGGTGGCCCTCAAGGCGGGGCTGAACCCGCTGCGTTTCTTTGCCGACGTGGTGAACAACGCCGCCATCCAGGACCACGTGCGGATGGGGGTCCTGAAGCATCCGCTCCCCGAGCCGGGATTCGACTACGGCAAGCGGTTCCTGCAGCCGGGGCTCTTCCTGAAGAATCCCCTGGACCAGGTCTCCCTCGGCCTGGCGTGGGTCCTGGGGGCCGCCGGCCTTCCCCACATCATGATGCGCTTCTTCACGGTCCCCAACGCCAAAGAGGCCCGCAAGTCGATCCGGATCGCGGTCTTCCTCATGGGGGCCTTCTTCATCCTGACCACCTTCCTCGGCTTCGGGGCCGCCATCCACATCACCCCCCAGAAGATCGCGGCCATGGACAAGGGGGGGAACATGGCGACCCTCCTCCTGGCCCAGTACCTGGGGGGAGGTGAGGGATCCATCGGCGGCGACCTCTTCCTCGCCTTTGTCTGCGCGGTGGCCTTCGCCACCATCCTGGCGGTGGTCTCGGGGCTGGTGCTCGCCGCCTCGGCCGCCATCGCCCACGACATCTACGTCAACATCATCAAGGATGGCAAGGCCAATCAGAAGGAGCAGGTCGTCACCGCCCGGATCACCTCGCTGGTGGTGGGGGCCCTCGCCATCGGGATGGGGATCGCCGCCGAGAAGGAGAACATCGTCGCCCTGGTGGCCCTGGCCTTCGCCGTGGCGGCGTCGGGGAATTTCCCGGTCATCATGCTCTCCCTCTTCTGGCGCAAGTTCAACACCGCGGGGATCGTCGCGGGGATCGTGGTCGGCACCGTCGCCGCCATCGGTCTGGTGCTGGTCTCGCCCAACATGACCTATCCGAAGAAGATTGCTGCCGATGCGAAAAAAGTCGTCGAGACGCTGGAGAAAAAGCAGGCGGCCGGAGAGGTGCTGGCGGAGAAGGATCTGAAGGCCCTGGAGAAGGCCCGCAGCGACTATGCGAAAAACAAGGATGGGACGTCGATCATGGGGCTCGATGCGCCGCTCTTCCCGCTGAAGAACCCCGGCATCGTCTCGGTTCCCCTCGGGTTCCTGGCTGCGGTCATCGGCTGTCTCGCCTTCCGGGATCGGCGGGCTGAGGATATGTTCGACGAGATCTACGTCAGGCAGAATACCGGAATCGGTATTGCCAAAGCGATCGAGCATTAAGTCACAGTCAGTTTAAAAACTGGTATCCGAAGGGTAATGTTCTGTACTGATACGTAATCTAATTGTTAAAGACTATTTTATTAATTACAAAGCGCATTTGGCTTGTTGCCAAATGCGCTTTTATTTTGTCATAAAATATTTGCAACTCGGATCGAGGTTTTATGATCGGTGTTAACGTTTGGATACGGTGTAAACAGCAGTAACAACCTTAGCAAACCGCCGGATATGTAACATATTTTTCCGACACTAAATTTTATATGCATTGCGGTGTATCCATAAGTAGACAGCGCAGTATCCCACCCGATTCGGCATAATGTCCGGAACATGATCTTGTAATGCGTTGTAAATACAATAAATTTCTGCCGTGTGAGGATGTATTTGCCGCTTTGAAACAGTGTTTGGCATTTCGGTTGCTTTACCTTTTCGTCAAGAGCAGATCGCGGAAACCGGGGCCGCTCCGGCTCCACCCCCGCCAGGGGGCGTTTTCACATTACACCACGCAAGGGGGAGATGACGATGAAAGCTTATCCGACGCTCAAATTCGATCTTGGCGAGACCACCAACATCCTGCGGGAGACGGTGAAGGACTTTGCCGCGGCGGAGATCACGCCACGGGCGGGAGACATCGACCGGGACAACCACTTCCCCATGGACCTCTGGCCCAAAATGGGAGGACTGGGGCTGCTGGGGATCACCGTCTCTGAGGAGTACGGCGGCGCCGGGATGGGGTACCTGGAACACGCCATCGCCATGGAGGAGCTCTCCCGGGCCTCCGCCTCGGTGGCGCTGGCCTACGGCGCCCACTCCAACCTCTGCGTGAACCAGATCTTCCGCAACGGCACCGAAGAGCAGAAGCGCGCGTACCTCCCGAAGCTGATCAGCGGCGAGCACGTGGGGGCCCTGGCCATGAGCGAACCGGGGGCCGGCTCCGACGTGGTGAGCATGCGGCTGCGGGCCGACAGGAAGGGAGACCGCTTCATCCTCAACGGCAACAAGATGTGGATCACCAACGGTCCCCACGCCGACACCCTCGTGGTCTACGCCAAGACCGACGTCGACGCCGGCCCCCGCGGCATCACCGCTTTCCTCATCGAGAAGGGGTTCAAGGGATTCTCCACGGCCCAGAAGCTCGACAAGCTCGGGATGCGGGGCTCCGACACCTGCGAGCTGGTCTTCGAGAACTGCGAGGTCCCCGGGACGAACGTCCTCGGCGGTGTCGGGAGGGGGGTCAACGTGCTAATGAGCGGCCTCGACTACGAGCGGGCGGTGCTGGCCGCCGGCCCCCTCGGGATCATGCAGGCCTGCATGGACGTGGTGGTCCCCTACCTCCACGAGCGGAAGCAGTTCGGCCAGCCCATCGGCCAGTTCCAGCTGATGCAGGGGAAGGTCGCCGACATGTACACCACCCTGAACGCCTCCCGCGCCTACGTCTACGCCGTGGCCAACGCCTGCAGCCGGGGGGAGACGAGCCGCAAGGACTGCGCCGGCGCCATCCTCTACGCCGCGGAGAAGGCGACCTGGATGTCGCTTGAGGCGATCCAGAGCCTCGGCGGGAACGGCTACATCAACGAGTACCCCACCGGCCGCTTCCTGCGCGACGCCAAGCTCTACGAGATCGGCGCCGGCACCAGCGAGATCCGCCGGATGCTCATCGGCCGCGAGCTCTTCAATGAGACGGCCCACTGAAAATATTGCTCCTGCGATTAAACATGAAAACCCTGATGTAGGGACGATCCTTGTGATCGCCCCAGTTTGGGCAAACACAAGGTTTGCCCCTACCTCGGGTGTTTAATCACCGGGGCAACAAGAAGCCGAGGAGACCAACTCGCCATGAGCGTACTGAAGAGTTCCATCAACACCGTAACCGACGAATTCCGCGCCAATGCCGACGTCATGAAGGGGCTGGTGGCCGACCTCCGGGAGAAGGTGGCCCGGATCAAGCTCGGCGGAGGGGAGAAGGCCCGCGCCAAGCACGTGGAGAGGGGAAAGCTCCTCCCCCGGGAGCGGATTCGCCACCTCCTCGATGTCGGCTCCCCCTTCCTGGAGCTGTCGCAGCTGGCGGCCTGGGAGATGTACGGCGGCGACGTCCCCGCCGGCGGGATCATTACCGGCATCGGCCGGGTCTCCGGGCGGGAGTGCATGATCGTCACCAACGACGCCACGGTGAAGGGGGGGACCTACTTCCCCATCACCGTGAAGAAGCACCTGCGGGCCCAGGAGATCGCCGAGGCGAACCACCTCCCCTGCATCTACCTGGTGGACTCCGGCGGCGCCAACCTCCCCCGGCAGGACGAGGTCTTTCCCGACCGGGACCACTTCGGCCGGATCTTCTACAACCAGGCGAACATGTCGGGGAGGGGGATTCCCCAGATCGCCGTGGTGATGGGCTCCTGCACCGCCGGCGGGGCCTATGTCCCGGCCATGTCCGACGAGAGCGTCATCGTCCGGCGCCAGGGGACCATCTTCCTCGGCGGCCCGCCCCTGGTGAAGGCTGCCACCGGCGAGGTGGTGAGCGCCGAGGACCTCGGGGGGGCCGACGTCCACTGCCGCACCTCCGGGGTCACCGACCACTACGCCGCCAACGACGGCCACGCCCTGGAGCTGGCCCGGCGCATCGTGGCGAACCTGAACCGGGTCAAGCGCCCGGAGCTTGCCCTGCGGGAGCCGGCGGAGCCCCTCTACGACCCGGCCGAGCTCTACGGCATCATCCCCACCGACACCCGCAAGCCCTACGACGTGCGGGAGGTGATCGCCCGCATCGTGGACGGCTCGGAGTTCGACGAGTTCAAGCAGCTCTACGGCACCACGCTCGTCTGCGGCTTCGCCCACATCTTCGGCTACCCGGTGGGGATCGTGGCCAACAACGGGATCCTCTTCTCCGAGTCGGCCCTCAAGGGTGCCCACTTCATCGAGCTCTGCGGCCAGCGGGGGATCCCCCTCATCTTCCTCCAGAACATCACCGGCTTCATGGTCGGGAGCAAGTACGAGTCGGGGGGGATCGCCAAGGACGGGGCGAAGATGGTGACCGCCGTGGCCTGCGCCAGGGTCCCCAAGTTCACGGTCCTCATCGGCGGAAGCTTCGGGGCCGGCAACTACGGCATGTGCGGCCGGGCCTACTCGCCGCGCTTTCTCTGGATGTGGCCCAACGCCCGGATCTCGGTCATGGGGGGGGAGCAGGCGGCCAGCGTCCTGGCCCAGGTGAAGCGCGACGGCATGGAGGCCCGGGGGGAGACGTGGAGCGCCGAGGAGGAAGATGCCTTCAAGCGGCCGGTCCGGGAGCAGTACGAGCACCAGGGGCATCCCTACTACGCCAGCGCCCGGCTCTGGGACGACGGGATCATCGATCCCGCCGACACCCGGATGGCGCTGGGGTTGGGGATCTCGGCGGCCCTCAACGCACCGGCGGAGAAGACCGACTTCGGCGTCTTCAGGATGTAGGTGAACGCGGCTTTTCCGCAATCTCTGCGTTGATCTTCGGAATTTGCTTGTGCGACGTAGCGCTGCTACGCCTCCGCGCAATTCCTTGATCGCCTTGACCTTGCGAAAAATCCACGTTCACCGGGAGACAAAAAGGACACGGAACCATGACCACTGAAACCATCCTGACACAGATTGACGAGCGGGGCCTCGCCACCCTCACCATGAACCGGTCCGAGCTCCACAACGCCTTCGACGATCTCTTCATCGCCGCCCTGACCACAGAACTGCGGCGGCTGGAGGCGGACGACAGCGTCCGGGTGGTGATCCTTGCCGCCTCGGGCCGGAGCTTCTCCGCCGGGGCCGATCTCTCCTGGATGCGCCGCATGGCCGACTACACCCGGGAGGAGAACCTGGCCGACGCCCTGGGACTCGCCGAGCTGATGCGGACCCTGAGCGGCCTCGGGAAGCCAACCATCGCCGCCGTCCAGGGGGCCGCCTACGGGGGGGGAGTGGGGCTCGTCGCCTGCTGCGACGTGGCCATCGCCAGCCGGCGCGCCACCTTCTGCCTCTCGGAGGTGAAGCTGGGGCTTATCCCGGCGGTCATCTCCCCCTACGTGGTGGAGGCCATGGGGCCAAGGGCGGCGCGGCGCTACTTCCAGAGCGCCGAGGTCTTCGATGCCGCCGAGGCCCACCGTCTCGGTCTCGTCCACGAGGTGACGGCGGAGGAAGAACTTCCCGCCGCCGTGGAACGCCTCGCCGCAGCACTTCTCGCCAACGGTCCCCACGCCATGACCGCCGCCAAGGCACTGGTGGCGAGGGTCGCCTCGGGCCCCATCGACGGGGCCATGATCCGTGACACCGCCGAGCGGATCGCCGCTGCCCGCGCCTCCGCCGAGGGGAAGGAGGGGCTCTCCGCCTTCCTGGAAAAAAGAAAACCTCGCTGGGTGAAAGGATAGAGACCATGTTCGACACCATACTCATTGCCAACCGGGGCGAGATCGCCTGCCGCGTCATCCGCACCGCCCGCCGCCTCGGCATCCGCACCGTGGCCGTCTACTCCGACGCCGACGCCGCCGCCCTCCACGTGGCCATGGCCGACGAGGCGTACCACATCGGCCCGGCCCCGGCCCGGGAGAGCTACCTGAAGGGAGAGGTGATCCTGGAGGTGGCGGCCCGAAGCGGCGCCCGGGCCATCCACCCCGGCTACGGTTTCCTGTCAGAAAACGCCGAATTCGCGGAGGCATGCACCAGCGCCGGGGTCGTCTTCATCGGCCCCCCCACCGGCGCCATCCGCGCCATGGGCTCCAAGAGCGCCGCCAAGGAGATCATGGAGAAGGCCGGCGTCCCCCTGGTCCCCGGCTACCACAGCGAGAACCAGGAGCCGGAGTTCCTGCGGCAGGAGGCGGAGCGGATCGGCTTCCCGGTCCTCATCAAGGCGAGCGCCGGCGGCGGCGGGAAGGGGATGCGGGCCGTGCGGGAGGCGGTGGAGTTCCCCGATGCCCTCGCCGCGGCCAAGCGGGAGGCCCGGGCCTCCTTCGGCGACGACCGGGTGCTCCTGGAAAAGTACCTCACCAAGCCGCGGCACGTGGAGATCCAGGTCTTTGCAGACGACCACGGCAACGCGGTCCACCTCTTCGAGCGGGACTGCTCCATCCAGCGCCGCCACCAGAAGGTGCTGGAGGAGGCCCCCGCCCCCGGCATGAAGCCGGCCCTGCGGGAAAAGATGGGAGCGGCGGCGGTGGCCGCGGCCCGGGCCATCGGCTACGTGGGGGCGGGAACGGTGGAGTTCCTCCTGGACGAGGACGGCTCCTTCTACTTCATGGAGATGAACACCCGGCTCCAGGTGGAGCACCCGGTGACCGAGATGATCACCGGCCAGGACCTGGTGGAGTGGCAGCTTCGGGTGGCGGCCGGCGCTCCGCTCCCCTGCGGGCAGAAGGAGCTCGCCATCGGCGGTCATGCCATCGAGGCCCGCATCTACGCCGAGGATCCCGCCAGGGATTTCCTCCCTTCCATCGGCCGGCTGGCCCACCTGCGCACCCCCGCCGAAAGCGCCCACGTCCGGATCGACACCGGCGTGGGGCAGGGGGGGGAGGTGAGCATCTACTACGACCCGATGATCGCCAAGCTGATCGTCTGGGACACGGACCGGGCCGGCGCCCTGCGCCGCCTCCGGCAGGCCCTGGCCGACTGCCAGGTGGTGGGGGTCGCCACCAACATCGCCTTCCTCGGGAGCGTGGCGGCCCACCCCGCCTTTGCCGCCGGGGACCTGGACACCGGCTTCATCGAGCGGCAGCGGGCCGATCTCTTCCCGGACCAGAGGCCCGCCTCGGACCGGACCCTGGCCCTCGCCTCCCTCGACGTGCTCCTGCGGCGCGCCGACGAGGCGAAGCGGGCGGCCGCCGCCTCCGCCGATCCCCACTCCCCCTGGCACCAGACCAGCGGCTGGCGCCTCAACTTCGACAACCACCACGACCTCCACTTCCTGGACGGGGAGAGGGTCGTGACGGTGAGGGTCCACTACCGCCCCGCGGGGTACCTCCTCGATCTCCCGGGGGGAGAGCTGCTGGTGCGGGGTGAGCGCGACGCCGCCGGCGACCTTCTGACCGACCTGGGGGGGGCGCGGGTGAAGGCCACCGTGGTCCGCCACGGCGCCACCCTCACCATCATGAAGGGGGGGCGGAGCCACACCCTCACCATCCACGACCCCTACGCCCTCACCGGCGAGGAGGATGGGGTGGGGGGGAAGCTCACCGCCCCCATGCCGGGGAGGGTGGTGGCGGTCATGGTGGCGCCGGGGGAGCGGGTGGCAAAGGGGCGTCCCCTCATGATCCTGGAGGCGATGAAGATGGAGCACACCATCACCGCCCCCCGGGATGGGCTGGTGGCCCGGCTCAACTTCGCCGTCGGCTGCCTGGTGAGCGAAGGGGTGGAGCTCCTGGCCCTCTCCGACGGGCAGGAGGCCTGAGATGCGGCTGCCGAAGCGGGTGAAGATGGTGGAAGTGGGGCCCCGGGACGGGCTCCAGAACGAGAAGACGCTCATCCCGGCCGAGGTGAAGATCGCCCTCATCGACCGGCTCACGGAGGCGGGGCTCCCGGTCATCGAGGCGACGAGCTTCGTCTCCCCCGCCTGGGTCCCCCAGATGGCCGACAACGCCCAGGTCATGGCGGGGATCACCCGTCGGCCGGAGACCAGCTACCCGGTCCTCGTCCCGAACCTGAAGGGACTGGAGGGGGCCCTGGCCGCCGGCGCCGGGGAGGTGGCCGTCTTCGCCGCTGCCTCCGAAACCTTCTCCCGGAAGAACATCAACTGCTCCATCGCCGAGAGCCTGGAGCGCTTCGCCGGCGTGATCGCCGCGGCGCGGAACCGGGGGGTCCGGGTGCGCGGCTACGTCTCCTGCGTCCTCGGCTGTCCCCACGAGGGGGAGGTCGATTTCCGGGCGGTGGCCGAGGTGGCGGGGCGGCTTCAGGAGCTCGGCTGCTACGAGATCTCCCTCGGCGACACCATCGGCGTCGGCACCCCCGGCCGGGCCGAGGCGATGGTGGATGCGGTGGCGAAACTGGTGCCGCGGCACCGGCTGGCGGTCCACTTTCACGACACCTACGGCCAGGCCCTGGCCAACATCCTGGCGGTCCTGGAGCGCGGCATCGCCACCGTCGACAGCTCCGTGGCCGGCCTTGGCGGCTGCCCCTACGCCGCCGGCGCCGCGGGGAACGTGGCGAGCGAGGACCTCCTCTACATGCTGAACGGCCTCGGCATCGAGACCGGGGTCGACCTGACGAAGCTCGTGGCCGCCGGCAACTACATCTCCGGGCAGCTGGGGCGCCCGTCGGGCTCCCGGGTGGCCCGGGCGACGGGATGCTCCCCCCGCAGTCAGCAACGGCGGCAGACGCCTAACCAAGATAAGGAGGATTGACCCATGAATAACGCAGCCATTGCCCTCTCCCGCTATGAGCAGGAATACCAGCAGAAACTCTCCACCCCCCACGAGGTGGCCGCAACCGTCCAGTCGGGGGACCACCTCTGCTTCCCGATCTGCGCCGGGGAGCCGACCCTCTTCGTCAAGGCCCTGGCCGCCCGCAGGCACGAGCTCGAAGGGGTGGTGGTCAACCAGCAGCACCACCTCTGTCCCGACTATCTCACCGAGGACGCCCCCCCCCACATCCGGGTGAACTCCTGGTTCACGAGCCACGTCTCCCGCAAGGCGGTCCAGAACGGCTGGGCCGATTTCGTCCCCAACTACTTCCACGAGGTGCCGAAGCTGCTGCGGGAATACTGGCCCATCGACCTGGCGGGGACGGTGGTCTCCCCCATGGACGAGCACGGCTTCTTCACCTGCAGCCTCTCGGTGGCCTACACCATGGAGGCGATCAAGAAGGCGAAACGGGTGGTGGTGCAGGTGAACCCCCACGCCCCCCGCACCCACGGCAACTGCCACATCCACATCTCCGAGGTGGATTTCATCATCGAGTGCGCCGACCCCATCGTGGAACTGGCCATTCCCCCGATCACCGCGGTGGAGGAGGCGATCGGCGGTTATATCGCCGAGCTGATCGAGGACGGCTCCACCCTTCAGCTCGGCATCGGCGGCATACCCAACGCGGTCTGCAAGGCGCTCCTGAAAAAGCGGGATCTCGGCATCCACACCGAGATGATCACCGACGGGATGGTGGACCTCATGCTCAGCGGGGCGGTGAACAACTCCAGAAAGAACCTCCTCCCGGGGAAGACCCTCGGCACCTTCGCCCTGGGGACCAGGCGGCTCTACGAGTTCATGAACGAGAACCCGATGATCGAGATGCACCCGGTGGATTTCACCAACAACCCGTACAACATCGGAGCGAACGACAAGGTGGTGGCCATCAACGCCACCATCGAGGTGGATCTGCTGGGGCAGTGCTGCTCGGAGTCCCTGGGCCACGTCCAGTGGAGCGGCACCGGCGGCCAGGCGGACTTCGTCCGGGGGGCCAACATCTCCCGGGGGGGGAAGAGCTTCATCACCACTGCCGCCACCGCCAAGAACGGCACGGTCTCCAGCATCGTCCCGACCCTCAAGCCGGGGGCGGTGGTCACCACCAACAAGAACGACGTCGATTACGTGGTGACCGAGTTCGGGGTGGCGAAGCTCCGGGGGCAGACCGCCCGGCAGCGGGCGGTCAACCTGATCAACATCGCCCATCCCGACTTCCGGGAGGAGCTGATGGCGGAGGCCCGGCGGATGAACCGGATTTAAATCCACCTTCACCAAAGGAGAGAGACATGTCCGATACCTGTTGTGCACCAAGCACCATGCCGCCCCGGAACATCCACCTCGACGAGGGGGTCCGCCTCCTCTACGACCTGAGCAAGGACCAGCTGGTCGACATCATCGTCGACAGCGCCAAGAACTGGCTCGCCCACGACGGCCTCTGGTTCCAGGCCATCGAGACCACCCACGGCATGGAAGCGGCCATGGATGCCGACCGCGAGGCGTGGCGCCGGTTCACCGTCATCGAGGCCCAGCGGATCATGGCGCGGCTCGGCATGGAGCCCGGAGGGGGGATCCCCGCCCTGGTGGAGTGCCTCAAGCACCGCCTCTACGCCCGCCTGAACCTCCAACAGGCGGTGGAGGTCTCCGCCACCCGGGCGCTCTTCCAGATGGTGGAGTGCCGGGTCCAGGCGGCCCGCAAGCGCAAAGGGCTCCCCGACTTCCCCTGCAAGTCGGTGGGGGTCGTGGAGTACGCGGAGTTCGCCCGCACCGTCGACCCCCGAATCGAGACCCGCTGCGTCGCCTGTCCCCCCGATCCGCACCCGGATTATTTCTGGTGCGCCTGGGAATTCACCCTGCGGGATGCATGAGCGATGGGGAAGCGGGAAAGGGAGGAAGCCATGAAAGTGCAATCAACGATCGACAGGGCCCTGGAAGGGATCCGGGACGGGGCGACCCTCATGGTCGGCGGCTTCGGCCTGGTGGGGATCCCCGAAAAGCTGATCCTCGGCCTGCGGGACAAGGGGGTGAGGGAGCTGACCGTCATCTCCAACAACTGCGGGGTGGACGACTGCGGCCTCGGCATCCTCCTCCAGAACCGGCAGATCAGGAAGATGGTCTCCTCCTACGTGGGGGAGAACAAGGAGTTCGAGCGCCAGTTTCTCTCCGGCGAGCTGGAGGTGGAGCTCCTCCCCCAGGGGACCCTGGCGGAGCGGATTCGGGCCGGCGGGGCGGGGATTCCGGCCTTCTACACCCCCGCCGCCGTCGGCACCCCCCTGGCCGAGGGGCGGGAGGTGCGAAGCTTTGGCGGCCGGGAGTACCTCCTGGAGACGGCACTTGTGGCCGACTTTGCCCTGGTGAAGGCGTGGCGGGGGGACCGGATGGGAAACCTGGTCTACAACAAGACCTCCCGCAACTTCAACCCGATGATGGCCACGGCGGCAAAGGTGACCATCGCCGAGGTGGAGGAACTCCTGGAGCCGGGGGAGCTGGACCCGGCCTTCATCCACACCCCCGGCGTCTACGTGCAGCGGATCGTCCGGTGCGACAACTACGAGAAGCGGATCGAGCGGCGCACGGTGCGGGCATGATTGGAACCCGAATCCGTAAGCCCGGGGAGCCCGACGGAGCGAATGTGCCCTGTTTCGTCGCCGATCCGGGCGAATGGAGCGAGAGCGGCCGATCGTGTCCGAACCCGTCAGGGTGAGTTGATCGGCCGTAGCGGAATGAGCCCTGGAGAGGCAGAAACAGGGTGCTCTGAGCGTAGGCGGGATTCCCGGGCTTACGGATTCACGTGGAGAGGAGAGAGGCAATGGCATTGACACGGGAACAGCTGGCCCGGCGGGCGGCGCAGGAGGTTGAGGACGGCTTTTACGTGAACCTGGGGATCGGTATCCCGACCATGGTGGCGAACTACATCCCCCCCGACCGGCAGGTGGTCCTCCAGTCGGAGAACGGACTCCTCGGGATCGGCCCCTATCCGCGGGAGAGCGAGGTGGACCCGGAGCTGATCAACGCCGGGAAGGAGACCATCACCATGATCCCGGGGGCCTGCATCTTCAGCAGCGCCGAGTCGTTCGCCATGATCCGGGGGGGGCACATCGACCTCGCCATCCTCGGGGGGATGGAGGTGTCGGCCGCCGGCGACCTGGCCAACTGGATGATCCCCGGCAAGATGGTGAAGGGGATGGGAGGGGCCATGGACCTGGTCCACGGGGCGAAGAAGATCGTGGTGGTGATGGAGCACGGCAGCAAGAGCGGCCAGCCCAAAATCCTGAGGCGGTGCACCCTCCCCCTCACCGGCAAGGGGGTAGTGAACCGGATCATCACCGATCTGGCGGTGATGGACGTCACCTCCGACGGGCTGGTGCTCCGGGAGCTGGCGCCGGGGGTGACTCCCGACGAAGTTGTCCGGGCGACGGACGCCCCCCTGGCCGTCCCTCGCGGCGTGGGAACGATGGCGCTCTAGCCGGGGAGCGCCCCCGAGGGAGAGAGGAGTGACGCCGATGAACGGTTTTCAGAGGAACATCACCTTCAGCATCAGGAGAGCGGCGGATCACGCCATCGTGCTGACCGCCACCATGGTGGACCGGTTCCACGACCTGGTGGTGGAAGCCACCGTGGAGCCCGAATCCCTTGCCATCCGGGCCATCCGCGCGAACTTTTCCCGCTCCCCCACTGACAACTGCCGGAAGATCCAGGAGCGGCTCGACCTCTTGGTGGGGGTTCCGGTGGGCAAGGGGCTGACCCGCAAGATCTTTGAGGTGCTCGGAGGGGGCGCAGGGTGCGGCAACCTCCGGATGCTCCTCCTCGGCTCCCTCCCCCTGGCGATCAATGCCCGGGTGGGCGAAGGGGTCGAAAACGTGTGGGAGATGCTCGACACCATCCACCGCGAGCTTCGCGGCACCTGCGTCGGCTACTCGGAGCCCCCTGGCGGCATCTATCAACCGGAACGGCCGGTCATGGAAAGGAGCAACTAAATGAAACGTTACCCCCTGCTTGCTTGCATCGTGCTCTTCGCCCTTGCGGGGTGCGCGGGAACCCGCCCGGTCCCCGGTCCCTCCGAAGAGTACGTGGAGGTCGACAACCCGGCTGCCACCATGTCCCCTGCCGCCCCGGCGACCATCTGGGTCCCGCGACGCTATGTGGAGAGCGGCATCCCCCGCGGGGGGGAGCTGGTGAAGAAAGGGTACGAAGCGGCGACCCGGGGTGCCGGCGAGGCCCCTTCGCCCCCGGCAACGGGGGAGGAGGCCCATTCCTATCCCCGCTACTACCGGGTGGTCTCGGTGGACAAGGGGCGGGTCTGCTTCACCGCCGAGCGGGGCGTCGGCCTCAAGCCCGGGGTGAAGCTGCCGGTGCATCGCGGCGGCAGTGTGGTTGAAGGGATCGGCTTTGTCCCGGGCCCCCTGGTGGGGACGGTGACGATCACCGAGCCGGGCGGCCCCGGGGCAGCCTGCGGGACCCTCGACCGGGGCGGCGAGGCCCGGGTGAACGACCTGGTGAGGGTGGAATGAGGCGATTTTTCGGCTTTGACCAGATCCGCCGGCTGCCCCGGAGCGGCAGGAGTGGCGGGGAAGAGGAGGTGTGGCGCGGGCTGCGGGTGAGCGTGGCAGGAGAGTAGTTGGCGACATTTTCCAATGACCATGAAGGAGGAATGAATGATCAAGAGAGCATCCGTATCGGTTGCAGCAGCACTGATGTTGGCTTCGCCCGCCCTGGCCCAGGAGGTGCCCCAGGCCACGGCGCCGGCCTACAACTGCGATTTCCAGCCTTCCTGCGAGGTGGCCCCCGGCATCTACGGCAAGATGGCGTCGCCGGTCACCAGCAAGTTCAATCTCTCCATCGGCGGGTTCGTCAAGCTCGACTACGCCTACAACTCGGTGAACCTGGGGGCCAACGGCGCCCTGGGGACGCTCCAGAACGGCATCCCCAAGAGCAGTTCCGCCGCCGGCCAGCAGGACCAGTCCATCTTCACCGCCCGCCAGTCCCGCTTCTGGCTGAAGGTCGCCGGGCCGAACTTCCTCGGCGCCAAGACCAACGCCATCATCGAGGCGGATTTCTACGGCGCCAACGGCGCCTCCAACGAGAGCCCCAACCTGCGGCTGCGGCTTGCCAACGCCACCCTCGACTGGGCCAAAACCCAGCTGCTGGTGGGGCAGGCCTACGACATCTTCGGGCCGGCCATCTCCTCCACCGTCGATTTCGGCTCCGGCAACAAGACCGGCGCCCCCAACAACCCCCGGGTCCCCCAGGTGCGGGTGTCGCAGCGGGTGGATTTGACTCCCGACAACGCCCTGCGGCTGGTCCTCGGGGTGCAGAACCCGGTGCAGGATGCCAACGCCCAGAGCGGGGCGAGCAGCGATTCGTGGGGGGGGAACGTGAACGTGGCGGGGCAGGCGATGCTCATCAGCAAAAGCCTCGGAGTCGCCCCCGGCTACTTCGGTCTCTCCATGAACTCCCTCACCGCCGGCCTCTTCGGCCTCTACGGCAAGCAGGACCTGGGAGGGAACAACAAGAGCGTCGACACCTGGGGGTACGGCTTCTACACTTTCGTGCCGCTCCTCCCCTCCAGGGACGGCAAGAGCCGGGCGATGACCGCCTCCTTCGAGGGACAGCTCTACATGGCGGCCAACCAGAGCGTGAACGGCGCCACTGCGGCGACCGTGGTCGGCCCCGCGGGAAGCAAGACCGCCGCCAAGGGGTACGGCTTCTACGGCCAGCTCATCTTCTACCCCACCCAGGACCTGGGGATAACCGCCGGCTACGGGCGGAGGACCGCCTATAACTACGGGAACTACAGCGGCATCAGCAACTTCGAGAAATCCAACTCCAACCTCTACGCCAACATCGCCTACGACCTGAACGCCGCGGTGCGGCTGGCGGTGGAATACCAGAACCTCAACACCCGGTACGGCAACGTCACCAACGGCACCGGCAACCTGGCTGGGCTGGCGGGGAGCGGTACCGCCAACGTCGCCCGGTTTGCCGCTTTCTACTTCTTCTGATCCGTCCCCGCCCCCGTTCAGGGGGCGGAGCTTTACCGCCTCGACTCGTTCCAGCTCCCGTAGTAATTACCTTGACGTAAAATACGGAGTAGCCGCCCTTGTCGGTGAAAAAATGCACGGGTGCGGTTGTATTGTATGAGCTACGAAATAACATAAATAAAGGGAGGAGCGCAGGCGCAGAGGTAATAATTATATAAAAGCGTTTTGGATATGCTTGACATGTACGTAAACTGTATTTATATTGTCTACAAACGTGACATACAGATGGGGAGGAATCGATGAACGAGATATTCGTGGTGGATGCGCTAAGAACGCCGTTCGGTTCATTCTGCGGGATGTTCGCCGACGTGGAGGCATCGAAGCTGGCCGCCGTCGTCATGAAGGGGCTCCTGGCAAAGGCCGGCCTCGATCCGGCGTCGGTGGACGAGGTGATCGTCGGGCAGGTCCTTTCCGGCGGCTGCGGCCAGGCACCGGCGCGACAGGCGATGCGCGGGGCGGGGATCCCCGACTCGACCCATGCCATGACCATCAACAAGGTCTGCGGCAGCGGCCTGAAGGCGATCATGCTCGGTGCCGACACCATCCGGCTCGGCGACGCCAGGCTCGTCATAGCCGGCGGGATGGAGAGCATGTCGTGCGCCCCCTACCTCCTCAAGAAGGCCCGCTGCGGCTACCGGATGGGGCACGGAGAGCTGATCGACCTCATGATCTACGACGGCCTCCAGGACCCTTACACCGGCCGCCACATGGGGGAGATCGGCGAGGATAGCGCCGCCCGGAACAGCCTCACCCGAGAGGAGCAGGACGCCTTCGCGCTCCGCTCCTACCAGCGGGCCCAGGCGGCGGTGAAGGAAGGGGTCTTCCGGGACGAGATCGTTCCCTTCGTGAAGCAGGGGAAAAAGGTGGACGTGACCCTCACGGACGACGAGGAGCCGTTCAAGGTCGACATTGCGAAACTTACGCAGCTTCGGCCGGTCTTCAAAAAAGAGGGCACCATCACCGCCGGCAACGCCTCCAGCATCAACGACGGTGCCGCCCTGGCCCTTCTCACCGACGAGGCGGGGCTAAAGCACTTCAACCTGACGCCGAAGGCGCGCATCGTGGCGGCCGCCACCGAGAGCCGTCACCCGGACCACTTCCCCGAGGCCCCCGTCGGCGCCATCCGGAAGGTCTGCGAGAAGGCGGGGATTGCGCTCGCCGACATCGACCTCTTCGAGATCAACGAGGCCTTCGCCTCGGTCCCCCTCATCGCCATCAAGGGGCTTTCCCTCGATCCCGGGAAGGTGAACGTCAACGGCGGCGCCTGCGCCCTCGGCCACCCCATCGGCGCCAGCGGCGGGCGGCTTGCCGCCACCGTCATCCGGGAGCTTCACCGGAGAAAGGCCCGCTACGGTCTGGCGACGCTGTGCATCGGTGGAGGGGAGGCGGTGGCGGTGATCTTCGAGCGGGTGTGACATTCGAATCAGAAAGGCAAACCAGTTTCCAGAGGATTTTCTCTGAGCCTCTGTGGCAAATCCTCATGGCATGTATTAACCTTTTACGGGGAGGATTTCTATGATTAAACAAGTCGGTGTTCTCGGCGCAGGGCAGATGGGTAACGGCATCGCCCACGTCTTCGCCCAGTTTGGCCACCAGGTGGTGCTCTTCGACATCGCGGCGTCACAGCTGGAGAAGGCGCTCGTCACCATCAGGCAGAACCTGGAGCGCCAGGCGAAGAAGGGGGCGATCCCCGAGGCGCTGGTTGGGGAAACCGTAGGGCGGATCCGGACGACCCAGGCCTTGGCCGACCTCGCCGCCGTCGACTTCGCCGTGGAGGCGGTGACCGAAAACGAGCCGCTGAAGCTGGAGATCTTCCGCAAGCTCGACGAGACGGTGAAGAGCGGCGCCATCCTCGCCTCCAACACCTCCTCCATCCCCATCACCAAGATCGCCGCCGTCACCCGGCGTCCCGAGAAGGTGATCGGCATGCACTTCATGAACCCGGTGCCGGTCATGAAGCTCGTGGAGGTGATCCGCGGCCACGCCACCAGCGACGAGACCTTCGCCACGACCGCCGCCCTGGTGGCGAAGCTCGACAAGGAGATGGCGGTTTCCCAGGACTACCCCGGCTTCATCGTCAACCGGATTCTCATGCCGATGATCAACGAGGCGGTCTTCGCCCTCTACGAGGGGATCGCCACCGCCGAGGACATCGACAAGGGGATGAAGCTCGGCACCAACCAGCCCATGGGGCCCCTGTCCCTGGCGGACTTCATCGGCCTCGACACCTGCCTGGCGATCATGAACGTCCTCTACGACGGCTTCAAGGACCCCAAGTACCGCCCCTGCCCGCTCCTGGTGAAGATGGTGAACGCTGGGCATCTCGGGCGCAAGTCGGGACGGGGATTCTACACCTATTAGAACCGGGATTTTGTAGAGGCGAATCTTGTATTCGCCCGATTCAAGGGCGATCACAAGGATCGCCCCTACAGGAGACAACCCATGGAATTCAAGAACCTGCTCATCGAGACCGCCGCCGGCGTCGCCACCCTCACCGTGAACCGCCCCCAGGCCCTCAACGCCCTGAACGGGGAGGTGCTGACGGAGCTCGCCTCCGCCCTCTACCAGCTGGAGTACGACCCGGCAGTGAAGGCGATCGTCCTGACCGGTGCCGGCGAGAAGGCCTTCGTGGCCGGGGCCGACATCAAGGAGATGGCGGAGATGAACTCCTACGAGGGGCACCAGTTCGCCCTGAAGGGGCAGCACGTCATGATGGCCATGGAGAAGATGAAAACGCCGGTCATCGCCGCGGTGAACGGCTTCGCCCTGGGGGGCGGGCTGGAGCTGGCCCTGGGGTGCGACTTCATCTACGCCTCGGAGAAGGCGAAGCTCGGTTTCCCCGAGGTGACCCTCGGGATCATGCCCGGCTTCGGTGGCACCCAGAACCTGGCAAGGCTCATCGGGAAGAACCGGGCCAACGAGCTGATCTTCACCGGCCGGATGGTCACTGCCGACAAGGCCCTGGCCTGGGGGATCGTGAACGAGGTCTTCGCCCCGGAGGAGTTGCTGCCGAAGGCCCGGGAGACCGCCGCAGCCATCGCCGGGGTGGGCACCCTCGGCGTTTCCTACGCCAAGAACGCCATCGCCAACGGGCTCAACATGGTGAAGGAAGACGGCTTCCGCTACGAGGCCTCCCTCTTCGGGGTGCTCTTTTCGACCTCTGACCAGAAGGAGGGGATGGGGGCCTTCGCGGAGAAGCGGAAGGTGGTTTTCACGGGACGGTAACACGTTGTGTAGGGGCGAATCTTGTATTCGCCCATTCGAAGGGCGATCACAAGGATCGCCCCTACATCAGCCATTAATGGAGGCAACCCATGAACTTCGAGCTGAGCCAGGACCACAAGGTATTGCAGGACGCCGTGCGGGACTTCGTGGAGAAGGAAGTAAAACCCATTGCCGCCAAAATCGACGAGGAGCACGCGATCCCCGACGAGCTGGTGCGGAAGATGGGGGAGATGGGGTTCATGGGGAGCTACCTCCCCGAGGAGTACGGCGGTGCCGGCCTCGACATGCTCTCCTACGCCATCGTGGTGGAAGAGGTCTCCAAGGCGTGCGGCTCCAGCGGCGTCCTCATCTCGGCCCACACCTCGCTTGCCTGCGGCCCCATCCATACCTTCGGCACCGAGGAGCAGAAGAAGAAGTGGCTCCCGGCCCTGAACTCGGGCGAGGTGATCGGCTGCTTCCTCCTGACCGAGCCCGACGCGGGTTCCGACGCCGGTGCCCTCTCCACCACCTACCGCCGCGAAGGGGACGAATTCGTCCTCAACGGCTCCAAGATCTTCATCACCAACGGCGGCTACCTGGGGACCGGCGTCGTCTTCGCCACCCACGACCGGAGCCTGAAGCACAAGGGGGTGTCGGCCTTCATCATCGACCTGAAGAGCCCCGGCGTCACCATCCTCAAGAACGAGAAGAAGCTCGGGATCCGCGGCAGCTACACCACCGCCTTCGCCCTGGACAACGTCCGGATCCCGGCGGAAAACCTCCTGGGCGCCGAGGGGCAGGGGTTCAAGATCGCCATGGATACCCTGAACGGCGGCCGCATCGGCATCGCCTCCCAGGCCCTCGGGATCGCCGAGGGGGCCTTCGAGCGGGCCCTCGCCTACTCTAAGGAGCGGAAGCAGTTCGGCGCCCCCATCTGCGACCTCCAGGCGATCCAGTTCAAGCTGGCCGACATGTGGGCAAGGATCGAGACGAGCAAGCTCATGACTTACAAGGCCGCCTGCCTCAAGGACAGCAAGAAGAGCTACACCATGGAGTCGGCCCTGTGCAAGATGCTCGCCTCCGAGGCCGCCACCTACGTCACCAAAGAGGCGATCCAGATCCACGGCGGCTACGGCTTCATCTGCGACTACGAGGTGGAGCGGATGTACCGCGACGCCAAGATCACCGAGATCTACGAGGGGACCAACGAGGTCCAGCGGGTGGTTATCTCGAAGCTGCTGTTGTCGTAGGCCAGAAATGGTGTTGTAGGGGCGAATCTTGTATTCGCCCGATTGAAGGGCGATCACAAGGATCGCCCCTACGAGGAACTGATCCAATGGAAGCCACCCGCGAAATCTACTGGAACATCGGCCACGGGGTCGTGATCCCCATGTATCTCCTCGCCCTGGCCGCCCTCGGGATCGCCGCCTGGGGGTTCTGGCAGCGGCTTCCCGTCTGGCGCCAGGGAAAGCCCCTCGACCGGTTCGACCGCTATGACGAGCGGGCCAGGCGCCTCGTCTCCCATGTGCTCAGCCAGGAGAAGGTGGCCAGGGTGAAGGACGGCGGCATCCCCCACGCCTTTTTCTTCTGGGGGTTCCTCACCCTCTTTGGGGGGACGATGGTGGTGATGCTCCAGGCCGATTTCTTCACCCCGCTGATGCGCGTGAACATCCTCTCGGGGGAGTTCTACGAGGCCTTCTCCCTGGTGCTCGACCTGGCCGGCCTCGTGGCGATCCTGATGCTGGCCGCCCTCTTCATCCGCCGTTTCATGGTGAAGCCGGCGGGGCTGGAGACCGTCAACGACGACTACATCGTCCACCAGCTCCTCTTCGCCATCCTCGTCACCGGCTTCTGCGTGGAGGGGGCGCGGATGGCCGCCACCGAGCTGCCGCAGAATCCCGCCCTGGCCCGCTTCTCCCCCGTGGGATACGTCTTCGCCCACCTCTTCACGGGGTTAACCGACGACTCCATCCGCACCACGCACCAGGTCCTCTGGTGGACCCACTTCGCCCTCGTCCTCGGCCTCTTCGCCGCGCTCCCCTACACCAAGCTCCGCCACATCCTGACCACCAGCGTCAACGCCTTCTTCGCCCCCCTGGAGGAGAAGGGGACCATCGCCACCCTCAACCTGGAGGACGAGGCGCTGGAGCAGTTCGGCGCCACCAAGGTGACCGACCTCACCTGGAAGGATATCTTCGACGCCGACGCCTGCACGAGCTGCAAGCGCTGCCAGGACCGCTGCCCGGCCCACGCAACGGAGAAGCCCCTCTCCCCCATGAAGGTGGTGAAGCAGGTGGGGGAGGCGGCCTGCACCGCCCCCGACTCCTACCTGGTGGAGACCGTCACCGCCGATGCCCTCTGGAGCTGCACCACCTGCCGCGCCTGCCAGGATATCTGCCCGGCGGAGATCGAGCACGTGAACAAGATCCTGGAGATGCGCCGCAGCCTCTCCCTCATGGCGGGGGAATTCCCCGGCGACGAGGTCCGCACGGCGGTCAGCAACGTGGAGGTGAACGGCAACCCCTTCGGCCTCGCCTACGCCGGCCGGGGCGACTGGGCCGAGGGGCTTCCCGTGGCCAGGGTTTCAGAGGGCGAAGAGGCCGACATCCTCTACTTCGCCGGCTGCTACGCCTCCTTCGACAAGCGAAACCGGGAGGTGGCGAGAAGCTTCGTGCGGATCTGCGCCGCAGCCGGCATCCGGGTCGGGATCCTCGGCAAGGAGGAGAAGTGCTGCGGCGAGCCGGTGCGCAAGCTCGGCAACGAGTACCTCTACCAGATGACGGCCGCCGAGAACATCGAGGCGATGAAGGGAAGCGGGGCGCGGAAGGTCGTCACCACCTGCCCCCACTGCTTCAACACCCTCTCCCGCGACTACCGGGACCTGGGGTTCGAGCTGGAGACCGAGCACTACGCCACCTTCATCCACGGCCTCATCCGGAAAGGGGGCCTTGCCCTCTCCCCGGCGGAGCGCTTCCCCTTCACCTACCACGACTCCTGCTACCTGGGGCGCTACAAGGATATCTTCGCCGAGCCCCGGGCCGTCCTCGCCGCCGCCGGCGGGGATCTGCGGGAGATGGACAAATCCGGCTGCGACAGCTTCTGCTGCGGCGCCGGCGGCGGGCGGATCCTGGCGGAGGAGAAGCTCGGGACGAAGATCAGCGAGGCCCGGGTCCGGATGGCCGAAGAGACCGGTGCGCCGCTTCTGGTGGCCAACTGCCCCTTCTGCCTCACCATGTTCGAGGACGGGATCAAGACCGGCGGCTTCGAGGGGAGGATGCGGGTGCGGGACCTGGCGGAGATTATTGTCGAAAGGTTGGTGGTTTTGTAGGGGCGAATCTTGTATTCGCCCATTTGAAGGGCGATCACAAGGATCGCCCCTACGGATCGGAGGTTCAAATGAAAATTCTCGTCTGTGTCAAACAGGTTCCCGACCTGGAGTCCCGCTTCAAACCCGACGCTGCCGGCACCTGGTTCGAGGAAAAGGACCTGGCCTTCCGGATGAACGAGTACGACGAATACGCCGTGGAACAGGCGGTGCAGCTCAAGGAGCAGCTGGGGGGCGAGCCGGAGGTGACGGTTCTCTCCATCGGCCCCGACCGGGTGAACGAGGCGATCAAGAAGGCCCTCGCCATGGGGTGCGACCGGGGGGTCCACGTCCAGGACCCGACCCCCCAGGGGAAGGACCCGTGGCAGATCGCCTAGGTCATCGCCTCATTTGCCAAGGGGGAAGGGTTCGATCTCATCTTCACGGGCATGCAGTCCCAGGACCGGGGTTCGGCCCAGGTGGGGGTGCTGGTGGCGGAGCTCCTCGGCTTTGCCTGCGCCACGACCCTCGTGGGGTTCGCCTTCGCCGACGGGGTGGTGACCGCCAGGCGCGAGCTGGAGGGAGGGGTCAAGGGGGTGGCGAAGCTGCGACTGCCGGCCGTTGTCACCTGCCAGCTCGGGCTGAACATTCCCCGCTATCCGACCCTCCCCAACATCATGAAGGCGAAGAAGAAGGAGATCCTTGCCGTCCCGGTCGCCGAGCTGCTGCAGGAAGAGGCCGTGGCCGCCACGGCGCGCTTCTACCCGCCGGAGAAAAAGGGGGGCGGGGTCGTGCTGGAAGGGGAGGTGGGGAACCTCGTGGAGCAGCTCTGCGGGATCCTGAAGGAAAAAACCACGGTACTGAGGTGAGGGAGTAGGGGCGATCCTTGTGATCGCCCAGACCGCGCAAACGGGCGATCACAAGGATCGCCCCTACGACGGGAGACCTTATATGAAAGCACTGCTTGTCTGCGAATACCGGGAAGGAAAGCTTCTCGATTCAACCTGCGAACTCCTCGCCTTTGCCGAACGCCTCGGCGCGGAGCGGGCGATGGTCCTCATCGGAAGCGACAGCGCCCTTCCCGCCTTTGACGGCACGGTCTACCTGGCCGACGTCGCCAAATACGGCGAGTACAACCCCGACGTCCACAAGCGGATCGTCTTGGAGGCGGTGGCGCGTGAAAACGCCGACTGCGTTGTCTTCGTCCACTCCTCCTACGGCTGGGACCTGGCCCCCCGGGTGGCCGCGGCCCTGCGGGCCGGCCAGGTCTCGGAGATCGTCGGCATTGTGGAGGGGGGCTTCGAGGTGGGGTGCTGCAACGCCAAGATGCGCCGCACCGTCACCCCCAAGAGCGGCAAGGCGGTCCTCACCATCCAGGCGGGGGCCTTCGGCTTCGCCGGCACCCCCGTGGGGGCGCCGCGGCTGGAGCGGATCGACGTGGCCGATGGGGCGTCGGTGGTGGAGTTCGTGGGTTACGAGCCCGCCGAGAAGAAAGATGTGGACCTCACCCGGGCCGAGGTGATCGTCAGTGCCGGCCGCGGGGTGGGGAAGAAGGAGAACGTCCCGGTCATCGAGGCCCTGGCCAAGGCCCTGGGGGGCGAGCTCGGCGCGAGCCGTCCGGTGGTGGACGCCGGCTGGGTGGAGCACAGCCACCAGGTGGGGACCACCGGCCAGAGCGTGAGTCCCAGGCTCTACGTCGCCTGCGGCATCAGCGGCGCCATCCAGCACCTGTCCGGGATGAAAAAATCCGACTTCATCGTCGCCATCAACAAGGACAGGGACGCCCCCATCGGCGAGGTGGCCGACGTCCTGGTGGTGGCCGACGTGATGCAGTTCGTGCCGGCCCTGACGGCCAAGCTGGCGCAATGAGGGCGGTGTAGGGGCAACGGGAGGCACCGATGCATCTCGATCTGACCGAAGAACAGAAGCTGATCCAGGAGACCGCCCGGGAGTTCGCCCGGGCCGAGCTGGAGCCGGTGGCGGTGGAGCTCGACCGGGGAAGCGAGCGGGGTCCCCTCCTCGCCAACCTGAAGAAGCTGGCGGAGCTGGGGTTCATGGGGCTCAATGTCCGGGAGGAGTTCGGCGGCGCCGAGGCGGGGGCCGTCTCCTTCAGCGTGGCCATGACCGAGATCGCCCGGGCCTGTGCCTCCACCGCGGTCACCGTCTCGGTCAACAACATGGTGGCCGAGGTGATCCAGGCGGTCGGCTCCGAGGAGCAGAAGCGGCGCTACATCCCCCGGATCTGCTCCGGCGAATACGCCGCCGGGAGCTTTGCCCTCACCGAGACCTGCGCCGGCTCCGACCCGGCGGGGATGGCCACCCAGGCCGTTGACGACGGCGACTCCTGGGTGCTGAACGGCTCCAAGATCTTCATCACCAGCGCCCCCTATGCCGGGGTCTTCGTGGTCTGGGCGGTGACCGACCGGGAGGCGCCGAAGGGGAAGGGGATCAGCTGCTTCCTGGTGGAGGCCGGAACGCCGGGGCTCGTGATCGGCAAGGAAGAGGAGAAGATGGGGCAGCACGCCTCGGCCACCACCGAGGTGATCTTCGCCGACTGCCGCATCCCCAAGAGCGCCATGATGGGGAAACTCAACGACGGCTTCCGGATCGCCGTGGCGGAACTGGCGGGGGGGCGGATCGGGATCGGGTCGCTGGCGCTCGGCGTCGGGCTGGCGGCCATGGACCACGCCACCCGCTACGCTACCGAGCGGACCCAGTTCGGCCAGAAGATCAGCTCCTTCCAGGCGATCCAGTGGATGGTGGCCGATGCCTACACCGAGCTGGAGGCGGCGCGGCTCCTCCTCATGAATGCGGCGTTTCGCAAGGACCAGGGGCGTTCCTTCGCCAAGGAGGCCTCCATGGCCAAGATGTACGCCACCGAAGCGGCCAACCGCGCCTGCTACAAGGCGCTCCAGATGCTGGGCGGCTACGGCTACACCCGCGATTTCCCCGTGGAGCGCTACGCCCGGGATGCCCGGATCACCTCCATCTACGAAGGGACCAACGAGATCCAGCGGGTGGTCATCGCAAGGGAGATTCTGAAGAATTTCAGCGCGTAATCTGATCCTGCAAGGAGGTTGGTATGAGCAGCAAGCGCATCACCCTGCAGCAGGCCGCCGAGATCATCACGGACGGCGCGAGCCTCACCTTCTCCGGCTTCACCATCTGGCGCCGGCCCATGGCGATCGTCTTCGAGCTGATCCGCCAGCGTCGCAGGGGGCTCCATCTCATCGAGGTGAACGGCGGTCCCCAGACGGAGTTCCTCGTCGGCGCCGGCTGTGTCGACATCTGGGAGTCGTGCTGGGTGGGGCATGAACTCTACGGCAAGTACGGCGCCAACCTCTCCCGCCGGGTGGGGAACGGGGAGATCATTGTCGAAGACTACAGCCACGCCGAGATGATGTTCCGCTTCGCCGCCGGCGCCGCCGGCGCTCCCTTTGCCGCCACCCAGACCTCGCTCGGAACCGATATCCACAATCCCGCCTATGACATGCTCGGCCGGGCCGGGCTGCGGGACGGGAACAACTCCCGGATCCCCCGCCACAAGTACCGGTTCGTGGACGACCCGTTCTACGGCGCCGGCCAGCAGGTCCTGGTGCCGGCGGCCAAGGTGGACGTGGCGGTCATGTGCGTCCAGCAGGTGGGGGAGGAGGGGACGGTGCGGGTTTCGGGCCAGTACTACTCCGACCCGGAGGCGGCCCGCACCGCCGACATCACCATCGTCATGGCTGAGGAGATCGTCCCCGAGGAGTACCTGCGGCGGGAGGCCGACCGCAACACCATCCCTTCCTTCGAGGTGGATTACGTCGTGGAGTGCCCTTTCGGTGCCCACCCCACCGGAATGTTCGGCCGCTACGACGTGGACGGCGCCTTCCTCAAGGATTTCTATGGCCGTACCCGCACCCAGGAGGGGTTCGACGACTTCGCGAAGGAGTGGATCCACGGCCTCGATCACCTGGGCTATCTCGAAAAGCTCGGCTGGCCGCGGATGCTCAAGCTCAAGGCGAACACGGCGCTCAACTACAGCGCCCGGGAAAAGAAGGGGGAGTGACATGGGAAAAGAGTACGCAGCACCCGGAGAATACGGACTCGCCGACCTGCTCTGCTGCGCCGCCTCCCGCGAGGTGGGGGACAACGAGGTGGTCTTCGCCGGCACCGGCCTCCCCATGGTGGCGATCATGCTGGCCCAGAAGACCCACGCCCCGAGCCTGAAGCTGATCTTCGAAGCCGGCACCCTCGACGGTCGCCCCCCCGAGATCCCCACCTCCGTGGGGGACGCCCGCTGCGAGATGGGGGCCTCCCGGGCCTCGGGGCTCTATGACGCCTTCAGCATCGCCCAGCGGGGGTATGTCGACCTCGGCTTCCTCGGCGGCGCCGAGGTGGACCAGTACGGCAACGTGAACACCACCTGCATCGGCGACTACCTGAACCCCGAGCTGCGCCTCACCGGCAGCGGCGGCAACCCCGACATCAACTCCTTTGCCCGGCGGACCGTCTTCATCATGGTCCACGAAAAGCGGCGCTTCGTGAAGAACGTGAGCTACATCACGAGCCCCGGCTGGCGGGTGAAGAGGTGGCCCGAAGGGGACTTCGTCCCCCGCCGGTCGCTCTACGGCGCCGCCTACCGGGGCGGCCCCTCGGCGGTCATCAGCACCGCCGGCGTCTTTCGCTTCGACAGGGAAAGCGGTCGGATGTACCTCGATACCTGCCACCCGGGTAAGACCCCCCGGGAGATTCGGGAGCTCTGCCAGTTCGACCTTGACATCTCGCGGGTCGCGGGAGAAACCGAGCCGCCGACGCAGGAAGAGCTCCATCTCATCCACGAAGTGCTCGACCCGGACCAGATCTTCATTCCCCGGGTAAAACAGGAGTGAACGCGAGGCTCGGAAGGAGCGACGGTGAGGATGCATTTTCCCCCTTGACGCCCGGGCGAATGCATGGTAAATAATGTCTCCTCATTCCCCAATAGCTCAGTCGGTAGAGCAGGTGGCTGTTAACCACCTTGTCCCTGGTTCGAGTCCGGGTTGGGGAGCCAAACAGGGACAAAACTGGGCGCTCTTGGAAGTTGCCTCGGTTTTGTTGACATAGAAAGTGCGCCTGCCAGAGCAGCATAGCTGCCCGACAGGCGCACTTCTTTTTTGTCCACCCTGATTTCCTCCACCAGCAATTTCAAGTATTCCTTCCCAAAGTTCGAATCCTGATCCTGCAACTTTTCCTTGAGCGCCGAGCAGAAGGTGATGACCTGCTTTTTCCCGAGCTGGGCAAGGGGGAATTCCCTCTGTCTCCGCAGCCCCGCCACCTCCGTCAGGATTTCCTGCTGTCTGGCCTGATACTTGTGGACCCTCTCCTGCAGGGTGCCGACGAGGGGTAGCCAGCGCCAGTTCTCGTTGCCGTTCGTTCTCTTCCTTTCGCCACTTTTCCCAGTCCATAGATCATCCTCCTTTGGCGTAACATACGCTTCGCATAACGAGCACTCGTTTTGCAAGGCTTTTCTTGCAATCCATAATAATTTGTGCTAAATAAGCCGAACATGGACATTCATACCCGAATAAAACTATTGAGATTGCTGTGCGGAATGACCCAGGAAGAGCTGGCTTTCAGGGCGGAAGTGCCCAGGCCGTCACTGGGGAACTACGAACAGGGAACCTACGTTCCCCGTGACAAGAGCCTGGAGCGGCTGGCGGCGATTTTCGGCGTCGAACCGGGATATCTCAGGTACGGCTCACCGGTTGTAACCTCACAGACATGGCTGCCTGCTATCCCGGTGAATGCCAGACGGAAGAGGGAAACGATCGAGGACATCCTGAGACTGTTGCCGGATTTCATTGCCGAGAACCGGTTTGACTGCGGAATCTCCCGGCCGTTGGGAGATGGAGGCCGGCTATTCTTCCTTGGGCGGAATAACGACTACACATGTCTGCTGCTTGCGGTTGCCGATCTCGCTGGCTCAGCCCTGGAGAAGATAAAGAGCATTGTTCCCGTGGAGGAACTGCTGGAGCATGCTGAAATCACCGTCGCGACTTTCTCCGCCAGGGATATTGATCTTCAGGCAAAACATTCGGGGCATAAAGGCTGGAAGTTTGATGTCGAGGGGATGTGCCGCTCATTGGAGATGCGGCGGGGTACCGGCAAGGAAGTAAAAAGGGAGCCGCTGTCGTTTGTTCTCAATGCGCTTCTGCAGGTAACGCGTGAATATGATCTGCCCCTTGAGGCTGTCTCCGGCCTAGTGGCGTTTTCAATTCAAAAGTACACAGAAGTCGTGCCGCTGCCGACAAACCGCATCAGTGCTACAGGATTAATGAGGGACATTCGGACAAAGATTGAGTCTCTGGGCGGAACGCGGCGCGGGATCAATAACGGCTGATATTCTATCGGGCTGTATTGCTGAATCGACTTATGACATTCGATCAATCATACATACATCGCAAAGAAGTAGACTGGTCTCTACTCCACGAAGGCTTGACGATTCCAGTTCACCTCCAGGTTTCATTTAGAACCCTGCTCAATGGCTACGAAAGGGGCGTTGGCAGAAGAATTACCCTGCTTGTCGAAGGTCAGCCATTTGATGCAATGCTTATCAATCAAGCTTTCGATAGGGAGAAATACGCCCGTCACTCTGACGTTGTTCAGATTCGATTTACTGCCAAGAGTGGACTACCACAAAGACTTCGGCAGATTTTTCCGTCCAGCTATGCATATCTGAAACAAGAGCGGGAACTACTGAAAGGAAAAAAGACTTTTGTTCGCCTTCCAGAGGGCAGTAGGGAATATTTTGTACTCTATACGACACAACGCCCAGATGTTTTTACAGTGGAGGTGATAACCAAATCTGAACTTTACGAAGCCAACACATTGTTAGCTGGCTTGTCCGAGGAAGAGTTTGAAAGATTTGGAGACTTCGCACGCCGTGATGATTCTGCTTCAATACTAACGCGTCCACAGCTGGCAAAGGTGCGTAAGCTTGATCGTTCGATCGGAGAGGATCTAAAAATTCTCTATGACTACCGGTGTCAAATTTGTGGTGATAATTTTGGGGAGCCCTATGAGCAAAGGATTGTTGAGGTACATCACGTAATCCAGTTTGTTCGGTCAATGAACAATGATTACGACAACCTAATGGTAATTTGTCCAAATCACCATACAGTGATCCACAAAACAAATCCTATTTTTGACCGACAAGCTCTGAAATTGGCATATCCAAATGGTTATCATGAAAATCTGAAGCTGGATAAGCACCTTAGAATGTGTTCTATCTGATTGTGTTTTGCGAGCGTGAAATTTCCAAAGGAGAAACAAGTGTCAGTTGTAGAGATCGCGAGAGAAGTTGACCGTTTCGTGCTTTACTTCAAGACGCCACGGCCAGAGATTAACGCATATGCCTTGGCCTCGACGCTTGTAAATCTTTCGGATGCAATCCAAGCAGCAAACGCTGCCGTTAATCCCGGCTATCGGGTCGAAGTCGTGGTGGAGGGTCTTTCTGGCGGCAGTTTCAAAGCGACGGTCAGAACCGTATTTGAAACGGCGAAGAACATCTTTTCCCATGAGGCTGCAAAGGCGATCATTTACGGAATAATCTCGACCCACATTTATGAAACCGTCATCAAGACGGAGACGCCGCCCAAAATAATCGTCTCGCAGGATGTCGTCATTGTTGAGTCCGGCAATGACAAGATCATCGTTCCCAAAGAAGTCTACGAGGCGAAAAAAGCAGCGGAAAAGTCTCCGAAATTTACCTCCTCAATAGGCAAGGTCTTTGAGAGTGCTGCCTTTGACCCTTCCGTGGAAGGTATTGGCTTAAGCCCCACTATGATAGACGCACCCCCGCCGGTCTATGTGCCGAGAGAAAAATTCGCCCTTATCGAACAAAATCCATTCACCGAGGAAACTTCGCGGGAGATCGTAGAAGCGGCAACCCTCGTTATTTCACGAGCCATCCTCGAACGGGGAAACCGCAAGTGGGAGTTCTACTGGCGTGGATTCAAAATCTCCGCTCCCGTTCTTGATTCTCGTTTCTATGATCGATTCTTCGCCCATGAAATAATGATCGCCCCTGGCGATGCGCTGAAGGTGACATTGCGGGTTTTTCAGGAGCAGAATCCTGATACTGGAATCTTCATAAACACAAGGTACGAAGTGACGGAAGTTTTCGAGCATATACCACGATTGAAGCAAACCGGCTTTTAGGCGGCGGAATCAAGATGACAGCTTAAGTGGCTATATTCATAAAACACTGACTGTTGTGCGGAGGCATTAAAATGATCACTAAACTTAAAATTGAAGGGTTTAAGGGATTTGAAGAACTTGAAGTTTCAAGATTATCCAGGATTTCCCTTCTGGGTGGTCGCAATAATGTCGGGAAAACCTCAATCCTTGAAGCACTCTTCATGTTTCACGACAGATTGAACCCCCAGATGATTTTGCGCCAATTTGCCTTGAGAGGCGTCGGTGCTATTTCATTCGATCCTGAATCAATGTGGGCGCCTGTCTTCTATAATTATGATCTGAACAAGAAAATTTCGATTGTTGCCGCTGTTAATAGCGATGAAGAGAAAATGACCATTAAATTTAATCCGCATTATGTGCTGCCTTCAATTCCGGCAACAGCTATGAGACCTGGAGTAAAGCCTACGCAAATTAGAACCGATCAGAAGCCAGAACCTTCGTTCGCTTTGGATCTTGTCTATGACAGCAAGAAGATGAAAAACCAAACAGCCCATTTGTTAATGGGAGTTGGTGGAATCGGGATTCATATTGATAAAGCCAGCATGGAATCACGTCCTGCTGCCTTTTTGGGTGCACGAGTGGCAACAAATCCTTCGGAAGATGCACAAAAATTCGGACAATTGGATATCTTGGGCAAGCAAGACAAGATAGTTGATTTTCTGAGAATCATCGAGCCAAACCTGAAATCTCTTTCCTCTGTTGCGATGGGAGACAGCTCTCTAATCCACGGTGACATCGGATTATCAAGAAAAATCCCGGTGTCCTATATGGGGGATGGGGTTTCCAGGCTGCTCTCCATCATCCTCGCTATAGCCACGGCGAACAAAGGTATTGTGATCGTAGACGAATTTGAAAACGGCATCCATTATTCTGCAATGTCGAAGATTTGGGAGGCGGTCTCAATAGCTGCACGTGAATACGATTGCCAAGTGATAGGCACAACTCATAGTTATGAATGTCTTGAGGCAGCTTATAAAGGGATTCCTGAGGATTTGAGAAACGACTTCAGTTATGTACGTGTAGATAGGACCGACAATAAGACAACGGCTAAATGTTTTGACTACGAACTATTAAAGGTAGCGATTGAGACGAACATGGAGGTGCGTTGAAATGGCTCCTCGTAATCAAATCATAATGCCCAAACTATTACTGGTTGAAGGTGCTGATGCTCTCTATTTCTTTATCAGCGCCTTGGCTGCTTTTGGTGTTGATGATGTCCAAGTTATGGATTTTGGCGGGATAACAGATCTTACAGCGTATCTAAAGGCATTGCACATGCTCCCCGGCTATGAAAAGGTTACAACCATAGTAATAGCCCGCGATGCGGAAACCAACCCGCTTACAGCTGTCAATAATGTGAGGAAATCACTGCAACAGGCAGCTTTGCCGGTTCCCGGCAATTCCTTTGAATTCGTCGGCAATACTCCCCGCGTAGCTTTCATGATATTCCCCGGTCTTGCGGCCCAATCAGACAATCAGAACAATCTGTTGCCCGGCACTCTCGAAGACCTCTGCCTAGAAATTGTCAAAGACGGCTCAACTTTTGAATGCGTCGATATGTATATCCAATGCCTGCAGTCCAAGGGGCAGGAAATTACGCGATTGCATAAAACCAAACTTCACTCATACCTTTCCGGGAATAATGATTTTGTCGGCTTGAAGATTGGTGAGGCTTCGAAAGCCGGAGCATGGGATTGGGACCACAGCAGGCTTAACGCTTTCAAGGACATCATCATCCAAATGTAGCTCTTTTAAGATAAGGCATTGAGCTTCACTACAGGCAATACGCCGTGTCCTGCATTCCATGTTCAAGGGTGATGATAGAGTATTTGGTCGGAAAAATGAGTTGTCCGCAATGAAATCAACCTTGTCGCATAAAGCTCATCTCTTTACCCGCACGATTCCTGTCCTCAAGGAACAGAGTGCGTATTTTTCCATTGATGCCGTCAAGCGCTCTCTCTCTGCCGATGGAATCGAGCTGGCCGACAACTCCCTCCGCAAGTACCTTAGTCAAGCCATGAGCACCGGCCTTGTATCGGATGCCGGGCGGGGGTGGTACAGCCGCCATAGCAAGCCGGTTACCCTCGCACGCGAGCCGGTTGCCAAGCTGATCAAGGCAGTAAGCAAGGCATTCCCGCTGCTCGATTTCTGCTGTTGGTCCACCACCCAGTGCAATCCGTTTGCCTTGCACCTGATCGCCCAACCTACGAACTTTCTTTACGCTGAAGAAGACACCCTTGAGTCAGTGGGTGTTGCTCTGCGTGAAGCAGGGTGGGACGCATGGGTGAATCCCGGTAAAAGCGATGCGGAGCGTTTTGTCCGTCCTGGGGCAATGACCGTCGTGTTGCGACCGTCAATCGCCAAGCAGCCGACCTGCAATGCTCATGTAGCGCCCATTGAAAAGGCGCTGGTCGATCTGACCATCGAGGCGAACAAACTCCAACTGATGGATCAAGCAGAAGTGCAGCGGATTCTCGACAGCGCACTAGGCTCGGGATTATTGAAACTTCCGGTTCTGTTTGGCTACGCAGAGACAAAACGGGTCCATATTGAAAGCAAGGAGATTGTCTACTAACTCCGCACTTTTAAAGTTTTGCGGAATTAGTGGATCATGCATATGATCGCTGAAATCTGCTTCACCGCCGACTGGCTGGACAAAAAGAGGAAAGAACTCAAGGGGGTTGATCCATCCCTTCTTGAACGGGCGCTCCATGCCTTCGCCCTCCTGGGGCACCTGGCAGAGAGTGACCTGAAGTTCGTGTTCAAGGGTGGCACAAGCCTCCTGCTCCATGTTCCGGTGATACGCCGGCTGTCCATCGACATCGACATCCTCTGCTCGGCCCCGGCTGCGGAACTGGATCGGACTCTCGACGAAGTGGCGAAGGTGCCGCCATTCATCCGCTATGAAGAAGATGAACGTGGCTCCCGTGGCCTGCCGGAGAGGCGCCATTTCAAGTTCTTCTATACTCCCCTCGTTGCCGGCAACCCGGCGCCCTACGTCTTTCTGGATGTCGTGGAAGAACCCCATGTCCCCATGAGGTGATAGTAAAACCGATAACACCGGAGATTCTGGAGATCAGACGGGAGATCCCGGTCACCATTCCCACTGTGGAAAGTCTGCTGGCGGACAAGCTGACAGCATTTGCCCCCAGAACGACCGGCGTGCCGTTTGTGCCGACAAATGGCAATCCTCCCGACACCATGCAGATCGTCAAGCAACTGTTCGACGTGGGAGAGCTGTTCAATCTGGCTGAGGACCTGCCGGCGGTACGCCAGGTGTACCAGCGGGTTTTCGATCTGGAAAACGTCTATCGCGGTGGTGGACTAACAGCGGAAGACAGCCTGGAAGACACGCTGGAAGCATCTCTGAGCCTCAGTCTGCACCGCCTCAAGGGCGTGAAAGATTCTCCGGAAGCGCTCATGCTCGAAGACGGAGCGAGAAAGCTGACGTCACATCTCGTCAACCACCGCTTCAACCTCGACATGGCCAAGTTGGCAGCGGCAAAGGCAGCTCTGATAACCCGGCTGATCAAGAACGAGGGCGCAGGTGCATCGCTGGAAGCTTTCAGGACAATTTCCCCGCCGGAAGAGCTTCGACAGTTGAAGATTGAGGGAGAGTGGGAACGCCTCAACCGGCTCATGTCGGTCAATCCCGAGGCTTTTTGGTACTGGTATCAGGCGAGCAGTCTGTGATCGAGGATCACAGACTCTCTCAGAACAAATAATGGTGAGCGAGTATATGCCCAAGAAACAAGAGCCGTCATGGGAGCATGACAACGAGGCATTCGACGAGAAATGCGAAGAATGGAAACAGCGGGACTGGGTTGCATGGCTCAATGATAATCTCTCATTCCCTTTCGAAGTCAGGCGGGTAGATGATGAAGACGATGCTTATTTCACAGATATTGCCGACAAGGAACCGTTCCGGCTCGGGCACATCTTCAAAGTCTTGAAGGCTGAGTTTGATGACGATCTGTGTGGCGTTATCGTTAAGGTTTCCGAGGGACGGAGAAGAGGGCATGTCCCTTTGTGTGATGTAGAGGTTGTGGAGAAAAACGATTCCAGCTATTGGCCGGTTCGCGAATATGCCGTCTGGTTTGCCAATCGATACTGACCGGCAGGTAAGACTTCTTGGTTGGAATTGACATATTGAAAAGAAAGGTCACCTTATGACGGATAACCTCCTTGAGACACCGGAGCGGGCTGCCATCGAAGACTTTCTGCGACGAAGCACTGTCAAGGAAGGACAAAGGGCAACCTACGAGCGGGTACTCGGTTTTCTGGCCGGCGTTGTGATCACGCCGGGGCGGATCATGCCGTCCGACTGGCTGCAGCCGCTGCTCGATCTGAACGGTATCGTATTTGATGATATTGACGACGCAAACCGGTTTATGGGCGCATTGATGCCGTTGTACAATCGTTCCAATCTGGTCGGAGTCAATGGCGAAAACCTCTGCCCCTTTGATGTGGACAAAACCGCCGAAGCATTTGATGCCCGGGAACAGATAGTTGAATGGGCCATCGGTTTTCATGGCGCCCTGACTCTCCGCCCCGATATATGGGGTGCAGAAAAGCACGAGACCCGTCACGTACCTGCAAAACTGCTAGAGGAAGCACACGCTGCGATTCCCTTTCTTTGGGCGCTGGCCGAACCTCATGCGATTCCGGAAATAGTGCCTGATCCGGTACCTTTCCAGCGGAGCCTGCTCAAGCGAGTTCCCGGCTGGACTGAGGATATGCAAAGAGAAACCTGGGATGATGAGCTCATTGATTTGTTCAGCCTGTACTGCGTTGGCCGTCTCAAGGAGACGACGGAGGCTTTGCAGCGTTACGCAGAAGCTTACGGTCGGCAACAATCGGTAGAGTCCGCTTCATCCCAACCCTTCGGCGGAAAAGTCAAAATAGGGCGAAATGATCCCTGCCCCTGCGCGAGCGGCAAGAAGTTCAAGAAGTGTTGCGGGGCTTGATGATGGAGCGTGACATGGCTTTGCCACCAGGATGCCCACCATTGCCGGGGAAGGTAAGAAAAAGCGAGGGACGCCGCGAAACCCCTGCCGGAGCCCGATATTCCAAAGGATATGCAGCGCCAGATCATCCACCAGCACCTTGCCAAGCACTACGAAACCTGGCTGGAAATTCCCCTGCCCGCCCTGGGAGGGAAATCCCCTCTTGAGGCGGCAGCAGACAAACGGTTGCGCCCGGCAGTGATCGAACTGCTCAAATCCATTGACCAGCTTGAGGCGCGTAGAATCGATCAGACCGGTGGAGAACCGTTTGACGTTACATTTCTCTGGGAGCGATTGGGACTGAAGCGGTAATAGAAACGTATCAACCTTTCACAGGTTCTGCAGAGCGTCATGAGTTAGCCGTTCATCCCAGTGCCCAGCTTCGTCCGCGCTGGGGAGCCAAATCGAACGAAGGCCGTCATCCATAAGGTTGGGGCCTGAGTTGTGTAACTGGCAGTGACCGGTCCCCCTTCGTTCCGCCGGGCTCCCGCTTCCATCGTGATCAAAGAGTGCTACACTCATAGCAGAGAGTTGTGATACCCACTGGTGCGGCTGGACCAGTCTACTGAGGGGGGTGCAGATCATGGAAGATTTCAAGCGAATTCTTGTGGTGAGCAGAATGACCACCAACTGCCAGGAGGCGGTTCACTGCGGTGTTTCCCTTGCCCGCAAGTACGGTGCGGAGCTCTCCATCATCCACGTTATTCACAATCCGTTCGGGCTCGAGGGGTGGAACCTTCCGACCGTCTCCCTGGAGAAGGAGTACCAGGAGATGATGCGGCAGGCGAAGGAGGATCTGGACCGGATTCTGAGGAAGGAGCGAAGCGAAGGGCTCGCGGTGACCGAGCTGATCAAGAAGGGAGAGCCGACCAGGGAGATTCTGAAGGCAGTGGAAGAACTGAAGATCGATCTCCTTGTCATGCTCGCCCATGAGGAGTGGCGGCTTGAGCACTTCCTGTTCGGCCGCAGCAACGAGGAGATCGTCCGGAAGATGCCATGTTCGGTCCTTCTCGTCAAAAAGGAACCCGAGCCGGTCAAGTGGTAGGTGCGACGGCCTATCCCCGCCGCCACGCAAGCCAGAGCCCTAGCATCTTCGTCACGAACGGCGTGAGCCGGGTCCGGTTGTAGGCGTCGGCGAGCTTTCGTATCGCTTCCGCCTGGGTCGGATAGGGATGGATCGTTGCGCCGATGGCCGAAAGTCCGAGACCGTTGGTCATGGCGAGCGACAGCTCGCCGATCATCTCCCCTGCATGGCGCGCGACGATGGTGGCACCGAGGATCCGATCGCTCCCTTTCTTCAGGTGTACCCGGGCGAACCCTTCCGTCTCGCCGTCCAGAAGTGCCCGGTCCACATCGGAGAGCGGCACGGTCAGGGTAGTCACCTCCATCCCCTTCTCGCGGGCCTCTGTCTCGTACATCCCGACGTGGGCCACCTCCGGATCGGTGTATGTGCACCAGGGGATGGTGAGGGCCGATCTCCTCCGGCGCCCCAGGAAGAGTGCGTTGGCGATCAGGATCCGGGCCTGGGCGTCGGCGGTGTGGGTGAACCTGTAGGGGGAGCAGATGTCGCCGGCGGCGTAAATGCGGGGGTTCGAGGTGCGGAGCCGCTCGTCCACCGTCACCCCCTGTTTCGGATCGTAACCGATCCCTGCCGCCTCCAGGTTGAGCTCTTCCCAGTTGGGAGCGCGCCCCACGCCGACCAGGATCTCGTCGACGGCCACCTCGGCCGTTCTCCCGTTTCCCTCGATGCTGATCACCTTGTCGCCGCCCCTGGTGCCGGCGTCGGCGATCCTCACCCCGAGCCGGAGATCGATCCCTTCGCGGATAAAGGTCCGCGCCACGACCCCGGCGGCGTCCCGGTCCTCGCGTCCGAGAAGTTGCGGTGCCGCATCCAGGAGGGTGACCCGGCTGCCGAAACGGGCGAAGGCCTGGGCCAGCTCGCAGCCGATGGGGCCGGCGCCGATGACGGCGAGGCGGGCCGGGAGTTCGGTGAGGGAGAAGACCGTCTCGTTGGTGAGGTACCCCGCCTCGGCGAGGCCGGGAACCGGGAGGGAGGCGGCCCGGGCTCCGGTGCAGATGGCGGCCCGTTCGAAGAAGAGCCGCGCCCCGTCCACCTCGATGCAGTCGGAACCGGCGAAGCGCCCCTGGCCGATGAAGACGTCCACCCCCAGTTCGTCCCGGAACCGAAGCGCCGAATCGTGGACGCTGATTCCGGCCCGGATGCGCCGCATCCGCTCCATGGCGGCAGAGAAGTCGATGGCGAGCCCTTCGCCCCCGGCAATGCCGAACTCCCCGGCGGAGCGGACGTCGTGGAGCGCCCGCGATGCCCGGAGCATCCCCTTGGAGGGGACGCAGCCGACGTTCAGGCAATCTCCCCCCATGAGGTGGCGCTCGATGAGTGCCACCCTGGCCCCGAGGCCGGCGGCGCCCGCTGCCGTCACGAGGCCGGCGGTGCCGGCGCCGATCACCACCAGGTTGTAGCGCCCGGCCGGCTCGGGGTTTATCCAGCCGTCCGGATGGACGTTGGCAATCAGGGTGCGGTTCTCGGGAGTGTCGGGAGGTATCGTGATCGTTGTCGGCATGGCGGATCCTTCTCGCTGGCGTGCCGGTAAAGGGGGAGGAGCGGATTTCGGTCGGGGTGTGCCTCACGGTAACAGTGAAATGATACCCGCACTATTGGCTGGGTCAACGGCGGCTGGTCGATATCCCCGAAGGGAGATCGTCCATGGCGCCTCACGGGGAAAACCGTTATTGACACGATGTCTGAAACAGGATATATATCAGTGCCTTGTCGAACTCAGCGACCAACGTATCAGTGACGCACAACCGGGGAAACGAATCCCTGAGCCGGCATGGTGAGCCTGACGAACGGGAGGACCGGCGCTGGATGGGGTTTGCGCTCCGGGAAGCGCGGAAGGCCGCCACGCAGGGCGAGGTCCCCATCGGGGCGGTGATCGTCCGTGACGGCTCAATCGTCGGTCGCGGCTTCAACCGCCGGGAGGCGCGGCGGGACCCCTCGGCCCACGCCGAGATGATCGCCATCCGGCAGGCGGCCCGAAAACTCGGCAACTGGCGGCTCACCGGGACCACGCTGTACGTTACCCTGGAGCCGTGCATCATGTGCATGGGGGCGATCCTGCTGTCGCGGATCGACCGGGTGGTTTTCGGCTGCCACGACCCGAAAGGGGGCGCCGCCGGTTCCCTGTACGACCTTTCGGACGATGCAAGGCTCAATCACCGGGTCGAGATTGTCTCGCGGGTTCGCGAAGGCGAGTGCTCGACGATCCTGAAGGATTTCTTTGCCGGGTTGAGGGCGCGGAACAAGGCACGGAAGAAAGCGAACAGCTGAACAAACGTTATTGGAGAGATGGCCGAGTGGTCGAAGGCGCTTGACTCGAAATCAAGTGTACCCTCCGGGTACCTAGGGTTCGAATCCCTATCTCTCCGCCATATTTATGAGAGGGGCCGGTTCACAGTTCTTGTGACCGGCCTTTTTCATTTGTTGCAGATATGAAGCAGGCGAGATTGGTTGTAGCGGAGTTGTGATAAACTATGTCTGATAAGCCGGCACGAATCAACAGGAGTTGAGTTCAGCATGTCTCAACAGGAACCGTCCAGGGAATTTGTCGAGGTCGACATCACCATCCACGTCTTTTCCGTGTCGGCGACCATGGTCGGCGTCTGCCTTACGGTCATCGGCCTGTTCTTTATAAGCCGGCGACTCTCCCATGTGAAAAGCTTCGGAGAGAAAATGCTTGCCTTGGACGCCCTGCTGTTTCTTGCCTCGTGCATTCTGTCGTACATCGCATTGCGTGCCCGAAAAAGGGGGCGGCAGCACAGGATCGAGAGGATTTCGGAAGAGGTCTTCTTCACCGGCCTTGCCTTTATGGCAATCATTTGCGTATTCATTGTGTACGAGTTGATTTGAGGAACGCCCTGGGAAGGAAGACGGGCGATCGAGGCCCTTGCTTGATGGAAATATTTGCAGGGAAGGCTCTCCTGCCGCAGATTCTCTGCATGAGCCGGGACCTACCCCTCCTGGGGTATTCCTCCCACCGTCTCGTACAGGATGCCGTCTTTCGTTTCTGCCTTGACCTTGTACATGATTGCGTCGGCCCTGCCAAGGATCTCGTGCCACGAACAGTTTGGCCAGACACAGGTCACCACCCCGACACTAAAGGTTACGGGCCACTCCTCGGCAGCCATGATTTCGCCAAGGGACTCCCGCAGTTTGGCTACCACAACCGGAGCCTCCTCGGCGCCGGTTTCAGGCAGTGCGACGACGAACTCGTCGCCTCCTAGCCGCGCCACCAGGTCGGTACTCCTGATGTTGTTCTGCATCACCTTTTTTTTGACGAATCGCCGCTTCCCCACTCCCCGTTCCACCCGACGCCGCGAAGGCGAAAATCCTTTTGTAATTGAGCCGGAAAACCGTTACAGTTTGCATACTTTAATCTTGCCACTCAAGGGGACGTATGCGGCATCTGAGTACGATAAGACTGTGTACCATCGCCGGATTCCTCCTTGGCCTCCTCCTTCTCTCCGCCGCCCCCTCTTTCGGGGAGGTGAGGCGCCTGCCGTCCGTGCTGGTCCTCAATTCCTACGATGTGGGGTATGACTGGTCCGATCGGGAGACCGACGGCGTGCGTGCTACGTTTGAAGCATCCTTTTCCGGCGAAGATTTCTTCATAGAGCACCTCGACACCAAGAAATTCCCCGAGAAGGCCCATTTTTCCCGCCAAGCCGAACTCATTGCGGAAAAGTACCGCCGGATACCGCTGGACGTGGTCATTGCCATGGACAACGCCGCGCTGGAGTTTGCCCTTCGCTACCGCCGCGCCGTATTCCCCCGAAGCAGCATCGTCTTCTGCGGCATCAACGATTTCACGCCGGCGATGATCGCCGGAGAGCAAAACATCACGGGGGTGGCCGAATTCCACGACTCGGTCGGCACCATCGCCATGGCCCTCGGGCTCCATCCGGGCACAAAAGAGGTTGTCGTCATCCATGACCATACCGATACCGGTCTTGCCATGCGCCACGAGGTGGCAGCGCACGCGAAGCGCTTCGCCCCGGCAACGCTGAGGTTTTTCGAGGCAATGCCCATGGAGGCGCTGCTGGAGAAACTCAGGCACCTCCCTCCGGATCGGCTCGTGGTGATGCTGTCCTATTCCGTCGACCAGACGGGGAAGACCTTCACCCAGGCCGAGGCTGCCCGACTGGTCAGCGAGGCATCACCCGTGCCGGTTTACGGCGTCCACGCCGAACAGCTCGGCCATGGCGTGGTCGGGGGACTCATGATGGGGGGCGATGCCCAGGGGAAGGCGGCGGCCCGGCTGGCGGTGCGGATACTGCGGGGTGAATCGGCCGGGACGATCCCGGTAACCGTCTCCGCCATGTCGCGCCCCATGTTCGATTACCGGCTCCTGAAACGCTTCGACATCGCTCCCTCCTTCCTCCCAGCCGGAGCCACGCTCATCAACCGCCCGGTGCCGTTTTACGAGACGCATAAGGGGATATTCTGGGGAGGGCTCTCGGCCATCGCCGTTCTTACGACGTTCGTCATCGCCCTGAGCAACGCCATCAGTCGCCGCAGGCAAAGTGAGGAGGAGATACGCAGGCTCAATGCGGAGTTGGAGGAGCGGGTCCGGAGACGAACCGCCCAACTGGAGGAGGCCAACACGGCCCTTCAGCAGGAGATCGCGCAGAGAGAACAGGCACAAAAAGAGATCATCAGCCTCAATGCGGATCTGTTCCGGCAGAAAGGTGCCCTGGAAACGGTCAATAAGGAGCTGGAATCCTTCAGCTACTCGGTATCCCACGATCTCCAGGCGCCGCTGCGCAACATCGCCGGTTTCAGCTCCCTTATCATGGAGGATTACGGAGAGCGTCTCGATGCGGAAGGGAAGGATTACCTGAAGAGGATCGTCGCAGGCTGCAAGCGGATGGCAGGTCTGATCGACGATCTCCTGGTACTTGCAAGGGTTACGCGTCTGGTACTCCGGAAAGAGACGGTGGACCTAAGCGCCCTTTCACGGCTTATTATCGAGGAACTCAAGGCAGGGGAGCCCTCCCGTTATGTCCAGACCACAGTCACCGACAGGATGGTGGTCCACGGCGACCCCACCCTCATGGGGGCCGTGATGGAGAATCTGCTGGGCAATGCCTGGAAATACACCCGGAATACGGAAGACGCCCGCATCGAGGTCGGCTGCAGCAGCCGGGACGGAGAGACGGTCTACTTTGTCCGGGACAATGGCGCCGGCTTTGACATGCGTTACGGGGACAAACTGTTCGGCGCCTTCCAGCGTCTGCACTCCCCCTCCGAGTACGAAGGGTCAGGGATCGGCCTGGCAACCGTCCAGCGCATAATCCATCGCCATGGTGGGACGGTCTGGGCGGACGCGGAGGTGGGGAAGGGGGCCACATTTTACTTCAGTCTGAAGTAGAGGCCTGTGTTTCCCCGAGCCGGCATGACTGTGAAGCGGCCAGGAAGGGCGCCCGCTGTGCTGCGACGAGGCGGCTGCGACGTACGACGGTGAAGCGGGCGAGCACCCCGTCGCGCTCATCGTCGATCCCTATGCCGCAGAGGTCTTGGAGGCCGCCGAAGCGTACGTCCCCTCCCACCAGGGCGCGGAACCTCCCCTCCTTGAGGACCTGATAGCCGTCAAAATGGGTCCAGAGCTGCTGCTTCCCCCAGCCGTACCTCTGCCCGAGACGACAGTAAACATCGTGGGGGATGCAGATGAGCCGGAACTCGCGCGGATCGAGTCCCAGTTCGTCGCGCAGCATCGACGGTCCCCGTTCCAGTAGGGAGAGCTCCAGCTCCAGACGGGAGAGGGCACGCCGCCGGTCGAAACCGAGCGTCGCCACAAGTGACGACGGAGGGTCTTCTTCGCCCCCTTCGGCAAACTCCTCCACCAGCACCTCCTCCTCGACCATGTAAGGGAGATAGCGGCCGCCGGAGGAGGTGACGAACGGATGGAGGCTGAACAGTTCGATCTTCTCGCGGAGGGCCTGCGAGAACGACTCCGCCGGAGGGGGGAGGGGGACGTGGATCCGGGCTCCGCCATCGCGGAGGGAGGACGGCTCGAAGTGCATGGGATAGTGGGCCGCCCAGTACAGGCATTCGGATACCTCCAGAGCGGGGGCGAGCCGCGCCGGCGCCAGGCCGAATCGCTGCGCCCGCTTTACGGCATCGGCGGGAAACGGCGTGGCGAGTTCGCTACCCCACCGATCTTCCGGGGTTCTGGCCGCCGTTGCCGGGCGCTCCGCCCTTTCCGCCGTGGCGGCATCCGGTTCCGCCATCGCCTGAAGAAGCGACTCCACCAGCGCCTCGTCGCCGTTTTCCAGGGCCCGGATCATCTCCTCCTTCACCGTTTTCGGGTCCCGCCCGATCCCCTTCGCCCCCACCCCCTCCGATCCGTCCACGACGAGGCTGAGGAAATGGGAACGCCGTGCGCCGTAAAACTCCCTCTCGTTGTCCCCTTCCGCCGCCAGGGCCGCGAGCAGTTCCAGCGCCTTGTCGCGCAGGTCGGCGCGGCTTTCGCCGCCGGAGCCGAGAATCCCCCAGATCCCCGGGGAAAAGAGATCGGGTACGACCGGCGGTGGATCGTATACCTGGTTTCCCAGTTCAAGCAGGCTGTGCTTTTCGTTCAGTTCGCGCCTCATGAAGGCGATTTGCGCCGCTAGTCGCCGAAGCGTCTCCCAATCTCCGTGTTCGACGGCTGTGCGGCTCTGACGCAGTGATTCTTCCAGAAGGACCGCGCCCTTTTTCAGGTGCAGATAGGCATCATGCGGAAGAAGCGGGGAGAGGAGGTCCCGCCCCCGTTCCAGGTAGAGATCGCGGAAGAGCGGGTCGATCCGCGCCATCTCTGTCAGGTGGGATACGACCGTCTCCGGGGTGGCGCCTTCGAACGGGTGGTTGGTACCCATAAATCCTCCTCTTGCACGAGGGATGATCGGTGGCTGCCTGTTTATTATCGCTCCCTCCGGAGAACATTCAAGACCCACAGCCGAGGGCTTGCGGAGCCTGTCGCCGGATTGAACATATCCCTTCCGCTTTGCCCCGCATTACGATAAAGGGCCGGTCTTTGTGACCGGCCCTTTATCGTAATGCCGCCGTCCATGGGCGCATCGTTTCTCAATGAGGGACTATCTGCTCCCCATCATCCCGCTTCCCCCCATCATCCCGCCGGTCGGCTGCCACCGGCTGCCGGAGTAGTTCCAGAAGGCGTGGAGAGTGGTCATGTTGCGGAACATGCCGGAGTAGTTGCCGAAACCGCCTGTCGAGGGCATGGCTGCCAGCTTCGTCTGCATCTGCGTCTGCATGGCGGTCATGAAGCTGCTCCCCATCCCCATCCCCTGATAGGCGTTATCGGCGATCTGCGGCAGGTTCTGGTTGATCTCGCCCATCATGAGCCGGTAACGCCCCATGTTCACGCTGCTCCCGTTCATGACGAGACCCGCCTGGCTTGCCATAAGTCCCGCCATCTGTCGGGCGGCCTGGTGCATGGCCTGATACTGGCTCTGGTACTGCCCCGCCTGGCTACCCGCCACGTAGTCCCCGAGCAGATCCATGCCGGCGGGCATGTTGAGCTGGTTTCGCAGCTGGGTCATGGCTTGGGCCATGGTCATCCCGGGGGTGGCCTCCATCTTTTCCCGGACCATGGTCGACAGGGGGCTCACGAAGCTCCCGGCCCCCGCCGGGGCCGACATGACGTAGTCGTTTTGCACCGCCTGGTTGGTGTCCTCGTCCACGGTGCTCCCTGCCATGGCCCGGACGACCACGGGGTATTTCCCCACGTCGCCGGCCGGGACGGTGAGGGAATAGGTCCCGCCGGGACCGGTAAAGGTTCTCGGCTCCGTCCCGTCCCACTGGTAGGTGCCGTTTTTGTCGAGGAAGACCTCCGCGCCCCGCAGGTACCCGTCGGCGACGACTCCGCTCACCGTGGCGGTCGGGGCAGTCCCCCCCCCGCCGCCGCACCCGGCAATGATTCCGACGGTCAAAACCGATGTTACTGCCGTGACTCTTTTCCACATGGTCTCTTCTCCTTTGCTCGCTCCTGCGAGCGGTACCCAGGAGCCTGTCGGACTTAGGAATGAATCTGCTGCGAGAACGGCAAATCGGTCCATATTTCCGGGAATTCTTGACGAATAGAACCACTATTCGCCTGCAAATTCCCGAAAATCTGTCCTCGATCTGCCATTCTCTCGCTACGAT
>NZ_DAHVYG010000080.1 GCF_027327745.1 Geobacter sp.
CATTCTCGCGAATGGTTTAGTATTATCGTGTACCAGCTATTTCCAGCAAAGAACTTATCCGCTTATACCCCAATAAAATAATAAAGTCAATGTTCTCGTTAGATTTCGCAGGGAAAGCAGTTCGGTGCGTGACACTGATGACCGTCCGGCGGCAGCATGAAGGCAGTTCAGGCTTCGAGAGGGCAACTATTCGCGAGGCCCGTTGAAAGCTATACAACGTGCTTGAAAGTTTGCAAGACGCTGATATGATTATGAACACATATTTTGTAACAGTTCTCTAACGTTTGTAAGACGTTTACCCTGTCAACTAATCCGATATTTTTGTCGGAATATTTTACGCGAACTTCGATGGTTTGACAGCACGGCGAGTTAAAACGCACGCTAAAATAAATGGTTGATTTCTGGCATATGATATGTATTGGGAAATTGGCAATAACGACTTTTTGAACCAGCATGCAGAGGAGTCCATTTATGAAAAAGCCAACGACCCTGATCGCCACTGCTGCATTGCTTTTGTTGACCACAGGCATTGCCAGGGCAATACTGATCGACATCAACAATTCGAGCGGCCATGTCATTTACGATGACGTAAATAACCAGTACTGGGCCTGGGACCTGACGGCATTTTCGAACCAGACCTATCAGCAACAATTGGCCACGATTCAAACCGATTACGACGACTCGGCCTATTTCGGCATTACCAACTGGCACCTGGCCAGTTTCGCAGAAATGGTGGGCCTGTTGGCCGGGCCGAATCAGGCTTATCTAAACCTGTTCAATCCCACCAAGCAGCAGGATACCCCAGTTCCAGTTTGGAGTGGTCGGTATGATTTGGCCTTAAATCCCGGAATGCATTATGGTGGTGTTTATTACGTCCCGTTTCCCGGCTACAATGGTGTCAATGTGGAGAGGCTAGATTCGCTGTTCATCTCTGACAGCACTTCGCTTTCGACGTATGGTGCCTGGGTCACGGCCTCGGCACCGGTCCCTGAGCCTGCCACTTTGCTGCTGCTGGGAACCGGCATTGCGGGGATGGCAGGGATGCGCATTTTCAGGAGGAAAACGTAGGTTGTTTCAGTTTGTCATCGACAAGGGAGGCAGGGCGATAATCGGCCCTGCCTTTTTTCATCTCTCCGACGGTGCCCACATAACCATCCTCTTGCCCCCGATGTAGCGCCACCACGCAACAAGAATGGCTGCGTTGACCGTAACGAAATACAGGGGAATCTTCAACACGGCATGGGATGGGGGCGACTTTGCCAACCACCCACCGACGGCGGTACCGTAAAAGGCAAGGTGCAAAAGCAGGAGCACCGAGTACCCGACGGAATCCAGGCTTAACGCCGCATTAGCCGCCAAGGCGGCAAGCAGGAAGAGGGGCACCAGCCACCGGAGCAGCTTGTGGCAGAAATACTGGTAGGAAAAAAGGCCGTACCGTAAAGGATTAAGAAATTCGAGGTTGCGGAAAAAGACCGTCAACCCCCTGAGGACGGTACGTACTTTGCGATCAAATTCGCGTTTGCTGTCGGAGATGTCTTGGTAATAGCCGATGGTGTCGGAATCGCTTACACCCCGCAGTCCCAGCCTCATGCTGTTCAAGACCGTCCTGAAGTCACTCTGCATCTCCCCGGAGAAATCGCGACATACCTCCCTGCGCGCGGCAAAAAAAGACCCACTGAGGCCAACCAGCGAGTTCACCTGCGACTCCAGATCCCGCAGCCACATTTCGTACCTGACGTAAAACCCCTCGCCGCAGGGCTTCCCGTCGCGGCCGATGACCCGGTCGACGCTGCTCACGCACCCCACCGATGGATCGGCGAAGTTGGCGATGATCTCTTTGAGCCCATGGGGCTCGATGAAGGTGGCCACGTCGGAGAACACGATCACTTCGCCGGTGGCGTGGAGCACCGCGTCTTTTTGCGCACTCTCCTTGCCCCGGCGTTCCGGAAAGGCGAGAAGCTCGATGCCGTGGTGGGCATAACTCCGAACAACGTCGTTGGTGTTGTCGGTGGAGCCGTCGGAGGCAACCAGCACCTGCAGTCTTTCCCGGGGGTAGTCTAGGACGATAGTGTTCTCGAGCTTGTCCCTGATCCTGCGTTCTTCGTTGCAGGCGGTTATGATCAGGGTTGCGGGCGGTTCGAAGGGGGCCTTTGTCACCGTTTTCCTCCTGAAGTAGCGAAGGAGGCGGAGGGTCAACGGATAACCGAAGTAGGCGTGGAAGACCAGAAAAAGGGATGCGGCGAAAATATATTCCATAAAAGCTCCTGTCTTATCCACTAAGGACTTGATTCGAAACCATTTTCCGGGTTTCCCGCAGGTAAAGCCGGTAATACCCCTCAGCCATCTTCTCCGCGGAAAAGCACCGTTCAGCCTTCTCTCTGGCGGCCCGCGCCATCCCCATCCGTTTTTCAGGGTTGTTCCTCAAATACAGGCATTTTTCGGCAAAATCACTTGGCTCGCGGCTGCCGATCAGGAAGCCCTCCGCCCTGTCGTCGATGATCTCGACTATCCCCCCAACCGCGGGAGCGATCACGGGAAGCCCGTGGGCCAAAGCTTCGAGAATGGTCATGGGAATACCTTCGTGGACGGAGGTGTTAAGGTAGAGGTCAAGCCCACGATAGAAACTGCCCATATCGTCCTGGTGTCCTTTGAGGATAAAGCCTGCGCTGAGCCCATGGCTCTGGACGAGGGTCTGGAGGGCGGGCATGCCGGGGCCATTCCCCGCCAGTTCGAACCGGATGTCCTCTGGGCCGCCGGCGGCGACAGTTCGCGCGATCTCGACCATGAGCGGGTAATCCTTGACCGGGAAGAGGCGGCCCGATGAGCCGATCACGAATGGCCCGGCTTTTCCCCCGGAAGCAGAGGGGTAGGGGGGTAACTCTATGCCGTTGTGTATGACCTCGACCTTATCGTTCCGGAATCCGAAGCGGCCGATCAGGGCGTTGCGCATGTCCTGCGAGACGGCCACCGTGGTGAAAAAACGGGAAAGCGCCAGGAAGTTTGTCCGGGTTATGAGCCGCTGGGTGATGCCCGGCTTCTTTTCGTGGAATTCGGGGAGCCCGTGCTGGGTGGAAACCAGCCTTATGCCGCGAGAGCATCCGGAGATCAGGAGTGCGAGGAGGTTTTCCTTGTAGCGGTGGGAGTGGATGATATCCGGGGTATTGCTGCCGATGAGCCTTCGCGTTTCTCGAAGTATCTCCCGAAAGGAATGCAGACTTTCATCAATAACGTGGACGGCCAGGCCGCCGGCCCGCAATTCCCCCGCGAGCCTTCCTTCGTTGAGGAGAACGACGGAAAGATCCAGGTCGTCATACTCCTTCAGACGTCTGAGCAGGTTGCACGCCATGGTTTCGGCGCCGGCCCAGAGATCTCCGGAGATAAAGTGGATAACCTTGAGTCTTGAATGAATAGAGCTCTTCACAGGTGTTTGCTCACTTTGGAATTCATTTGTAATTTTAAAAATATAACATATGAGCTTTCAAAGAAAAGGGACTCTTCCTACATGGTGTATCTGGAGTGACACGCGGCTGTTACCGATTGTGTGTGAAGGGTTGATCTGTCTGGAATTCAGACAGAAGTATGGTGTCGTTCGGTATACAGCATACATTTTTTTATTGACTTAAGTAATGATGTCGGGTAGAAGGTAGCGCGTGTTTTTGCTCTGAGCAAATTCAGCAATAAAAACAATTGGTATACGATAATACTCAACCATCCGTGAGGATGGGGCGGAAAGCCTACAGGGTCTCACTGAGACAGCCGGGTTGCCGAAATGCCCTGATTACCAGGTGTTGAGGCCCCGGCTTTCTTTATTCCGGGATATGAAACAAGGTTCTAGTGATATGAATCACAGACTAAAGGAGCGTTTTAAGCGATAGGTACATCAAAAGAGAAAGCAGTGCTGTTTCCGAAGGGGTAAACCCAGGGTAACCTGGGGGCACAAAGCTACGGGTCCTGATGCCTGGGAAATTGGGATAGCCGGGTTGGCGAGAAACAGGTTCCTCCATTGGTCTGTTGTACGACGGAGGGCTGTTTCTTTTTTTTTGCTCGCGAAGCGTGTCGAAGCGATCAAAGAAAAAGGCAATCACAACCAAACATCCAAAGGAGCCAGTTTATGAAACCCCGAATTTTCAAAACACTACTATTTACTTGGTTACTCGGTATTGCTAGTGTTTCTGTCAGCCATGCAAGAGACGTGACCTTGCAGTGGAATGCCAGTACGGACCCCTCCGTGGCAGGTTACAAAGTCTATTACAATGCCGACTCTGCAGTCACACCTTTCAAGGGGACAGGAGCGGTCCAAGGTCCGGCACCGGTAGATGCCAAGAAGGTGACAAGTGCCACCTTGAACGGACTTGACCCCAACCGGTCCTACTATTTTGCGGTTACCGCCTACAACGCCTCGGGAACGGAGAGCTCTTATTCCAACGTCGCCAACGTCCTTGAAGCGGTCGCGCCCACGGTTTCGATCACATCTCCCGCCTCAAGTACCTCGGCAAGTGGAACGGTTTCGGTCACCGCCAGCGCCACCGACAATGTCGGGGTGACGAAAGTAGAGTTCTATGTGAACGGTGCCCTCGCCGCCACCGACACGTCGACGCCGTACGTATATTCGTGGAACACCACTACGCTCACATCCGGGGCATATACACTGATGACCAAGGCGTACGATGCGGCCGGCAACGTTGGGCAGTCGAGCAACGTATCCGTAACGGTCGTGAATGACAAAACCGCACCCACGGTATCCCTGACGGCACCCGGCAGCGGCGCCACGGTGGGCGGAACGACGACCTTGACCGCCAGCGCCAGCGACAACGTCGGGGTGACCAAGGTCGAGTTTTACGTAAACGGAGCGCTATTGAGCGCGACAAACGTTGCCCCGTACAGCTACAGCTGGAATACGACTGCGCTAACAAACGGTGCTTACACTCTGACTGCGAAGGCGTACGACAACGCCGGCAACGTGGGGCAATCCGCAAGTATACCGGTGACGGTCAACAATATCGTGGCGGATACCACCAAACCGACCGTTTCCGTGACCGCTCCGGCCAACAACGCCACCGTCAGCGGGACCGCGTCAATTTCCGCCAGCGCCAGCGACAACGTCGGGGTGACCAAGGTCGAGCTCTACGTAAACGGCGCATTGCAAGCCACTGATACCGCATCCCCCTACACTTTCAGTTGGAACACGACAGCGGTTGCCAACGGCAGCTATACCCTGAGCGCCAAGGCCTACGATGCAGCCGGCAACGTCGGTCAGTCGGCCAATGCAAGCGTCACCGTCAACAATGCGACAACGCCGCCACCGTCGGGGAGCACCACTGCCATTTTCGGCAACAGCTTCGGCGCAACCAACCCCAACACGATCGAAGATACCTTCATCAACATCAACAGCGACATCAACGCGGCAAATACGGCCCTCAACACCTACACCTGGCCGGCGAACACCCCGGCCAACGCGATCCTGATGAAGTGGGACCTCTCGGCCCTGCCGGCCAGCGCCCAGATCCAGAGCGCCACCCTCTACCTCTACCAGACGGGGAGCGGCGGCGACAGCTCGTACGCGATGCCGGTGTCCGAGGTGATCAACAAGACCCCGGTCATCTCTAAAACCACCGGCTATACCTACGATGGGACCAACGCCTGGACGGCGAGCAGCATCCCCTACGGTGGCATCCCCCTGGCACAGTCCGACATCGCCGCCGCCGTCGATACCCCGCTTGTCGACGCGACCCTCGGGTACAAGAGCTGGAACGTGACGAACATCGTCAAGGGCTGGGTGGCGAACCCGGGGAACAACCGGGGTCTGCTGCTGGACTCCTCGAACAAGGCCACGGCGGACAGCTACCGTACCTTCGCCTCCAGCGAGGCCGCCGACACCAACCAGAGGCCGAAACTCGTGGTGACCTATACCCTGGCGCCGGCCTCTGACACCACGGCACCCACGGTTGCGATCACCGCTCCGGCCAACAGTGCAACGGTAAGCGGATCCCAGACCATTACCGCATCTGCCACCGACAACGTCGGGGTAGCCAAGGTGGAGTTCTACGTGAACGGGGCACTGAAAGCCACCGACACCGCCGCTCCCTATACCTTCAGCTGGAACACGACCAGCGTGGCAAACGGCGCCTACACCCTCACCGCCAAGGCGTACGACGCGGCGGGCAATGTGGGGCAATCCTCAATAGTCTCCGTCACGGTTAATAATGACACCACGCTACCTGTCGTCTTAATCACCTCGCCGGTGGCCAGCACCACGGTCAGCGGCACCTCTGCTGTCTCCGCTTACGCCAGCGATAATATCGGGGTAGCCAAGGTGGAGTTCTACGTAAACGGAACACTGCAGGCCACTAGCACCGCCTTACCCTACACTTTCAACTGGAATACGACGGCAGTGGCAAATGGTGCCTACACCCTCACTGCCAAGGCCTATGACGCAGCAGGGAACGTAGGGCAGTCGACAAATGTTTCGGTGACGGTGAACAATGTTGCGGCAGATACCACGAAACCGACCGTCTCTGTGACCGCTCCGGCCAGCAACGCCAAGGTCAGCGGGACCGCATCGGTCACCGTGAGCGCCAGCGACAACGTCGGGGTAGCCAAGGTGGAGTTCTACGTGAACGGGGCACTGCAGGGAACCGACGCCGCCGCTCCCTATACCTTCAGCTGGAACACGACCGCGGTTGCCGACGGCGCCTACACCCTCACCGCCAAGGCCTATGACGCCGCTAACAATGTGGGGCAGTCGTCAGCAGTATCGGTCACGGTAAGCAACGCTACCATTCCCTCGACTGTTTCCCTCTGGTCCAGCTCCGTGGTTCCTGGGGTAGTGGACAGTGGGCCTGACAGCCCCGTGGAGCTGGGGGTCAAATTCCGCTCCGACGTAAGCGGCTATATTACCGGCATCCGCTTCTACAAGGCGAGCACCAACACCGGTACCCATGTGGCCAACCTCTGGACGAGCACCGGCACCAAGCTGGCCACTGCTACCTTCACCAACGAGACTGCCTCCGGGTGGCAGCAGGTAAACTTCTCAACTCCGGTGGCCATTAGCGCCAACACGGTCTACGTGGCTTCCTACCACACCAACGCGGGCCACTACAGTGACGATCAGTATTACTTCTCTGGTAAAGGTAGGGACAATGCGCCGCTCCACGCCCTGGCCGACGGGGTTTCCGGTGTCAATGGCGTGTACGCCTATGGCAACACCAGCAACTTCCCCAACCAGGGCTGGAACAGCTCCAATTACTGGGTAGATGTGGTCTTTAAACCTTGATAATAGTGAGTGTATTGAATTTTGAGTTGACATCGTGGATGTTATCAAGTAGAAAATGCCGCTAGTTTTTTCACAAGAATGAAATAAGCAGCGGTAGACGATAATACTCAACCATCCGCGAGGGTGGGGCGGAAAGCCTACAGGGTCTCACTGAGACAGCCGGGTTGCCGAAATGCCACAAAAGGTATTGAGGCCCCGGCTTTTTTTATTGCCGGCTAATAATCTGATTTATGTGACATGAATCACACACCAAAGGAGCTTGTTCAACGATAAATGCATCATAAGTGACAGTATTGCTGTTTCCGAAGAGGTAAACCCAGGGTAACCTGGGGGCACAAAGCTGCGGGTCCTGATGCTGGGAAATCAGGATAGCCGGGTCGACGAGAAACAGGTCCCTCCATTTGTCCATAGTGACTGCGGGAGGGCTGTTTCTTTTTTTTTGCTTGCAAGGCGTTGTCGTAAGCGATCAAGAGAAAAGACCTGATTGACGAGATGTAAAGGAGCCAGATTATGAAGAAACGAAATTACGATATTTTTCTGTTTACCATTATTGCATGCATCCTCACCGTTACGGCCAGCTTTGCCAGAGATGTGACGCTTCAATGGAATCCGGTATCGGACGGTTCCGTAACGGGGTACAAAGTTTACTACAATGTCGACTCGTCGGGCACTCCCTTCAATGGAGCCGGAGCTGTCCAGGGAACATCACCGGTAGATACCAGGAATGTGACATCTGCCACCCTGACCGGACTCGACCCCAGCCGATCGTATTATTTTGCGGTTACTGCCTATAACGCATCGGGCGTGGAAAGCTCTTATTCCAACGTTGTGAGCGTTGCGGAGGCAGTTCCACCCACCGTCACCATTACTTCTCCCGGAGCAAATTCCACCATTTCCGGCACGACGTCAGTCGCGATAAACGCCAATGACAACGTGGGCGTTACGAAAGTCGAGCTGTATGTCGACGGCAATCTTGCGGGGACCGATACCGCCACTCCGTATAGTGTGAGCCTAAACACATCAACCCTTGCGGTGGGCACCCACACCCTCTTGGCCAAGGCATACGATGCCGCCGGCAACGTGGGGCAATCATCCATCGTTTCCGTGACCGTTGCCAATGACACCACGCCTCCTGTAACTACCATAACATCTCCTGCGAACGGTTCCGCTGTCAGCGGCATGACGACGGTCAGTATAGCGGCGACAGATAATATCGGCGTTTCCAAGGTGGAGCTGTATTTGAACGGAACTCTGTTCGCGACATATGGATCAGCCCCCTTCGATATCAGCTGGGATACGACAAAATATGCGAACGGCTCCTATACCCTGACAGCGAAGGCATACGATGCATCTGGCAATGTATCCAGTGCCCAGGTTCAGGTTACTCTGGCTCCCAAAATAGGAAGTGTCGGAACCGTTAAAGGAGACATGAACGGAGATGGCATAATTACAGTCGCTGATGCCATTATTGCTCTTAAACAAATGATGTCTGCCAATCCAAACAGCAATACCAATGCGGATGTATACCCGCTAGACGTTAACGCAAAGCCCTCCGGCAATGGTGTTGTTGATATCAATGACATCCTGACAATTTTGAAGCGGTCAATAGGTTCGTTGTCGTGGTAAAATTTCTTTTTTAACAGGTTCTGCCGTTCATATCCGAGCCGTGCTCCAGTGCAACAAGAGAGCACGGCTTTTTTTGTCCATATGCTCGGACGGATTGGTGGAGCCGGATCATTTTGTTGCTATCTTCCGCAGGAGTTGTAAAATATATCGACAAATGTGTTCCATCTATTTCAATTAAAGGGGATTTTTATGGCGTTGGATCGTATGGTTGCGGTCGTCGGTCTCGGTTATGTCGGTCTTCCCGTTGCCGTGGCCTTCGGCAAGGTCGGCAGGGCGATAGGCTTCGACATCAATCCGACCCGGATTGCGGAGCTCAGAGAAGGGAATGACCGCACCGGCGAGGTGTCAGCGGCGGATCTCAAAGAAGCGGACATTCTCTACACCGCTTCCATCGACGATTTGCGGGGGGCCGATTTCCACATCGTGGCGGTGCCGACGCCGGTGAGCGAGGCGAACCAGCCCGACCTGACCCTCATGTTCAAGGCGTCCGAGACCGTCGGCAGGGCGCTGAAGCCCGGCGATATCGTGGTGTACGAGTCGACGGTGTATCCCGGCGTCACCGAGGAGGAGTGCGTTCCCATCCTGGAGAGGGTTTCGGGACTCAAGTGCGGCAGGGATTTCACGGTAGGTTACAGCCCCGAGCGGATCAACCCGGGGGACAGGGAGCACACCTTCACGAAGATCAGGAAGGTGGTGTCGGGCCAGGATGCGGAAACTCTCGACGTGGTGGCCCGGGTCTACGAGTCGGTGGTGACTGCCGGCGTGTTCCGTGCCACGAGCATCAAGGTTGCGGAGGCGGCGAAGGTGATCGAAAACACCCAGCGCGACCTGAACATCGCCCTCATGAACGAACTTGCGCTCATCTTCGACCGGCTCGGCATCGACACGAACGATGTGCTCGAGGCGGCGGGAACCAAATGGAATTTTCTCAAGTTCAGGCCCGGGCTCGTGGGAGGGCACTGCATCGGAGTCGATCCCTATTATCTCACCCACAAGGCGGAGAAGATCGGTTACATCCCCCAGGTGATTCTCGCCGGCAGGCGTATCAATGACGGGATGGGGAAGTTCGTAGCCCAGCGGGCGGTGAAGGAGATGGTCCATGCGGGACATTGTATCCTCGGTAGCACGGTGACGGTGCTAGGCCTCACCTTCAAGGAGGACTGCCCCGATCTGCGCAACTCCCGGGTGATCGACATCATCCGCGAATTGCAGGATTACGGAATCAACGTGCAGGTCCACGATCCCCTCGCCGACCCCGACGAGGCACTGCACGAGTACGGAGTGAAGCCTGTACCGTTTGAAGAGCTCAGGCCTGCCGCCGGAGTGGTTGTCGCGGTGGCGCACCGGCAGTTCCGCTCCCTGGAGGTTGCCGACCTGAAAAGGCTCATGGGTGAGGCGCCCGTACTCGTCGATGTCAAGGGAATCTACGATCCCGCCGCGGTTTGCTCGACGGGAATCAGGTTCTGGAGGCTCTGAACCGACCGCGTAAAGGCAGGAACCGGCCATGGTGCAGGTTATTATCTCAACGATCGCGATTTTTCTGGCGTTGGTCTGGTGCGTTTGCGCCGTCTGGCGAAGCGGCCGGTCGTTTGCCACCTATTCGGCCCTGGCCGCCGTTCTTGGTTCCGCTGCCCTGGAGGCGTGCGATCTCCTGGTGATTCTCTTTCCATCGGAGGCTTTCATCTGGAAGCGCTACGTCCTGGTGGCTGAATCGTTTCTGCCCGCGGTCTGGCTCTTTTTCAGCCTCACCCACGCCCGGGAACTGGGGAGGCGTTTCGCCCCCCTTTCCCAGCGGCTCTTCCTTGTGTTCACTCTGACGTTCCCCACCGCTGTCGCGGCGCTTCCGACCGCTTCGTTCTTCTATTCCCCCGATTTTTCCGCCGAGCGGGTCCTTTTTCTTTCCAATGCCGGTTTCTCCTTTTACGTGGGACTGCTCATCTACTTCGTGATTGCCCTCGTGAATCTCGAAGCAACGTACCGCGGAGCGTCGCTGGCGTCCCGGTGGCGGATCAAGTTCGATTTCATCGGTGCGGTCAGTTATCTGTCGGTGCTGGTCTTCTATTACAGTCAGGCGCTGCTCTATCGAACCATCAACATGAATCTGATGCCTGTTCGTTCGGCCATGTTCGCTCTGGCGCTTGCCATGATGTTCTACTCGCTCCTCGTCCGGGGAGGGGGGGTGAGAATTGCCGTTTCGCGGAGCATGGCGTACAAGTCGGTGGTCCTGGTGGCGGTGGGGGTTTACCTGATTGCGCTCGGGCTCCTCGGCGAGGGGCTCAAGTACTTCGGGGAGTCGGGGCAGCGGGCCTTGGCGGTGGCGCTGGCATTTGTCGCCGGGATCGGCCTGCTGGTGCTGTTTCTGTCTGAAACGGCGAAGCGCAAGATCAAGGTTTTTCTTCACAAGAACTTCTACCAGAGCAAGTACGATTATCGTACCCAGTGGCTTCAGTTCACCGATCGCCTGACCGCTGCCAAGACCGGCGGCGAGCTTATGGAGGCGGTCCTCCTCGGCTACTGCGAGATCTTCGCCATGGGATGCGGTGCGCTCTTCGTGCGGGCCGGGGAAGGGGGAGGTTTTCGCTGGGCCAGCGGGGTGGGGATGTCCCGGCCCGAGCTCTTCCTTGGGGCCCACGAGCCGGTCCTCGGTCCCCTGGAGGAGCGTTCGTGGGTCGCGGACCTCAGGGATGAAGAGAAGCGGTTCAATGATCCCGCCATCGAGACCGGGCTGACCGGGGAGGGCGTAATCTTCCTGATTCCGCTGCTCGGCACCGGTCCCCTCGAAGGGATTGTCGCCCTGGGGCGTCCCGTCGATCCCGAGGAGAGATACCTCTACGAGGATTTCGACCTTATGAAGACCATGGGGCGCCAGGCCGCTTCAGCCCTGCAGAACCTGCGGCTGGCTGATGAGCTTCTGCAGGTCAAGGAATTGGAGGTGATGGGGAAGATCTCGGCGTTCATCCTCCATGATCTCAAGAATCTGGTCTATACCCTGTCGCTCACCGTGGACAATGCCGAGGAACATATCGGGGATCCCGAGTTCCAGGACGATATGCTTGCCACCCTCTCCAATACGGTCGGCCGGATGAAACTTCTTATTTCAAAGCTGAGCAACCTGCCGGACAAGCTCTCCCTGAAACCTGAGCCGGTCGATCTGCTGCTGCTGGTCGCCGAGGTAAAGAACCTGATTGCCGGAGGAGGGGAGGTTGCCGTTGCAGGCGACCACGTATCAGTCCCGGTTGACAGGGAAGAGATTCAGAAGGTCGTGCTAAACCTGATCGTCAATGCACTGGAGGCGACGGGGGGGAACGGTCCGGTCACGGTGATGGTGGGAGAGGGGAGCGGCCCCTTCATCCGGGTCGCGGACCAAGGATGCGGTATTGCCGAGGATTTCCTGCGCAAGGATCTCTTTGCTCCGTTCAGAACCACGAAGAAGAAAGGGCTCGGGATCGGCCTGTATCAGTGCAGGCAGATTGTAGAAGCCCATGGCGGGCGGATCGAGGTGGAGAGTCTCCTCGGGGAGGGGACGACCTTCACCGTGTGGCTGCAGTTTCAACCTGATTAATAACGAGCGGGGATATCCATGGATAAATTGCTTATCGTCGATGACAACGAAGACATCCGCAAGCAGCTCAAATGGGGGATAGGGAAGGAATATTCCCTCATCATGGCGGCCGATGCCCGGGAGGCGCTTGAAGTTTTTCGCAGACAGAACCCCCGGGTCGTAACCCTCGACCTCGGTCTTCCTCCCCAGGAAGAGAGCTCTGAGGAGGGATTTCGCTGTCTGGAGGAGATGCTCCAGATCGCCCCCGAAGTGAAGGTCATCGTCATCACGGGGAGCGACGAGAAAGAGAACGCCGTCAGGGCGGTTCAGATGGGGGCCTACGACTTCTATCAAAAACCGATCGACCTGAACGAACTGAAGGTGATCGTCAAGCGGGCATTTCACCTCCAGACGCTGGAAGACGAGAATCGCCGGCTTCAGGATGCCCTGGAGGGGAGCGAAAGCGATATTAAGGGGATTATCGGCCATTGTCCGGAGATGCAGCTTGTCTTCTCCACCATCCGGAAGGTGGCGGCTTCGGACATCTCGGTCCTCGTGTTCGGCGAGAGCGGCACCGGCAAGGAGCTGGTGGCCCGGGCGATTCACGCCGTGAGCCTTCGCTGCAACGGTCCGTTCATACCGATAAACTGCGGGGCCATTCCGGAGAACCTCCTGGAGTCGGAGCTCTTCGGACATGAAAAGGGTGCTTTCACCGGGGCCCATACCCGCATCCAGGGGAAGGTGGAATATGCCCACAGGGGGACCCTTTTCCTCGACGAGATCGGTGAGCTTCCCCCGAGTCTGCAGGTGAAGCTGCTCCGGTTCCTGCAGGAAAAAGTGATCCAGCGGCTAGGGGGGAGGGAGAACATCCCGGTCGACGCACGGATTGTTGCCGCTACCAATATCGACATCTCGCGGGCCATGGAAGAGGGGACATTCCGCGAAGACCTCTATTACCGCATCGGGGTCGTGACCATCACGCTTCCTCCGCTGCGGAAACGGGGCGATGACCTGATGCTGCTCGCGAACCTGTTCCTCAAGCGCTTTGCGAATGATTATAAAAAGAGAATCAAGGTGTTCAGCCCGGCAGCGCGGGAATTCATGACGGCCTATTCATGGCCGGGGAACGTGCGCGAGTTGGAGAACAAGGTGCAGCGGGCGGTATTGATGGCATCTTCGCCGGTCATCGAGCCCGATGATCTCGGGTTCGCCGGGCGGCCTGCGGCAGTGAAGGGGGGGACATATTCCGAAGCGACGACCCTGCGGGAGGCGCGGGACCGGGTAGAGCGGGACATGATCCAGGGGGCGATCACGAACAACAAGGGGAATATCGCAAAGGCGGCCGAGGAGTTGGGAATCAGCAGGCCGACCCTCTATGACTTATTGAAGAAACACGGCGTAAGCGTTTGATCTTGACGGGTGCGGGGGCCTTTTCCTCCTTACGAGGTCCGTTGATAATCGTCGCGAGAACGGCAACGATGCGGGGATCGTAGAAGGTCCCGGCCCCTTTCTCCAGTTGCTTTATGGCTTCCCCGGAGCGGACCCCGGAACGGTAGGGTCTGTTGCTTGTGAGGGCACAGTAGGAGTCGACGACGGCAAGTACGCGTGAAACAAGCGGGATATCCTCTCCCGCGAGCCCGTCCGGGTAACCCTTGCCGTCGAATCGCTCGTGGTGGTGCAGAATCCCGCGCTTTACCTCTTCCGAGAATTCGAACGAATCGAGGAGCCCCAAAGTGGTGAAGGGGTGAACTCTCAGGGTGCTCCGCTCCGCAGGGAGGAGCGCCTCCTTCTTGTTCAGCGTCCCATCTCCCAGCAGCACAAGTCCCAGATCATAGATCATCGAGGCGTAAAGTGCGTCCCTCCGCACATCTTCGCTCATCCCGAGGCGTCTGACGATCTCGGCCGTCAGCTCCGGAAGGAACGGGTCTTTCTTGTGATAGCGTTTCTCCGCCGTAATGAGGCTGTCGAGGGAGGTCACCAGGTGCCGATAGTCGTCTTCGCGTTGTTCGTCGGCCTGAAGCCTTTCGATGAAGTACGAGAGTCGGTCTCCCAGACGCGACGCGATGTCGAAGTCGTGGGAGGTAAAAGGGGCGGAAGATCGTTTGTTGTTCAGGTTCAAGACCCCGATCACCCTGTCGTCTGCCTTGAGCGGCAGGGAGATCAGAGATTTCGTGGTGTACTGGGGAATGCTTCTGCGGCCGAAGCGTGGGTCTGTCTCGATATCGTCGATGAAGAGGGGTTTACCTTCAAGCGCTACCCAGCCGGCAATCCGTTCTCCGGGCCTCACCCGTGTCTGTTTGATCAGAAAATCGTCGAGGCCCCGGGCGCTCTTGATGACGAGATCGCCGGAAATTTCGTCGCAAAGCATTATCGAGCAGGTATTCAGGTCAAGAACCTCGGCGATGAACTCAAGAAACATGTCGATGGTAGTGGTGAGGACCGCTTTCGCTTTCTGGCGTGCACTCTTGGGTATCGCAAGGGAGACCGTCATCCCGGACGGCGCGTTGTCGGTGGTCAGGTCCCACCGGTGGAGGTCGACAACCTTACGAGCGAGGTAAAGTTTCAGCTTTTCATCGGGATAATCGCTTTGGAACAGATGATTCGAGCTGAACAGGAAGGGGAGGATGTTGTCGGGAAGTCTCCGGGGTAGACGGATTGCCACGTCGACTTGATCGTTCTCGCTGACGGAGACCGTGATCGTGTCACCCCGTTCGAGGAAGTGGCTGAGTCCCTCGATCATGTTCATGAAAAACTGGACGACGCGTATCCTGTCCCCGACAATGTCCGGCACGTCATCTGCGCTCGTCACCTCTACCGCTATACCCTTGCGTGACAGAAGGATTTGAAGGCTCTTTGACGCAACTACCTCTTTGAGGAGATCCCTGAGGCTCACGACGGTCTTGTTCATGATCATCGTCTCGTCTTCGAAACGCAGGAAATCGAGCTGGTTCTCGACGATGGCAGTCAGTTTGTCCGTCTCGCCGCTAATGATGTCGTAGAAGTCCAGCTGTTCGTGATGGCTGAGCCGTTCCGACTGCTGCAGGTAATAGACGGAACCTTTGATGGAATTGAGGGGGGTCCGCAGTTCGTGCGATACCCTGGTTATGAACTCCGTCTTGACCATGTCGCTCTCGATCAGTTTCCGATTGATTCCCTCAAGCTCCGCCGCCTTGTAACGGAGCTGGTTGACCAGCATGGCATTTTCCAGTGCGATGGCCGACTGATTGGCGATGATCTTGACCAGGGAAAATTCGTCCTCGGTGAACGGAGAACCGTCGAGCTTGTCGTTGATGTTGAGGACGCCGAGCAGTTTGTTCTTGCTGACGATGGGGCAGGAGATGAATGACCTGGTTTTATAACGATCATGGGTCATGCCGTGGAACTGGGCTTCATTTGCGATGTCTTCCACAAGAACGGCGGTCCGGTTTAGCGCCACCACTCCCGCAATCCCTTCTCCTATCTTTGCACGATAGCTCTTCTGAAAAAGCGGATCCACTCCGCGGCCTGCCAGGATGGTGAGCTCATCGCGCTCGTTGAGGAGCATCAGCGAGCCCTTTTCCGCTTCGGTGTAATTCACTGCAAGGTCAAGCATCAGGTTGGCTATCGCGTTGATGTTGTCGGTAACCACCAGGGCGGTGGAAATCTCCTGGAGCATGGAAAATTTCTTTTCGAAAAGACGAAGGTTGTTGGCTAGCTGGATCATTGGGTCCCTGTCCGCCTGATCTATCCGGAAATGTACGGCGATACGGTGATTGGTTTGTGTTGGCAGCAATTAACGTGCCATAGTTTGTGTGGGGATTGTGCGAGTAAAAACTGGCGCTTAGAGCAGGGGGAGAACGACTGACAGGAGAAAGTGGAAAATATTGCCGAAAGAGAGGGGGGGTAGTGTCGGAAAAGTTGACAGTCGAGGCTCGGTCCGTTACGGCTTGGTCTTTTTCTCCAACTCGACGTCGAGGATCTTTAGCTTCTCGATGTTCAGGCGCAGTTCCTTGTTCTCACGGGTCAGGGAGAGGTTCACGTCCTTGAGTGACTTGATCTGGCGGCGAAGTTCGGTTGATGCCTGGAGACGGCTGGGGAACTCCGTCAGAAAGCTGGCAAGGGGGGCCGCCTGGGCGGTCCAGATGCTGGAGGGGAATTCCTTGCGGAGACGCTCCAGGAGATTCGCCGCCTGAGTGAACTCTTCACGGTCGAAATCTTCCGGTATTGTCAGGAGCGCAAGGCGGAAAAGGGCCTCGTCGGTTACTCCCTTGATCTTTTTTGCCGCGACCACTGCCCTGAGCTGTCTGACAGCGCCGTCGGTGTCGCCTTTCAGCAGCAAGGTCCGGGCCGTTTCGAGGCGTTCTTCCTGGAGGGAGCGCTGCCGCTGCAGTTCGATGGTTTTCTGAAGGGTGGTGCACGCGGTCATGGTGCCAAGCATGGCAGCGATAAGAAGGAGACGAGCTGTCTTCATCGGGGAGTTTGCCTCCGATTGATCAGGTAGGTGCTGCCCGGCGATTTTTTCAGGAGATCCTTGATGTCGGCCGCCGTTTTGGCGACGTCGACGGCGGAACGGTAGTCTCCTCCCCCAGAGACGACAACAGCGATCGATATGGTCATGATGGGAAAGGTTCGAGAGATGCCGTATCGGTCAACCCCTTCGATCGCCCCTTTTGCAAGATCTTCCTTGCTGTAATGTTTACGAATGAAGGTGTCGAATCGGGCAATGACCTCTTCGCAGACCGGGGTTGCCATGTCGGAGGCTACAACCATCACGAAATCATCCCCGCCGACGTGGCCGACGAAGGCGTTTCCTCCCGCCACCTCCTTGACAGTTTCGTGAATCAGTTCTGCAGTCAATTTTATCACTTCGCTGGCTTTTATGTAGCCGTAGCGGTCATTAAAAGCCTTGAAATTGTCGAGGTCGGCGTAACAGACGGCAAATGGCTCGTTGGTCTGAAGCCGCTTGTTCAACACGCGCTCGATGGCAATGTTGCCCGGAAGTCGGGTGAGGGGGCTTGCGTCGAGGCTGATCTGCTCCAATTCACGAAGTTTTCTTCCCATCCGGATGAAATCTTCGGAAAGCGATCCGATTTCGTCCCCCCGTGGAATCTGCGGATCGTAACCGAAATCCCCCTCTGCGATACGATGCATCCCCTTTTTCAGCTTCCTGAGGGCGGTGGAGATGGTATGGACGGTCAACATGGCCACCGTGAGGGCGAGGATGATGCCCGAGAACGAGAGGATGAGGCTGAATCTGACGGTATCCGCTTCGCGCTGGTCTGCATCGGCAAGCTTGTCCGCAAGGAGTTTTCTGCGTGAGGAGGAGAACTCGTCGATGGCACTCATGACTGCATCCGCCTCGCTCTTGGCGGGAAGTTCGTCCTTGCCGCCGGCGCGGAAGACACGCTCGATCTCCTTGCGGTAACGCTCGTATGCCTGGACGATGGCGCGGAAATTGCCGTTGTTGTCCCGCCTGCCGACTTCGCCGAGAAGGGTGAGGAACTCTCCCTGCCGCTTGCCGTACAGATCCAGGAATTCGTCGCTCTTGAGGATGACGTATTTCCCGGCGAATCGCTCCTGGGCAAGCATCAGTTCCCGGAGTTTGCCGGCCGTATTGATAGCGAAGAGGTCGGAACGTGCGATATCCTTGGCCGTTCGGTTGAGGGAATAAAGGCCGATCATGGAGTAGACGAGGGATGCCGTGACGAAGAAAAGCATCGCAGCGTAACTTGCCATCAGTTTCTGGACTATGGTGAAACGTTTGTTTTTCGGTTTGTCTTTCACGCGCTCTGCTTTCGTAGCCTTCGCTTCAGAATCGCTCAATCTTATTCCAGAGGGGAGGGCAAGTCAACAAAAGGTCGCGTAAACTCTCTCCCTTTGCGGTTGCGGGGAACCGCTACCTGTGCTATATAAGGCTGAATTTGTCTGCATATGGAGCTCCCCATGATCGGTCTTGATAAACTCATCGAAGAGGCCCTCCGCGAGGATATACACACCGGCGACATAACCACCCTGGCGGTCGTTGCTGGGCGCCGCCCAGGCCGGGCCCGACTCGTGGCCAAGGAGCCGATGGTCCTGGCGGGTATCGAGGTTGCGGCCCGCGTTTTTCACGTCCTCGATCCCTCAATTTCCTTCACCCCCCGGTTCGAGGATGGGGCCCGCCTTTCGGCCGGTGACCTGATCGCGGAACTCGAAGGCGATGCTTCTCTCCTGCTCCAGGGAGAACGGGTTGCCCTCAACCTGGTTCAGCGCATGTGCGGCACCGCCACGCTGACGGCGAGGTTCGTGGAGGCTGTCCGCGGCACCAAGGCACGCATCGTCGACACCCGCAAGACGACCCCCGGACTCCGGGTGCTGGAGAAGTATGCGGTGCGCGTGGGGGGAGGGATCAATCACCGTACCGGCCTTTACGATGGGGTCCTGATCAAGGAAAACCATATTGCTGCCGCCGGCGGGATCACCGAGGCGGTCTGCCGCGCCCGAGCCTACATTCCCCACACGATGAAGATCGAGGTGGAGACCGAGACGCTCGCCGAGGTGAAGGAGGCTCTGGCGGCCGGAGCGGAAATCATCATGCTCGACAACATGGACCTGGAGACCATGAGCGAGGCCGTGGCACTGATCGACGGCCGCGCTCTCGTGGAGGCGTCCGGCGGGGTGAATCTGGAGACGGTGCGCGACATTGCCGGGACGGAAGTGGACATCATCAGCGTCGGCGCCCTTACCCACTCGGCCCGGGCCATGGATATATCGATGCTGCTGGAGGTTGCGTGACCGGCGAAACGATTCGTTCTGCCGGGGATGGCAACCGGGAGTCAGACCGAAGGATTCTCGAAATCTTTCGCCAGGTTCACGACGGGATCGTTTCCGGTGAAACCCTGAGCAAGGCCCTCAACGTCTCCCGCACCGCAGTCTGGAAGCATATCAGGTCTCTCAGGAATCTCGGGTATCAAATAGAAGCGGTCCCTTCCCGGGGTTACCGCCTCGTCGGCTCCCCGGATATTCTTACCCCCGCTGAAATCTCCGCCGGACTCCGTGTCGAGAGGATCGGCTCACACCTTGTCTGCCTCCGCGAAACGGAATCCACCAATGCCGTTGCCTTCCGGCTTGCCGATGAGGGGGCCGCGGAAGGGACCGTTGTCATTGCCGACTCCCAGAGCCGCGGCAAGGGGCGTCTCGGCCGTACCTGGGAATCGCCAAACGGAGTGAATCTGTACGGTTCCGTCATTCTTCGTCCCGCGATACCGCCGCACCATGCTTCGCAGCTGACATTCCTGTCAGCCGTGGCGGTGGCGGAGGCGATCGAGCTGACAACAGCGCTCACCCCGGCCATCAAGTGGCCCAACGATGTTCTGGTCAACGGTTTCAAGGTGGCCGGGACCCTCAACGAGATGAGCGCCGAAACCGAGCGGGTCGATTTCATCATTCTCGGCATTGGGGTCAACATCAACATGCGTCGCGAGCAGTTTCCGGCCGATCTTCGTTACCCGGCCAGCTCGCTGGCCATCGAATCCGGCCACGAGATCCAGCGGGTCCGGTTCATCCGGTCGTTTCTTGAAGCCCTCGATCGCCTCTACACCGGTTATCTTTCCTCCGGATACGGCCCCCTGCGTGAGGCCTGGCTCTCCAGAAGCATCGTCATGGGGCGGCAGGTGAGGGTGGCGGTCGGCGATTGCATGGTGCGAGGGGTCGTCACCGGGATTGACGAGATCGGCGCCTTGCTGCTTCGGACCGTCGAGGGTCGGGAGGAACGGATCCTTGCCGGCGATGTCGTTGTAGAAGATTAGGAGGGGGCGTGCTTCTCGTTATCGATGTGGGAAACAGCAACATAGTGCTCGGAATATACGACCGGGAGCGGCTGCTGCGCGACTGGCGCGTTTCGACCGACAAGGCGAAGACGACCGACGAGTACGGCATTCTGCTGCACGAGCTCTTCCGGTTGGCGGGGCTCGGTTTCAAGGATATTACCGACATCATCATCTCATCGGTGGTTCCGACCCTGACCGGCGTGCTCGAACGGCTCTCCATCTCCTACTTCGGTTTCCGGCCCCTAGTGGTGGGGCCCGGCATCAGGACCGGCATGCCGATCCAGTACGACAACCCGAAGGAAGTGGGGGCCGACCGTATCGTCAATGCCGTTGCCGGATACGAGAAATACCGGACTTCGCTCATCATCGTCGATTTCGGCACCGCCACGACCTTCGATTACGTTAATCGCAAGGGTGAATACTGCGGCGGCGCCATTGCTCCCGGCCTCATGATCTCGACGGAGGCGCTGTTCCAGAAGGCGAGCAAGCTGCCGCGGGTCGACATCGTGAAGCCGCCCTCCATCATCGCCAAGAATACGGTCAATTCCATGCAGGCAGGCATCTATTACGGCTACATCGGTCTCGTCGACGAGATCGTGACCCGGATCAAGACGGAAAGCAGGGATACTCCGAAGGTGATTGCCACCGGGGGGCTGGCGGCACTTATCGCAGCGGAGTCGAAATGCATCGAGGCGGTCGAGGAATATCTGACTCTGGAGGGACTGAGGATACTGCATCAGCGCAACACCGAACATTGAGCAGCGGGAATCACGGTCAGAGCTGACCGACCTTTTCTTCACGGGAGGATGTATGGGCAAGTATGATACCGCAAAGCTGAGAAACCTCGGAATTGTCGCCCATGGCGGCGCAGGCAAGACCTCTCTGACCGAAGCGATCCTCTACACCGCGGGGATGATCGACCGGCTGGGACGGGTCGACGACGGAACCTCCACCATGGATTTCGAGCCCGAGGAGATCAAGCGGAAGATTACGATCTCATCCTCCCTCGATCATTGCGAATGGAACGGCTACTCGCTGCATATCGTCGACACCCCGGGCTACGGGAACTTCATTGCCGACACCCGGGCCTGCCTGCGTGCCCTGGGCGGGTGCGTCGTGATCCTTTCGGCCATTTCCGGCGTGAAGGTCCAGACCGAGGAAGTCTGGGAATGGGCAAACGAATTCGAACTTCCCCGCATCGCCTTCGTCAACAAGATGGACCGCGAGTACGCGAATTTTCTGCGGGCCCTCGACGACATGGAAAAGACCCTCAAGGCTCGGGGGGTGGCGGTCCAGATGCCCCTGGGCGCTGCCGAGACCTTCGAAGGGGTTATCGATCTCGTCAGGATGAAGGCCTACCGCTATGTCACCGACGGTTCCGGAAAGTTCACCGAGGAGGATATACCCGCGGCGGATCTGGCGGAGGCCCGGCGTCTGAGAGATATCATGGTCGAGACGGCCGCCGAGGCCTACGACAAGTTGACCGAGAAATACCTCGAGACCGGCGAACTGACCGAGGAGGAGATCCTGGACGGCCTGCGGGTGGGGACGCTTCGATACACCTTCACCCCGGTATTCTGCGGCTCGGCCACCCTCAATGTCGGGGTAGCACATCTCCTCGATTACATCTGTCACTGCCTGCCGTCACCCCTCGACCGGGGAGCGGTGGTGGGGACACATCCGAAGACCGGCGATCTGGAGGAACGGGCTCCGGACGAGTCTGCCCCCTTTTCGGCGCTGGTCTTCAAGACGACTTCCGACCCTTACACCGGCAAGATGTCCATATTCCGGGTCTATTCGGGCACCCTCAATGCCGATTCGACCGTTTACAACCCCTGCCGTGACTGCGAGGAGCGTATTGGCCAGATCTACGAGCTGGAGGGGAAAAAGCAAAAAGCCGTCAAGCAGGCAGCGGCCGGCGATATCGTGGCGGTAGCCAAGCTCAAGGAAACCCTCACCGGCGACACGCTCTGCGACAAGGAGAAGCCGATCGTCTACGAGCCGGCCAAGCCGCTGCAACCGGTCATCTCCTACGCTATCCAGCCCAGGACCAAGAACGACGAAGACAAGATTCACGGTGCCCTCCAGCGCCTCATGGAGGAGGACCAGACCATTCAGGTCCGCCGTGACGAGAAGACCCGCGAGCTGATCCTCTCCGGCATGGGGCAGGTGCACCTTGAAGTGACCATTGAGAAGCTCAAGCGGAAGTTCAACGTCGATGTGGAGATGAAAACCCCGAAGGTGCCGTACTTTGAGACCTTCAAGGCGACTGTCAAGGCCCAGGGGAAGTACAAGAAGCAGTCCGGCGGCCGGGGGCAGTACGGCGACTGCTGGGTGGAGTTCTCCCCCCTCTCCCGGGGTGATGGGTTTTCCTTTGAGGACAGGATTGTTGGTGGGGTTATCCCGCGCCAGTACATCCCCGCCGTGGAGAAGGGGATCTTCGAGGCGGCCCAGGAAGGGTTTCTGGCCGGCTATCCGGTGGTCGACTTCAAGGCAGCCGTTTACGACGGGTCGTTCCATACCGTCGATTCTTCCGAGATGGCGTTCAAGGTTGCAGGGTCCCTAGCGTTCAAGAAGGCGATGGAGAGTGCCAAGGTTGTGCTTCTCGAACCGATGATGAATCTGAAGGTGACGGTTCCCGAAGAAACCATGGGGGACGTGATCGGCGATCTCAACTCGCGGCGCGGGAAGGTGGTCGGCGTCGAGCCCAAAGCGAACTCCCAGATCATCCGGTCGGTGGTGCCGATGGCCGAAGTGCTCAGCTACGCCAACGACCTGAAATCCATGACCAGCGACCGGGGGCTGTTCACCATGGAGTTTTCCCACTATGAAGAAGTGCCGACCCACCTCGCGCAGAAAGTGATCGCCGAGGCGGCGAGGGGCGAGGTCAAGAATAACCACCACTGATGTGGGGGGATACGCATGGGAGGGATTGGTCAATGAAAGATGATTTTGAGATTGAGCCCGGTTTGAATGAGCCGAAGAGGGGAGGGGGGAATACCCGCGTTCTCCTCCTGGTGCTCCTTCTTCTAGTGGCGGTGTTTGGCTATCTTTACTACTTCACCGGACTGATCAAGCCGCGTGAGGAGGCCAAGGCGCCCGAACCGGTGCAGAGTGCCCAGGTGAAGCAGCCCATCCCTCCGCGGCCGGAGGAAAAACCGGCCGGGACTCAGGCCACGGCGCAGCCGGCGGCCGGTACCGCAACGAAGGAAGCACCTCCGGCTTCCCCTGCCACTGCCGCGAAGCCGGAAGAGAAAAAGGGGGAGCCTGTCAAGCCTTCTGCCGACAAGGGTAAAGCCGTTGCTCCGAAGCCGGCGAAGAACGAGTCTGCCAAGCCCGCCAGGACGGAGACCGCTCCGCAAAAGAAGGAAGTGGCAAAACCTGTCGTAGTAGCAAAGGTTGTTCCCAAGGGAGAGCCGAAAACTAGCGGCGCCTCTTCTGCGGGGAGCGGCACGCCGGCCGCTTCCGGCAAGGATCTCAGAAAGGAGGGGGCCACTTCGGCAAAGAAGAAGGCCGCTTCCAAAGAGAAAGGTGTAAAGGTTGCCCGGGCTGCCGGGAAGAAGAGTGCGGGCGCATCGGCTGCCTCTGCCAAGAAGTCTGAAGGCGGGGAAACGGGCGAGTTTACCTTGCGCATCGGTGAATATGTAGTGGCTGATGCGATGGAGCGTGACAAGGAGAAGGTTCAGGACTCCGGGCTCACGCCGGTAGTAAAGCAGGGGGCGAAGAAAATGGAACCGATGATTCGACTCTACCTGGGGGAATTCGCTGACCGGGAAAGTGCCGGGCGTGAGCTTGCCAAGCTGAAGGATGCCACGGTGGACGGGTTTGTTCTGAAAGAAGGCGGGAAGTTCGTGGTATACGCCGGGTCCTACTTCCTGCATGGGCGGGCAGTGAAAGAACAGCAGCGGCTTGCGGCTCTGGGGATCAAGCCGTCCCTCAGGAAGACCTCGGTTTCAGTCCCGACGCTCGTGTTGACCGCCGGGAAATTCACGAAACGTGAAGACGCGGTCAAAACTGCCGCGAAGCTCAAGCAAAAAGGGCTTCGTCCCATCGTTGTCGAGCGCAAGAAACCATAAGGGAGCGTTGTTCTGTCCTTCACGCTGAAGCTATCTGCGCCGGCGGCCGCTCTCCTGCGTCCGGGCGCCCCGCGCGACGAAAAATTGAAGATGGTCTCGGGGGGAGTGAGCCCCCCCCCCGCCGATCATGTGACGGTACTCTATTTCCTGGCCAACGATCCGGACCGCGAGGTGCGAGAGGGTGCTCGCAAGGCCTTCGCCAATATTGCGGAAAATGATCTCTGCCGGGCCGTGTCATCACCCGATCTCCATCCCAGCGTACTGAATGCCGTGGCACGTCTTTTTTACCGTTTTCGTCATCTGGCGGAACTGCTGGCGGCTCACCCGAACTGCGATATCGAAACCCGTATCTTCCTTGAGGGAAAGGGGGTCGTAGTGCCGCCGGCCGACGAACACGCATTGTCTCCGGATGCCGAGGAGGTGGAGTCGACAGAAGAGGTGTTCGAGGAAACCGACGAGCCCGTCGATGAAGAGAGTGAGGCGTTCAAAAGCAAGTATCAGCTTGCCCAGACGATGGGGGTCGCGGAGAAAATCAAGATCGCCCAGACCGGGGATAAAGAGTGGCGGATGATCCTCATCAAGGATTCCAACAAGCTCGTGTCGGGAACGGTTATCAGGAATCCCCGGATTACCGAGTCAGAGGTGCTTGCCATTTCCAAGTCGGCAATTCAGAACGACGAGATCATTCGCGTAATCTGTGCCAACAAGGAGTGGGTCAAGAATTACCAGATACGCAAGGCCCTGGTTGAGAATAACAAGACGCCTCTGCCGACATCGCTTCGTCTGCTTGCGACTCTTGGGGAAAAGGACCTCGCCCAGATGGCGAAAAGCAAGAACATCTCATCCGTCCTCTCGACTCAGGCGAAGAAACTTGTTATGGCCAAAAAGAAAGACAGATAGGAGAATTTTCCATGGCCCTGTTCAACAAATCGAAACGGGAAATCAACGCCAAGATTGTCTACTTCGGCCCTCCGTATGCGGGCAAATCGACAAGCCTGAAGTTCGTTCACCGGAAGCTGAAGCCTGAGCACCGGAGCCCGCTGAAGACAATGGGTGGGCAACGGGACAGGATGCTCTTCTTCGACTTCATGCCTCCCGAACTTGGCGACTTCAACGGCTGCCGGGTTCGATTCCACGTTTACACGGTTCAGGGGGAGGTCGCGAGCCCTTCGAGCTGGAAGACGGTGCTGAAAGGTGCTGACGGGATCGTATTCGTTGCCGACTCCTCCACGCAGGGGGTGACGGCAAGCCGGGACTACCTTGAAAAGTTGCGGGAATACATGGCGGGTTTTGAGCGGACATTTGCCATGACCCCCTGCGTAGTCCAGTGTACCAAGGGGGATTTGCCCGAAGCGGCAGGCCCCGCCGAGATGCTTCAGGCGCTCTCACTGACGGGGACAACGGTGTTGCCGGTGGTTGCAACAACCGGAGAAGGGGTGATTCAGGCACTCTCCGCTGTGGTGAAGCAGATCCTCTCACGGCTGAGGGAACAACGCTTTGACGATGAAGCGGCGGCGGAGGCATGCATGGCCGGGAGTGTCGCCGAAGAGCCCGCGGTGCCTGCTGAAGCCGCCGCCAGTCCGGCGACGACGGAATTTCCGGAGCCGTCATCGGAGCCGTCACTGGAGATTTCGGGCCCCCCGGAACGGTCTGCCGACGGCTTTTTCCGGATCCCTCTCATGGTGAAATACGGTCCCCATCGCAAGAACTACCACCTTTCGCTCCTCCTCTTCGAGGTGCAAGAATAGGATTCCCGGCGGTGTGATCGCCTGGGTAACTGTCTGCGTTATGGATTTCAACGTCGAAATAATTATCAGGCTGGTCCTGGCATCTTTGCTCGGCGCCCTCATCGGACTCGAACGGGAGATCCACGGCCGCCCAGCCGGCTTCAGAACCCACCTGCTCGTATCGCTTGGTGCGTGTCTCTTCGCCGCTTCTTCCATCGAGTTTTACCGCGTGTACGGCAACTTCAGCGGCAGTGGTCCCGTCGGAGTCGATCCGTCCCGGATTGCCGCACAGGTCGTGCCCGGCATCGGTTTTCTCGGCGCCGGTGCCATCATCAGGGAAGGGGCTTCGATTCGTGGCCTGACCACGGCGGCCTGCCTCTGGATCGCCGCTGCGATAGGGCTCGCCTGTGGCGCGGGACTCTACGCAGTCTCTGTGGTGGTAACCTCGATCTCCCTCGCTACGCTGTTGCTTCTCAAGAAGGTGGAGGGTGTTCTCAAGCGGGACAAGTACAGCACGATCAAGGTCTGGAGCGATGATCTGGAAGGGCAGTTGGAGCGGATCAGGAATATTCTGGAGACGTGCCGGCTTGAGCTGGTCGATGTCAGCGTGGAGAAGGATGTCGAGACGTCCAAGATGTACTTCGAGTTCGAGGTGAGGTTCAGCACCGGCAATCTTGAATGCAGGGTCGTGGATGATGTCGCGTCGGTGCCCGGGGTGCAGAAAATACGCCTCGATTAGCTTGGTACCGGTTTCGGCTGGAATGTGCTGCCGATGGTGCCTTGTCCTGCTATAGCTTGTTTTTGGTGTGCCGGTGGGGTGCTGGAATGAACATTGGCACGTTGTTTCGGTATTCCCGATAAACGTCCCCGAACTCGTCTTCCAGCCTCCGTTCTTCCATCTTTGCTCCAATCACGAAATAGATCCCCGAATATACGGTCAGCAGGAGCCATTTCAGCGTCATCACGGGATTGAACGCCATCAGGAGAAGGGCGAGAGAATAGAGGGGGTGCCTCACTCGTCCATAACAGCCGGAAGTTACGAGATTGCTGGACGGCTGATGCTCCCGAAACGATCGTGTGCCGATGAAATCCGACACCCCTGTCTCCACGAGGCAACGGACGAGGGCAAACAGTATTCCCGCCTGAAGAGCGTAAAAAACAAGGCTGCCGGCCCCCGGCACGACATAGAGAACCGGCGGCAGCGGCCATGCCGACATCAGCCACGCGAATGTCACGAGCGCTACGATGTTGTAACCGATGCGGTGGAACCGTGCCACCTTCGGTGACCGGCGAAGGACGGCCTCTTTCAGTCGCTTCGTCGCAAGGGCCGAATGGATCAGGGCGAACAGGACAAAGCGTAGCGTGAAATTCGTGGCAGCGTTCATGTCGTATCCTGTACAATGATGACCGGCCTGCGCCCCAAATATCCCCTTGTATACGCATCTTCGGTCATGCTAGTATTTAGCACTTTTTTCAGAAATCCGGGAGGAAGAATGGCAATTATCACGATATCCAGAGAAATGGGAACAGGAGCATACCATGTCGCCAAAGAAGTTGCCAAGCGACTTAAGCATACTCTTGTCGACGGCAGCAAGATAGCCGAGCTTGCTCCGCAATACGGTCTGGATCGTGAAATACTGAAGCGGGTGGACGAAAAGCCGCCAGTCTACATCACTGCGGAGGACAGGGCGCATGCGGCCCACCTCAATACCATCGAGATCATTCTTCTCGAATGTGCAAAAAAGGGAAACGTCATCCTCTATGGGCGTGGTACCCAGGACCTTCTTGCCCGTACCCGGAATGTCCTGAAAATCCGTTTCATAGCCCCCTTTGAGGACCGTGTGGAGAGTTTGTCGGAGCGCGAGTGGATCGATCCCGACCTGGCTCGCGAACTGATCCGCAAAAGCGATCACCAGCGCGGCGGCTTCATCCATTTTTACTTCGATCGCGATTGGAATGATCCCCTCGGTTACGATCTGGTGTTTAACACCGCGCGGATGTCTCAAAGCGCGATCATCGAGAGTATCGTTGCCGCTGCGAAGGACCCGCGGCTCAAGGAGGGAGATGAAGAGACCTCCAGGCTGATCGACGAGGTCATCCTTTGCAAAAAGATCGAAACGGAGCTCCTCCGCTCGAATGCCATCGGAAACATTCATTTCAGGATTTCGGTCGGGCAGAACGTCGTGAAGCTCTCAGGGCACGTGCATTCCGAAGACGAGAAAAGGGAGACGCTGCGTATCGCCGCTGGTGTGGAGGGGGTTGTGAAGCTTGAAGACGACCTTAAGATCGTCAGCTATAAATCGTATAAGGAATGACGTTTTCGCATCTCATCCGAAACATCATGATTAGAAAAAAGGACCCGCACATATCCGGGTCCTTTTTCTATTCCGGAGCATCGTCTTCGGGGAAGATGTCACCTTTTCCTGTGATTATCCTGATGCTTGCCTTGCGGATCAGCCGATCAAGCTGGCGAAGTTTGTCCTCGTATTCCTGAAGGTAGTAGCTTCTGCGGGAGTCTTCGTAAAATGTCACCCCGTCGCGCAGCATGGAGATCCTGATCCTGACGACTTCCCGCATCATCTCCAGCACTTCCCGCGCGTCAGCCATTGGCGCACCTCTATTCGACGGGCATTCCCCGAGTCGCTGCCCGCGATTCAGCCCTCTTCTTCAGTTCGACCGCAAGGTGGCGTGAGATGGCGAGACCTCCCCGCCCGATTCCGATCTCGACATCGTCCTCGATCCCGTGATAGTCAGAACCACCCGTAACGATGAGGCCGAACTCGTCGGCCAGGCTTTGAAGGAAAATCATTTCGTCTTTCTGGCACATGTTGTTGAACACTTCGATTCCGTCAAGGCCGAGCTGCATGAGCTCTTCGATGATCCGCCGGAGTTCTCGCCGGTTGTCGCTGACAGTGGTCGGGTGGGCAAGCACTGCCACCCCACCAATCCGCCTTATCTCGGCGATGGCATCGGCCGCCGGAATATAGCGCTTGGGGACGTTGAACGGAATGAGATACCGCTTGAATGCGTCGCCCATGTCCCGGGCGTATCCTGCATCCATAAGCACCCGGGCAATGTGCGGGCGGCCAACCGCTCCGTCGGCGAGCGAGCGGACCTGCTCATAGGAGAGGGGGGCCTTGCGGGCCGCCACTAGCTTACGGTTGATCCTCTCTACGATTGCCCGGCCACGATCGTCGCGGATCCGTCTGAATTCGGCCAGTCTTTCCCGCAGCGCATCATCCCTGTGGTTTATCCAGTATCCGAGGATGTGCATGTCGCGGTAGCGGCCGTGCTCGACGGAGAGTTCCAGCGCGGGAATCACCTCGACTCCCCACTGAGCGCCCGCAGAAACGGCTTCATCGATTCCCTCCACTGCATCGTGGTCCGCTACGGCGATGGCCGCCAGACCCCGTTCGGCCGCCATCCGGACCAGCTCCGCCGGGGGATGGACCCCGTCGGAATGACAAGAGTGAATATGCAAATCGATCAATTCCTTCATGGGAAACCTTTCAGCTTCCTAATAAAACATGTCTGCGGTACCCATTGCAAGCAAAGAGTTGCCTGACGCGTCAATATGTCGGAGATGCCGGGACTTTGCGGTTGTCATGGCGCCCCTCTTTCGGTAGAATGCGCCCTCATCCGGCGACGATGGATGTGGGGCCGGGACCCAACGGCAGACGAGGAGAACGGACATGGTGCAGGCGCGGGGGCTCGGCCTCGGCATTTTAGCGATGGTGCTGTATGTGATAGGAGGAGTTCTCACGTTTTCGGGACTGTATCTCATCGGTTTCATGAACGGGCAGGATCTCTGGGGATGGGGAGACGGCAGAAGCATAGGCTATCTTTTCCTCTGCGTTGGACTCTCGCTTTCGATCATGGGGGTCCTTTTCATGCGCATCTTCAGGAACCGGGGTCTTTAGTGAGGGACGACGACATTCACGAGGCGATGGCGCTTCTGGCGGAGGCGGTCAGGCAGTGGCCGAGCCCTGCGGTTACGATCGTTTCGCAGCGCGAGGGGAATCCGTTCAAGGTTCTGGTCTCCTGCATCCTCTCTCTCAGGACCCAGGACCGAACTACCGGTCCCGCCTCGGAGCGACTCTTTGCGCTGGCCGATACTCCCGAAGCGATGCTGGCTCTGTCGCGGGAGCAGGTGGAGGAAGCAATTTACCCCGTCGGTTTCTACCGGAACAAGGCTGCCCAAATTCTGGAGATTTGCCGTACTCTCGTCGAGCGATACGACTGTCAGGTTCCGGACAATATTAACGAGCTCCTGACCTTCAGGGGGGTGGGGCGAAAGACGGCGAATCTGGTGGTGACACTCGGTTTCGGCAAGCCCGGGATATGCGTCGACACCCACGTGCACCGGATAACCAATCGTTGGGGATATGTCGATACCAGGACTCCGGAGCAGACTGAGTTCGCCCTGCGCGCAAAATTGCCCGCGGAATATTGGGGAGTGATCAATGATTATCTCGTGACCTTTGGTCAGAATCATTGCACTCCGTTGTCCCCGCGGTGCTCAACCTGCGTTCTGGCCAGGTTCTGCGACCGTGTCGGAGTGACAAGGCACCGCTGAATGTCGTTTTTTTGTTTTTCCCCTATTGTGCAGGACTTGAAGCGGTTGTAGTATTATTCATCCGTGACATGATCTTTAATCCGTAATCCAGGAGGCGCGCCATGTTGAAAAAAATAGGTTTTCTCGGGTTGGGAACGGTTGGCAGGCATATGGCTGCCAATCTCATGAAGGGAAACTACGATCTCACCGTATATGATTCAGAGGCTTCGGTCGTAGCCGAGCTTGTTGCAAAAGGGGCTGCCAGTGCGGCAACTCCACGGGAGGCCGCCAAAGGTAAAGACCTCGTGATCTACATCCGGCCCGAGAAGGAGCGGCTCCGGCCCGACGTCTACGGCCCGGACGGAATTTTTGCCGGTATTGATCCCGGAACGATTCTGGTCGACATGGGGACCCACTCCCTCGAAAGCACCATGGAAATGGCGGACGAAGCGGCCAAGCACCGGGTAATGTTCCTCGATGCCCCGGTCTGGGGGACCAAGGAACATGCCGCCAACGGGCTCCTCACCATCCTCGCCGGCGGAGATCCCTCCCTGGTGGGCCGCTGTCGCGAGCTCTTCTCCTACTTCGGGCTGAATATCATCCAGGTGGGGGGGGTCGGGGAAGCGACCCTGATGAAGTTTGTCGTAAACCTTGTTCAGGCAGAGATGATGGAGGCCCTGGCCGAGTCAATAGTTTTCGGCGAGAAACTCGGCTTCGGTGTCGACAAGATTCTTGAGGTGCTCGATTCCGGCGGTGTGGCGTCGCCCCTGTTCCACTCGAAAGGGCGCAGTATCGCCCGCGGTGATTTCACGAGGAACCTGGCCCTCAAGTATGTTCACCAACAGCTTGAGCTTGTGCTGGAGAAGGCGGACAGTCTCGGGCTTGAGTTGCCGGGAGCCCGGGTTGCTTGCTCGGTGTACGAGCAGGGGGACAGGGACGGTCGGGGCGAAGAGGATTTTTCGGCCGTAGTCAAGGTGCTGCGTAAATAGAGAGAGGAATCCGGATCGTGGTATGAAGAGGGGGGCTCAGGCAGTCCCCCTCTTCTTTTTGATCTTATCAGAAGCAGCAGGTTTGCGGGGGATGCGTGCCCCGCTCTCGGGAGCCGCGTCCCTGACGACAAGGGCCACGTTTTCGATGTGGGGAGTTTGGGGGAACATGTCGACAGGCTGGATCTCCCTGGTCCTGTACCCGAGCTCCGCGAGGATTTCCAGATCCCGGGCAAGCGTGAGGGGGGAACACGAGACGTAGATGATCCTGGGTGTGGCGATGGCTGCGGCGGTCTCCAGAACACGGCGGTCGCACCCTTTCCGCGGAGGGTTGAGGACGATCAGATCAACGGGTTTTCCTTCCTCGTGCAGAGCCTCCAGCAGTTCCGACGCATCCCCCGACTCGAAGGTGCAATTGTCGATATGGTTCAGGCGGGCATTCTTTTCGGCATCGGCCACGGCCGTTTCGACGAACTCGATGCCATGCACCTCTCGCGCCTGCCCGGCGAGATAGAGAGAAATGCCGCCAATCCCGCAATAGAGATCGACTACCGACTCGGATCCCGTAAGGGAGCTCCACTCCCGGACTTTGTCATAGATAAGACGGGCGCCGCCACTGTTGACCTGAAAGAAGGAGCGGGGCGAGATTGAAAAGCGGATATCCCCCACTTCCTCGATAATTGCGTGGTCCTTGCTGACGTAGTGATCGTGCTGGCCGAGGATGACGTTTCCTTCCGAGGCATTTACGTTCTGGACCACCACGTCGACTTCAGGTATTGCCTGGCGCACATATTTTGCCAGATGATGAATTTCGTTGAAGCTTCGTCGTGAAGTGACGAAGACGACCATAGCCCGTTCGTGCCGTTCAGAGACCCGTATCACGAGATATCGCAGAATTCCGCTTCCGGTTCGCGGGCTGTAAACCGGCACCTTTCCCTTCCTTATCCCATCCTTGACGGTTGCAGCTATCCGGTTGATGAGCGGATGGTGGAGGGGACAATCGCTGATATCCAGGACATCGTGACTGTTGCGGCGATAAATGCCTATGACGGGGGAGCGGAACGTCCCTGCCACCACGAGCTTGGCCGAGTTCCGGTAGTTGAGGGGGCGCGGTGAGGGGAGGACGCTCTGGACTGGGACGTCCCTCAGGCTCCGGCGGGCGTGAACGGACTTTTCCACGTACGAGCGCTTCCATGCCAGTTGGCCTGGATACCGCATTGAAATCAGCGGACAGCCATCACAGAAACCCGCCCTTTGACAGGGTGGATCGGGGAGCCTGTCCGTGCTCGGGCGAAGCACCCTGATGACTTCCCCGGTGAGTTCCCTTCGACCGGCATGGGTGATCCGGACGCGGACATCCTCGCCTGGCAAGGCCCCTGAGACGAAGAGCCGAATCCCTTCGTAAACGGCAGTCGCAAAACCTTCTTCGTTCAGGTCGAACACGGAGACATCGATGATGTCCCCTTTCTTTGGCTGTGTGGCTGGTTTGGATTTGGCTGATTTGACTTCTTTCCGGTGGACCGTCTTTTTCATGCCTTCCAATAAACAGGAAAGAGAACGGATTGTCAATTCTATTGATTCCCCGGGTTTTTCACGTAATTTTGAGTTGCCAAATGACCGGGTAGCGTCTAGACTTGTCGCTCCAAAAATAATGGGTTCGGGCGGAAGGGAGTGTCAACTGATAACGGAATTTGTTCAAACCTTAATGGGGTCTGAAACGCTCCGCGACATCATTATCACCATCAACGTGCTTCTTTTTGCGGTCACGTTCCTTCTGTTCCTGGTCCTTCTTTTCCACAAGCTGCACGTTGAGCGCCGGGCGAAAAAGCTTGAGCAGTTGCGCGAAACCTACCTTGCCGATCTGGCGCACCGGTTCTACGATCCTTCCCATCCCGTCCATCCCCCCCAGACTTTCCTCGAGTACGAGGCGCTCGGCAATGTGGTCGCCACCATGCTAGTAAACGTAAGCGGCGAAATGGCTGAAAATATTCGCCGGTGCGTCCGGGAGCTCGGCGTCGACGTGCATTACCGGGAAATGCTCGGGTCCCGTCGCTGGGTCAGGCGTTTCATAGCGGTAGAAAAGCTTGGTTACTTCCGTTTCCCCGAGTTGAAACCGGTTTTCGAATCTGTCCTTGCCGGGGAAAAGGACAGCCGGATCATACCAAAGGCGGTATGGGCGCTCAGTCTTATCGCGCAGCGTACCGACCTGCCGACCATCAACCGGATCCTCAGGGATCCCCTTTTCATGTCCGGCAAATTCAACGAGTACATCTATACCAACATCATCCGGTCGTTCCGGGAGCACGAGCAGGATGCCCTGCTTGTGGAGGTTCTGGATGAACTCATGGCGGACCCGGAGCTGCCGGTGCTTCTCAAACGGGACATCATCCAGGCCTGCGGTGCGGAAATGTTCTTTTCGGCCCAGAAAATGGTGTTGTCGTGCTTTACGCGTTTTCGCGATGTGGCCGAGATGCGGATCGCCTGTATCCGTACGCTCGAACGGTTTTCCGCAGTGGACGAGGAGTGGTTGCTGACCGAGTGTCTCCGGGACCCCGACTGGCGTATTCGAGGCGTGGCTGCCAAGAACGCCCATCTCTATTCACCGGACATTATCTCACCGCTGCGGAATCTGCTTCACGACGAGAGCTATCATGTGAGGATAAACTCGGCACATGCGCTGGCGAAGATGGGGGAAGCAGGGCTTGACGTCCTGGTGGAGGAAACGCAGAGCGAAGACCGTTTTGTCCGCGATGTTTCCCAGTACGTTCTGAAAAGGCTCATTTATGCTTCATAAGGTTGTCGAAATCCTGCTGTTTCTCCAGCCGGTCGTCTTCATCTACTTCATCGTGCTTAACGGATTTTATACCCTGTTTACGATCATTTCCCTGCGCGACATCCGAAATTATCTCACCACAATCACCAGTCATAGCATCGACAATACTCTTAACGGGATGTTTTACCGTCCCCTTTCGATTCTCGTGCCTGCCTACAACGAGGAGAAGACCATTGTTGCCTCGATCAAGTCCCTTCTGGCGCTCCGTTACCCCGAATACGAGGTGATCGTCGTCAATGACGGTTCGACGGACGGTACACTGAATCGGCTCATCGAAGAGTTCCGTCTCGTCCGGATCGACCGGCCGATCAGCCTCGTGGTTCCCCACGAGCCGCTGATTGCCAAGTACGTTTCGATCGATCATCCCCATCTGTTTGTGCTCGACAAGGAGAACGGCGGCAAGGCCGATGCGCTGAATGCCGGGATCAACGCCTCGCGGTTTCCCCTTTTCTGTTCGATTGATGCCGATTCGGTCCTGGAAAACGATGCCCTTATCCGGGCCACGCGGCTCTTCGTCGAGGATCGGGAGGTGATAGCCACCGGTGGGATCGTCCGGGTGCTGAACGGGTGCGAGGTGGAGGACGGTGTCGTCAGGAAGGTAAAGGCGCCGCGGGGCCTCCTCGAGAGTTTCCAGTCGGTGGAATACACCAAGGGGTTCCTGTCCGGTCGGACCTCCTGGAACTACTTTCGGAGCCTGCTCATCATCTCGGGGGCCTTTGGCATCTTCCGCAAGGACATGGTGGTTGCGGTCAACGGATATCGCAAGAGCGTCGGGGAAGACATGGACCTGGTGGTGAGGCTCCATCGCCACTGCCGTGAAAAGAAGATTCGGTACAAGGTGGTCTTTGTCCCCGATCCGGTATGCTGGACCCAGGTGCCGTCGGACCTCGTCTCTCTGCTCAAACAGCGCAACCGCTGGCACCGCGGCCTGATCGACAGCCTTTGGCACGGCAAGCGGATGTTCCTCAACCCGCGGTACGGGATGGTGGGGATCTTCGGATTCCCCTATTTCTTCTTCGTGGAGATGTTCGGACCGGCCGTGGAGTTTCTCGGCTATGTCGGTTTTCTCATCCTCTTCATCCTCGGCCACGTGAGCCGTGAATTTGCCATCCTCTTCTTTCTGCTTGCCGTCCTCTGGGGAACGTGGATCAACCTCGCCTCCATCCTGCTGGACAACCTGATCTACAAGAGGTACGGCAAGCTCGGCGATGTCATGAAACTTTGTTTTTTCGGCCTGCTGGAGTTTTTCGGCTATCGGCAGGTTATCGTTGTGGAACGTCTGCTCGCCACCTTCTTCTTCTGGAAAAAGGGGTGGGGAAAGCCCAAACGACGGGAGATTCACGGTGAAATATCTGGTTCGACTGCCTGAGCGGCTGCTCTATGTGATGCCGAGGGTGCTTCTGCTCTCGTTATTCGTCGGCTATGTTTCGTTCATGTTCTTTTCCTCCTGTGACTGGTTCAAACCCTTTGAGCAGGCAGTCCATGGACTGTTCCTCCGTTTGGCTTCATTTGCGAAGTCGATGGGGAGCGGGGTGCCGAAGTGACGGGAGCCAAGCGGGTTTCGATACCTGCTGCCGACCACCTGTCGCTTGGTTTTTCGGCGTTGGAGCGCGGGGATCACCAGGAGGCGCTGAACATCTTCCGGCGGGCCCAGGAGAAGGGGCGAAGTGCCCGGAGTTTTGTCGGCCTCGGTCTCGCCTTTCAGGCTCTCGGTGATCTCCCCACCGCCCGCTGGGCCTTCTACCAGGCCCTGGAGATCGACCCCGCCGACCGCGATGCCAATGTGTGGGCGGAACGGATCGGGCGGCCTGGCATTGCCCCCGCATCGACGGCGCATCGCATTTCCCGTTTCCGTGCCCACAGAGATTTTCTGGAAATAGATGAAAACGGGACATGGCGACGCTTTTTCATCAAGGCGATCAATCTCGGGCTGGGTCTCCCTGGATATTTCCCCGGAGAGTACCCGATCTGCAAAGGGACCTATCTCTCGTGGTTTCGCCAGATGGGGGAGCTCGGGGTCAATTCGCTCCGGATCTACACGATTCACCCCCCCGGTTTCTACGACGCCCTTGCCGAGTTCAACGGCCGGGGAGGGCGGCTCTTCCTGTTTCAGGGGGTCTGGCTGGAGCTCCCGGACGATAACGATTTTCGCGGCACGAAGTACACCGATTATGTCCGGCGCCAGATCCGCGAAGCGGTCGATGCGGTCTGTGGCAGCGCCGAGTTCCCCGAACGGCCGGGGCTGCCCCATGGTGCCTACCGCAGTGACGTGACCCCGTGGCTGGCCGGCTTTGTGGTGGGACGGGAGTGGGAGAGCTGCGCCGTTCGGGCCTTCAACGATTCCCGCGGCAGGGCTTCGCAACGGTATGCCGGCCGGTTTCTCCGGATGGAGGAAGGGCCTCCCTTCGAGGCGTGGGCCGCCGAGACCTGCGACTTCCTGCAGAGCTATGAGGACGAGCGGTACGGGGTCACTCACCCGGTGACCATCACCAACTGGCCTACGCTCGACCCACTCGTTCACCCCTCCGAATCGACCTACGGTGAAGGGTTGCGCTGGCAGGGTTACCAGGTTGCGATGGATGCCTGCAACGAGGACGAGGACGTGGAGACCTTCGATCCGGCAAAAATCAGCGCCGGGCGTGGGGCCGGGTTCTTCGCCTCTTACCACGTCTACCCCTATTACCCCGATTTCCTAAATAACGATTACCTGAACCGTCAGAGCCCCTACCTCGACTATCTCAAGGAACTCAAGCGCCATCACGGTTCCCAGCCGGTGGTCATTGCCGAGTTCGGGGTCCCTTCGAGCCGGGAAATTACCCACTGGCAGCAGGACGGCTGGCATCACGGCGGTCACGACGAGAAGGCCCAGGGACGGATTAACGGCCTCATGATGGACGCTATCCGGGATTCCGGCATGGCGGGGGGGATGGTCTTCAGTTGGTTCGACGAATGGTTCAAGCGCAACTGGGTGTTTCTCCCCTATGAGCTCCCTGCGGAGCGAAATCCGTTCTGGTTCAATCTCCAGGATGCCGAGCAGAACTACGGGCTCCTTGCGGCATATCCCGGTTATCCCGCCCTGCGGGCCACGCTCGGCGGGAGGCGGGAAGAGTGGCGGGAGGCGGCGATTCTCTACGAGAAGGATGGGGGCCCCTTCCACCGATTCGGCGACGGATGCGACGGTTCGCGGACCCTGGCGAGGCTTTCCGCCCAGCACGATGAAGGTTTTTTCTATCTCTGCCTCGAGACGGCCGCCCCGGTGGACTTTTCCCGTGCCCACTACCTCATCGGGCTCGATCCCAGTGGGTCGGGGAAGGGTGAGCTGACACTGCCGTTTGACTGCCGGGGCGAGAGCCCGATGGGACTTTCGTTCGTGATTCATCTGGCAGGGGAGGGGAAGAGCAGGATCCTTGTCACGCGGCACTACGACAAGTACCTGAACGAAGGTAAGAAAACCGTCAGACCCCGCCCCTCGGACCTGGGAGAATGGGTTCCGATGCAGAACATCACCAACCACCGGCGCATCAGCAAGGACCGGAGCCGGTTCTACCCCTCCCGCGTCTTCTCCATGAGCGGGCTTCGCTTCGGCTCCCTCGATCGCCGGGCCCCCGACTTCAACTCCCTGTCCGATGTCCGTGTCACCGGCAGCATGATTGAATTGCGGATCCCGTGGGGACTCATCAACGTTACGGACCCGAGCTCGCGGCAGATTCTCTGGATGGAAGGGGGGAAGAAGACCCGCCCGACGGAGGGAATCGGCATCATTGCCTGCAGCTACATGCCATCGGGGATGGGGCTGCTGGCGGCGGAGACCGGCCGGCCGTCAAATTTGACCGACGCCCTTCCTGCAGGTTTTTCCTCCCCGGGTGTCAGACAATATACCTGGGAGGGATGGGACCATCCCCTCTACCATACGGCTCTCAAAGAGAGCTTCAGCATCTATCGCGACTACCTTGCCCGGATTCCGGAGTAACCCATGGAGATTACGCGGCGTGAATTCATGGTGTTGACCGGTGCCGCCCTCACTTCCCTTGCCCTTCCCCTCGGCGGTGTGGCAGCGGAAACGTGGCGCGTGCCGGTCCTGCTCTACCATGACATCTCCAATCAGTACGGGGACCCGTTCACGATCTCGCCGGCACTTTTCGCCGCGCAGATGGAATGGCTTTACGCAAACGGCTACCGTGCCGTGCCGGTGTGCGATGCGGCAACGCTCAAGGCCCGTGGTGAAAAAACGGTGGTCATCACCTTTGACGACGGCTATGCCACGTTCATCGATTATGCCTATCCCCTGTTCCGTCAATACGGTTTCCATTCCACCATCGCCGTCATCGGCTCCCATGCGGGGAGCTTCATCGAACGGGACGGGAGGCGGCCGGTACTGAGCTGGGATGAGTACCGCTATCTCGTCGCCGACGACCTCGTGGAGGTTGCATGTCATACCTACGATCTCCATGCGTTCAATCGTGCGAAAATTGCGACCACTGCAGAGGTGGAGTCCGATCTCATGCGCTTTCAACAAACCGTGGAGAAGGAGCTCGGAAAGCGGGCCCGCGTTCTTGCCTGGCCGTACGGTATCTACGACCGCGATCGGATTAATGCCGCGCGAAGGGCGGGTTTCACCGAGATCCTCACCTCGAACGAGGGATATTGGGGCCCGGTGAGCAATCCCGATGAGATACCACGGCTCAATATCGACAACCGTCTTGATCTAGTGTCTTTCAATCAGTATCTGGGAGGAAAATGAAGATGATATGGCCTCTTCTCGTCGCGTGCACATTGGTTCTCGGTGCCGGTGCCGCCTTTGCCGCCACCCCCGCCGAAATGTTCCGCTCCGGAGACGTGACCGGGGCGGTGGCCGCCTACCGCAGCCGGATCGACGCCGCAGCCGCGCCGCAGGAGAAGGCGGAACTCCATAAGGAGCTGGGGGATCTCTTTACCGGAAAGGACAACTACACCGACGCGGCGAGCCAGTACGTGGCGGCACTTTCCCTTACACGGTCGTTTCCGGCCAGCGAACGGCTGCGGATGGCGGTGGCCATTTCCTGGGCCGACCGCCTCGACGACTCCGTGAGGGAGCTTGAGGCGATTCTGGCCGATGAACCGGCTGATGCCGCCGCGCGGATACACCTTGCACGGGTTCTGTCGTGGCAGGGGAAACAGGAGCAGGCCATCGGCCAGGCTGACACGGTCCTTTCGTCCGGGCCCGAAAACCGCGACGCCCTCCTGGTGAAGGCGAACGCGCTCCGATGGAAAGGGAACGGCCGGGAAGCGATTGCCATTTACAATCATATACTTGCCGGCGGCGACGACTTTGATACCCGGATCGGGCTTGCCCATGCGCTTATCGACACAGGAGACAAAAAGGGTGCCGTTGCCAATGCCCGTCAGCTCAAGCCGTCCTACCCCTATCAGGAGCGTGAGTTGAAGGGGCTTCTTGAGGAGATCGACCGGACCGTGAACCACACCGTCGATGCCCGCTACGGCTATTACAGCGATACCGACGACAACCGGCAGAATCGCTACGGTGTTTCCTACACCTATCAGGAGCCGGGGTGGAGCGCTTCAGCCCAGTACGCCCATGCGGATTCCCACGACCCGTCGCGCCATAACAACGCCCACACTCTTGCCGCCGGAGGGTATTACCGGCTCCTGTCATGGCTCGGCATCGGCGGCGGTGGAGGGATCCATATCGTTGACGACTCAACCACGAACACCATCCTTACCTGGCGGCTCAATGCCGACGCCGAGGTCGGCCGTGGCTCCATCGGGTTCGGCGTCCGCAAGGAGGCCCTCACCGACACCGCTGAACTCGTGGAGAAGCGGATCCGCGTCCTGGCGACCAGCCTTTCCGCCTCACAGCGGCTCACCGATCGGATTTTCCTCTACGGTTCCTACAGCTATCGCGACTATTCCGACTCCAACCACGCCCATGATGCGGTGATAGCACCATCATATACGCTGCTCACGGGGAATCCGTTCCTGCGGACCGGGTACCGCTTCCGCTATCTTGATTTCGAACGGCAGAGCAGGGGGGGATATTTCGATCCGAACAACTTCATGGCCCACCAGATCTTCCTTTCTCTCGACTGGAAGAGAGAGCGGCTGGCGGTTTATCTCGAACCCTACGGCGGATTCCAGTCGTTCGACCGCTACGGCGACCACACCGACGATCTCTTCGGTGGCATCACCGGCACGGTTTCGTACCGGCTGACCAATCACTTCACCGCCGAGGTGAACGGTGAATTCGGCAACTACGCCCTGGGGGCCGGCACCGCCACCGGTTTCGAATACTTCCTCGTGGGGACCCGGCTGGGGTATTCTTTCTGACACCATCCCTCCCTTCTGCCAAACCCTCCAGGAGCCCGCTTCGGCGGGCTCTTCCTTTCTTGACTTTTCCCGGCCGTTGCGGCTACTATGCCCGCTTATGAAACGGCAAACCAGGCAGATTCGCGTAGGAAACGTACCGGTTGGCGGCGGGGCTCCCTGCTCGGTCCAATCCATGTGCAACACCGACACCCGCAACGTTGCGGCAACCATTGACCAGATCCGGTCCCTCGCCACGGCGGGATGCGAGATCGTGCGCTGCGCTGTCCCCGATATGGCGGCGGCCGTGGCCCTCGCAGACATAAAGCGGCTTAGCCCGATACCGGTCATCGCCGATATCCACTTCGACTATCGGCTGGCGCTGAAGGTTCTGGACGGCGGGATCGACGGTCTTCGCCTCAATCCGGGCAATATCGGCGAACGGTGGAAGGTGGAAGAGGTCGTAAGGGCCGCCCGCGAACGTCTTGTCCCGATCAGGATCGGCGTCAACGCCGGTTCGCTCGAGAAGGAGCTTCTGGAAAAATACGGGCATCCCACCGCCGAGGCGATGGTGGAGTCCGCCCTCGGCCACGTCCGGATTCTCGAGGAACTCGGCTACGACCAGATCAAGATATCCCTCAAGGCATCCGACGTTCCGAAAACGGTCGATGCCTACCGGCTTCTCGCCACCAGAGTCGACTACCCGCTCCACATCGGGATCACCGAGGCCGGCACCATCTTTTCCGGCACCATCAAGTCTTCCGTGGGACTCGGCATCCTGCTCTCGGAGGGGATCGGCGACACGATGCGGGTGTCGCTGACCGGCGATCCGGTGGATGAGATCCGGGTGGGCTGGGAGATTCTGAAGGCCCTGGGTCTTCGCCGGAAAGGGATTAATTTCGTCTCCTGTCCCACCTGCGGCCGGTGCCAGATCGACCTGATCGGCGTTGCGCAGGAAGTGGAAAAACGGCTTGCGGTCATAGACACCCCCTTGACGGTTGCCGTCATGGGATGTGTCGTGAACGGCCCGGGCGAGGCCCGCGAGGCCGATGTCGGGATTGCCGGCGGCCGGGGAGAGGGTCTTCTCTTCCGTCACGGGGAGATCGTTCGGAAGGTCCCCGAGAGCGAGATGGCCGACGCCCTGGTGGCGGAGGTGGAAAAGATGGCGAAGGAGAAATCGTAGGGGCGATCCCTTGTGATCGCCCGTGCCAGGGAAAACACGAGGTTTGCCCCTGCATTATATCCATAGAGGACCGTCAATGCGTTATTCCCAGTATTTTGTCCCAACCGTCAAAGAAACCCCTTCCGATGCCGAGGTGATTTCCCACCAGCTCATGCTCCGCGCCGGGATGATCCGTAAGCTCGCAGCCGGCATCTACAACTACCTCCCCCTCGGGCTTCGTTCCATCCGGAAGGTCGAGGCGATTGTCCGCGAAGAGATGAACCGGGCAGGGGCCATCGAGATCCTGATGCCGAGCGTCCAGCCGGCGGAGCTCTGGCAGGAGTCGAAGCGGTGGGAGAAGTACGGGAAGGAACTGCTCCGCTTCAAGGACCGCAAGGATGCCGAGTTCTGTCTCGGTCCTACCCATGAGGAGGTGGTGACTGACATCGTCCGCCGCGAGGTGAAGAGCTACCGGCAGATGCCGCTGAACCTCTACCAGATCCAGACCAAGTTCCGCGACGAGATCCGCCCCCGCTTCGGCCTCATGCGCGGTCGCGAGTTCATCATGAAGGACGCTTACTCCTTCGACGTGGACAGCTCTGCCGCCGATTCGTCCTATGACAGGATGTACCAGGCCTACCGCCGCATCTTCCAGCGGTGCGGGCTCAATTTCCGGGCCGTGGAGGCCGACACCGGGAGCATCGGCGGGGCGTTTTCCCACGAGTTCATGGTCCTTGCCGACTCGGGCGAGGACGCCATCGTTTCCTGTTCCACCTGCGAGTACGCTGCCAACGTCGAAAAGGCCGAGGCCCGTCCGGTGGCCCCCGAGCACGCCGAACCCCGTTCTCTGGAGCGGGTCGAGACTCCCCAGAAGCGGAGCGTGGAAGAGGTGACGGCGTTTCTCGGCATTCCGGCCTCATCGCTCATCAAGACGCTTCTCGTGGTGGCCGATGGCGAACCGCTGGCGGTACTCGTCAGAGGGGATCACGACCTCAACGAAATCAAGCTGGCAAAGGTTCTCGGCTGCGAAGCGCTCGAGATGGCGAGCGAGGAGATTGTCGAAAAGGTCACCGGGGCTCCGGTGGGATTCGCGGGGCCGGTGGGGCTGAAGGTCCGCATCGTCGCCGACCTGGCGACCCAGGGAATGCGGAATTTCGTCACCGGCGCCAATGCCCGGGATCTCCATTACAAGAACGTCAACTTCGATCGTGACTTCGCTCCGGAGAGGTTTGCCGACATCCGCAACGTCGTGCATGGCGATCCGTGTCCCCGCTGTCCGGCGGGACATCTGGAGCTCTGGCGCGGCATCGAAGTGGGGCATGTCTTCAAGCTCGGCACCAAATACTCGGAGGCACTGCGTGCCACATATCTGGATGCCGAGGGGAAGGAACAGACCATCTTCATGGGATGCTACGGCATCGGCATCGGAAGAACCGTTGCCGCCTGCATCGAGCAGAACCATGATGCCGACGGCATCGTCTTTCCGATTCCGATTGCGCCGTTCCACTGCATCGTTTCCGCCGTCAACGCCAAGGATGCCTCGGTGATGACGGCCGCCGAAGGGCTGTACCGCACCCTGACGGATGCCGGGGTGGAAGTTCTCTTCGACGACCGCGACGAGCGCCCCGGGAGCAAGTTCAAGGATGCCGACCTCATCGGCATTCCGCTTCGACTCGTGGTCGGCAGCAAGAACCTTGCTGAAGGGAAGGTGGAGCTCAAGATACGGAAGAGTGGCGAAGTGTCTCTCCTGCCTCTGGACGAGGCGGTGGAGCAGGTGAAATCTCTTGTCGCAGCAGCGCTCAACCAGTAACCCCTTCAAGGAGTACCAGAGATGATGACCAGGGAAGAAGCTCGGAGCAAGATCATCTTTGCCCTCGATACGGGGGAGTTTTCCCACGTCCAGTACTGGGCTGAGACCCTCGCCGGACGCGTCGGGATGTTCAAGGTGGGGAAGCAGATGTTTACCGCTTGCGGGCCCGCAACGGTACGGATGATCCAGAAGTTTGGCGGCGATGTCTTCCTGGACCTGAAATTTCACGATATTCCGAATACCGTGGCGATGGCTTCTCTGGAAGCGGCGCGTCTCGGGGTCAAGCTGTTCAATCTGCACGCCCTCGGCGGTTACGAGATGATGGCCCGCACGGTTGAAGCCCTTGACAGGGAGTTCCACGGTGGGGAGAGGGCTAAGGTGCTGGCGGTTACGATTCTCACCTCTTCCACCGAGGAGACGCTGCGCCAGGTGGGAATCGAGCATCCGGTTCCGGAAATGGTCGTCAGACTCGCAACGCTTGCCCAAAAGGCGGGTATTGACGGTGTCGTGGCATCCCCCCGGGAGATTCCCCTGATCAGGGAGGCATGTGGCAAGGATTTTCTCATTGTCACCCCCGGCGTCAGGCCGAGTTTTGCCGCCCTCAATGACCAGAAGCGGGTGATGACCCCGTCCGAGGCGGTGAAGGCAGGAGGTGACTACCTTGTCATCGGCAGGCCCATCGGCGATGCCAAGGACCCGGCAGCCGCGGCGGAGATGATTCTCGACGAAATCATTGCCGGTTGAACGAGGGAGGCTATTTTTCGTGAAAGAAGAACTACTCTACGGGATCAATCCCGTGATGGAGGCCCTGCGCGGCAAGCGGAGGGCCTTCGAGCTTTTTGTCTCCCGAGACGTTCAAGACCGCCGGTTAGAGAAACTGCTCTCGCTCGCTGCGGAACGGGAGGTGCCGGTGCGTAATCGCGACAAGCGGGATATCTCCCGTCTCTGTGGCACCGACCATCATCAGGGGGTCGCACTACGGTTGGAAGGTTTCCCGTATGCGGAACTCTCGGACCTGCTGGCGGTCTGGCGCTCTTCGGGGGAGATGGGGCTCCTCGTGGTGCTCGATGGGGTGCAGGATCCGCACAATCTGGGAGCCCTGATACGAAGTGCCGCATGCGCCGGCGCCCATGGCGTCATTATTACCAGGGACCGTGCCGCAAGGGTCAACTCCACCGTCGAGAAGAGTGCTGCAGGAGCGGCCGAAACCATCCCCGTCGCCCAGGTCACGAATCTGGCCCAGACGCTCGATGAGCTGAAGGATGCGGGATTTTGGATCTACGGGACATCGGACCGTGCCGCTTCTTCACTGTATGACCAGGATCTGTGCGGCAATGTCGCGATCGTAATCGGCGGGGAAGGGGAGGGGATTCGACACTTGACCGCCAAGAAATGCGATTTTCTGATCTCCATACCCCTGCGGGGAGGGGTAAGTTCCCTCAACGCATCGGTAGCGGGGGGGGTTGTCCTGTTCGAAGCGGTACGGCAACGCCTGGCATCGCGTAAATAAGCAAAGGGGCTTTCCGCCGGTTATGAGGAAAGCCCCTTGTTTTGAGAGGGTCGGTGTCAAACGGTTCATGTAACAGTCCGGCATTGCAAGGGTATATGTTCAGGTGGTTTCACGCATACCCCCAAATCTACCCCCAGAATATCGACGCTACTTCTTCCAAAGGGAGGAAGGAAAGGTCAGGAACTGAAGGGGGGGTGGCATGAGACGGCAAGGCCAGAGACGCCGCTACCCCCTCTCTGGGCCGCGACATATTTACGGACGTAGTCAACTTGTCGGCCATCTCCCGCGCCGTCTCCTCTTCTCGACCTCGAAGAAGGGGCGTTTTCTGTTGTCCTGCAGATGCTTGAGGAAAAGCAGGTCAAGAGCGGAGAACAATCAATCAGACTGACTGAGTAATCAATCAGTTTGACTGATTAACCTATTTGTATTGCGTGGATTATAGTAAGTGAAAAAATTCTTAGAAGCTAGTGTTTAAATTTTCCCCATGCGATAACCCCTTCATCAAATTCAATGAGGAGGGTTACACATGAGCAAGGACTATCTGGATTTACTGGACGATCTGGCCCTACAGATGGACAAACTTAAGAGTTATGTGGAGCGGGTTGAGGAGATGGTGGGTGCGGGGACGGAGACGTTACACAAAAAATATCCCCATGCTGGCGGTGATATGTTTGTCGACGGGTACCGGGGATTCACGAAAGAGGATTTCAACTTCTTGGCGTGGCTGATGGTCGACATTCAGGAAATCGTCGACACGGTTAGCATCAAGGTTACTGGGCTTGATTCTGCCCTTCGGGGAAACTCATCCTTGGTGTGCCCCCCGTGGATTCCGGTCATCCAGGAAGGAAAACCCGCTAATCCTGCTATGCTGTCGGGACTCACCACGCGGCTGTCCTCTATTTTGACCGAGCACGGGGACATGGTCGTCCTGGTCGAAGGAAACGATCTCACCAAGGTTGAGCCGACGATCTGGAACGCAGAGGATCATGTCGTCACCGGGGAAGAGTTAAGGAATTGCGTCTTTCTGAGGGCGTAGGGCAAAGAAAAGGCCGGCATCCTCCAGACGGGTGTCGGCCTTACTGTTTGGTTCGGCGAGGGCCTAGAAGCCGTTTGAGCCGCCCCAGGGAAAGGTATTCCACGAAGAAAGCCGCTTCATGAAGTCCGGCATCCGGGTGTACATGTCCAGGGTTTTCGCGTTCCTGGTTCCGGTCCCGTCAGTCCGGAAGGCGCGGGAGGCCCTGCTATAAATTCTCCGTTCAGTGCCCCTTGTGCCATGTTGTTCAAGCCGATTTTGGCGAACGGGTTAAATGGGTCAGATGCCCAACCGCTCGCCCTTTCCGCCAGGTGTGTTTGAGCTTTAGGCGTCTGAAACTCAGGGTCACTCAGGGTTTTGGCAAAGTCCGCCATATCGTCCCTCGCATTCCCCATGTCTCGCATCATCAAAAACCTCATCAGTCCCATAATCCTTCCTCCTTTCCAGGCTTCCGCCTTTAATGTCTCGCGTATCGCGAGAGGTCGACCGGGCACACGTCCAGGTTGACATTCAGGTTCATGGTCTTTGCCGCCGGGTAAGCGTCGTGAAGCTTCAGTCCCATATCTACGGCTTTCAGTGAAACTTGTGGATCTGCCCCGTCAACGTGCACCTTCAGCTTCTTTACGAGATGCCGGCGGCTGAGCCCTTCTGACTCCATGACGGCGGTGATCGCCTCCTTGATGTCCGCATCTTTCATCAGCCTGTTGCCTATCGCCTTGGCACTGTCCCGGGTGGTCACGTCAAAAGCGGCTTCAGCCGCATCGGTCTGCGTTCGGCCCTCGACAATGGCGACAACGAATTTCTGTTCTTTCTCCGTCAACCGGTCCAGGACGGCAGGCCGTGCTGCAATCTGGCGCAGCCGTCGCAGCCGCTTCGATATGGCCGCTTCGGACACGCCGAAATGAGCCGCGGCAGCCTTCTGCGGGTGCCTTGCTCGATCATTTCCAACAACACAGCGTCGTCGATCTTTCTTCAATGTCTGCCTCCTTTCCGTAGAGTCGTGCGGGGGGTGTCTACGGCCATTTACCGCGACCCCTGTTCAAGGTGGTTAACTTTCCGCCTCCAAATTTGCCCTGTGAGCGGTCGATGGGCCGGGTTGATAGTTGCCCTTGTGTCGCGTTCGGGAATCGCGCCAGGGGTGCCGTTTGCGCGACATTTTCGGCATGTCTGTTACACGGTCGGCAGCCTTTACTGTCCGCAGCTCAACCTGTCCCCTTTTTCGGAGCTCCCGCAAGTGGCGATAGATGGTAGATGGAGCTAACCCCCCTGCGGCATTGCCCGCATGCCCGCAGTGGCGGTGCGGGCAATCTGCTGTGAATGGTGATTTCACTCATTGCCCGCACGCAATGATTCCGGGAAGTTAGGCTGTGCTGACAGCACGTGATACGCAGTCCGCTGCCCTGAAGTGGCGGCCGGTACGTGGTCCTTGCATGCCTTGAGTAGACAGTTGACAAATTTTCCGTCCTTTCCTCCCACAAAGCCCCGCCGTTGCCCCCGGGGGGGTTTTGTGTTTCTGGTCATAGGGCACCTCCTGCCGCGACTTGTTTAATCAGCCGCTTGATGTCAGACTCTAACCATACGGTCGTCCTTTCCCCCAGCTTTCGCCCTGCCGGGTACTTTGTCGAGAACCATGGTAATTGAGCAGTTACCGATGGTGCGATACCAACGGAATTGAGCACCGGAATCATCGGAATTGAGCAGTTTGGGCAGGGGCGGAACCAACGTAATTGAGCACCCCCTGCTGTTGTCTTTGGTGGGCCACAACCGTCATAGCGTATCCTGCCGGGATCTTGATTCCCAGGAGGTCCTATGGCAAGGAGACCCAT